>URZW01000004.1 GCA_900552555.1 uncultured Clostridium sp.
TATTCTAAAAAGCAAACTATAACACTTAATGAAAATACTTATGATTATGAAATATAATTTCTTGGGCAAATGCAAATTATGTAGGGCGGTACTGGTCCGAGTCTAAAGAAGTAGGTGGTAGCTTTAGAGCCTATATTGTAGTAGGTTATATTATGGCAATAGCTGGATTTACTATGGTATATGGTTATATTTTACTACTTATCTCTCCATTCTTTTTACAATTAGCAAATGTAAATCAAGATACAATTTTGATGTTTGAACAGCTCTCATCAGATTTGATTTATCTATTTTGCGTGGTAACTGTAATTCCAACTGGTTTTTACATTTGGATTCGAAGTTTAAAGAATTTTTGGGAAGAGAAGACTTTGTCCAACGGTTTGACTGCCGGTTGGAACTCCTATGCTCAAATTCACAATACTGTGAGTGCAGCACGAAATGTACCAAGTGCTATAAGTAGAGTTGCAGAAACTCTTTTTGGTGGCAAAGGGAAGAAAAAAGGCAATACTATAATTGTTCTATTAGCAATTTTTGTCTTAATACTTGCTATCTTTGGTGGATATTTTACTGCATCTGCAATTATGAAAAAAGCAGATCGTGAGTACGATATGTTTGCTAATATTCAAGAAAAAAGAGACTGAAAACTTATCTCAAAAAGAGACTTTGGAATATGTGAATTATCACATTTCCTTGGTCTCTTTTATTTTATCAGTTTGTTTTATATTCTTTGTAATTTTCCAAATTATTATTTAGCTATTTTATTGCATTTTATACTCGGATTTATCTGGTTCGCTTATTTCTCCATCTGTGACATTGTTAAATTCATATTCAAAATCTTTAGATATTTCCTTTATTTCGCCATTTTCATTTACTTCTTCTACTATTTTTGTTGTTAGTCCTGTATCTTTTTCAACATATATTGTCATTTTTGTGGTATTTGTATTATAAAGGAAATTTGTGTTCATCTTACTTGATAACATATAATAATCTTTTCCGTCTATCTTTTTGGTTTTAATACTTGTAACTATTGCATTTACAATTAATTCCCTTTTTGACATACTATAAGCTGGATTTGTTTTTTATGTTCAAATTTTATCATATTAGAAATACATTATCAATTATTTTTTCAAAAAACATCCTTCTTCATGTGAATATATCACTCCTATTGCTTGCAAATAAGAGTATATAATTGTTGTTCCAACAAATTTCATTCCACGCCTTTTCAAATCTTTTGAAATTTCATCTGATAGTTCTGAACTTGTCTTATCTATTTCATATACAATGTTATTATCTGTAAAATGCCATATATAATTAGAAAATGTTTTGTATTCTTTTTGTATTTCTTTAAATACCTTGCTATTATTTATAGCAGCATTTATTTTTAGTTTATTTCTAATTATGTTAGAATTTTCTAATAACTCTTGAATTTTTCTTTCATCATAGTTAATTATTTTATCTATATCAAAATTATCAAATGCTTCTTTAAAAGCTTCCCTTTTATTTAAAACGCATTCCCATGATAGTCCTGCTTGAAATGATTCTAGTATAAGCATTTCAAATAAATATTTGTCTTCATATGATGGTTGTCCCCATTCTTCGTCATGATATTTTATGTATAATTCATTTTGTTGATTGCACCATTTACATCTGTTTTTGTTATCTTTACATATCATATTCTAAATTCACCCATTCAAATATTTTATTATAATATGTTTCTGGTTCTCTATATTTTTCGTCAGTATGACCAGCTCCACTTATAATTAATTTTTCTTTTTTGCAACTTGCTGCATCAAATAATCTTTCGCACATGTATTCTGGCACAAAATCATCATTGCTTCCATGGATAAATAATATTGGTGTTTTACTCTTTTTTACTTGTTCTAGTGCTGAAGCTTCTTTTATGTCATATTTTGCTTTTCTTTTTGCTACTATTTCAAACATATTCAAAACTGGAAATTCTGGTAAGTTAAATCTTGCTTTTGCTTCTGATGCAAATATATCCCAAACTGATGTGTATCCGCTGTCTGCAATTGTGTATTTTACATTTGAAGGTAGTTCATCTCCGGAAGCCATTAATACTGTTGCAGCACCCATTGAAGAACCATGTAATATAATTTTTGCATCTTTATTTTCTTCTATAATTAAATTAATCCAATTCTGTAAATCGTCTTTTTCTAGCCATCCCATTCCTAAGTATTCTCCGTCACTTTCTCCACATGCTCTCATACTTGGAATTAATACATTATATCCTTTTTTTGAGAATTGTTCTCCTATTGGTAATACGCTTTCTGTACTTGCTCTGTATCCATGTAATATTATTACCCATTTATCTGTTTGTTTATCTTGCAAATATTCTGTTCCTCTTAATGTTATGTTATCATTTGCTTTTATCTCAACAGTTTTTTGCACTGATTCTTCACTCCAAATTTTTGAACTTTCTTTTGCCAGTTTTCTATTATTTTCTATTATTTGTTCATCTTCACCTTGTATTTCTATTTTTGTTTCTTCACTTACTTTTCTATCTCCTCCTGCTCCACTTCTTGCTATTGCATAATTTACAAAGTAGTTTCCTATTCCTTCTGTTAATACTATACCTAAAATTATTAATATTACTAATATGATTGCTGTAATTTTTATTACTTTTTTTGTTTTATTTACTCTGTTCATCTTTCTCCCCTTTTAACCTTTGTTTAAATTGGTATCGTGCTTTTCCTTAAATTTTTTTCTTAATTATTCTATTTATTGCAAATTATAGTAATCATTTAGAGACTTATAATATGGTCTAGGTGCATTTCCAATTTTGTATAATTCTCCTTTTTTAGCGTCTTTTATAATTTTATGTGCTGGTTCAAAATATGCATCCATACTATCAGCATAATTTATTATAATAACTTCCAACATTTTTTGTAATACCAACGCTCCCCATTCACTATATTCATTCATATGACTTCCTACCATATGTATTACTTGATTTTTAAATTCTTCATTAATTTCAAAGTCTTTTAAATAATTTTCTATTATATGTGTTCCTTCATATGAATGTCCTAGTAAAGCAGCACTATTTCCATTTACTGCTTCATAATTATTATCTTTAAAATCATTAAAGTCATTGCATTTTCCTATGTCATGAACTAATGCACCAAATATTACTAAGTCTTTATCTACTTCTAATTCTTTGTACATATCACATATCCCAATAGCATTTCTTGTTACACTATACATATGAAATAACAACCCTCCTGCATAATAATGGTGTGAACCTGGTGTTGCAGGTTTGTTAATTAGTTGTACTTTATAGTCTTTATATACTCTTTTAGCTACATCTCTTAGAATTGGATTTTGTATTTTATTACTATATTCTATACATTTATTATATATTTCTTCTAATTCTTCTTTTTCCATTTTTTCTCCTTACTTCTTTAGCCTTAGCACTATTCGTAAAATTGCTTCATTCTCTTTATTAAACCTCTTTTATTACAATTTTTTAGCTATTTTCTTGCATTTTATACTCAGAATTGTCTGGTTCACTTATATCTTCATCTGTGACATTGTTAAATTTATACTCAAAATCTTTATATATTTCCTTTATTTCTCCATTTTCATTTACTTCTTCTACTATTTTTGTTGTTAGCCCTGTATCTTTTTCAACATATATTGTCATTTTTGTAGTGTTTGTATTATAAAAGAAATTTGTATTCATCTTACTTGATAATATATAATAATCTTTTCCGTCTATCTTTTTTGTTTTAATACTTGTAACTATTGCATTTATAATCATTTCACTTTTTGACATACTATAAGCTGGATTACTAATTGTTGTATATGATGATTCTGTTTCTTTTTCTATATGTGCACCTCTAACTGCTGTTTTTTCATTATATTCGTTCATTACTTTAACACCATTTACTTCAGTAAACATTTTTCTTTTTTCTGGATATGTTATTTCAGTTATTTTGGCATTCTTTCCTTCTGGAGTTGTTTTTTCCATTACTAATTTGCTTACATCATCTTTTATATATCTTTCTATTGATGCTGTGTAATTTTTTTCGTCTATAAAAGTTGTTTTTATATAGAGATTGTTGCTATTATTTTCTAATTCTGTTACCTTTTTATCAATTTCCGAAAGTATTATAATTCTTCTTGCTACAATAGCAATAAAAATACATACTATAATTGCTATAACTAATAATAAAATTTTTAGACATTTTGTTTTTGCTTTTGTTTTTTCCATAATCTTTTCCCCTTTTCCTTTGTTTTTTATGTCTAAATTTTATCATATTAAAAATACATTATCAATTATTTTTTCAAAAAACATCCTTCTTCGTGTGAATATATTACTCCAATTGCCTGTAAATAAGAGTAAATAATTGTTGTTCCCACAAATTTCATTCCACGCTTTTTCAAGTCTTTTGAAATTATATCAGATAGTTCTGAACTGGTTTTATCTATTTCATACACAATGTTATTATCTGTAAAATGCCATATGTAATTAGAAAATGTTTGATATTCTTTTTGTATTTCTTTAAATATTTTGCTATTATTTATTGCTGCATTTATTTTTAGTTTATTTCTAATTATGTTAGAATTTTCTAATAATTCTTTGATTTTTTCATCATCATAATTGCATATTTTGTCTATTTCAAAATTATCAAATGCTTCTTTAAAAGCTTCCCATTTATTTAAAACACATTCCCATGACAAACCCGCTTGAAATGATTCAAGTATTAACATTTCAAATAAATATTTGTCTTCATATGATGGTTGTCCCCATTCTTTATCGTGATATTTTATGTATAATTCATTTTTGGGATTACACCACTTGCATCTATTTTTGTTATCTTTGTATATCATATTTAAAATTCACCCATTCAATTCTTTTATTACAATGTATCTATCTAAGTCACCATACATCTTTGTTCTACATTTTACTTCATAACCTATTTTTAGTAAACTGTTTAAACTTGCAATATTGTCTGGATGAACAGTCGCTAATATATATTTTTTATGATACCTGCTTTTTATTATTTTTTCTGCCTTTTGGATCATCTTAATATATAAATGATTTCCTCTGTATGCACTATCTACTGCACCATTAGATAGTTCTATGCATATATCTGTTTGTTCCTCCAGATTTACTTTTTTTATTATATCTTTTTCCTTTTTTAGATTGTTGTTTATAATTAAAAATCCAACAATTTTATTTTTGTCAACTGCTTTTATTATTATTTCACTGTTTTCTAATCGTTTTTTCAACCATTCTTGATTTATTGAGTCTATAATATACCAGTCTTTATTTTCTAATTTGTCCCAAACTTCTTGCTTTAGTTTAATGATTTTATCTATATCGTTAATTGTTGCTTCTTCTATCAATATCTCCACTTTTTTTCTCCTAAAAATCTTTTTTATGTGATTATATTACCATAAAAGCAGATAATTATCAACTAATTATCTGCTTAAAATAACATTGTAGTAATCCTCCAGCACAATATTCTTGAAATCTGATTATTAATCCTGCTATTGTTGTTCTTTTTTAGTATAAAAGTTTATTGCTATTGTAGAAACTATTGACAATGCAAATATTATATAAAATATGTTTGTTCCAATATATTTTGCTGCTATTGATAAAATAGCTAATATAATAACTTCAGTAAAACATAAGCTCATTTGCCCAGCTGTTGATAATAATTCATTATCTTCTTTTGAGTCTTTTATTATATTTTGTATTGATGTTGTAATTGATGTCTCATATACTTTTCCAAAATTATCACTTAAAGTTTTATTAACTGAAATCAATATTTTATTTCTAGCAAATAAATATATTGCAGTTATTGTAACTCTTATAGCTGATACAAAATTATTTGCTTTTCTTAAATTTTTGTCTGTGTATTTTCCAATTAAAGTTATTGTTATAACTTGAAATAATAATGATACTATTATTATTGTTGAAAATGCTGCAAAGTCTTGTAAAATTATGTACAAATACAATGGTGCAAATAGTCTTTCTATTATATGATTTGTTCTTAATGCATAAATAATTTTGTAGTTGCTTTTACTATTTAACAAATATTTTATGCTCTCTGTAAATGTATTTTCTTTTTTTTCTGGTTTATAATCTATTTTTAATATAGAAATATACTGTAATAAGAAGAAAATTACTATAAAGATAAATAATACTAAATTATTATTGCTTATTACTCCCCATGCCACCAAACAGCTTGCTAGTACAGTTCCTAATATTTTACTTATATTATAAAAACTATTAAATCGCCCTCTATGTTCATTTTCTACATATCTACTTGATAATGCATCTGATGATGGATTTGATAGTCCCATAAGTCCAATTGAAAATATAAATATTGCAATGTTTCTATATAAACTTTCACTATTTAGCATGAAATATGAGTTTATTATACTAAATATATTTGAAATTAATATACATTTTGCAATTCCAATTTTATTTGATATCGTTATAAAAAATGGTGATATTAGTCCAGTTATTAGGAATCTAATTCCATAAATTAATAATATAAACCAAATTGGTAGTCCTGCTTTGTACAGCATAACTGTTCCAAATGTTTCACTTAATGCGTTTGCAAAATTATAGAAAAATATGCTCATATACATATATTTGTATTCTTTTTTATAAAAATATTCTTTCATTTTTTACTCCTAATATTTGTAAAACTTTATTAATAATATTATTTTCTTTGTATTTCGTCAATAATTTTAGATAATTTTTTATGAAAATTTTTTATTATGAATTATTAAATTGTGATAACATCCATTTTATTACCTCTTCTTTAATTGCCATATACTCATCTTTATCAAATTGCATATTTGCAATGCAATACCTTCTGTTTGAAATATGAGAGCAAAACATACACTCATGAAGAGAATTTGCATCTTGTATAAAAAATGAATTGCTAATTTTTGCAGAACATATAACATTGTAACTGCTAGAACAACTATTAGAATCAGACACCCTAATTGAATAATTACAATCAGAACTTCTTTGACATCCAATAATATAATCTGAATTTGAACATCCATCAGTAAAAATTACATTTTTACAATTTCTACAATCTTGGCTTCTGTATATGTTTTCACAATTATAAATTGTATCACTTTTTGAAACATTTATACTATCATAAATTCTTTCAGTTGTAGTATAATTTATTTTATCCCAATTTTTTATAATATCGTCAATAGAACTAATTTCTTTTTTTGTTCTCATCCATCCTTTATATTCATCATATTTTTTCATATTTGTTTGACTAATATATTTATTCGAATTTATTGAAGATGCCCATGTTTCATCTCCTGTAACTGCATCTATAACTTTATTAGGCAACTTTATATCAAAAGCACATTCCGATAAAAGTTCTTCAATTTTTACTGGACATTTTTGTCCAAATATTTCCATAAATATTTCATTTATAGTATTTTGACATTGTTTATCATTCATTTCTAATCTCATTCCTTCTTTGTTATAAATTAATTATTATTTACCTTTTTTCTTGAGGCTGATTGTTTAGCCATTATGTCTTTTAATGTGTTTTTACTTTCAATGTTAAAAATTTTTTCTTTTATATCTATCTTTTTATTTATTTTCTCATTATTTTTTACAGTCTTTATTCTAGGAACACTTGTAAAGTCTACTGTTTTACCTTTAAATGCTGAATATAATCTTCCACTTTTCCCAATTCTTGCAACACATTCTCTATCTTCTAATTCGGTTAAAATTTTCATTCTATTGTTATGAGAATTTTTTACCGCTACTTCCATTTTTATATTGTCTTGCAAGAGTATTGCATCTATTCTTGATACTCTAAAAATAAAATAATTTACAACATTTGTGAAAATTGCTTTTCTTAATCCTTCACTAATCTGTTCAAAATATTGCCCTGCTAAAAATAATGATAAGTTGTATTTTCTTGCTTCTGACAGAAATCTATTTATTATTGGACTTTCTATTATAGATACTTCGTCTATAATCAAAATTATATGTTCTGAAAATGTATGTGCTTGTACTAATTGCAGAATTGATTGCATTGCAAATCCTGCTATTGTTTTAGTTATATTTAATCCTAATGTCATTTGGTCTAATGATAAAATTGTAATAAAATTTTCTTCTATCTCTTCCTTTATATTTTTCATGTTGTTTTCATAATTGAATGCTGGTAATAACTGCATTTCGTCTATGAATGCTATAATTGGAGCAATTGCCTGTTGATATGCTGTTGTTTTTATTTCATTAAAATCAACTTTAAAAAACTCTACTATGTTAATTGGTATATCATCTTCAACTTCTTTTAAGATTTTATTTCTATATTCTATTTCTGTGAGTAATTTTCTTAAATTAGTTAAATTAAAATTTTTATATTCTAATAATAAGTGTATACTAAATCTTAAAACTCTTTCTAATCTTGAATTATATCTATCTGCAATTATGTTTTTAAATATATCTATTATTGATTCTGTGCTTGATAGGATATCCTCTGTTCCATTCATAAATAGATTTATACTATCTTCTTCTGTTTTAAAGTCCACTACTTTTGTGCTTTCAAGTCCTCCTATATCTTCTTCCATTGCAGAATGCGGGTCTATTACAACAATTTTATATTTATATTTGTTGTTACTGTCATTTGACAAATTTTTGATTATACTACTCATCATTTTTGATTTTCCTGTTCCACTTGCTCCTATGACTATAGAGTGTTTATCAAAATCATAATCTGTATGTTTTAAATATAATTCTTCTTGCAAATATGGAAAAGCATCAACTTTTAAAATTGACCTTTCTTTATCACTATTTAATATGTTTAATGTTTTTTTAGTTTCTAAATATCTGGTCGTATTTTTTTGATAATAAAATCTTGTGTGTATTCCAAAATTTATGCTTACAAATTCATAAATTTTGGAATTCAAAAAAACTTTTTTTCTTATTAATTTATTGTCAATTGTTTCTAAATAGATATATGTTGTTGATAAATAATTATCATATTTGTATGGATAAAATGTAATCTTTACTTTCTTTAATTTTTGCATTCTTTTGCTTTCATTGTTATCGTATACATCTATTATTGTTTGGTTATTTTGCATTAATATATATGGCTTTTTTATTGAAGTCTTTTCTTTTAATTTTATATCTGTTTTTTTTAACAAAAAACTTCCTAATTCTCCTAATATTGTTGGAAGTGTTCTTTTTGTTTCTATAAAATATCTTATACAATTTTTTTCTATTGTTATCCATAAATTCCATGGCCTATATAAGCCATTTATTTTAGATATCCTGAAAAATAATTTTAGCCATTCTTCACTTTCTACATATTCTGAAGTTAAATATACTTCAAATATTTTTTTCATTTTTATCCCATTCCTTTTAATTCCAATGTTGCTAATAATATTTTTGTTTTTATAATTATTATAAAATTCTATCATATTGGAGCACAAAAAAACTGACTTTTTCTTTTCAAAAAAAGTCAGTTTTCTATTGGAATTAAAAAATCTGTTATGTTGTCATGATAAAATTCAATTTCTGGTATATCTCTAAAATTATATTTTGAATTTGGTAAAAATTCTTTATAAAACATGTCTGATGCATCTTGTATTTCTTCGGTATTTTGAGAATCAATTCTTATTTGTATCCATTTACTTTTAGGAATTATCCTCTTTTTCATTTTTCCTTTGTTTTCATAATACAATACGCCATATGCCTTTACTTTTGTTCTTTCTTTATCATAATATTCTACAATTCCAAATGGTGGATTTCCATATTTATCTGCATTTTCTTTATATAGTTTTGGTGCATCTTTTTTTATTTTTTTATTATCTGTTATTACATACTCCCCATATAATGTCATTTCTTCTTTTTCAATTATTTTATATTCAATGCTTTTATTACATTCAACTTTTTCGTTAAAATGTAATTTGGTATACATTTTTAATTTTTCTGGTGCTTTTCTTACTTCGCTTGGTTTTATTCCATGGAATTTTTCAAATGCTCTTGAAAAAGCTGTCGCATTATTATAGCCATATTTTATAGCTACATCCATAACTTTTTCTTGTTTTAGATATAGTTCTTGTCCAGCATTTGTTAATCTTCTATTTCGTATGTATTCTGTTAATGATATGTCTGCTATTATTGCAAATATTCTTTGGAATGTATATTCATTCATTCCTATTTTTTTAGAAAGATTTTCTACATCTATTTTTTCTTCTAAATGTTCTTCTATATATTCTATTATTTTATTTAGTTCTTTGTATATGTTCAATTTTCTGCCACCTTTTATTTTTACTTTTTATGTTATAAACTTTATATTCATTTCTAATATGAGTAAATGTTATTTTAAAAATTCATTAACTTTTTCTTTTATTTTGTCTAACTCATATCCATAAGCATTACAAGTATTCCATCCTAATTTTTTAGCAGCCTCAATATTTTCTTTGCTGTCATCTATAAATAATATATTTTCTGGTTTTATTTTGCATTCTTCTTCAACAATTTTATATATTCTTTCATCAGGCTTTACACATTTTAGTTCAAAAGATAACCATACAAAGTCAAATAGTTGAAGATTAACTTGCTTATCCAATCTTTGTTTATCTAGATAACCTAAATTGGATAAAATTCCTATTTTACATTTTTCTTTTAAACTATGTGCATATTTTACAACATCTTTGTAATATTCAATATTATCAAATTCTTTTATATAATAATCATAAAATTCTTTTGGAGTACATTTTAAATCAAACTCTTTTTTTATCTTTTCAAACCATTTATCTTTCTCTATATCTCTTATGTCTTTTATTCCTAATTCTGCTGATTTATCATAATACCTTTCAACAATATTTTTGTTTTCTTTTGGATTAAAATGTTTTATTAGATTTTCTACTGCTACATCTATACTATATTCGCCTTTTCGGTGACTTTCTATTATTCCACCCCAGTCAAATATTACTATTTTGTTTTCATTATAATTCATTTGAGTATTCTCCTTCTGATTTTTTATTCAGTAAATGAACTTGGATGATATGCTGTTATTCCTAGTGTTTCTGCTTTTCTTAAGACATCTAGTCTGTCATCTACAAAAACCGCATATTTTATATCAAATTTGTAATGTTTACAACATTCTATTATGACTTCTGGTTTTAACATTGTTGAACATATAAAAATAATGTTTTCTTTTTTTATATTTGGATAGTTTTCTTTCAACCATTTGTATTTTTGCTCTATTTCATTGTTTGTAGTTATTCATCCATTTCATATTGGTAATATATCATAAAAAAATACAATTATCAACTAAATATTTTTTTAATATTTATAACTCAAAAAATAGAGTAGAAATTTTATTTTTCTACTCTATTTAAACTATTAATATTATTTTATTTTCTTATATTTTATAAATAATATTCCAGCAATAGCTACCGCCATTACTATTGACACTCTTGTTATTTTTTCTTTAATACCTGCATATGGTAATTTTTCTGTTGAAGTTGTTTTATCTGATTTTGTTGAAATACTGCTTGTTGTAGTTTTACTACCTCCTGAAGTTGAATTATCTTTAATTGTTGTGTTATCTCCTTTAGTTGTTGCATTACCTTTATTTGTTGAAGTATCATTTTTATTTATTGTTGAATCTCCTTTATTTGCTGTATTTTCATTTTTATTACTTGATGTATTTTGAGTTGTGTTTGTGTTAGTTGTTGTATTATTAACCGTATTTGATGTGTTTGTATTAGTTGTTGTATTATTAACTGTATTTGATGTATTTGTATTATTTGTTGTATTATTAACTGTATTTGTTGTGTTTGTATTAGTTGTTGTATTATTAACTGTATTTGTTGAATTAACATTGTTTGTTATATCAGTACTTGAATTTGTATTATTTGATACACTATTATTTGTAGAAGTAGTATTATTACTTATTGTTGAATTTGTTATATCTGTTGATGTATTAGTATTTACATTCTCATTTTTTGTTCCTGTTACTTCATAAACTTCTGCATCATATATTCTTGTACCATCTCTTTTTTCTACTTGAACCCAAACTACAATATCTTTTGTTCCAGAAAAACTTGCTAAATCAATATTATAAGAATTATCCATTGAACGTTGCCAATTATCTGTAAAATCTGGTAACCAATAAATTATAGATGATTGATTTTCATCAACCTTTTCATCTGAAAAATCCTCTACATATGTACCATAATTATTTTTGTAGTATTCTTGTGATGCTTCATAATTAATTCTATCATCTTCTGATTTTGATTCTTCATACAAGTTATGATATCCAATTACATATATTTCGTCTTTCAATTTTTTTATTTTATTATATGTATCACTGTTAATAACATTTGCTTGGCAATATAACCTATATCCACCTACAGTTGGAGCTATATCTACTCCTCCCTTTCCATTAACTAAATACTCTGACATTGTTATTTCATTATCTGTGTCAAATCTTCCTGAATAAGCTATTGCACTTGTATTAACCAAGATTAAAGCCATAATAGTAAGTATACTTAAAATACTTTTTAATTTTCTCATTTTTATTCCTCCAATTTATATATTTTTAAATTAACATAATTATTATATCATATATTTTCTAAAAATGGAAGTATTTACATAATTTTTTTAACAAAATTTTATTATGTATAAAAAATCTAACTTTCAAGCCAACTTTTATCAACATAATAGTTCGTTTTTTTAAATATTCTAGCCTAATTAAATTATAAAATCCAATATAAAAAGCTATTCTCTAAATAGATATAGCTTTCTTTTTCTTATAAAACTAATATAATATTATATACAAAATTTGTGATCATACACAAAACAATTCCACAAACAGTAGGAATTGCAAAAGAAATTGCCGTCCACTTCCAACTACCAGTTTCTTTTTTCACAGTAAGCAATGTTGTAGCACAAGGAAAATGTAAAATTGTAAAAAGCATAACATTCATAGCAGTAAGCATGGTCCAGCCATTTTGAATTAAAATCTGGCCAATTTGAATTGTATCCTCTATATTTACCAATGTTCCGCCTTTCAAATAACACATCAAAATTATTGGTAAAACTATTTCATTCGCCGGAATTCCTAAAATAAAAGCAGTTAAAATATATCCATCTAAGCCCATCAATTTAGCAAAAGGATTTAAGAAATTTGCTATAATTGAAAGCAAACTTTGCCCATTAATTCCTACATTTGCCATAAGCCATATCACAAGTCCTGCAGGTGCCGCAACTGATATTGCTCTGCCCAAAACAAATAGGGTTCTATCAAATATTGAACGCACTAGTATTTTTCCAAATTGTGGTTTTCTATATGGTGGCAGTTCCAAAACCATTGATGATGGCATCCCTTTTAATATTGTTTTTGATAATATTTTTGATATCACGAGTGTTAAAAATATTCCAAATATTATTACAACAATTACTGCAAATGTTGATAAAATTGATGCTAAAAATCCATTTCCGCCTGCAAATGCTCCTGCAATAAATATTGTTGCTATTGTTATCAAAAATGGAAATCTTCCATTACATGGAACAAAATTGTTTGTTAATATTGCAATTAGTCTTTCTCTTGGTGAATCTATAATTCTGCATCCTGTTACTCCACACGCATTACATCCAAAGCCCATACACATTGTTATCATTTGTTTTCCACTACAACAAGCCTTTTTAAAGAATCCATCCATATTAAATGCAATTCGTGGAAGATATCCCAAGTCTTCTAGTATTGTGAATAGTGGGAAGAATATGGCCATTGGTGGCAACATTACGGCAATTATCCATGTTAATGTTTTATACACTCCATTTATCAACATATCTGAAAGCCATGTTGGGCAATGTATATAATTTGCAAAATGTACTAGTTTGTCTTGTAACCAATTAAATATGCTAAATAGCCACTCTGATGGATAATTTGCTCCTACTATTGTTATCCAAAAAATAAGGCCTAAAAATAGTATCATTATTGGAATTCCAAATATTTTTGATGTTAAAATTTTGTCTATTTTTAGGTCTCTTTCTCTATAATTTTTGTTTTCAAATGTACATACTTCTTTTGATGTTTCTTCTGCTTTTTTCATGATATCCGCTACTATTTTGTCTTTAAAATTTTTTGAGATAATCTCTCTTGTTTCTAGATTTTCTTTTGCTTCTATTACTGATTGCTGAATTTCTTGTTCTTCTAAATCTATTTCTAAATTTTCTTGTATTGATTTTAATATTTTTTCTTCTCCATCTATTAGTTTTATCGCTATCCATCTGCATAATTTTTTTGATATTTTATTTTTCTCAACTCCTATTTCTGTCACTATATTTCTTTTTTCTGAATATTCATTAACTAATAAATCTGTATCAAGTTTCTCCACTATTTTTTCAAGATTTTCTTCGATTTCTTGTTCATATCTAACTGTTTTGGTATGTGGTTTTATTTCACCTTCACATACTTTGTATATTGTATTTTTCAAATTTTCTAGTGTTTGTTTGTCTCTTGCAACAGTTCCTACAACAGGCACTCCTAGTAAATCTTCTAATTTTTTTAAATCAATTTTTATCTTTTTCTTTTTGGCTTCGTCTAACAAATTTACACAGACAATTATGTTATCTGTTATTTCCATAATTTGATATACTAAATTTAAATTTCTTTCTAAACATGTGCTATCAACTACAATTACTGTTGCATCTGGATTTCCAAAACATATGTAATCTCTTGCAATTTCTTCTTCTTCTGAATTTGACATTATTGAATATGTACCTGGAATGTCAACAAATGTAAATTCTTTGTTATTAATTATTGCTTCTCCTGTTGCGTTTGCTACTGTTTTTCCTGTCCAGTTTCCTGTGTGTTGATGCATTCCTGTTAAACTGTTGAATATGGTTGATTTTCCTACGTTTGGATTTCCTGCTAATGCTACTGTATATGTATTTTTCACAAGCTCACCACCTTAAATTTTATTATTACAATATATGTTTTTGTTTTGAGTTTATGAATTTTATCCTGTGAATTGTCAAAAAGTTTAGTTCATTACAAACTAAACTTTTTGACAATTCACAGCCTCTAAACTTTCTAAAAATTATCCAAAATCATTTTAACATCTTCTGTTGAATCCAATTCTAGTACCTTATTTGCAAGATTCTTACACTCCTCAAAACTCAAATCCTTTATCAACTTTCTAGCTTTCAAAATCTTATTAGCATTCATAGAAAACTCATCAAGTCCAAGACCAACAAGCAAAGGAATAAACTTAACATCACCAGCCGCTTCTCCGCACATACCACATAAAATACCATTTTTATGTGCACCATCAATAGCAGATTTAATCAAACGAATTACAGCAGGATTAAAATGAGAATACAAATTTGCAAGTTTCTCATTACCTCTCTCAACAGCAATAGTATATTGAATCAAATCATTTGTCCCTATACTAAAAAAATCACACTCTTTTGCAAATTCGTCTGCCATTACTGCAGATGACGGAATTTCAACCATAATTCCAACTTCTATATTTTCATTAAAAGATATATTTTTTGTTTTTAACTCTTGTTTTACTTCTTCAATAATTTCTTTTGATTTTCGTAATTCTTCAATTGACGAAATCATCGGAAGCATTATTGCAACATTTCCATAACTACTTGCCCTCAAAATAGCCCTTAACTGAACCTTAAATAAATCAACATTATCTAGATAAATTCTAATCGCTCTATAACCTAAAAATGGATTTTCTTCCTTTGGTAATTTCATATATTTTAAGTCTTTATCTCCGCCAATATCTAATGTCCTTATAACAAGTCTTTTATTTTCTAGACTTTCCGCAATTTTTTTATATGCTTCAAATTGTTCTTCTTCTGATGGAAAATCTTTTGCATCCATATACAAAAATTCACTTCTTAGAAGTCCTACACCTTCTGCCGTATTATCAATTACAATTTGAATGTCTTGTGGGCCACCTATATTTGCTAAAAGTTCAACCTGATGTCCATCTTTTGTTATTGCTTTTTCATTTTTATATTTTTCTAATTCTTGTTTTTCTTGTTTTATATTTTCTTGATTCTTTGTTAGTTCTTCAATTTTTTCTTGTGTTGGATTTAAAAATATTTCTCCTGTTGCTCCATTTAATGCTATAAAATCATTTTCTTTTATATTTTCAAAAATATGCTTTATACCAACAATTGCAGGAATTTCATTAGTTCTTGCGATTATAGCCATGTGCGAATTAATACCTCCAATTTCTGTAATAATTCCGGAGATGTTCTTTAAGTTCATTTTGGCGGTATCTGATGTTGATAATTCTTTTGCGACAAGTATTGTATTTTCAGGTAATTTTGATAAATCAATTTCTTCTATTTTTAATAATTTTGCTAATATTCTTTTTTTCATATCCTCTATATCTCTGCTTCGTGCAGCCATATATGGGTCATCCATTTCTTCAAATGTTTTTATTATTTTATTTAGTCCATTTTCTACTGCATATGCACTATTACATTTTTCTTGTTCAATTATTTTGATAGTTTCTTGAATTAAACTGGGGTCTTGCAATATCATTAAATATGCTTGCATTATTTCTTTTTCTGTTCCATCTATATTCTTGATTAATTTTTCTATTTCACTTTCTACTTCTTTTACTGCATCATATATTTGTTCTTTTTCTGCTGAAATATCTTCAATTTTCTGCTTTTCTATT
The DNA here is from genome assembly GCA_900552555.1 of uncultured Clostridium sp. Classification (GTDB taxonomy): domain Bacteria; phylum Bacillota; class Clostridia; order TANB77; family CAG-508; genus CAG-269. The sequence goes on from URZW01000004.1 coordinate 16,687, forward strand.
TTTAATTCATTTTCTTTTAAAATTACTGCTTTTCCAAGTCCTATTCCCTCAGAAATACCTTTTCCAACAAGCATACAATTACCTTCTTTCAAGTATTTTTTAATTTATAATATTCAACAAATTTGAAAATATATTGTTTTGAAATACCGCGTAAGCGACCAAACGAACAAGTGTGAGTGCGAACTGGAGCAAACTACATACTAGTATTTTTACATATGGAGTTTGCGACACCAAGGTATAAAAAACAATATATTTCAAATTTCCATATAATATTATTATAAATCACATAAAAAATTCTTAACATCCTCTAATGCCAACTCTTCATTTTCTCCATCACAAATAATTTCCAACTCTGTCTTATGCTTTATCCCAGCAGACATAATCATAAGAGGAGACCTAGCATCAATTAACTTACCATTAACAATTAGATTAATAGTACATTTATACTTCATAGCAAGTTTTGCAAGTTCAGTTGCAGGTCTTGCATGAAGACCTGTCTTGTTTTCAATAACAACATTTGCTTTTTTCAACTTTTATCCTCCTTAATTTGATAATCTCATTGAAAATTAATTATTATTTTTCAATCGAATCCTCCCAAACATTTTTCTTACAAATAGCCATAATACCCATAGCCACAAATGAACCAGCAGCAAGAGCAACAACATACCAAGGCCAATTACCAATTAAAGGTAATACAAATATTCCACCATGGGGAGCCATTAAAGTACAGTTAAATGCCATTGATAATGCACCAGAAACAGCAGAACCAATTACGCAAGAAACCAAAACACGAAGTGGGTCTGATGATGCAAAAGGTATTGCTCCCTCTGATATAAACGATAGTCCCATAACATAATTTAATAAACCTGCTTGTCTTTCCTTTTTAGGTAATTTTTTAGGGAAGAATGTTGCTAAAAGTGCTATCGCAAGTGGTGCAACCATTCCACCAATCATAACTGCAGCCATTATTTCATAATGACCTTCTGCTAACATTCCTGTTCCAAAGGTATATGCCGCTTTGTTTACAGGTCCACCTAGGTCAACAGACATCATACCTGCAAGAATTGCTCCTAAAATAACTTTGTTAACTTCACTCATTGATGATAAGAAATTATTTAAACCTGTATTTATTGCTGATACAAATGGATTTATCAATAACATTATTAGTCCAATTAACAATACACCTGCAACCGGATAAATCAAAATTGTTCTTATTCCTTCTAAACTTTTGGGCATAAAACTAAATAATTTTTTCAAAAATAAAACTACATATCCACCTATAAAACCTGCAAGCAATGCTCCTAAAAATCCTGAACTTACTAGCACTTCTTCTGGATTTCCAAGTGATGTAAATGTTGTTCCTGCTTTGCTTATTGCTCCACCAACAAATCCAACTACAAGCCCTGGTCTATCTGCAATACTCATTGCTATATATCCTGATAAAATGACTAGCATAAAATCAAATGCCATTCCACCTATTGTTTTGAAAAATGCTGCAACTGGTGTATTCATACCAAAATTTGATGGGTTAATTGAATAGTCATCTAATAAAAATGCTATTGCAATTAAGATTCCTCCACCAACAACAAATGGCAACATATGTGTTACACCATTCATTAAATGATTGTATATATTTCCTTTTGGCTTTTCCATTTCTATATTTTCTCTTTTATTTCCTTGATGATGATAAACTGGAATATCATTTTCAGAATTTAATGCTTTTTCTATTAATTCCTTTGGTTTGTGAATTCCCTCTGATACACCTGTTCTTAAAATTCTTTTGCCATCAAATCTTGATAAATCTACTTTTACATCTGCCGCTATGATTATTGCCCTTGCATTTTTTATTTCTTCATCTGTAAGATTATTTTTTGTTCCAGATTGACCTTGTGTTTCTACTTTTATTGGATGTCCTAATTCTTTTCCCATTTGTTCTAAACTTTCTGCTGCCATATAAGTATGGGCTATTCCTGTTGGGCATGCAGTGATTCCTAGTAATTCGTAATTATTGTTAGCTTTATTTTTATTCATTAATTTGTTTTCATTACTTTTTGACTTATTATTTTCTTTTACTTTATCATTCTCATTATTTGACGTCTCTTCATTTATTCTTTGTTCATCTGCTTCATCTATTGTTTTTAAAAATTCATCTTTTGATTTTGCATTTAACAATTTATTTCTAAACTTTTCATTCATTAATAAAGCTGATAAACGACTTAGAACCTCAAGATGTAGGTTGTCCTTACTATTTGGAGCAGCAATTAAAAATAACAATTTTACAGGCTTACCATCTAATGCATCAAAATCAACACCATCTGGTATTACCATTGCAACAAGTCCAGGTTCCGAAATAACACCACCTTTTCCATGTGGTATTGCAATTCCTTCACCTACACCTGTTGAACCTTCTTCTTCTCTTTTCATTACAAGTTTAAGATATTCTTGCTTATTATTTAAGTTTCCATTTTTCTCCATAAGCTCTACTGCTTGTTCTATTACATCTTTTTTACTTGATGCTTTTACATTTAGATCTATGGACTCTTTTGTAAGTAAATCTGTAATTTTCATTTTATTTTCATTCCTTCCTAAAGGTAAATTATTTAAATTTATTTAAAACATCTTCAATTTTTTCCTTAGTTGCTAAAAATAAAGTATTAGTTGTTGCAGTAGCTGCTGCAACTCCCATTTGAAGTGCCTTTTCATAATTATTAAACATCTCATGACCTGCCAAAAAGCCTGCTACCATTGAATCACCTGCACCAACTGTATTAACAGCATCTTTTGTGTTCAAAGCCTTCATTTTGTATGAATAACCATTTTCATCCAAAAGTACTGCCCCGTCAATTCCCATTGAAACAATAACATTTTGTGCACCTTTTTTTTGTAGTTGTTCTGCATACTCTAATGCCTCATCTTGAGTTGATATTTTGATTCCAAAAATTTCTTCTAATTCTTGCTGATTTGGTTTTATTAAATATGGCTTATATTTTAATGTTTTTAATAATAAGTCTCCAGTTGAGTCAACTACAATTTTAATATTTCTATTTTTTAATTTTTGACAAATTTCTTCATAAATACTATCTGATATACCACTTGGTACACTTCCTGACAATATTAAAATATCTTCATTTTTTAGTATTTCCAATTTTTTATATAATAATTCAAGATATTTTTTATCAATATATGGACCTCTTGCATTTATCGCTGTTTCCTGATTTTCTGTATTTGCATTATTCTTTTTTTCCTTACTTTCATTTAATATTTTTACATTTATTCTTGAATTGTTATTTTCTATTTCTATAAAATCAGTTTTTATTCCATATTTTTGTACTTGTTTTTCTATCTCTTTTCCTACAAATCCTGCTATAAATCCTATTGCTGTTGTTTCTTGTTCTAATGTTTTTAGTACAATTGATACATTAATTCCTTTTCCTCCTGGAAAAATATACTCTTCTTTACTTTTGTTTATTTTTCCTGTTTTAAATTCTTGTACTTTTATTACATAATCTAGTGCTGGATTAAAGGTTATTGTGTATATCATTTTTCCTCCTTTCGAGACATGTGGAATATGGCTATTTTGTCTCTTTTTTATGTTGAATTTTGTCATTTCGATTTTTATTTTTTCTTTTGTTTTAAATATTTCCAAAAAATAAATAATTTATTCATTTTTGAATGTTAAATCAATTTTTTATCAATAAAAAATTTTAAAACAATTATGTTTATTTAATAAATTATTTTAAAATATAAATGTTAAATATTCACATTTATTTATGAATAAAAAAAGAAAGCTTACTTATTTAGTAGGCTTTCAAATTTATCACTAAATTCTTTATTATATTTCTTTCAAATGTATATTCCATCTATATATTTTACTTCCTCTATTTTTGACTTTCCTCTATATAATGCCAGCTATCTTTGCACATGTCATCTATATTTTTTTCTGCTATCCATCCTAATTCTTCTTTTGCTTTTGTTGGATCAGCATAACATGTAGCAATATCTCCAGGTCTACGTGGTGCTATTTTATATGGAACTTCTTTTCCTGTTGCTTTTTCGAATCCTTTTACCATATCTAAAACACTATATCCATGTCCTGTTCCTAAATTATAAATGTATAATCCTTCTTGTTCTTTTTCTAGTTTTTCTAATGCCTTTATATGACCTTTTGCTAAATCTACAACATGAATATAATCCCTTACACCTGTTCCATCTGGTGTATTGTAGTCATTACCAAAAACTGATAATTCTTTTAGTGTTCCAGCTGCAACTCTTGCTACATATGGCATTAAATTATTTGGTATTCCTTTAGGTTCTTCTCCAATTAATCCACTTTCGTGTGCTCCTACTGGATTGAAGTATCTTAATATACATATATCCCAAGAATTATCTGATTTGTAAATATCTTTTAATATTTGTTCTATAAATAATTTTGTTGTTCCATATGGATTTGTTGTTCCACCTGTTGGCGTATCTTCTGTTATAGGCATTTTTTCTGGTTCACCATATACTGTTGCTGATGAACTAAATATAAATTTTTTACATCCATATTTTCTCATTGTGTCTAATAATACTAATGCTCCTGATATATTATTTTCATAATATTCTATAGGTTTTTGTACTGACTCTCCTACTGCTTTGAATCCAGCAAAGTTCATTACTGCTTCTATATTATTTTCTTCAAATACTTTTTCTAGTTTTTCTCTATCTAGGTAATTCATTTCATAAAATTTAAAATCTTTTCCTGTTATTTTTTTAATTGCTTCTAATGCTTTTGGTGTACTGTTTGAAAAGTTATCTATTATAACTATTTCTCTTCCTTTATTTAATAATTCTACAGCAGTATGACTTCCTATAAATCCTGCTCCACCAGGTAATAATATTGCCATTTTATATTCCTCCTATTTTTCAAATTTTTGTATTAATTTTGGTGCGCATCCTGTTTTATTATCGTTTTCCAAATGTATATTTTCTTAAATTTTTTCCAATCTCTTTTCATTTTCAATAATTGTCATAATTATTTGAACAGTTTTTTCTAAATCATCATTTTTTATTACATAATCATATAAACCTATTTTTGATTCTTCATATTCTAGCCTATTAAGTCTAAGCTGCATTTCTGCTTCTGTTAAATTGTCTCCTCTATTTATAAGTCTGTTTTTTAATTCTTCTTTATCTACCTTTAAGAAAATAGTAACTAATTTTGTATCATTTCCTAAGACTTTTATTAAATTTTCTGTTCCATTTACTTCAATGTCTTTTACAATTATTTTTCCACTTTGAATTTTTTCATTCATTAACTTTTTTGATGTTCCATAATAGTTTTCGTGATGTAAATCATATTCATAAAATTCACCATTTTTTATTTTTTCTTTAAATTCTTCTTTACTTATAAAATGATATTGTATTCCTTCTTCTTCTCCTGGTCTTGATTCTCTAGATGTAAAAGATGGAAGTGATATTACATTTTCCATCCTTTTTATTAATTCTTTTTTTATTGTATCTTTTCCTGCTCCTGAAACACCTGATAATATTACTATCATATTTATTTTCCCCTTATTCTTTTATTTGCATGTTTTCTAATTTCTGTTGCGTTTTTATTCTAAATCTTCTATTTTTAATTTTTCTATTCTGATTTTTCTGTTTTATTTTCTGTGTTTTGTGTTTCTTCTATTTGATTTTTTTCTAGTTGTTTTTGAGATTCTTGTTCTTCTTTTTCTTTTTCAAGTCTTTTAAATTCTTCCACGTCCCTTATTATTGTTACTTTTCCTTCTGCAATTTCATTTGCAGCTAATGTTACTGGTGATTCTTCTTTTACTTTTGTTAATGGTTCATCTCCCATTGCTATTTGCCTAGCTCTTTTTGATGTTGCTATTACTAATTCATATCTGTTTTTAGCTTTTTTTAATAATTCTGTAACTGTTGGTTTTACTATCATTTTTATTTACCTCCTAATTTTTTAATATTCTTTCCAACTTTTTTATTCTTCATCTTGTAGTTGTGCTGATGTTACTGTTATGTCTTTGTCAAGTCTTCCTGCAACCGTTTCTGGCTGCACTGCTGACAAGATTATATGTCCTGAATCTGTTATTATTACGGCTCTCGTTCTTCTTCCACATGTTGCATCTACTGCTGTTTTGTTGTCTTTTGCTTCTTGCACCATTCTTTTGATTGGTGCTGATTCAGGGCTTACTATTGCTACTATTCTGTCTGCTGATACAATATTTCCAAATCCTATGTTAATTAATTGCATAATACTCAATCCTTTCTCTCGCTTCGCTCGTTCATCGCCATCCAAAATTTTGTCTGTTGATTATTCTATGTTTTGTATTTGTTCTCTTATGTCTTCTAACTCTGTTTTTATATCTATAACTCCATTTGTAATTTCTAGATTATTTGCTTTTGAACCTATTGTGTTTGTTTCTCTATTCATTTCCTGTATTATAAAATCAAGTTTTTTTCCAATTGGCTCATTTTCATTACTAGCTATTAAGTTTCTAAATTGATATATATGACTTTTTAACCTTGTAATTTCTTCTTCTATTGAGCATTTGTCAGCATATATTACAACTTCTTCTGCTAATCTTGATTTGTCTATTTCATCTGTTTTAAGTATTTCTTTTACTCTCTTTTCTAATTTTACTACATATTCTTCAATAAGTCCAGTAGATTTTGAAGATATTTCCTCCATTTTGTTTTCAATTTTATCAATTCTTCTTAATAAGTCTTGTGATATTTTGTAACCTTCTACTATTTTCATATCTATTATTTTTTCTGCAGCTTGTTTTGTTACTTGTATCATTTCTTGTTTTATTTTTTCATCTTCTTCATCCATTTTTATTGTTAATATATCTGGTAGTTTTGCAATTTCCATTACTTCTATATTACTTGATATTTTTTCTTTTTCTGCTAATTCTCTTAACTTTTTTATATATAGTTGTGCTAATTCTTTATTTATGTCTATATTTCTTCCTTCTTTGCTGTTATTTACAAAAGTTATAAATACATCAATTTTTCCTCTTTTTATTTTTTCTGATATTTCTTTTTTTATAGGCTCTTCTAAGTAACTTAATGTCTTTGGCATTTTTATATTTATATCTAAATATCTATGATTTACACTTTTTATTTCTACTTGATATTCTCTTTTTTCTATATTTAGGTTTTGTTTTCCATAACCTGTCATACTTCTAATCATTATTTTTCTCCACCGTTTCTTCTTTTTTCTTTTTTGTTGATTTTCTTTTTACTTTTTCTGTCACATTTTTTTCTTCACTTTTCTCCATATTATCTGTCTTTTTTCTCGGTGTTCTTTTCTTTGCTGTTTCCTTTTTGTTTTCTATTTTTTCTTCACTTTTTTCTATATCATCTATCTTTTTTCTTGGTGTTCTTTTCTTTGCTGTTTCCTTTTTGTTTTCTATTTTTTCTTCACTTTTCTCTATATCATCTATCTTTTTTCTTGGTGTTCTTTTCTTTGCTGTTTCCTTTTTGTTTTCTATTTTTTCTTCACTTTTCTCTATATCATCTATCTTTTTTCTTGGTATTCTTTTCTTTACCGGTTCTTTTTTTCTCACTTCTTTTACTGTTTCATCTATATCTTCTTTTTTCTTTTTGGTAGCTTCTTTTTTTATAGGTTCATCCTTTTTTACAATTTCTCTTATATCGCTAAGATTTTCGGCTATTTCTCTTCTACCTTTTGTATAAACAACTATACCTTTTAAAACAAAATATATTGCATATATATATGAAGCAACTAAAGAATAATTCTTAAAATCAAAATTGAATTTTTTTGATATATGTTTACTTGTTAATGTAAATGCAGATAATATCAATACTTCGATTCCCTGTATAGCTAAATCATCCTCATCTTTTCTATATGCTAATTCAAAAAAGAATATTGATATAAATAAAAATATCATTGTGCATAATTGTACTCCTCTTTCAAAATATTGAGTTTCCATATTTTCACATGCTAAATTCATAACTAAAAAATATACTACTACAATTATTGCTTTTAATACATTTAAATAAATTTTTTTTAAAAATTTTTCATCTACTTCTTTTTTCTCTATAATCTTTTTCACTTGTTTCCTCCTAGTTTTCTAATTCATACATAATTATACTTAAAATACTTAGTGCTACAGTTTCTGTTCTTAAAATTCTTTTTCCTAAAGTTATAATTTTTGCTCCATTATCTTTTAACAATTCAACATCTTTTTCTTCTAATCCACCTTCTGGACCTATTACAACTCCAATTTTGATTTTTTTATTTTTACTATAATGATCTTTACATTTAATTAAATTTTCTTTTAATGCATTTTTCCTTTCATTTTCATAAGCTACCAATAATATATCAAATTTAGGAATCAAGTCACAAATATTCTGTATGTTAATTACATTATTTATTTTTGGGATTATATCTCTTCCACATTGCTTTGCTGCTACTTCAGATATTTTTTGCCATCTTGCTATCTTTTTTATTTTATCTTTTTCGTCTAATTTTACTACACATCTTTTCATTTCAACTGGTGTTATATCATGTACACCAAGTTCTACTGATTTTTGAATTATATATTCCATTTTATCTGATTTTGGCAATCCTTGAAATACTGTAATATCAATATTGCTTTCTACATGTTCTTTTATTTTTTGTTTTATTTTACATATTATATTATCTTTTTCTAAATCTTGTATTTCACATAAAAAATTTTCTCCATTTTGACTATTGCATATTTGCAATTCGTCTCCTTGTTTTGCTCTTAAAACTTTTTTTATATGATTTACATCTTGTCCTAATATTATTATTTCATCTTTTTTTATTTGTTCATCTTTTACGAAAAATTTTGGCATTTTTTTCTCCTTTTAGAGCTCTTGACTTCTTTAAAATACTGTTTTTTTACTGTGTTCTTTTTTATTGTTTCGATTATATCATATGATTTTATTTTTTTCAACAAAAAAAGTAGCTTTTACAGCTACTTCGTATTGACTTATGCAAGTCCATATTTCTTTTTGAATTTATCTGCTCTACCACCAACTGTTTCTTGTCTTAAGTTACCTGTCCAATATGGATGACATTTTGAGCAAACATCTACTTTTATATCTTTTTTTGTTGAACCAACTTCTATAACATTTCCACATGCACATGTAATTGTTGTTTGGTTGTATTCTGGATGTATTCCTTCTTTCATTTCATTTTCACCTCTTTTTCGTTTTTTATAACATGACTGTTTTTTATAATAACATATTATCAAAAATTTTTCAAGTATTATTTTTGGGTATTATTATTTTTTCCTTCACTAAATATATATTGTGCTGATTGTAACATTTCTTTGTTTAATGATAACTTATGTACTAACTTACTCATAACATTGAATACACATGCTATTATTAATATTAACATTCCTATTTTTTTCCAATATTTCTTTAGCATATTTTTTCTCCTTTTCAAAATAATACATGTATATTATACTTTTATTTTTTCAAAATGTCAAGAAAAAAATTTTCACTAATAAAACAGGGCCCTAAAATATTCTTACTGAATTTTAACAAAATATTGGAGCAGAAAACTTTCAAAGTTTTCCACCCCAACTATTGAATTTCAGCCTTTATTAAATTTCACATTTACTACTATTTACATAGCTCTTCTATATAATTCAATAAAATCTTCTTTACTTACATCTCTCGGATTACCTGGTTTACAAGGATCTTGCATTGCTTTATCTGCAAGCATTTCAAAATCTTCTTCTCTTGTACCATAATCTTTAATTGTTTGTGTAATACCAACTGCTTTAGAAAGTTCACTAATCATCCATACAAATGTATTAATAACATCTTGGTCATTTAAGTGAGCAGCATCTGGTCTACCAATTTCGCATAAAATTTCTCTAAATCTTTGTGCTGTTTCTGGGTTTTCTCCATTAAATCTCATAACTGTTGGTAAAAGCATAGCATTTGCAATTCCGTGTGGTGTATCATATACAGCACCCAATTGATGTGCCATTGAGTGAACAATTCCAAGGCCTACATTTGAAAATCCCATACCTGCAATATATTGAGCCATTCCCATCATTTCAACAGCTTTTGGTTCTTTATCATTTACAGCTGCTGGTAGGTATTTGAATATTAATTTTATAGCCTTCATATGGAACATATCAGACATTTCATTATGTGCTTTTGTGATATATCCTTCTACTGCATGTGTTAAAGCATCCATTCCTGTTGCTGCAGCAAGTGATTTTGGCATTGACGCCATTAATTCTGAATCAACTATTGCTACAATTGGAATATCATTAGGGTCTACACATACCATTTTAATTTTTCTTTCTTCGTCTGTTATAACATAGTTTATTGTTACTTCTGATGCTGTTCCTGCTGTTGTTGGTAATGCTATCATTGGCATTCCCTTATTAACTGTATTTGATAATCCATTTAGAGATTTGATATCTGCTCTATCTGGGTTTGTCATTACAATTGAAATTCCTTTTGCAGTGTCCATACTTGAACCACCACCAACTGCAACTATTACATCTGCTCCTGATGCTTTACATGCTGCTACACCGTCTGTTACATTTTTAATTGTTGGATTTGGTTTGATTTCGTCATATAATGAGTATTCAATTCCTGCATCTGTTAATACTTTTTCAACTTTTGCAGTAACTCCTGCTACTACTAATGGTTTATCTGTAACCAAAAATACTTTTTTGAATTTTCCTTTCTTAATCTCCTCTGCTAGTACCTCTCTTGAATTGTTTCCAAAATATGATGTTTCGTTTAAAACAAATCTTATTGCCATTTTTTATTCCTCCTTCGTATTTAAAATCTAGTTTGATTATATCAATAAAATTTTTTTTCTACAATAGTTTTTACACAATTTTCACAATTGTAACAAAATTGCGTTAACAAATTATATTAATTTTTTACTGTTGAAATTAATATAAGATTTTTTTAAGAAGCAGGACTGTCCCTTAATCCCTTTTTGCAGGGATTTTAAGGAACGTCCCTAAATCCCTCAGTCGCCTAAATTAATACCTACACTTCTTGCTGTTTTTACTAAATCGTCATCCATAGTAACTTTTCTTTGATTGCTTACAGCTGTGTTTCCAGAAACCGCTCCAATCTCTTTATTTTGACCAACAACATCTTCTAATGATGCATAATCTATTTTTCCATTTTTTATAACAACCAAATTTCCAAATTTTCCCTCAATTGCCATTCTCATTGCAGCAGTACCATATTTTGTTGACAAAACTCTGTCAAATGCTGTAGGTGTTCCGCCTCTTTGCATATAACCAAGTGTAGTATTTCTAGCCTCTAAACCTGTTAATTCTTGTAATTGTTTTGCAACTTTTTCACCAACTCCACCAAGTTTTGTATTATCAACACCTTTACCATTATCTCTTACATTTTCAACAGTAATTTCTCCATCTTTTGGTTTAGCACCTTCTGCAACAACAACAATATCAAAATTTTTACCTCTTTTTTGTCTATTTCTAATTTTATCCGCTACTTTGTTAATATCATATGGAATTTCTGGAATTAATGCAACATCTGCGCCACCTGCAATCGCTGACTCTAATGCTATCCATCCGGCATATCTTCCCATAACTTCCAATACCATAATTCTGTGATGTGTTTCACCTGTTGTATGGAGTCTATCAAGTGCTTCCATTGCAACAGATACTGCAGTATTATATCCAAAAGTAATTTCTGTACAAGCAACATCATTATCAATTGTTTTTGGAACTCCTATTACATTTACACCTTTTGTAGCAAAATCTCTAGCAGATTTTTGTGTGCCATCTCCACCTAGTGTGAAGATACAGTCAAATCCATCTTTTTTAATATTTTCTACACATACATCAGATAAATCTTTGTATTCAACTGTTCCATCTTCATTTGTAATTTTATAATTAAATACATTTGCATTTGTAGAAGAACCTATTATTGAACCACCTTTTGGTAATATTCCTTCTGCATTCCCATCTTCTGCTGTACTTAATCTTTCATATTTATTCTTTAATAGACCATTATATCCATCTATAAATCCATAACATTCTATATCATGATTTTCTGCTGTCTTAACTATTCCTCTTATTACAGCATTAAAACCTGCTACATCTCCACCATTTGCCAATATTGCAACTTTTTTAATCATTTTAAATTCCTCCATTCAATTTATTTTTTATTCTAAAAGACTTTTTATTTCTTCATCTGATTTTAGTTCTTTTGTCAAAAATTGAAAAGCTCTTTTATCCTGTTTTACTGCAATTTCTGCAATTTCTTTATCATTTCTTAATCTATAACTTGCAAACTTCACAATTAAGCCTTTATTAGTAACTGCCGCTTTTACAACCTCTTTGTCATCTCTTAATTTTTCACTTGCAAAATATAAAGTTTGTCCATATGTTTTTACACTTGCCATTATTACATCTTTGTCTGCTCTTAGTCTATCTGATGCATAACATGCAGTCCATGGTGCTCCTTTTATTGCAAGTAGCATCAAATCTTTGTTGTCTTTTAAACGGTCAGATACAAATTCCATTGACTCACCATCTTGTTCAAGTGCTGTCTTTACTACTTCTTCATCATCATGAAATTCAGGTGCTGCAAATTCCAAAAGTTTCCCTTTATCTTTTACTGCCTGAAGCACATATTCTCTGTTATTACAATTTTTTTTCATTTCTGTTACATCTGGATCTTCCATTTCAACAACCCTCTATTCTTTTACATTATTTTCCAAAATGTCCTTTTCAGAACCGTCCCCAAAAGGACATTTTGCAATCAATGCCTTAATCTTAATTCCCTGTTCTGAAAACATTTTCTCATGCTCTGTTTCTATATTATTTTTAAAAATTGGTTCTTTATGCAAATCATAAGTTTTTGATACTATTTCAAAACCACTTTCTTCAAAATATATTAAACTTGAATTAAATAAATCGTCGTCATCTGTTTTAAAATAAACTTCTCCGTTTTCTGCCAAAAATTGTTTATATTTTTCAAGTTGTCTAGTATGTGTAAGTCTTTTCTTTCTATGCTTTCCCTTTGGCCAAGGATTGCAAAAATTTATATATATTCTTTGAATATTGTCTGTTTTGTCTAAAATCATTGGTATTCTTTCAATATCAAATCTTGTTAGAACAACATTGTTTGGTTCAATATTTTTTTCTTGATATACTTGTTCTACATTTCTTTTTGCTAACCCAAGCATTGCATCAACTAAATCTATTGCTATATAGTTAATATCTAAATTGCTTGATGCTAAATTTGATATAAATTGTCCCTTTCCACATCCTAGTTCCAAATGTATTGGATTATTTGAATTTTTGAAAAATTCTTTCCATTTTCCTTTCCATTCTTCTGGGTTGTCTATATAAAATTTACTTGCTTCTAGTTCTGGTCTTGCCCATTTTTTGTATCTTATTCGCATTTTATTTTTCCTTCCTTAACATTTTTTAGTGTTATAATTTTTTATTCTGCTATTATTTTTGTTTTACCTTAGTTTTCCGTATCAAATTATATACATATTTATAAAAAAAGTAAAGTAAAAATTTGTATTTTTTCCACTTTCCTGTTACAATATTGTATATTATGAAGGAGCAAAAAATGGAAATAAATTATGAAATAAAAAACAACACACAAACAATTAATAATACATTACAAAATGAACTAAAAATATCATCAAGACTATTATATAAATTAATAAAACTAAATAAAATAGAACTCAACCATCAACCATGTGACACACGAAAAATAAGCAATTCTGGAGATATTTTAACATTCAACTTTGATTATGAAGAGGATAATTCAAATATTGTACCAACAAAAATGGCTTTAAATATTGTATTTGAAGATGACTGGCTTTTGATTGTAAATAAACCTGCTGGAATTGCAATACATCCTTCAGTTTTGCATTACTCTGATTCTTTGTGTAATGGTATAAAATTCTATTTTGATAAAATTGGTTTAAAGAAAAAAATAAGACCTGTTAATAGGCTTGACCTAAACACATCAGGCTTAGTTGTATTTGCAAAATGTGAATATATTCAAGAATGTTTAATTAATCAAATGAAAAATAATCAATTTAAAAAAGATTACTTAGCTGTTTGTACTGGAATTTTTAAAGAAAAAAATAGTACAATTAATTTACCTATTGCAAGAAAAGAAAATAGTATTATTGAAAGATGCATTTCTGAAAATGGTCAAACTGCAATAACTCATTATACAGTTTTAAAAGAATTTGATAATTATTCTTTAGTTAAATGTTCTTTGGAGACTGGCAGGACACATCAAATTAGGGTTCATATGTCTGCTATCGGTCATCCTTTGCTTGGTGATAGTTTATACGGCTCTATTTCTGATTTAATTAATAGACAGGCTTTGCATTGCTATAATTTGCAGTTTATTCATCCTGTTTATAATAATGATTTGAATTTTTTTGGTGAGTTACCTAACGATTTTAAAATTTTTGATTTTTAATATTTATTATTTTGTCTTGAATCTAAAATTGTATCTATGTAAATATTGTTATTTACTATAAAATATATTAGAATATACCTTTTTTCAATAACCATCTTTCTTATTGAAGGTGGTTTTTCTCTTTTTGAATTTAATTTTCTTCCTAATTTAGGATAATACTTTAATATAATTATGTACTCTTTAAATGTCTGTTTTAATTTTATCGCTGCTTTTATACTTACTTTACTTAAAAATGATATATTTGCTTTTATCATATTATAAGCATTATTGGTTAAATAAATATTATACTTCATAATTTTGCTCCAAAATTGCATTGTCAATTATATCTTGTATTTCATTAAAAACAGCATCTTCAGGATAATATACTAATTTTCCTAACTTCAAGTTTCTTATATCTACTTGAATATTATTAATTAATTTTCTCATACCCTTTTTACCAACAATAGACATTATATCTTCATCAAATATCTCTAATCTTCTTGTCAATATCATTCCTCCTTTATTTTGAAAACCAACAATTCTCTTCAAATTAATTACCTCCCTAAAATAAAATCAGAAATAGAGAGCAAATCTGTAAGCCGGGTTCTGTCTTTTAAAATAGTCATTTATCTAGGACATATATTGCTATATGCCTCAAGCCACGCAATTCAAGAAGGCGTCGAGCAGACTTAATCTTCTTTATTAGGTGTTGCTCCAGATGGGGTTTACACAGCATTCTATGTCACCATAGAACCGGTGAGCTCTTACCTCGCCTTTTCATCCTTACCCATACGGGCGGTTATTTTCTGTTGCACTTTCCTTATGGTTACCCACACTAGACGTTATCTAGCATCATTGCTCTATGGAGCCCGGACTTTCCTCTCGTAGTTCCTTTCGGAAGTTACCAGCGACTATTCAATTTACTCTTTGAAAATTATATCACATATTTTCTAATTCTTCCAGTAAATTTTTATATTTTATCAAAAAAATATCTTTTTCTTTTAATTCAATTGCTCCCTGTAACTCTTTTAACATAATATATGCCTTATTTATATTATATTTATTTTTTTGTATTTCAGAACTTTCAGCCAATTTTGAAAACTCCTGTAATGCATCATTTGCATAATCAGAAATATTTTCCCAATCCTCTTCATCTAGAATACTATACGCCCTAAAAATATCATTCTTTGTTTTAATAACTACCTTTTCTTTTTCATCGTCTGTACATTCTTCAACAAACTTTGACAAATAACCATATAAACTAGACAATTCTTTTAATGTATCTTTTTTATTTTCATCATTTATTGCTTTTGTTAATTTATCAAACTCTCTATTAAAATTCGTTATTTCTTCTTTGTTTATATTTGTTTTATATAAATCTAAAATTGCAGGATATAATGATGTGTACATTTTTTCGGTTTCGTTCTTTATTTGTTTCCAATTTACTTCAGTGTCTCTTGTTAGTATTCCTTTTTCTTCTATATTATATTTCTTTTTATTTTCTTGCACATTTTCATTGCTCTTTTCAGAAGAACTTGAAGAGCCATCTTTTTTTGAATCTCCGCTTTTCTGAGAGCTATCATCCTTTTTTGAGTTTCCATCTTCTGCAGGACTATCTTCTGACTTTTTTCCAGTTGTATCTTCTTTATTTGTTTCTGTTGTATTTTCTTCTTCTTTTGGTTCTGTAACTGAAATTGTATAATTTTCAAATTTGATATTATTTATTTCATTAAATAAATCAGTAAATTTGTTATCAAAATACTTTATTGAGCTTAATGATTTTTCTTGTATTTTTTCTTGTGACTCGTCTTTCCCTGATACTTTATACACTAAAAAAATTGATAATAAAATTACTATTATTAGGAATATATATGCAATTCTTGCGTACTTTTTCAAATTTTAACCTCCCTTTATGTTACATTTTGGAAAAAAATTATTTAAATATTTTAATTTATTTATCCCAAATTATAACCTTTATTGATTTCAATATTATTTTTATTATTTGCTTTTTTTTATAAAGTATTCCAAATAAATTTTATATGTATATTTTTTTTTATAAATAATATACTAATTTAATAGAATAAGATTTTAATTTTTTGCTGTTAATTAATTCATAAAAAAATTTGTAATACATAAAAGGAGTTATTAATTTTATGGTTTCAGTTAATTTATATAGTGAAGATTCAAAAGAATTAGAAGAATTTTTAAGTTTATTTTATAATTCAACATTTAATATAAATAATGTTTTAAATTGGGAACATAAATACGAAAATCCAATTGAAATAGCCGGGATTATTGGTGCATTTGTTGATAATATTGAAAAATTTAAAATTATGATGTGGATATCTTTAGATAAAGGTGTATATATACATGTAACTAACGAAAATGCCAATAATCTTATTAAATATTTATTTGAAAGATATCCATATTAAAAAAGAATTTCTAATGGCTTTATACTATAGAAATTCTTTAAATATTATTCATCTTCTTCACTAATATGTTCAACTGTTTTGTCATCCTCTAAATTTGGATCAGATTCTACTGTAACAGTTTCTTCCAAATTTGATTTTTCTTCATTTTCTGCTTGTTGACTTTCACTAGTTGCATTATTAGTAACATCATTTCCATCAAAAGGATTATTATTCTTTTCTATTACTTCAACCTCTTTTGCTGGTTCTTCCTTAACTTCCTCTTGTTTTGTTCCACATTTAGGGCAGAATTTAACATCTTTCTCTATTTCAGCAAAACAATTTGGACATTGTCTTTTATCTTTTAATTCAAGACATTGTTTTAAATTAGACTCAATTTCATCACTTAAAACATCAATCTTAGTACATTTTTCTTCTATTTCTTTTTCTATATCATATTCTCCATCTCTTGTATGCTTTTGATAAACAATCTCTCCAATTTCTTTGTATATTTCATTTATTTGTGATTTTAAATCTGCTATTTTCATTCTTAGTTTAGCTTCTTTTGCTAATTTTCCAGTTTTGTCTGCTGTTACTTTATATGCTTCACTTGCTTTTTTACCTAATTTATCAAAAAATTCCATTCTAATTCCTCCATCCAAGTTATCAAGTTTTCAATACCTAATAAAATATTAACTCATATTCAAAAAATATTTTATTATTTATTTTAAAATCTGATAACTTTTTTTATAAATATTATTTCATTTTTTCAAAATTTTATTCTTAAATTCATTAATATGTTGATTACAATTTTTCATTTTCAAAATCTTATTCCGTTTTCCTATCTCTTGTCATCAAATTTTTAACAGCTTCTTTTGGATCAAGATTTTCATACAAAACCTTATAAACAGTTTCAACTATCGGCATCTCTATATTATGTAATTTTCCAAGTTCATAAGCAACTTCGATATTATCAACACTTTCAATTACCATTCCAACTTCTTTCTTAGTTTCTTCAAGTGATTTTCCTTGTCCTATTAAATATCCAGCTTTTCTATTTCTACTATGTTCACTCAAACAAGTAACTATCAAATCTCCAAGTCCACTCAATCCATAAAATGTTTCTTCTTTTCCTCCAAGTTCAACACCTAAACGAACAATTTCCTTTAAGCCTCTTGTTATTAATGCTGCAAAGCTGTTATCTCCTAAGCCAATTCCAGCTGCCGCACCTGAACAAAATGCAATTATATTTTTTAATGCTCCACCAAGTTCTACACCTTTTACATCATTTGATGTATATATTCTCATTTTTTCTGACATAAATGCGTCTTGTACCATTTTTAATATATTTTGATGTTTTGATGCAATTACTAGTGCTGTTGGTATTGCTATTGAAACCTCTTCTGCATGACTTGGTCCAGATAATGCACCAACTTTTGCTGTTGGCATTTCTTCCAAAATAACTTCATCCAATGTTTCCAAAGTTTCTTTTTCAAAACCTTTTGAACATATTATTACTGGCTTATTTCCAACATACTGTTTATATTGTTTAAATATATTTCTTGTGAATTTTGATGGTGTAACATGTAAAATCATTTTACTATCTTTTATTACCTCTTCGAAATCAGTTGAACAGCTAATATTTTCTGATAATTCCACACCAGGCAAGAATTTGCATTTTCTTTCATTATTTATTAAATCTCTTTCTTCTTCCATAAAAGACCATATTTTTACATTGTTTCCAACACTTGCAAGATGTATTGCTAATGCAACTCCCCAGCTTCCGCTTCCAATTATTGCAATATTCATAAATTATACTACCTCCTTTATCTTTTGTGTCCTTTTTGGTATCAATGTCCTTTTCAGAACAGTCTCCAAATGGACATTTATTTTGTTCCCTTAAAACTTAATTTATTTTCTGTTCCGCTTAAAATTCTTTTAATATTACTTCTATGATTATATAAAACAATTATAGCTAATATTACACTATAAACAAAATAAACTCTGCCACTTTTACCATCTGTTAAAACAGTATAATGTTGATTTATGAATAATGTTAAAACTGGGAATAAAACAGCAGCTGCACATGAACCTAAAGATACCATTCTTGTTAATGCCATTAAAACAACTGCAAATACTAAACAAATTAATCCTATTTGCCAGTTACTCATAAGTAAAACTCCAAGTGATGTTGCTACACCTTTTCCACCTTTAAATCCAAAGAATATTGGAAATGTATGTCCTAAAACAACTGCAATTCCTGCTATTTGTAAAAGTAATTCCCTGTCTAAATTTTTTGCAATATTTCCTACTATTATTGCAATTACTATAGAAACAACTCCCTTTAAAATATCACATACTAATGTAATTACTGCAGCTTTTTTTCCAACTGAACGCAACATGTTAGTTGTTCCTGCATTTCCACTTCCTTTTTCTCTTACATCAAATCCTGCCATTTTTTTGCTTATTAATACTGAAAAATTTATGCTACCTATTAGGTATGCTATTACTGCTACTATTATGTATGCTGCCATTATTTTTTACCTTCTTTCTAATTTATCCACATTTTGAGTTAGAAAAAAATCAAATTTTTTCAACTCCCTATTCTTTTTCTCCTTTTTCTCTAACAATAATTCTAACCGGAGTACCCTCAAGTCCAAATTCTTTTCTAATTTGATTTACCAAATATCTTTGATAAGAAAAATGGAATAATTGTTTATTATTTACAAAAATAACAAATGTTGGTGGCTTTGTAGAAGCCTGTGTTCCATAATAGATTTTCAATCTTCTTCCCTTATCTGTTGGTGGTTGAACAATTGCTATTGCTTCATTTATTACTTGATTTAATACTGATGTTGATACTCTTAACGCATTTTGTTTTGCAACATTATTTATCATGTCAAATAATTTGTCAACCCTTTGTCCAGTTTTTGCAGATATAAAAATCATTGGTGCATATGATAAATATGATAATTTTTCATAAACTTCTTTTTTATATTTTTCTAGAGTTCCTGTTGTTTTTTCATATTCATCCCATTTGTTTACAACAATTATAACACCTTTTCCAGCTTCATGAGCTTCACCTGCAATTTTTGCATCTTGGTCTGTTACACCATCATTTGCATCAATCATCATTAAACATACATCTGCTCTTTCAACTGCTAATAAACTTCTTTGAACACTATATTTTTCAATTGATTCATTTACTTTTGCTTTTTTTCTAATACCTGCTGTATCTATTAAAACATATTTTCCATGTTCATTTTCGAATTGTGAATCTATTGCATCTCTAGTTGTTCCTGCAATGTTACTTACAATTGTTCTTTTTTCTCCTAAAATTTTGTTTATTAAAGAAGATTTTCCAACATTTGGTTTTCCTATTACAGCAACTTTGATAATTTCTTCATCATCTTCTGAATCATCTTTTTCTGGAAAATGTTCATATATTGCGTCTAATACATCACCTATTCCTAGAGCATTTGATGCTGATATTGGATATGGGTCACCTAATCCTAAATTATAAAATTCATATGCCTCTTGTCTGTCTTTTTCGTAATTATCTGCTTTATTACATACTAAAACAATTGGTTTTCCTGACTTTTTAAGCATTAATGCAATTTCTCTATCAGCAGCTGTAACACCTTGTCTAATGTCTGTTAAAAAGATTATTACATCTGCCATTGATATTGCTAAATTTGCTTGTTCTCTCATTTGTGATAAGATTATATCTTCTGATTCTGGTTCGATACCACCTGTATCTACTAATGTGAATTTTCTTCCACGCCAGTTTGTTTCTGCATATATTCTGTCTCTTGTTACACCTGGCGTGTCTTGTACTATTGATATTCTACTTCCTGCCAAATAGTTGAAAAATGTTGATTTTCCAACATTTGGTTTTCCTATTATTGCTACTATTGGTTTTGCCATTTTTTCTTCCTTTCTTTCATTTTATTTGCTAATAAATGTCCCAAAAAGAACCGTCCCCAAAAGGACATTTTATCTTCCGGCCTCCGCCACCACCGGCCACCGGCCAAATCCACCGCCTCCGGAGAAGCCACCGCCGCCTCCTGAACCTGATGAATATGTTGAAGAATAAGTTGAATGTGCTGATTGTATAGATGAATCTATAGCACTTGAAAATCCAGCACTAAAGTTTGTGTTCATCATTATACTCATATAAGAATATGTTTCTATTCCATTTGTCATCTCTTCAAAATTTGGATATACCATTTTTAGTTGTTTAATAACCTTATCTGCTACACCCATTACTGTTGCATATACTAAATATTTTTCCCATACAACTAATTCCGGAACTTCCCTTTTATCTAACATAGAAAATTCTTCCATAAAGACCTTTAAGCCTTTCCATTCAGCTTGTAAATCTGCTCCCTTTTGTGTAAGTGCACTTGATTTTTTCTGAATCTTCCAACACAAATTAGCATTAATTGCAGATATAACTATTGCAACAATTGGTATTAAAGCAAATACAAACCAACATAAAACTATTATTAAAACTATATACCCTATTTTAGAATATGAATATTTTGAATAATCTGAATATCCATCTAAATCTAAAATTTTATCATTATCAAGTTGTGTTTCTACACTCTTAAAAGTAGATGATAGTAAGCTTTCTACTTTTGAAGGATGTTCCTTTATATAATTTTGTAATTCTTTTAATGTAATAACTTTCTTACTTCCAGCTGCACTTCTTATAAAAGTCATTATACGCTCTTCGCTTGGTTTTAATTCATCACTTACCTGTTTCAAAACATAAATATTTGTAACATCTTTGTTTTTCTCATTTTTTTCTAATTTTATATCTAAGTATTTCTTTAAAGTCAAATCCAACATTGTTGCTGAAAATATTTTTCCAAACTCTGATGAAGAAAATTGTGACCTTATTGGATTTAATATTCTCATTACTTCACCCGGAGTTGCATCTTCATCTGGAATATCTCTAAAATATTTATATTGAGTTGATGCAACAACTTTTTCTTTGTTCTCAAGTTCTTTCAATTTTTCTTTATATTTCTTAGTTTGTTTAAGTTCTGCAATAATCACTATTAAAAATATTGAACCAAATATTAAAATTAACATAGCAGAATAAAACCATTCAGAATTCTCATCTAACCAATTTTCTACTTTTCTTTTAGTATTTGCTTTATTTGCCCATGTAGTTTCTTCTTTAACAGCCTTATCCAATATATCAGTTTGTTTAACTCTTCCAGTAGTATTAATTAAACTAGTTGGAAATAATGTTCTTACTTCTACATATGTACCATTTTTAAATTGATTTATTACAAATTGAATTTCATTTGTATCAGTTGCATAAATTGTTCCATTTAATCCTGCAGTATGTCCCCAAACTTTGATTTCGTCTTTATTCGATACATTTGATGGTAAATGCACTGTTCCAGTTATTTTACTTGCATTAATTTCAAAATCTTTACCAACAAATTGCCAATATAATTCAGCATAATCATTATATTTTGTTATTGCGTCCTTAACTGTATATGAAATTTGATATTTTTTATTTGCTGTTGTTGTGTCTAATCCAACACCCCAACCAATTTCAAAATTTCCATCATCATTATCAGTTCCATAATAATAACCATTTTGCACATGATATGCCCATTCATCTGTTTTCATAAAATTTGTAATTTGGTCTTCATTTGTAATATCTTTTACTGTTACATTTGATATACTTGAAAATTTGTTTTTATCTGTTTTAAATGATTTATATAATGTATTTGTGTATTGAACTGTTATATCCCAGGTTTCAACCACATCCATACTTCCATCATTTTTTATTTGTGCATTAAAGTCTAAATTGTTTAAATATAAACTTCCTGCATTTGATTTTATTGTGCCAAACAGTATAAATAGTGCCAAAAAAATCGTTGTGATTAATACTTTTTTTATTTTCATTTTTCTCCCCTAACTGGTTTAAATGCAATATTTGTAGTTTCAATTAAACCCACCATTATTTTACTATAATCGTTTTTAAATTGCAACAAAATATTTGTAATTGTATTAAAATTATGTTATTATAATGTTGCAATTGCAGTTTGTATAAAAACAAATAATGTGTAAGGTGTTTCCTTTAGGGATATATATTTGATATTATATCCTGTTCATTACATTCAAAAAGAAGATCTAACATAAAAAACTGAGCCTCTTTCACTCAGGCAAAAAATGTATATATGTATATGATTTTAAACTTTTCGAATGTGATTGGAGCAATATTAGAATTTCTTAAATAAATTTATGGAAAGAGTTCACGTCGAGCGAAGCGAGGACTAAGTGGAAATGTGCCATCAATTTATTTTAGAAATTCTTATATTGCGTATTGAACCGAGAAAATGTTTAAAATCATATACATATATACATTTTTTCCGTGAACATTCCTCAGTTTTCTATTTAAGATTTTCTATTTTTCATTCCAATCAAGCGGATATAATATCAAATATATATCCCTAAAGGAAACACCTTACACATCATTTATTTTATAACTGCAATTGTAATATTATATTTACAATTTAAATAAAAAAGAAAAGGATGATGCGAAATGGCATTTGACGGAATAGTCACAAAAGCAATAACAACAGAAATATCTCAACTTACAGGAGCACGCATAGACAAAGTTTTTGAACCAAATAAAAACACAATAATCTTAGGAATATATCAAAATGGAATAAACTATGCACTAAACATATGCATAGATGCACAATATTGTAGAATGAATTTAACAACACACCAAAAACCTAACCCACAGGTAGCCCCAAATTTTTGCATGTTATTACGAAAAAATTTAATCGGATTAAAATTAAAAAATGTAATAACATTTGACTTAGAAAGGTTAATAATACTTGAATTTGAAGGTTTTGATGAATTAGATGATATAATTTCTAAAAAGCTAGTAATCGAACTTATGGGAAAACACAGCAACATCATCTTATTGGATGATACAAATATAATTATCGATAGTTTAAGACATATCAAAGAATTAGATGAAAATTATAGAGATATTTTACCACATACCAAATATACCCTACCAACATCTAAAAAATCAAATTTTCTTGAACTAAAAAATTTTGAAGATTTTAAAATTCATTTAAATTCTTCAATTTTAAAAAACGATAATACCCAAAGCACAAATATATCGGACTTGAACGATTTGCCTATAAATATATCAAATACATTTAACGGAATCTCAAAAAACTTTATAAACGCTATAATAAAAAAATTAGAACTTAAAGATACAACCGATAAAGAACTTAAAAAAATATTTGATTATATAAATCAAATCATTACAAATATTGAGACCAACTATTTATCATTTAAAGAAATAAAAAATTCTGATGGTACAGTAAAAGATTATTTTTTAATACCAGAGAAGAACTCAACTTCTCCCTTTAATTTAAACTTTTTCATTGATGATTTCTACTTTTATAAGGAATCAAATGAGCAATTTAAAAACTATCGAAACACACTTTTAAAGCTTATTTTAGACACTTTAAAAAAATACGAAAAAAGGCTTTATAATATTGATGAAAAGTTAAAAGAATGTGATGGAATGGATAAATACAGACTTTATGGCGAACTTATAACTTCAAATTTATACAGAATTCCTAATAAAAATGTTGAAAAAATCGAACTTGAAAATTACTATGATAACAATAATAAAATTACAATACAACTTGATAAACGTTTTTCTCCAAGTATTAACGCAAAAAGATTTTTCAAAAAATACTCTAAACTGAAAAATGCATTAATAGTCGTATCTGAGCAAAAAGCTGATACACTAAAAGAACTTGATTACATTGAAAGTGTTGTTTATGAATTAGAAAATTGCTCTACCATCGATGAAATCACATCTATTTATGAAGAAATTTCTGAAAATGATATATTTAAAGAACAAACTTCTTTAAGAACAAATAACAAAAAATCAAAATTGAAGAAATCTAAATTAACAAAAAATAAAACTGTTTCTTTTAACCCTATCAAATATACTGTTGATGGATATACTGTTTTAGTTGGAAGAAATAATAAAGAGAATGATTATTTGACTTTAAAATTTGCAAATAAAAATGATATATGGTTTCATACTAAAGACTTTCATGGTAGTCACACAATCCTAAAAATTGATAATAATTTACCTTATCCAAATAATGATATTCTTGTAAAAGTTGCCAAGCTTGCTGCAAAGCATAGTAAAGCACGAAATTCTTCTAATGTACCAGTTGATTATTGTGAAGTTAAATTTGTAAAAAAGCCTTCTGGTTCTAAGCCCGGAATGGTAGTCTATACTAATAATAAAACACTAAATGTTACTCCATAACAAAATAGAACAAAAGCGGACATTAATAACATTTAATATAAAAAAATCAGGATTAAAGGTCTAGCCCTCAATCCTGAATTTTTTATGCTTTATTTGCTGAACCGAAAACATCAACTATTTTATGTTTTACAGTTCCTTTTATTAATTCTCTTGCTTCACCTAAGTATTTTCTAGGGTCAAAAACATTTGGATTTTCAACAAATGTTTTTCTAATTCCTGCAGTCATAGCAAGTCTTAAATCTGTATCTACATTTATTTTTGAAACACCTGAGATACTAGCTTCATGTAAAATTTCATCTGGAACACCTTTTGCTCCTGGTATATCTCCACCAAATTCATTACACATATTAACTAATTCAGGTATTACTGTTGAAGCACCATGTAAAACTATTGGTGTATTTGGTATTCTTTCTTTTACTTCTTTTAAAATATCAAATCTTAATTTTGCCTCACCTTTAAATTTGTAAGCTCCATGGCTTGTACCAATTGCAATTGCTAAAGAATCACAACCTGTTCTCTTTACAAATTCTTCAGCTTGTGCTGGGTCAGTATACATTGCATCATTTGCTGCTACATTTACATCGTCTTCGATTCCTGCTAATTTTCCAAGTTCAGCTTCTACTGGAACTCCATGTGCATGTGCGTAATCCACAACTTTTTTTGTTAAAGCTACATTTTCTTCAAAGTCATATTTTGAACCATCTATCATTACTGATGTAAATCCATTATCGATACACATTTTTGCTGTTTCAAAATCTGGTCCATGGTCTAAGTGTATTGCTATTGGTATATTTGGATGCTCTTCTACCGCTGCTTTTACCATTTTCATTAAATAATTTATTCTTGCATATTTTATCGCACTTGATGATACTTGTAATATTACAGGTGAATTTGCTTCTGCTGCTGCATCTACAATTCCTTGTATTATTTCCATGTTGTTTACATTAAATGCACCTATTGCATATCCTTCTTTCATTGATTTTTCAAACATTTCTTTTGTTGTTACTAATGCCATATTAATTCCTCCTAACATTTTTATTGTTAACAAATTTTTCTTTTTTATTAACAATTATTTATTAATTTCAATGTTATTTTATTTCTAAAAATTTAATATGTCAATAGTTTTTTTTAAGTTTTTTAGTGTACACTTGCTTTGCTAGTAACAATTCACAAAACTTTTTAAAGCTGCGAATTGTAACCTTCGCTATTTCTATTAATCTTTTTATCTAATTCCCATTCTTCTTTTAATATAGAATATATGTATTTATCAATTTTCTTACCTTCATCATTAATTAACCTGTTTCTCAAAATTCCTTCTCTTGACATTCCAACATTTGTCAGTATATTATGAACCAATTTCGTGTCTCTTTCATTTCTATCATAAAATTTTGTTATTACTGTTTCATATTTTTCTTTTGAAAAAATATAATCTATTACAGTCTTTAACACCTCTTCCGGTGTACCATCTTCTCTATGTCCCTTTAAAAAGTAAAAAGTTAATTCTCTTTTTTTATCTTTTATGATTCCAGTAGGTAATTTAATATATCCAATTATGTCTTGACTTTCTTTATCCTCTATAATCCAAAAAATAATTCCATCTTCATTTTCTTTTAATATTGAATTAATTAACGCTTTAGCTTCTATTACATTTCTATAAAGTTTGTGTTCCTTATATTGTGCCATGTTTTCTTTATCTGTTCCCCATCTTTCATATATTTCCTCTGCATCATTCTCATTTGGTTTTCTTAGTATATACCTATCTGTTTCTAGTTGTTCCATTTTGCAACATCCTCCTTTATCTTTATATCTTTTACTTTTTAGGTTTCAAATTATACTACTTTGAAATTATCGATAACGTTTTCTTTTACAAAATTGCATTTTTATTTTACAAAAAACATTCTATATTATAGAAAATTGTTTGTAACTTTTTTTATTTTTTATAATATTATAGAACAAAAGCGGACATTAATAACATTAAAAACCAGAAAGGAGTTTATTTTTATGGATTATGAATTAATGATGAATGGCAATGTGAAAATAGGGCAAAAAGCGCCAGATTTTGAAGCAACAACAACTTTTGGCCAAAGAACTTTAAATGATTATAAAGGCAAATGGTTAGTATTTTTTAGCCATCCAGGAGACTTCACACCAGTATGTACTACAGAAATGATTGCATTTTCACGAGCATATACATATTTTCAGCAAATTAATACTGAACTTTTAGGATTAAGCATTGACAGCAATCCATCTCATTTAGCTTGGATGTATGATATTTATTGCAGAACTGGTATACAACTTCCATTCCCTATTGTTGCAGATAGAAATGGTCAAATTGCAAGAAAATATGGCATGATTTCTAATGATGTAAGTACAACAGAAACTGTTAGAAATGTTTTTATTATTGATGATAAAGGAATTGTTAGAACGATTTTTGTTTATCCTTTAAATGTTGGTAGATTTGTTCCTGAAATTATAAGAACTGTTCAGGCTCTTCAAATGGCTGACTGCAGTAAAGGTTCTACCGGTGCTAATTGGATACCTGGGCAACCTGTTATTGTTCCTGCACCAAAGACTTTTGAAGAACTTCAAGAAAGACAAAATTATATTAAAGAAAATCAAAATGGAATTAGCTGGTATTTAAGCTTTAAAGAACCTCCAAAAATTTGTGAATATTATGAAAGTAAAGGCAATAATGAAGATAATTTCAAATAATTTTTAAAAATTCTATACTACTATAAGAAATTGACTTTATCTTTGCATCAATTTTATATATTTTTATTTTGTATAATTTTTTGATTTTTTATCCATACTAAAATAGAATTTAATTTAAATTTATTCTATTTTTATTGGAGGTCTTGGCATGGAAAAGAATCAAAAAATATGTTGTAGTGTAACAAGTTGTAAACATAACAACTTAGAAAATCGTTGTCAATTAACAAAAATACAAGTATCACCTATTCAAGATTGTGATACTCAAAAAGCTGATGAATCAATGTGTTCAAGCTACGAATATGAAAAATAATTCAATAAAAATTTAAAAGGCTATAATTTTTATAATTTTTTCACTTATAAAATTATAGCCTTTTTCATATTTTATTTTAACTTTTTCTTATGATAATGTCCCATTTGGAATCGATGTCCCAAAAAGGACACTCAAAATGACATTATTCTACTTCATCATTGCAATCCTCAAATTGAGAATTATATAATTTTGCATAGAAACCATCTTTTGCAAGTAATTCCTCGTGTGTACCCTGTTCAACAATATCGCCGTGGTCCATAACTAAAATCAAATCAGCATTTTTTATTGTAGATAATCTATGTGCAATAATAAAACTTGTTCTACCTTTCATTAAATTATCCATAGCGGCTTGAATTTGTTGTTCAGTTCTTGTATCGATTGAACTTGTAGCCTCATCTAAAATCAATATTTTAGGGTCTGCAAGTATAACTCTAGCAATTGTTAGCAATTGTTTTTGACCTGCAGATATATTTGTTGATTCTTCATTAATTTTTGCGTCATATCCTTTTGATAATGTTTTTATATAATGATGTATATGTGCTGCTTTTGCTGCTTTTATTACATCAGAATCTGTTGCATCTGGCATACTATATTTAATATTTTCTTTTATAGTTCCACCAAATAGCCATGTATCTTGAAGAACCATCCCAAACATTTTTCTAAGGTCTCCACGTTTAAAATCTTTGATATTGTGACCATCTAATAAGATTTCACCACTATTTACATCATAAAATCTCATTAATAATTTAACCATTGTTGTTTTTCCAGCACCTGTTGGACCAACAATTGCAATTTTTTGGCCATCTTTAACTTTTGCATTAAAGTCATTTATTATTGTTTTTTCTGGGTCATATCCAAAATGAACATTTTTAAATTCAATGTTTCCTTTTAAACCATCTGTTGATACTGGGTTCTTTATATCTTCAACTTCTTCTGGTTCTTCTAAGAATTCAAATATTCTTTCAGCAGCTGCAATCATTGATTGTATTGTACTTGATATTTGTGCAACTTGACCTATTGGCTGTGTAAATTGCTTGTTATATTGTATAAAACTTTGTATATTACCAACTGTTATTCTTCCTTTTACTGCAAAATATCCACCTAAAATTGCTACTGCAACATATCCAACATTACCTACAAAGTTCATTAATGGATGCATTAAACCTGATAAAAATTGTGAACGCCATCCTGATTTGTATAACTCTTCATTTTCTTTTTCAAATTCTTTTATTGCTTGTTCTTCTCTTCCGAAAACTTTAACAATATTGTGTCCACCATAAACTTCTTCCACTTGGCCATTTACATGCCCTAAGTATTCTTGTTGTTTTACGAAATATTTTTGTGATTTTCCTATTACTTTTTTAAGTATTACTCCTGATATTGGTAATATTAATAAACTTACAATTGTCATTTCCCAACTTATTGAGAACATCATTACTAATATCCCTAAAATTGTGAAAACCGATGTTATAATTTGTGTAATACTTTGGTTTAGTCCTGTACTTAATGTATCAACATCATTTGATATTATTGACAATACTTCACCATTTGTTTTTTTGTCAAAATATTTCATTGGCAATTTATTTATTTTTACTGTTAATTCATTTCTAATTTTATATGTTACTTTTTGTGCAACACCTGCCATAATGTAACTTTGAATCATTGAGAATAGTGCACTTATACCATATAATCCTAATGCAAATAAAATAATTTTTCCTATTTTGGCAAAATCTATTCCACCAGTTCTGTTTATTTTGTTCATTAGTCCTGTATATATTTCTGTTGTAGCATTTCCTAAGATTTTTGGTCCAACAATACTAAATATTGTACTTCCAATTGCAAATATCATTACAATTATTATTGCTATTTTATAACTTGATAATCTTTTCCCTAATTTTTTTGTTGTTCCTTTTACATCCTTTGCTTTTTCCACTGGACCACGACCTCCTGGTCCACCGCCCATTGGTCCGCGTCCTCTCATTCTTGGAGGTTTATTTGTTGTTTGATTATTACTCATGTTCTTTACCTCCTTCTCCCATTAATTGATTATTTTCAGTTCTTAAATTAGAATCTTGTAAGTTTAGTTCTTCTGCTGAAAGTTGTGATAATGCAATTTGTTTATATGTTTCATTAGTTTTGATCAACTCTTCATGTGTTCCTTTTCCTACAACTTTTCCATCTTCTAATACTATAATTTGGTCAGCATTTAAAATTGTATTAATTCTTTGCGCTACAATAATTACTGTTTTGTCTTGTGTCTTTTTAGCAAGTTCTGCTCTTAAAATACTATCTGTTTTGAAATCAAGTGCAGAAAAACTATCGTCAAACACTAATATTTCTGGGTCAATTGCTATTGCTCTTGCAATTGATAATCTTTGTTTTTGACCACCAGATACATTACTTCCGCCTTGTGCAATTGGCTCTTGATATTTTTCCGGTTTTGATTCAATAAATTCAGTTGCCTGTGCTATTTGAGCAGCCTCAATCATTTGCTCGTCAGACATGTTTGGATTTCCATATTTTATATTAGATTCTATTGTTCCAGAGAACAATATTCCTTTTTGTGGTACAAATCCTATAATTTTTCTTAGGTCTTTATTTGATATATCTTTAATGTCAACACCATCTATCAAAAGATTTCCTGATGTTATATCATAAAATCTAGGTATCAAATTAACTATTGTAGATTTTCCACTACCTGTACTTCCTATGATAGCAGTTGTTTTTCCTGGTTCTGCTGTAAATGAAATATCACTTAAAACCTCTTCATCACTATCTGGATATCTAAATGAAACATTTTTAAATTCAACAAGTCCTTTTTTGTTTGGATTTAATTTTTTAGGTTCTTTACTATCTTTTATCGCTTCATCTGTTTCGATTATTTCATTTATACGATTTGCAGATACTGATGCTCTTGGTAACATTATTGAAACCATTGATATCATTAAGAAGCTCATTACAATTTGCATTGTATATTGAATAAATGCCATCATATTTCCAACTTGCATTGTTCCATTATCAATTCCATGTGCTCCAACCCACACGATTAACAATGAAATTCCATTCATAATTAACATTAATGTTGGCATCATAAAACTCATTGCTCTGTTAACAAAAAGGTTAGTTTTTGTTAAATCAACATTTGCTTTATCAAATCTTTTTTCTTCTTTCTTTTCTGTATTGAATGCTCTAATTACTGGTAAACCTGTTAAGATTTCTCTTGCAACTAGGTTTAGTTTATCAATTAATTGTTGTAATTTTTTGAATCTTGGCATTGCAATTATAAATAATGTTGCAACTACAAATAAAATTGCTATAATTGCTACTCCTATTATCCATGCCATTGAGTTATCACTTTGATTTAGTACTCTTAAAAATCCTCCAATACCTATAATTGGTGCATATACAAGAACTCTAAATAGTATTGCTATTAACCCTTGAATTTGTTGAATATCATTTGTTGAACGCGTTATTAAAGATGCTGTACTATATTCTGAAAATTCTTTGTTTGAAAATCTAAGTACTTTTTTGAATACTTTTTCTCTTAATGTTTTTGCAAGTCTTGCTGCAACTCTTGCAGATAAACACATAATTGATATTGCAGATATCATAATTATTAATGATATTCCAAGCATTTTTAATCCTGCCATTATTATGTATTGATTTTGTATGCTGTCTGTATTCATTCCTATTGCTTTGTATTCATTTTTAACTTCTTGTATTGCCGCTTGTTCTAATATGCTTTCTTGCATATCATCAATTTTTTGATTTACTGTTTCCAGCATTTGATCAAGTTGCTCTTTTGGCATTTGCTTAATTATTTCAATTAAACTCATATTTTGCATTGCTGTTTTTTGCTGTTCTAACATTTTTGTCTGCATTGCACTGTTTTGTGCATTTGCTTGTGTCTGTGTATTTGTTTGTGCACCTGCTGACATTTGTTCTATCATCTGTTGTTTCATTTGTTCAGCAGTTTCTTCATTTTCTAATGTACTAAGCATCATTAGAGGTTTAGCC
Source organism: uncultured Clostridium sp. (assembly GCA_900552555.1). Taxonomy (GTDB): domain Bacteria; phylum Bacillota; class Clostridia; order TANB77; family CAG-508; genus CAG-269. The sequence continues at coordinate 48,926 of URZW01000004.1, forward strand.
ATTAAGGAATCCAATTCATCTTGTTCACTGCTACTTATTTTTTTAATTTTATATAAAGATTCATTTTCTAATGCTGGATATTTTTTTACTAATTTTTCATATTCGGCACTATCTAAATTATATTTTGATATTTCCTCATATGATGCTAAAATTTTGTCGTCTTCCTCTGTAAATATTAGCATATTATCTATTTCTGATTTTCTTATTACTTCTGGTGCTACATTTTCAATTCCACCATTTTGGATACCTACATTGACTATTTTTGATGTGTAGTCTGGTAATGTTAAATCTCCTGCTGCTTGAACTATTAATAATAGTACTATTGTAATTACTGATATCCATGATTCTTTTAAATTTTTTAATACTTTAAACATGCTTTTCTCCTCTCATAATTCCATATTTCAAATATTCAATTTGTTTTAAGAAATTTTCTCTTGCTTCTTCTTTTGAGTCATATTTAAATCTCATTACAATTGCCTTCGTAGTTACTGTAAATAAGATTTTCTCTACGATTTCAAATTCTTCTTTTGAATTTACTCTTAAATTTGAAGTATCAATATACTCATAAAAATCCTTTATTTTTTTAGGTCTTTCTTCTACAAATTTTTTGAATATTTTACCATCATCACTTGTTTTTAAGTTTCCAAATATTTTTCTGTAAAATTCCATATCTTCGTTTTTTATCAGGTTATTATCTACACAGTCATACATTGATATAAAAATTTTAAATATGTCACCTTTAGATTTTATTACTTTTTCCTGCATTTGTGCATTCATTTCTTTAAAATGTATATTTAAAATATACCCGTAATAAATCTTCTTTACTTTCAAAATATTGATAAAAACTTCCTCTTGCAATATCTGCATCTTCTACAATATTTTTTATTGATGTCTGTTCAAATGGTACTCGCGCAAATTCTTTTTTTGCTGCTTTTATTATTTTGTCTTTTTTTTCTTCTGGCAACTTTACAAATGTTTCTTTTGGCATTTTTTCACCACCTTTTATTATCATTTTTTACTATTGTCTTTTTCTCTTATAGTGACAAACTATTTTTTGTTCATGTCTGTATAAATTATTTCAAAAAATAAAATGACACTGTGTCATTATTATAAGTGACACGGTGTCATTTGTCAATATTTTTATTGTATCTTTTTTGTGAATTCTTTGTGAACATTAATTATAAAATATAAATATCTGCTTTATAAAATATTTAAAATCTCATCTATTTTAGATACAGTATAATATTTAATTTGTTTTGTCCTTCTTCAGTTTCTAATTCACAATATTCGTTATAATATTCATTTTTCCAAGGTATTAGCGTATTATCTATATCAAATATTACTCTTTTTATCATCTCATCTAATATAATCAATTTTATAATGCATTAATCAAAAATTGATTATTCCCTTTCTACAAATTAAATCACTACATTTTTCTAAATACGCCACATACTTTTCCCAAAATCTCACAATTTGGAACTATTATTGGGTCCATTGTACTGTTTTCAGGTTGTAATCTTATGTGATCTGTTTCTTTATAGAATGTTTTTACAGTTGCTTCATCTTCTATTAACGCAACAACAATTTCACCATTATTTGCATTGCTTTGTTTTCTTACTAATATGTAATCACCATCTAAAATTCCTGCCTCTATCATACTTTCCCCTCTAACTGTAAGCATAAAACAGTCAGAATTTCCAACAAAGTCAATTGGAATTGGGAATGTATCTGTTACATTTTCAACTGCTAAAATAGGCATTCCTGCAGTAATTTTTCCAACAACTGGTACTTCTACTAATTCTTTTTGTGTGTAGAAGTCTTTTGTTGATGTTTTCTTTGCTTCTCCATCTGTTCCTTTTAATAGTCTTAGTGTTCTTCCTTTTTTATCTTGTTTTTTTATATATCCTTTATCTTCTAGTCTTGCTAAATATCCATGTACTGTTGCTGTTGAACTTAATCCAACTGCTTTTCCTATTTCTCTTACTGATGGTGGATATCCTACATTCATTATTTGTTTTTCAATATATCTTAGTATTGCTTTTTCTCTTACATTTAATTCTGGTCTTTTTCTTGGCATTTGACTCACTCCATTTCTCATTTTTGTACATAATATCACACAAACAAAAAAATGTCAAACATAAATTTGCTTTTTTTAAAATTTTTTTAGGGAAAATCTTTAGTTTTCCCTAAATTTCAAATTATTTTATTTAAATCTTTTTCCTTTTGAATGTTTTTTACGTTTTGGTTTTTCTTCTTCCTCTTCAAAAATTTCTTTTTCATTATCTTGTGTAGGATTAACAGGATTATTTGAAGTTTCAAACATATTTATTTCTTCATTGTCTTTTGTACTATCAAATAGATTCTCATATGGCACAAATGCTTTATCCTTAGCACCTCTTATTTTTTTGATAATAACAAAAACCACTATTATTAATATAATTCCTGCAATTCCAGCTATTATAATTATTTTTTTCATTTTATCTTGATTTGCTTTATTATCCTGGTTTTCTACTGATTTATTTACTATTATTTGATATGCAACATTTTGGTCTTCTGTATCACCTTTTACTAAAATTGTAATTATATTTTCACCATCTTGTAAATTTTCATTTCCTGTTATTTCGACATTAGCATTTTCTTGTGTTGCAATTGCTTTAATATCTAATTTGTCCAAATTTTCGTTTAATTCTATTCTGTATTCATATACATCTGTTTGAAATTCTGGATTTAATGAAAAACCTGAAACAGATAACTGTTTTAGTCCGAAGCTTTCATTTGTTTCTTCTGTTTCGCTTGTTTCTTCATTAACAACTTCATTTGTAGTTTCATTTTCTGTACTATTACCATCTTTAGCTTTTCTTGTTACATTTAATGTATATTTTTTTTGAGCTTTTCCGTCTTCTGATGTTACAACTACTTCAAATGTATTTGCACCCTCTTTTAAATTTTTCTTTCCTGTTCCTGATATTGTTTGGCCATTTTGTCCTTTATTTGCATATATTTCTATTGATTCTACATCATTTGGTACCTCTGTACTATATGAAAGCTTATTTGCACTAAATCCAGAAAAATCATTTGGCCTAATTCCCAAATTAGACAATGTTGTCACATTTGATTTTGAGTTTGAAGTTGATGTTTCTCCTATTTGAGAAGCATTATTCTCTGTGTGTCCTGAACTTTGATTTTTAGCTTTGACTGTAATTGTAGCAGTACAACTTGAATCTGGTACTGTAGATAAATTCACATCTCCCATTCCACTAGCAGAAAAACTTACCTTAAATGTTTGATCTTTCTCAACATTTGGCGCTTTAAATTGAAATGTTGCTAAACTAGTCATTCCACCAGTTGCTTTAGCATCAGAAATTGTAGTAGTTCCAGCTCCAGTACCTCCTGAACTTGTTACAAAGGTTAACCCACTATAACCTGTTGCTTTAACTGTATATGCTGATACAGAAACATTTGAAGTAACTGATACTGAAAAACTTTCTCCTGAATTTACAACTTTTGATGTAGCCGATATTGCAGCTTTTGATACAACATTATATGTTGCAATTAAAAATAAGAACGTTATTATTATTTTTACTACCTTTTTCATTTTTATTTTTTCCTTTCCCAAAATATAAATCAAATACGACTATTCTATACTCTTTAATTATAATCCTATATTATATTGTCCTACACTATACCTTAATATTTTTGCAGCATCTAATGCTGTTGCATTATTATTATCTGATATAGCACCTGCTCTTAAGTAGCAGTTTTTTAAAATAAATTGGTTTACATTATATCTTAATATAATAGCCGCATCTAAGGCGTTGGTATTTCCATCACCATTGCAATCACCTTTTTTTACAACAGTATATTTATCCTCAACAATAAATCCTGTAGCCATTAAATCATTTCCACCATTAAGAAAACTTCCATCCGCATGAGTTATTTTTGTAGGCCCACCAAAAGCTTCTAATATATCATTTGCAATAGCACTTGGAACAACAGTTATAATATTATTAGTTCTATCAATTTTAACTTTTGATGTATCATTTCCATCATTTGTATTTGAATTATTTCCCCCATTATTATTTCCATTGTTGTTATTGCCACTATCACCATTACCATTGTTATTATTTTCATTAATAGGCACTAAATATAATTTATATTTGCTTTCACTATCATATGTTTCTCTTGCAGCATAACCAACTACACCATTAGATTTTCTAACTTTATCCCAATAAGTTCCTCCAACCTTTGAAGTTGCCTTTTCGATTCTTGTAACAATCTCATTTTTATATAACCAACCTACAGTTTCTGTTCCATTTGGATTATTTCTAATTCTAAGAGTTTGGTCAACATTAACTTTAACAACATCAACATCTGTAGAACTTGAACCATTTGTATCAGGTCTGCTACAAACATCACTTGGCATATTTTCATATACAGGTATAATAAATGTATGTGAAGAAGACATTGAATTTATATTAATATATGTATTTCTTAATGTTGTCCCTTCATTTTGCGCAGCCAAAATATTTTGCATATATTGATTTGAATATAAACCGTTAGTTTTTTCAACATCAAATTTTTGTAAATACAAATTATTTTGTCCCTTGTGGATATAGTTATTTGCTAAGAAACTTATTCCTCCATCAATTGATTTTTCTAAGCTAGTCCATCCATATTTTTTAGCTGTTGCTAAACCATTTAGCAATATTTCTTGTGTTGAATTTCCTGATGCACCTCTATTGAAAACATTGTAATATCCTACATATTGTTCATTATAACCCTTTCCAGCTGTTAAAACTGTTCCATTTTTTCCTTGCTCTTGTATAATTCTTGCAACTATATAATATGCATTAACATTATTTTTATTTGCTGCATCAACTATCCCTTGTTCATGCCCTGCAAGAAATGTTCCATTTATCATTGATCTTACAACATTTACATCTGAGCCTGAATTTGTTAACTCTTCAAATTGAAATATATCAGAAGCATTTATGGAATTTCTTGGGTCCATCATATATTTTATTCCTTGTTCAGAAACGCATCTCCAGCTACCATTGTCATATGCTCTATCTCCACATATAGAACATATCCACGCTCCTTGATAACTTGAGTTTTTATATACTAGATTTTTAGGTGAACTGCCATGTCCTACATATTCATTTGATATTACTTCGTTCCAGTCTAGTCCTGTATATAAAATTTTAAATTTCCAATTTGGATATTTGCTTTGCAATAGTTTTATTCTATCTTTTATTCCTGGATATTTTGAATCATTTATGCCATTTATATCTGTACTTACACTCTGGTTTACAGCATATGATTCGTTTTGATTTATGACTGATATTAACATACTTGTGATTATTGTTAAGATTAAAACAATTGATATAATTCTTCGTATTTTGTCCATTTGTTTCTCCTCCATTTTTATCTATTCGTGTGTTTTCAATTTTTTATGCATTTGTTAGTTCTCTTCTTCGTGTTTTTTGTTACTTTTTCCCATTTTTTCGATATAATTATATCATTGTGTACTTTCTTAGTCAATGAATTTGATGAATGTAATATAAATGTAAAATTTGAACAATTCGTCGGCTTCGAAAAATTGTTCAAAGTCACTAATATCAATATTTTTGCATATTTTTTTAATTTCAAAATATTTTTTATTTTTTTGTTGTTTTTCTATTGACAAAGAAACATTAAATATGCTATTATAAGTATTGCCAATAAGAAATGCGGATGTGGCGGAACTGGTAGACGCGCTGGTCTTAGGAACCAGTGTCAACGACGTGGGGGTTCGAGTCCCTTCATCCGCACCAAATTCAGTAATATCAAGGGTTTTAGAAGATTCACTTGATATTATTTTTTTGTCCAATTTAGATTATGTCTAATCTAATGTCTAATCTTTTTACACCAAATTTCTAATTGACTATGTTAGTATATTAGACATTATTTGGGCAGAGTGTTCTTTTGAACTACTATTAAAACAGAAAGAACAAAAACTTGAAAAAGTAAATAATCAAACGAAAGTACTTGATAATTCTAGTAATGATATAAAAGAAATTTTAAATAACCTAAAATCTACTAAACTTAACAAAAATAATATGGTTATTTCAAACGAGGATGTTCAAAAAATCAAAAATTATACAGAAGATGTAAAAGATATAACCCAGACAGTAAGAAATGTAAATGACTTAAATATGGCAATTAAAGATTTTGAACATTCTAGCTTTGAAATAGAAAAAGAAAATCGCTCACTAAAATATGAAATAGAGCTAAAAGATAATGAAATCGGCAATTTAAAAAAGGAACTATCTACTAAAGAAAAGATTATAGGCAAGTTACAAACCGAAAAAGAAAAACTAAAACAAGAATTACAGAAATTCAAAGGCTTTTGGCATAAGTTAATTAAACGATTTCAAAATAAAATTGGCTTTGATAAAGATGAAAAATACAAGTATGTTAGTGATGACCTATATAAGAATGGTGTTTTTGATGATAATGATAATCGAATTGTTAATGATGTAGCAAGAAAAATTAGACCAACAGATGAACTTAATAATACTAATATTAAAAAGAAAAATAATATGGAATTAAAATAAGGAGTATAATGAATGGAAAATGAAAAAGTTCAATATTTAATAAACATGATAAATGATATGGATATAAAAGATAAGTTACGACTAGCAATATGTATGAGTCAAAGCAAATGGTCAGGTTTTATATACAATACCAAAGAGATCTATGAAAAATTTGATACTATGCTAAAAGACATTGATGAAGAATATAGAACTACACTTATAAATTTTGCAAAATATAAACTTGTAATGTTTGCAATGGCTAAACTTATGGAAATGGATACAACAGAATAAGATCAAATAGCACTATATATTTTCAATGGCCTTGGATGGGATAAGTTGCTTTTTTATGCAAATTGTGCTACAATTATATTGTAACAATTTTTTGTTGCCTTTGAAAAAATACTTTTCGGAGGCACAGTCCTCCGAACAATTACAAGGAGGAATAACTATGACAGTAAGCAATCAGCAAAAAATCGGAACTCATTTCAAGAAGGGAAACATTTTTCTAGCTACAGTTTCAGTAAGCAATGTCGACACTAAAGAAATGCTCAATTCTAAAAAGGCTGGTATAGATAGTAAAGTACCAGAGAATTTAATGGCATTGTTTGTCGATAACGGTTTTATCTCTTCGGAACAGTTTGATGTTTTTTATAAAGATGATACGGGATATACTCGCTTTGTAGAAGAAGGACCTGAAACTTTTGCTGGTGATAATTCAGACGGAAAAGGTATCGTTCGGAATGTTGTATCAATCTGGGAATATTATTCAGAGGAGCAGGTTACTGAATGCATGTTGAATAACGAATTTATGGCAATATGTATTTTGGATATGGCTCCCCTTTATAAGTACAATGAGGATTACAACAAAGTCTGATTCAGTTTCATAGTGGTGCTATGGGAGAAAATTCTTTTTTCTCCCGTAGCAGTCTATAATTTTATTTTAGGAATATATTTGACATTTTATAATTATCTGTGTATAATAAATATAGGAAATGAATAACCGCAGTGAATGCGGTTACCACTACATAAAAGTATAACAACACATTCGCAATATTGGCATAGTGGAATGTGTTGTTATTTTTATTCCTTATATATAATTGAATTTACATATTTTATGTATAAAATCGTTAATAAGGTTACGTTTACTGTTGCTGATACCATTAAGGTATATATTAAAAAAAGTATAAAACTCATAAACACCACCTCACTTTCTGATAACAAAAGTTATCGAGTGTAGTGGCAACACATATCTACTACTATGTTCATTTCCTATGTCAGCTAGTATAACATACAATTTAAAATTAATCAATACAAGCAAAACAAATTTTTGTAATTTTTTTTTGATAAAATTTCTTGATTTTTATTAAAAAATCTGTTAATTTATATATAAATTGATTGATATTTGTATCAATTGTCAAGAGAGCCAAAAAGTTGTAAATAACTACTTCGTTGGCACCAATAACAATTCTGTTCGAACTAATAAAACAGAATTTATACAAAAATCAACCATAAAATAAAATCTGGTTGATTTTTTTGTTACCAAAAAAACTAAATATTGCTTTTAAAAGCTAAATATATTATAATAAGTATAGTTTTCTATAATTTATAATAAAAAATCAATCTGTCATCAAATTAAGAAAGGATAAACTTTATGAAAAAAACATTATTTAAAATTTTAGGGACTTTGTTAACAATCGTGGTATTCATCATCATGCAATACCACATTCGGAGATATTACAATATTGATCCAAGAATTTGGTTCTTTGTAATATATATTAGTTTCTTTATCTGGTTTTTTGTTATTTTGGGTATTTTCTACTCTGAAATCAAAAGCATTATAAAGTATTTTGAAACTCATTCATTTTTTGATTTTGTATCAGAGATTGCTAAAAAAACAAAGCCGATTACAAAAAAAGTAAAACCTATAACTGAAAAGCTAGTAAATAGCTCTTGGTATAACCTAATAAATTTAATCCTTACGCTGATTGCTTTTACTGGAGTTATGTATAAGTTATTCTTCTATTATGATTTTATGTCAAGAACAACAGTGTATGTAATTTTCCTCGTTATAATAGCATTGGAAGGATTAATTAGACTAATAAAAGCAACAGTTATCGAAAAAGAAAAGCGTTCTAAAGAATTTATGTATGCAGTAATATGGTTTATCATATTGTTAATAGATTTTTTAGAATTTGTAGGTATCTAAAGTCTGATGGATTGATTTCTCAGAGAAGTAATAAACTTCTCTGAGTTTTTTATTTACTAGATTTACCAATTTTTGCACTTACATAATTTTATGCTATTAGCAACAATGCATACTATTTGAAAAACATATTAATTTGTAGTATAATATAAACAATCCAATTTTAAAATACAAAACAACTATTGCAAATGCAAAGGAGGAACTTAGATGAAAAAATTTGTTTTAAACAATGAAATCATGGATGAAATTGTATATAAAACTGAAAATGTTGTTATACAAAAAATCCAAGAAGGAAAAAACCGGAAAAGATGCTATATTATTGGCAATGGACATTCATTAAATATAGATGCCAACAATATGGTTACTAATCATGATCCAGGTATGCAGGAATTTGAACCTAAAATAAGTAAAGATTCTGCTGTTTATGCATTTTACTTTACTTTTGAATGTTCAGGATTAGAAGAATCTAGCAAAGAAATTGCTGATTTTGTTAATAACTTATCAAAAAATTATGAGCAGATTTTTTTAGTTGGTCATTCAAAATGTGGTTTATGCTTATATAATGCAAGTCATTACTGTAAAAAAGAGATTACACTGGTAACTATTTCAACACCATTTGATGGTACTATTATTGCAGATAAGAAAACTGTTGAAAAAAGGTTAAAATCACGAATACTAAAAAAGATTTACAATGTGATTTTTAGTGATCACAATGTAGACAAGGACATTATACCAAATTCACAGTTTATCCAAAACCTGCAAAATGCTACTTATAAAGAACATATAAATATAACATCTTCATTAAAAAACGTATTTAGCTGTAAAGATATTATGGATTTGTTATTATTTATTTGGGACAAAACTATGCGAATCAATGGTGATGGTTTAGTTCCACTTAATTCCCAAAAAATAGACAGTACACGGACAATCAATATGATTTGTTCTCACGCAAATTCTTTAAGAAAGGGGCTCAAAATCGTAGAAAAATTATAAAACAAATTAGAACATCTTAAAAGTGATTTAGGTCAGCTCACTAAAAAATTATCAATTTATGAAAGGAGTTTTTTATGTTTAAATTTAAAAAACGGATAAAAGAACCTAACTATACCTGCAACGGAAAAAAAGTTTATATGATGCAATATTATCCTTTAGGATTTCTTATAGAAAATCAAAAAGGAGATTGGAATAAGTTAGTTAATTTTTTAAATAACAATACCATAAAAATATATTGTACATATAATAGCCTTGACAATTTTGCAAATAACACACTAGCTACAGGTCACATTGATGATTTTATTAATTATGTGTCGCAATTCTGTAAAGAACATCCTTCTGATATTTATTGTTTAAATGAAGCTGGTGACCTTACTCTTGTAGAATTCGAATAATGACCACTAACAAAACTCTCGCTTTTTTGCGGGAGTTTTATATTGTAAGCAGCTTTCTTTTACTTGTAATTTCTAACATTTATATACGCAACCCTCCCAGTCTGTCTAACCCTGATTTTATCTACATATGAATTTACATGTTCTAAAACAATAACAGTAGTATTTTCTTTATATTGATACTGATATCCACTCAAATTAGCCTTAGAATACAAAACACAATTTTTAGTTTTCTTAATTATTCCAGCATAACTATCCGAAGTATTTAAATAATTATTTTTATTTATATATGCTATCCTTCCAGTCATATTAGCTCTAACTCTATCAACATTTGCAGAAACACTTTCAAGTACTGTTACAGTAGTATTTGCCTTATAATTATATCTATATCCAGTTAAATTTGAATTACTATATAAAATACTTGCTCTTGCCAATTTTCTTGTTTGCCCAAAAGTTATTGTTGCACTACTATTTCCAATATTTGTACTAGTATAATTTAAAGATATCCATCCTTTATCTGTTTTTCCAAACCCATTTGATTCAGCTAATATTGTAACAATTGTTCCTTTTGAATAACCTCCTATTCTTGCATATGATGTACCTGCCCCTGCTCTAATATTCAATCCACTATTAGCAGTTATTTTAACTTGATAATTTACATTAGATATAGTACTATCTGAAATATCTATTGAATTACCATTTTCTTTTACATCTGTTCTATCATTTTTAAAACAGAAAAATTTTTTATAATTTGCATATTTCCTAAAATTTTCAATTGACACATATGTAGTATTTCCTTTTACAATTGCTTTTCCTCTTCTACTAGCTACATCATATTTCCCACTATATAAATACGAGTCATATATTTTTATATAATTCCCTTCAACCCCAACTAGAACTATAAAATGTCCTCCATATGTAAACAATCCTTGATTACAGCTTGCAATTATATAATGATTATCTTTTAGTTTTGCAATCGCATCATCTAATTTGTAACATTCACTATATCCAATATCAAAAACATCTGCAGTCCATTTAAATGCACTCCAATATGTTCCTTGATTTGCTGAACGATACCCGTATTTCATGTATAAATGTGCCATCTGATCTGGTGTTATATTACCTTTTATACTAGATACAACCATTGATGCAGCAGCTGGTCCACATCCTGATGTTCCAATTGTTTGTGCTGAATTTCCTACACTTGAATACATTTTATTTTTCCACCTATTGTCTATTTGTGAATAATATGTTAGCCCAGAATACTCATCCAACTGAACATTTGGTGTTTTTTCTGCTCCATTATATGCTATTATTCCCTGTTCCTCAAATCCTTCTGCTTCTGTTTCTTGAACTTCAACAGTTTGCTCATCTTCTTCTGTTAGTATTGGTATTTCTGTACTAGATTTATTTGTCTTTAATTCATTTTGTGAAGCATCTGTTTTAGCTTCATCTTCTATATTATTTTCTTTAGTACTATTATTCATAATATTTTCTCTTATCTCATTATTTTCTTTTGATACATTTATTTTTTCTGTTGTATTATTTACTATATTTTCATTTTTGTTTTGAAAATCACATTGTGATATTATTCCAATTAGAATAATTATAAATATTATCCCTTCTATTATTCTAAATTTTTTACGTTCTTCTTTCATTTAAATATCCCCCTTTTATTTAATGCCAACCTTTTCGATACTAAATTTATATATTTTCGTTACCTTATAATATTCTCGTTTTTATTAACTTAGTACCTTATTAAAAATTTCCAAGAAATAAAAAGGTTTTTTTGAGACAAAAGAAAACGGAGCGAAAAATTCGCTCCGTTTTCAAAAGGCTTATATACCGAAAAGTAATTTGTAATAAAGTTCTTTTCCTGTAAGATCCTTATCAGCCTCTTTTTTTTCAAGAACTTCGTTCTCATTTGCTTTTTCTGCTGTCTTCTTTTCCATTGTTGATTCTTCCTTTCTTATACTATAAAGATATTATTGGTACACTTTTATTTTAGCACTTTTTACAAATATTGTCAATTCTATTTACATAAAAAATATAATACAAATCCACCTATAATTGCCAGAAAAAATCCAAACATCTTCAATCCTAATGAACCTTCATTTTGATCTCCAAAACTAAAAAATTTTTTTGTTATAATTCGTGCATCATATATTAAAATAACCCCTAGCAAAACAAGTAATAACATTAATAATTTTATTATTAAACTAAACATTATATCAACATCCTTTATTCATTTTTGTATTTATATATTAATATTTTTTCATATAAAAGTCAAGAAAAATTTAAACTTGGTCTAAAAAAGACTATTTAACATATATTTATACAAAACATTTAAAACAATTGGAGGTAACAATGAAAAAAATAATTACAATATTACTACTAATGATTTTTAGTATTTCAACACTTTCCATAGGATATGAACCTTCCAGTTCATACATATGGAGTACAGATATGGAAACATCGCCCGTCTCCTCTTCTATCACCTCAAATACAAATAGTAACAATTCCATTTCCACAAATGAAACTTTCAATAACATATCAACATCAAACACAGTAGAAACTAATTCACAAGTAGAAGATACTAACTCTTTAAACTTAGAAAGTGGAGCGGCCATATTAATCGAACAATCAACAGGTCAAGTCTTATACTCTCACAACGCACATGAACAATTACGTCCAGCATCTGTTACAAAAGTCATGAGCATTTTATTGATAATGGAACAAATTGATAGTGGAAACTTATCTTACTCAGACACAATAAGTTGTTCAGAAAATGCACGTTCTATGGGTGGCTCTCAAATTTGGCTTGACCCTAGAGAAACTCTTACAGTTGATGAAATGTTAAAAGCAATATGCGTAGTATCTGCAAATGACTGTGTAGTTGCAATGGCCGAACACATTGCAGGTTCAGAAGAAGCTTTTGTTCAAATGATGAATGACAAAGCCAAAAAACTTGGAATGAATGATACCACTTTCAAAAATTGTCATGGAATTGATGAAGATGGGCATGTTACATCAGCTTATGATATAGCTTTAATGTCTAGAGAACTTTTAACAAAACATCCTAATATCATCAAATATACAACTATTTGGATGGATAGTTTAAGAGATGGAAAATCTCAACTTGTAAATACAAATAAATTGATAAAAACTTATAGAGGTATCACAGGCTTAAAAACTGGTTCTACATCCCTTGCATTATATAATTTGTCAGCAAGTGCTACTCGTGATAATTTGTCTTTAATTGGAGTTATAATGAAGGCTCCTTCTACTAAAGTAAGATTTGCCGAAGCTCAAAAATTATTGGACTATGGCTTTAATAAATTTTCATTTAAAAGTTTTGGAAATAGTGGCGATGTGATTCAAACTGTTTCTATTAATAAAGGTGTTAAAAATCATGTTGATGCTATATTACAAAATTCTGTTGGTACTTTGATAGAAAAAGGTAAAGAAAATCAAGTTACACAAACTGTTGAAATTAATGACAATATTGAAGCTCCTATAAAAAAGGGTGATGTTATTGGCAAAGTTGTATTTTCTTTAGATAGTTCTGAACTTTCTTCTACTAATTTGGTGGCTTCGTGTGATGTTGATAAAATTACTTTGTTTACTATGGCTAAGAAAGTTATTTATAGTTGGGTTGATTTATTAAGAAGTTAAAAAAAGATGAGATTTTGCGTGATTATACCAAATCTCATCTTTTTTATCTATCCATGTGTAACAAATTTTTATTTTTGTTTTAATCTCAAATATCCAAGTTCAACCCAACTATTATAAGCAAGATTAATCTTAAACACCAACTTAGGCTTAGCACCAGCCCTATTCTTATCAATAACACAAGAATAATATCTAACATCAGGATCATCAGATTTCTCCAAATCAAAAAATTTTGTATCAACCTCTTTCAAAGAATACTCATATTCATCCAAATGATCCCTTGATATTTGTTTAAACAAGCACAAAGTATCCAAAACCTCTTTTACTGTTCTACTAACTGCTAAATCATTTACATCCAAATTAATTGGAGAAGTTGCATTTTCAGCTAATTGTAATGAAGAACATATAAAAATATTAAAATTTTGCGCCAAATTTGAAAGTATAGTTGCTGTCCTCTTTATCTCTTCTGGATTTCCAATATTGCTGGTATCTGTCTTCAATGTATCATAAAATACATATTCAATATGTTCTTTATAATAATAATTTATAATAACCTTTTTAAGTTCATCATTTGTATGGTCTGTAATATTAATAAAATATATTGAATTATTTATTTGTTTGCTAGCCCAATCAATAGCTTTAATTGTTTTATTAAAATCTGTTGAAATTTTAAACAATCTTCTTACAAATTGACCTTGAGTTTCTCCTTCTTCTTTTAGAACATATCCATGTTCATCCAATTTTGCATCTTTTTTATTATCTGGTCTAAACTTAAATTCTAGTAATTCAGTTTCTGAAACATGTATATCTTGTCCATGTATTTTTTGTATTTCAGGATTATTTAAAATTGTAGTAATTAAACACAATTTCATTTTTTCTTCTGACATTTCATTTGATATAACCAACACTTTCTTTTGGTGTACTAATGCTGTATATGCAGAAATATCAATGGTTAACCTACTTTTACCACAGTTTGATGGCATAGCAAACGCCATTGTTTCACCTTTTCTGATACCTTTAAATACCTCAGTTATTACCGGAAATGGATATGACAATCCATTTGCTAGTTCATTTTCTCCACTCTCTAAAAATTCAACTAATTCATCACTTAATACTGAAGATTTAAATTTTTGAGTTATTCTTACTTGTTCAATTGTATCTTCAACCTCTTCTGGTGACATTTTATCATATAATTCATAATCTGTTATTTCAACTATTTTTTCTTGGACACTTCTCTCAGGTGTTTCTGTATATGCTTTTCTAAGTATAAATAATTTTTTTAATTCATCATATATTTTCTCTATATTATAATCTTTGTCTTTTACAGATTTTCTCAACTTATTTTTTAATTCATATACTTTCTCTGAATCCTTTGAAAAGTTAAATCCATTTTTTGCTTTTTCTGATGAATATTTTGAACCTTCATTAAACAATACACTTTTATAAATGTTCAACATTGCATCATCTTCAAAAATGCAGTCATCAAACATAAAATAATATTTTGAAATAAGTTTTGGATTATCTAGTAATAGTCCTATAAAAACTTGCTCAAGTTCTGGATTACTTAACTCTGGTGGGTATGCTCCTTCATCTTCTTCCTCTTTAGGAGCTAACTCAAAAATTTCTTCTTGTTTTTTCTTTGCTTTTTCCTCTTTATCTTTCAACTCTCTCATTTTTTTAAGTGCTTCAAGATAATTTCCTGTGGCTATTTGATTTTTTATGTTTTCTATTTCAAATTCATTTTCTCTAGTAACTTCTATACTGTCAAGTAAATCATATATTTTATCAATATTTTCCATATTACTCTCCTTTACTTTTGTCCTTTTGGGGACGGTTCTTTTTGGGACATTTTTTATACATCTACTATTTTTTACATTCCTTTAATATCAACATTTTCAGCTAATACCATTTTCTTCCAAAATGTCCCAAAAAGAACCGTCCCCACTGCGACATTTTTTTATTTTAATCTTTCAACTACTTTTGCAAGCATATCTTTGTATTTCTCTAATTTATCTTTTTCTTCTTGTATTTTCTTTTCTGGTGCTTTGTTTACAAATCCTGGATTTGAAAGCATTTTTTCACATCTTGCAACTTCTGATTCAAGTCTAGTTTTTTCCTCTTCTAATCTCTTTCTTTCTTCTTCCATATCAACTAAATCTTCAAGTGGCATATATAATTCAATTCCATCTTTTAGGATGCTTATTGCATTTTCTGGTATTCCAGCTTTGTCTTTTTGAACTACTATTTTTTCTCCAAGTCCTAGTTTTAAGATGAAGTCTTTTGCTTCCCAAATTTCATTTTCATATTTTTTTGTTACAAATATTAATTCTGATTTCTTTGATGGATGTATGTTCATATTTGCTCTTACATTTCTTATTTCTGTAATAATTTCTTTTATTTTTTCAACTGTTTGTTCTTCGCCATCAAATGCAAATTTTTCTCTTATTGTTGGCCATTTTGATACTATTAAATCTGCTTCATTGTATTTTACTAGTTTGTCATAAATTTCTGATGTTACAAATGGCATAAATGGATGTAATAATTTTAGTGATGTTCCAAATACATAGTTTAATATGTCACTTACAGCAACTTTTGTTTCTTCATTTTCACTATAAATTCTTGTTTTAACCATTTCGATATACCAGTCACAGAATTCATTCCAAATGAAGTTATAAATTTTGTCAATTGCGATTCCTAAATCGTAATTTTCAATATTTCTTGTGATATCTGCTACTAATTTGTCTAATTTGTTTAGTATCCATTTGTCTTCTATTGTTAATGATTTTAAATCATAATTTCCATTATTATACCAATTATCATGGAATTTTTTTACTTTTTCTTCGTCTGGTGTATTCATTATTATGAATTTAGCAGCATTCCAAATTTTATTTGCAAAGTTTGATGCTTGTTCTAGTTTTTCTGGCATATATCTAATGTCATTTCCCATTGTTGTTCCAGAAAGTACTGAAAATCTTAATGCGTCTGCACCATATTGGTCAATTATTTCAATTGGGTCAATTCCATTTCCTAATGATTTTGACATTTTTCTTCCTTGCGAATCTCTTACAATTCCGTGTACAACAACATCTTTAAATGGATTTTTGTCTGTTAATTCTAATCCTTGTGTCATCATTCTTGATACCCAGAATGTTATAATATCATATCCTGTTACCAATACATTTGTTGGATAGAATGTTTTGTAATCTTCTGATTCTGTGTTTGGCCAACCTAATGTTGAGAATGGCCATAATGCAGAACTAAACCATGTATCTAGTGAGTCTTCGTCTTGATGTAATTTACTAGAACCACATTTTTCACATTTTTCAGGCATTTGTTTTGCTACATGTATATGTCCACATTCATCGCAATAATATACTGGTATTCTGTGTCCCCACCATAATTGTCTTGATATACACCAGTCTTGGATATTATCTAACCAGTTGAAATACATTTTTTCATATCTTTTTGGTACAAATTTTACTTCGTCATTTCTAACTGCATCTGCCGCTCTTTTAGCTAAATCTTTCATTGATACAAACCATTGCTCTGAAATTCTTGGTTCTATTGTGCTATGGCATCTGTAGCATTTTCCAACATTATGTGTATAATCTTCAATTTTAACTAAGTTTCCTAGCTCTTGTAATTTTTCTACAATTAGTTTTCTTGCTTCTATTGCTGGCATTCCTTTATATTCAGGAACTAAATCTCCCATAATTGAACTATCGTCAAATACTTCTATAATTTCTAAGTTATGTCTTAGTCCAGCTTGATAATCATTTGGGTCATGAGCTGGTGTAATTTTTACACATCCTGTTCCAAATTCTTTTTCAACAAATTCATCTGCAATTATTGGAATTTCTTTATTCATAATTGGTAAAATACATTTTTTTCCTACTAAGTCTTTGTATCTTTCATCATCTGGATGCACTGCAACTGCTGTGTCTCCAAGCATTGTTTCAGGTCTTGTTGTTGCAACTATAATATATCTGTCAGGTTCACCTGCAATTTGATATCTAATATGCCATAAGTGTGATGGTTCGTCTTCATATTCAACTTCTGCATCTGAAATAGTTGTATGGCATGATGGACACCAGTTTATCATTTTTTTACCTTTATAAATTAATCCTTTATTATACAATTGGATAAATTGTTCCAAAACAGCTTCTGATAGTCCCTCGTCCATAGTAAATCTGTCTCTATCCCAGTCACATGAACATCCTAATCTTCTTTGTTGTTTTTTAATTGTTCCACCATATTCTTTAGTCCAAGCCCATGCTCTTTCTAAGAATTGTTCTCTTGTAATATCAGCTTTTGTTAAGCCTTCTTCTTCTTTCATTTTAGCAACAACTTTTACTTCTGTCGCAATTGCTGCATGGTCTGAACCTGGAAGCCATAGTGTGTTGTATCCTTGCATTCTTTTAAATCTTATTAAAATATCTTGAATTGTGTCATCTAATGCATGTCCCATATGTAATTTTCCTGTTACATTTGGTGGTGGCATCATTATGCAGTAACTTTCTTTTGTTTTGTCCATACTCGGTTTAAAGTATCCTTTTTCTTCCCATTCTTGATATAGTTTTTCTTCAAAATCTTGTGGATTGTATTTATCATTTAATTTTTTATCTTTCATCTTCATCAATCTCCTTTAATAAATTTTCTAAGATTTCCATCATATTATTTGATGTATCTACACATTTAAATCCGTATTTTTTACATTGTTCTATTATCTTTTTTTCTATTTCTTTATAAAAGTTCATATGCTTTATTAGTTGTTCATCACTTCTTCTTGTTGTCCACTCATTATTATTATCATATTTTCTACATCTTTTTACTATTTTTTCTATGCTTAATTCTGGATGAACAAAATAATATACTTTTGTATTTTCTAAATTAAAATATTTTACTAAATCTTCTGGCATAATAGAATCACCATTTACAATAAGACCCAATTCATTATGATTTTTTTGGATATTTTTTTGTATTAGTAAATTTAAAAATTGTGGTAATTTATTTTCTTCTAAATTATCATGTATAAAACCTATTGGTACATTTTCTACTGTTTTTTGCAATGCTGATATTATGGTATCCACTTCAATAATTTGATAATTTTTATACTTTTCTTGTATCATCCTAGAAAATGTACTTTTTCCAGTTCTACACAAACCAAAAATTAATATCGTTTTCATTTTTTCACCTCTATATCAGCCAACTTAACACTTTCAAGCAACAATTCTTCTAAATTATTAATCGGCTTTTTCCCATATTCTTTTTCATACATATAATCTAAATATCTTATTCTTTCTGCTGTATCAGGTCTGCCATATATGCATTTTTCTGATTTTAACCAATATCCAAATTCCACATTTGTGGTAAGCCCCATCATATCAGGAAATTGTCTTGGTACCCAAAATACAATAACATTTGAATTTTTGTAAGTCTGTAATTCCCATTCAACTTGCTCAGCATATGTATTGAATTTTTGGCCTTCTGGTATATAGACTATTCCATCAAATTTTGCATTTTTTAGTATTTCTATTGCCTCTACTCTCCAACTTATTACATTATTATTTCTAGGTGTTGGTCCGCATAAAACTATTGATTTTTTATTTTCTTCTATTTTGTCACCATAAAATTTAATAATCATTTCTTTCCCCCTTGGCTTTATTAAAAAAATTTGATTGAATATTTGAATTCAAATTCTTTATCTTTTTTTAATTCAATAATATTTTCTTTATCTTTATAAATTTGTGTACTATCTATTCTATCAGCTGTATTCTGCCAAGGCTCAATGCAGACAAATGGAGCTCCTTTTTTTGACCATAACGCTAAATATGGGAATCCTGTAAAATCAAACTCTAATATTTTTTGATTTGTTTCATGATTTTGCAAAACTACTTTATTTGATTTTATATTTTTCATAATAACAGCATCATTATCAAAAGTATCTTCTTTTAAATAAATTTTGTTATCTTGTAAAATATTTTCTGCATTTTCTGTATCTATTAATCCATCTTTTAATTTTAGAAATTCTATTTCATCTTCCTGTTCTGGAAAAACAATTTCATATTCACCATTACTATAATCACAATTGAATGCTGGATGTCCACCTAATCCAAAATAGATTGTTTTATTGTCAATATTTTTCACTTGATATGTTACTATTAAAGTATCTTCTACTATTTTATATATAACATGTAATTCAAATTTATATGGATATTTTTTTAATGTTTCTTCATTGTTTTTTAACATATAGTGATGCTTTGTTTCTGTTTTTGATATTTCTTCAAAGTCCATATCTCTTGCAAATCCATGTTGTGACATTTCATATTTTTTATCCTCTATTTGAGTTTGAGAATTTTTAAGTTGGCCTACTATTGGAAATAGTATTGGAGCTTGTCTTTTCCAATATATATTTCCATTACTATCTAACACTTTTGCTCCTTGGAACAACATTTCTTTGCCATTATATTGTATACTTGTTAATTCTGCACCTGATTTTTTTGATTGAATTTTTAGCATTTTTAACCTCCTTTTTATATTTTATATGACACAATTTGAAATTTTTTAGGGAATGGGGGACGGGTCTTTAATCCCTTTTTTTACAATGAAGAATTGAGATTTAAAAATCTCTCTTTTTGTACACAAAAACTCGCCAATATGCTATTGTCTAGCATAAGGGCGAGTTTATATCTCACGGTACCACCTTAATTATTATTCAAATTTATATTGTTAACATTTTGTGTCAATTACCTTATTTTAAATAATATCTCTTTTACTTTAACGCAGTATTACGGATAATCTTGAGTTTATTTTCGGATTATCAACTCCAAAGTTACTTTCCATTTATCTTTATTTTAGAAGTTTACAGCCTATGACTTCTATTCTCTTTAAATTAGTGTTAAATGTACTTCTCTTTTTCTTTGTTTTTTATTATTTTGTTATGTATTTCACTTTTATATGCACCTATTATATATCTTTTTGTTATTTTTGTCTAGTGATTTTTAAAATTTACTACGGCTGTTCATAAAATATTATAATTAAAATAACACTGTTATAAATTATTGATAGTATTATTTTTATTAAAATAGAAAAATCATAACTACCCATTTTGTAGGTAATTATGATTCTACTTTCACTAAAGATCTGATAATGACATCATCTCACATTCTTCAGCAGATATATGTTTATTATATTTATTAGAAACTTTATATTCTCCATTTCTTTTTCTTGAAAAAATATAATACCGTGAAAAATCTTTGGAGTCTTTCCCTGCCAAATATATTGGTACTTCTTCTTCAGTATCTAATTTTATTTCTAATAAATAAACATTTGATAAAAAAAAGCCCATATCTACTTCCATATCATCTAAACATATTTTTCTTAAGACTTTTATTTTATCTTTTTCTGCTACAGGAACGAATACATCATCCGGTATTATTTCCCGGCTTCTAAGTAATGCATACATGCATTTTTCAGTTTTGTTACTATTTCTAATGCAATATATATTTTTATTAATTTTTTTTAATGATATATTATCTAATAATATATCTTCTTTGTTCATTGACGCAGTTTGAAATAAAAATTTTATATCTTCACATTTTCCTTTATCTTCAAGATAATTAGGAATCACTAATTCTATCTCGTGATTTCCTATTTTTTTTATTTCACTGCATTCTTTCCGTAATATTGCATCATTAATAAAAAACTTCATTTTTTTACCTCCAATTGTAGATAATGTTTACTACTAATTTATCATATTTTTTGTTGCATGTATATTATATCACTAATTAACATAAAATGTCAATTTTTAATACCAATATGCTAACTTCAAAAAAGAATTTATTAATTTTGTTTGTTCCTCAAGATGTTCTTCTTTTGACACACCATATCTATGTGTCTTTATATTTCTTGAATCTAATGTCCATAAAAATGCCTTTAATTTAGGAAATCTTTTAACATTATTTTTCATAAATTCCGTTAAATCACATAATTTTTTATATAATTCACTTTGTTCTTTTTGCTCTTTATTATATTTATCTATATCTACTAGTAATTCAAATGGTTTTGAAATTTGTAATCTATAATTATCTCCATCCATTGATTCTATAAAATTTTCATAGCTTTCACAAAAAATTCTATACATTGTATTTCTCCCTAAAAATTTTTAATTTTTTATTCCAAATACTTCTTCAAAAACTTACCAGTATAACTCTGTTCATTCTTACAAATCTGTTCAGGAGTACCAACAGCAACAACCTGTCCGCCACCATCTCCACCTTCTGGGCCCAAATCAATAATATGATCACAAGTTTTTATTAGGTCAAGATTATGTTCAATAACAATAATTGTATTTCCAGTATCAACTAATCTTTGTAAAATATCAACTAATCTATGAACATCAGCAATGTGAAGGCCTGTAGTTGGTTCATCTAAAATATACAACGTTTTTCCTGTTGCTCTTTTTGAAAGTTCTGTTGCAAGTTTAACCCTTTGAGCCTCACCACCAGATAATGTTGTTGACGGCTGTCCTAGTTTGATATATCCTAGTCCTACATCATATAAAGTTTGAATTTTTTGTTTTATTTTTGGTATTTTATCAAAAAATTCTAATGCTTCTTCAACTGTCATATCAAGCACGTCCGCTATGTTTTTACCTTTATATTTAACTTCTAGTGTTTCTCTATTATATCTTTTTCCTTTACACACTTCGCATGGTACATAGACATCTGGCAAAAAGTGCATTTCTATTTTGTGAACTCCGTCACCGTTACAGCTTTCGCATCTTCCACCTGCTACATTGAAACTAAATCTACCTTTTTCAAATCCATGCAATTTGGCTTCATTTGTTCCTGCAAAAATGTCTCTAATTAAATCAAATACTCCTGTATATGTTGCAGGATTTGAACGTGGTGTTCTTCCTATTGGTGACTGGTCTATGTTAATTATTTTGTCTATATTTTCTAGTCCTTTTACCTCTTTGCATTTTCCTGGTTTCTCTGATGAACCGTTTAGTTCTTTTGCTATTGTTTTATATAGTACTTCATTTACAAGTGTTGATTTTCCTGAGCCTGAAACCCCTGTAACACATGTAAATACTCCTAATGGAAATTTTACACTTATGTTTTTCAAGTTGTTTTCTGTTGCATTTTTCACTTCAATAGCTTTTGATTTAACAACTTTTCTTCTTTTTTTAGGAACTTCTATTTTCTTTCTACCACTTAAATACTGGCCTGTAACAGAATCTTTTACTAATTTTACTTCTTCTGCTGTACCTTGTGCCATAACATTTCCGCCATGTACACCAGCACCTGGACCAATATCAATAATTTGGTCTGCCGCATACATTGTGTCTTCATCATGTTCAACAATTAATAAAGTATTTCCCAAATCTCTCAATTTTTTAAGTGTTGCAATTAATTTATCATTATCTCTTTGATGTAGTCCAATACTTGGTTCGTCCAAAATATACATAACACCTGTAAGTCCTGAACCTATTTGAGTTGCCAAACGAATACGTTGTGCCTCTCCTCCTGATAGTGTTCCAGCACTTCTTGAAAGTGTTAAATATTCAAGCCCTACATCTATTAAAAATTGAAGTCTTTTATTGATTTCTTTTAAAATCATGTCTGCAATCATTGCTTCTTTTTCTGTTAATTTTAATGTACTTAAAAATTCTTTCAAAGCCTTGATTGACATATCTGTAACTTCATTTATGTTTTTATCATTTATTTTGATACACAATATTTCTTTCTTTAAACGTGCTCCATTACAAGTATAGCAATGAGAATTTGTCATATACATTTCATAAAATGCTCTCATTCCTTGTGATTTTGTTTCACTATGACGTCTGTCAAGTGTTGGCAAAACTCCCTCAAATGGTGCAGTAAACTTTCTTACACCGGCAGCAGATGAATATTCAAAGTCAATTTTTTCGTCACCTGTACCATATAAGATTTTTTCCATAAACCATCTTGGTAATTTCTTAATTGGAACTTCTTTTATTTCAACACCATAATGTTTTCCTATGCTTTCAAAATACATTTTGGCCATTGTATCGCCCTTTTTCATTGTACTTGAACCAAATGCTTTTATTCCATCATATAATGTTTTGTTTTTGTCTGGGACTATTAAATCTTCGTCCATTTTCATTAAATATCCTATCCCCATACAAGTTGGACAAGCACCATATGGGTTGTTGAATGAAAACATTCTTGGTGTAATTTCTGGAAAACTGAAACCACAGTCAGGACACGCATAATTTGAGCTGTATAAAACTGTTTTGTTTTCCTCTTTTGTTATAACATTTACTAACACCAAATTATCAGCATGTTTCAAAGCAATTTCAACAGACTCTGTAAGCCTACTTCTTATTTCTGGTTTTACAACTAGTCTATCTACAACTAATTCAATTTCATGTTTTTTATTTTTATCTAATTTTATTTCATCTGATAAATCATAAACTTCACCATCAATTCTTGCTCTTACAAAGCCATCTTTTTGATAGCCCTCTAATTGTTTTACAAATTCACCTTTTCTACTTCTAACAACTGGTGCCAATATTTGAATTCTTGTACCTTCTTCTAATTCCATAATATTGTCAACAATTTGGTCAATTGATTGTTTTTCAATTTTTTTGCCACAGTTTGGGCAATATGGTACACCTATATTTGCATATAATAAACGAATATAATCATATATTTCTGTTACTGTTCCAACTGTTGAACGTGGATTCTTCGATGTAGTTTTTTGGTCAATTGATATAGCAGGTGATAATCCTTCAATTGACTCTACATCAGGTTTCTCCATTATTCCTAAGAATTGTCTTGCATATGAAGATAAACTTTCTACATATCTTCTTTGCCCTTCTGCATATAATGTATCAAATGCAAGAGAAGATTTACCAGAGCCTGAAAGTCCTGTTATTACTACCATTTTATCTCTTGGAATTTCTAGATTTATATTTTTTAAGTTATGCTCTTTTGCGCCTTTTATTATTATTTTATCATTCATTTTTATTCCCCCATTTTTTTAGTGTCCATTTGGGGACGGTTCTTTTTGGGACATATGTTTAAAATAATTAATTCTTCAAATCCGCTCATACAGTGATTTTCAGCAATGTTAATTTTTGGTAAAATGTCCCAAAAAGAACCGTCCCCAAATGGACATTTTCATTATACTATAATTTTAAAGTAAAAACAAGAGTTTGGTAAAAGTTTTTCTTGGCAAATTTTTTCATTATATCGAAAAAATAGCCACAATTTGTGGCTATTTTTATCATTTTGATTTTTCTGGCAATTTTGGAAAATCCTCAAAGATATTATTTTTTGCACTTTTTAATAATTCACCAACTGCTTTCCAAATCATATCTTTAGTCTCATTATCAATATTTTTATAAGAAGTCATCATAGTTCTAGCATTAGAAAACCAATTAGCTTTTATATCTTTCATAGTTTGAGCATCTGTTGTATTTAAAATATCAAAAACAACATCTATAACCTGTTCTCTCTTTTCAGGTTCAACATTTTCAAGCCAATTCTTTATTGTTTTATCAACAAATTCACTTCCATTTGTAACTTCCTCTAATGTAACAAATTTCTTACCAATAACTTGCCAGCTGTATAAATCATGTTGCATTATTCCTTTTTGAACACTTTCTACAACAGTATATTTTTCTCTATGATTCATTAATCTTCCTATAACAGAAGATTGAGGAATATATGTATGAACTTTTTTTATCATTTCTTGATATTCAGGTGTTTCTATTACATCTTCGCAAAATCCCGGTCCATCATTGTTATATACATTGATTATTCTATCTTTTATTTCTTGATTTACAAATGTTGCAGCATACACCGCTATATTTCCGCCTTTTGAATGTCCTCCAATTCTTATTTTTTTATTTGGATATTCTTCGGCAATCATTTCTAAATATTTTTTTGCTGATAATTGTGATGCAATATGACTTTTAAAACTCATGTTTAAATCTTCTTTCCAGCCTACTATTGTATTGTCTGTCCCTCTATATGATACAAATATAGTATCATCTGGCATTAATACTGTAATTGCTGAAAATTGTTTTTCTTGTTCTACATCAATTTTATTAACATATTTTGTAGCAAACATTTCTCCAAATCTTCTTGATTCTCCCATCAATGGAAATAAATCTACATCATCTTTCCATAAAATTGGTAATTTGCTTACATCTTGTTTTTTAAATCTTTCACCAAGCTCTTTGATTGTTACTACTTCATTTTCTTTTATTATATTGTCAAATGGAAAGTAAGAAAACCTTGATAATATTAAATTATCAATTTCATTAAATCTAGATTGCTCCAGATTTATATCTCCTCTCCATTTCACATAATCACATACATTCGCCATGATTTTTCCTTCACTATTAATAATTTTCTGCTTTTATTTCAAAATATGCTTTTGGATGGCTACATACTGGGCATATTTCTGGAGCACTTTTTCCAATTACTATGTGTCCACAGTTTCTGCATTTCCAAATTCTATCTCCATCTTTACTAAATACTAATCCATCTTTTACATTTTCTAATAGTTTTAAATATCTTTGTTCATGTTCTTTTTCGATTTTTGCAACTTCTGAGAATAGATATGCTATATGGTCAAATCCTTCTTCTTTAGCTTCTTGTGCCATTCTGTCGTACATATCTGTCCATTCATAGTTTTCACCTTCTGCTGCTGCTTTTAAGTTTTCTTCTGTTGATTTTATATCTCCACCTTGTAGTAATTTAAACCACATTTTTGCGTGTTCTTTTTCATTGTCAGCTGTTTCCTGGAATATAGCTGCTATTTGTTCATATCCTTCTTTTTTTGCTTTGCTTGCAAAATATGTGTATTTGTTTCTTGCTTGTGATTCTCCTGCAAATGCCTCCATTAGATTTTTTTCTGTTTTTGATCCTTTTAATTCCATTTTTCTTTTCCTCCTATATTTTTATTTTTTTATAATTAGAAGTTTATATCATATATTATTTTTTGTCAATAGAATTTTTTGTTAAATTTTTTGTCTGAGTGAGAGAGGCTCAGTTTTGTATTTTAGATTTTCTTTTTAAACGTAATGAACAGGATATAATATCAAATATATAACCCTTAAGGTGACAACTTACACACAAAAATTTCTAAGGCAGTGAATTGTAACAGTACTGTTACAGAATAATACATTATTATAATTCAAATTATCACAAAAGCTAGAAATTTATCAAAAAAAGTTATATAATAGAAACATAAAAATTCACACCCAATAGGAAGGATGATAAAAAATGATAGATTTACTTTCACCAGTTGGAAATTTTGACAGCTTAAAAGCAGCAGTACAAAACGGAGCAAATAGTGTATACTTTGGAGCAGACCTATTCAGTGCAAGAGCATACGCCTCAAACTTCAACATGGAAGAACTGGAACAAGCAATAATATATGCAAAAACACGAGGAGTAAAAACAAATTTAACACTAAACACACTAGTAACAGATGACGAATTCAATAACGCATTTGAACTTGCAAAAAAAGCTTATGAATTCGGAATAGATGCAATAATAGTTCAAGATTTAGGATTAGCAAAACAATTAAACAAAAATTTCCCAGATTTAGACATACACGCAAGCACTCAAATGACAGTCCATAATTTACAAGGAGTTCTAAAATTACAAGAACTAGGATTTAAAAGAGTTGTACTTTCTCGTGAACTATCACTCCAAGAAATTGAATATATATGTAAAAACTCAAACATAGAAATTGAATGTTTTATACACGGAGCTTTATGTATTTCTTATTCTGGTCAATGTCTATTTTCTAGTATGGTTGGTGGGCGTTCTGGTAACCGTGGAAAATGTGCCCAACCTTGTAGATTACCTTATAAATTATTAGAAAATGATACAGAAATTGATAAAGGATTTCTTTTAAGCACTCGTGATTTATGTGGTTTAGATTTTATCCCTAATTTAATAAAAGCTGGTGTTACTTGTCTAAAAATAGAAGGAAGAATGAAAAGTCCCGAATATGTTGCAACTGTTACAAGAATTTACAGAAAATACATAGATATTGCTGAAAAAATAATTTACGAAAATACATCTTTAGTAAATGATGATAATGAAAAAATCGATAATCAAATTACAAATAATTTTTCAGAATATAAAGTTGACGAAACAGATAGAAAAATTCTATTGCAATCATTTAATAGAGGAATGTCATCTAATGGACATCTTGCAAATGAACCTAACAAAAATTTGATTTTTAAAGAAAAGCCAAATAACATGGGACTTTTTTTAGGTAAGGTTGAAAAATACAACAAAAATAAAGGTTACATTACTGTAAAATTACAAGAACCTATTGAAATTGGTGACACAATATCTTTGGAAAAAGAAACTGGCTCTTACAATGTATCTGAATTAATGGTTAAAAATAAAAACATTAAAGAAACATCTATTGGTCAAACCGTTACAATTGGTAGAATGAAAGGTAACATTAATTTAGGTGACAAAATTTATAAACTCTCATCTAAAAAATTGAATTTAATAGCTAAAAATAGCATAAATGGTGAACATAGAAAAATCCCTTTAAATTGTAGCATTACTATAAAGCATAATGAACCTTTACAAATTAATATTACTCCTGCATTTTCTGAAAATGATACCTTAAATGATGTTAGTATCTATTCTAATATGAATATAACTTATACATCAGACATCATTCCTGAAACAGCTGAAAACAGACCATTAGAGGAAGAAAAAGTTATTGAGCAAATTAATAAGACAAACAATTCTATTTATTACTTTAAAAATATTAACATAGATTTAGATAATAATATCTTCTTGCCAAAATTTAGTGCTACTTTAAATGATTTAAGAAGAAAATCATTAGATTTAGCTTATGAATTTGCAATTTCTAATATAAAAAGGACATCTAATGCAAATATCTCTAATGATTACGATGATATAAACTCAAAATCAAATGTTGATAATAATTCTATTTTTAAAGAAAAAAATATTTCAGTTTTATTAAATATTTTAAATACTGATTTTAATTATACAGATCTGACTGGTTTTGATAATGTTTATATACCTTTAAAATATTTTTCAATTAAAAAATATTCTAAAATTATAACAGATTTACAAAATAAATTTAATATTTATATTTACATGCCAACAATCATTAGGGCAAATTATAGAAATTTATTTTTTGCCAATATTGAAAACACTATAAAAACATATAAAATTAAAGGTTTTATAATTTCAAATATTTCTAATTTACGATTATTAGAAAAAGTTGTAAATAAATCTAATTTTGAAATAATTGCCAATTATACTTTTAACATATTTAATTTATATAGTGTTAATGAATTAAAAAATTTAGGAATTAATAAATTTACTATATCACCTGAGTCAACTAAGGAAATTATAGATAATCTTTGTAATTCAACAGTTGAAAATAATAATTTTGAAAGATATTTACCTGCTGAATTAATCGTTTATGGTAAAACTCCTTTGATGAATATGAATTATTGTGTACTTGGCAAAACTAACAAATGCTACCCTACTTGTGATTCGAAATGTATGTCAGAAAATTCCTATTATTTAAAAGATAGACTTAACATGAAATTTAGAATTTTATTTGACAATATTCAAACTGTTTCTACAATTTATAATTGTAAAACCACTTCAATATCTGCTGATTGTTTTAATACTGATTGTTTAAGAATTGATATTTTAGATGAGTCTATTGATGAAATAAATAACATTGTTTGTACTGTAAAAAATAATGAGCGCTTTGAAGGTAAAGAATTTACAAATGGAAATTTGAATAGAAGTATTTAAAAAAGAAGTGATTTTAATATCACTTCTTTTTAGGACAAAATATACTTTAATGTTATTATACTTCTTTAAATAGCCAATCAATCCCTTTACTATTAATCCTCTTCTTGTTGAATTCTCTAGCTTCAACTTCATCAGCCCACAAATATGCAAGAAATGTTAGTAATAAAAAAACAAAATCTATTGCCATATTCATAGTTAATGTAGAGTATAAATAGGAAAATTCTTGTTTTAATGTTAATACTTGAACTGTATGTATTATTAAAGATATCACAAAAGCAAATAATGGAATTGCAGCAACCATGCTTCTTTTTATTTCTTGTGATAAAAATATAAATAATACTGTTGCAATTGTTACTAAAAATAATGTAAACAAATTAGTTAAATCAAATATAAACATTTTATTTTCCCCTTTTTCTTTGGCTATGTTTATATATTATCATTAATTATTTTTATTTTCAAGAGTTTTGTCAAATTTTATTATTACATTTTTATTTCAAAGATATTACATTTATATTTCATTTTGAATTTAATATTTTTATGGTAATATTATTCATTCAAAAAAATAAAGTAATATTAAAAATTACTTTATTTTAGTATTAAATATTACTTTAATTTTTTTTCTATTAAATCCGCAATTTCTCTTGCCTTTTTAGTAATATATTCTTGGTCTTCTCCTTCAATCATAACTCTTACTAATGGTTCTGTACCAGAAGGTCTGATTAAAACTCTACCATTTCCAGCAAATTCTTTTTCCAATTTTTCTATTGAATTTTTAATTTCATCATCTTTATCATAATCATATTTTTTCTCTGAATTTACTTTTGCATTTATTAAAACTTGAGGATATAATTTAATAATTTTAGCCATTTTTGATGCTGTTTCATTTTCCTCTAATATTGCTTGTATTAACATTAATGATGTTAATATACCATCACCTGTTGGATTATAATCTAATAAAATTACGTGACCTGATTGTTCTCCACCTAAATTATATCCGTCTTTTAGCATTTCTTCTAATACATATCTATCTCCAACTTTTGTTTGAATTAGTTCCAATCCATTATCTCTTGCATATTTATGAAGACCTAAATTACTCATTACTGTAGCAACTATTGTATCTTTTGCTAATTTTCCTTTTTTTCTTAGATAATTAGATACAATTGCCATAATCATATCTCCATCTATTTCATTACCTTTTTCATCAACGGCTAGGCATCTATCACCATCACCATCATATGCAACTCCAAGGCTTAATTTGTTTTCAACAACAAATTTTTTCAATGAATCTAAATGGGTTGACCCACAATTATCATTTATATTTATTCCATCTGGACGATTATTTATTATTTTATATTTAATTCCTAATGCTTTAAACACTTTCTCTGCAACTACTGATGTTGCTCCATTTGCTGTATCTATACCAACAACAAAATCATCTCTGTTTAATCTTTCAAAATTATCATCAAAGTTTTTTCTAAAGAAATAAACATATTCATCTAATAAATCTGCTCTATATTCAGATACACCAATTTTGCTACTTATAGCTGTTAGCTCATTGATTTTTCCTGAATCCATTACTTCTTCTATTTCTTCTTCAAGACTATCTGGTATTTTCATACCTTTGTTACTAAAATATTTTATTCCATTAAATTCAAATGTATTGTGTGAGGCTGATATTACAACACTTGCATCTGCTTGCAATTTTCTTGTTAAGTATGCAACTGCTGGTGTTGGTATAACACCTAGTAATTTTACATTTGCTCCATAACTTAAAAATCCAGCTACCATTGCACTTTCTATTAATGTTCCAGATATTCTTGTGTCTCTTCCAATTAATATTGTTGGTGCATGGTCTGTATGTTTTGATAATACATATGCTCCTGCTTTTGCTACTTTATATACCAATTCTGGTGTAAGTTCTGTGTTTGCAATTCTTCTTATACCATCTGTTCCAAAATATTTTCTCATATTTTTACTTCCTTTCTATATACATCAATTAAAACTATTTATTTTATGTTAAAGTTCAGTAAATATAAACGTGGAATACCTGTGAATGATATTTTGAATATATTTCGAATGTGACCGAAATAGTGTTACAAATTCTTAAGTAAATGCTCTAAAGGGTCCTGTCTTCGGGTATTGTTAGAGTATTTACGTTAGAATTTGTTAACGTCATGCAGGAAACCTGAGAAAAATATGAAAAATATCATTCACAGGTATTCCACGTTTATATTTAATGAACTTTAACTTCTATATTTTAAAATTAATATAGTATTATAATATTAATCCCACTTTTTAAAATATTCTCTTAAAATTGTTATCATTTTTTCTTTAAAAGTCAACTTAAATTCTATAGGCTCATCAATATCAATTCTTTTATTTTGTAACACAAGCTTAGGATTTGTAGTTGATAATTCATGTACTTTATCCTCACCAACAATAGCACTGATTTCAGTTAATGCCTCTGGAATTCTTTTATAAATAGTATTAGGCCTATGTACATCACTACCAAGAAAATGTATCATATTATTTTCATAAAATTTTCTAACTATAAATTGAGCTTTTTTTCCATATTGGCCTAAAATACTACCATAATTAGCTTGCATTAACACTCCTTTTTGAATCAAATCATATATTAATTCTGGTTCCTTTTGTACAAATGTATATCTTTCTGGATGAGCTAATACTGGTATTAATTTATTCTCTTGTAACGAATATATTACATTATATAAATCCATTGGTTCTGCATTTAATGGCATTTCAAATAAAACATAACAGCTGTTATTTATTGTTGATGCTTTACCGTCTATTAATAATTGCATCATATTATCTGATATATATATTTCATTTCCTAAGTATAAATTTGTTTCTATTCCTTTTGATTTTAAATTATCACTTATAGCTTTTACCCACATATCTCTTTCTGGTACGTCTGTTTCATAATAATTTTCAATGTAATGTGATGTCAATATTATTTCGTCAAATCCTGCCTCTTTGGCTTCTTTTATTAATGCTATTGTTTCTTCTATATTTCTTGCTCCATCATCTATATTTGGTAATATATGTGTATGAAAGTCTATCATTTTAGTTCTCCTCTTTCTTCTGTTCTATTATAAATTTTTCTTTTCATGGTCTAAATATGTATTCATTTGATCCAATATATCTTTTGCTCTATTTATTTCAATAGTTGAATTTTTATTATTATCAATAAAATTAGGTTTTGACAAATCATTATCTTCAACATCGTTTTTAACATTTTTGTTTTTATTAATTGACTGTGTTTTATATTTATCATCATTTTGTTTTAATACATCATATGCTTTATTTTTAATTTCCATTCTACCTGTTTGACCAAGTGAAGCACCTGTTGAGCCATAGTAATAATATTTTTCGTTATATTTCTTTACAGATACAGGCATTTTATTAACAACAATACCAGCTAAACATCCACCTACATTTTGAATATTTTTTATTACTCTTTCCAAATTGTCTTTTTTAGTTTCTTTATGTGCTGTTACAATTACTGTTGAATCAACTATTCTTGATAAAATAACAGAGTCTGTAACTAATTCACAAGGTGTTCCATCAATTATAATTATGTCACAAGCTTCTTTTAAATCACCAATTAATTTATTCATTTGTGGTGATACTAGCAATTCTGATGGATTTGGTGGTATGTTACCTGCTGTCATTATTAATAAATTATCTATTTCAGTTTTTTGCAAATAATCTGCTATATCTGGTTCTTGTCCTTCTGGTACATCCATTCCTGATAAATAATTAGAAAGTCCTGGACGTGGAGATGCTCCAAATATTGTATATTGTCTTCCTTTTCTCATATCTGCATCAATTAGTATAACCTTGTTATCAGCTTGTGCAAATGTTACTGCTAAATTTGAGGCAACCCAACTTTTTCCTTCTCCAGGAAAAGTTGAAGTTATTAATAATGTTTTTAATTTTTTATTTGCATTCATAAATTGTATATTAGTTCTTAGAGTTCTAAACACCTCTGATACCGGTGATTTAGGATCTCTTTGTGTTATTAGTTCTCTTTTTATTTTCATTATTATTTCTTTCCTCCTTTGTTTTTAGCTGGTTCAAAATTATATAATGGTATTGTTGCTAATACTGGCACCTTAAATTCTTTTTCAACTTCTTCTGCTGTTTTTATTGTTGTATCTAGCATATTTGCAATCAATACATATCCTGCTGCTATTACTAAACCTATAAATGTAAATATCATTATGTCTTTTGGGTGATTTATGTTTGATGGCGCCGTTTCTGCTTCTGCTTTGTCTACTATTTGAACATTATTGATTTTATAGATTTCTTGTATCTTTTCTGTAAATACTTTTGCTACCTCATTTGCTACTTTTTCAGCTATATTTGGATTTGCATTTGTTACTGAAATTTTTATTATTTCTGTATCTTTTTCTTGTGTTACAGTTATGTTATTTTTTAATTCATCTTCACTTATATTTATTTCTAAATTTGATATAACTTGTCTTAATACACTTTTACTTTGTACTAGAGCACTATATGTTGATACTAATTTTGAGTTTAATGTTACATCTGTTGTTGTTATTGTATTTGTTTTGTCTGATGAATTTCCAGAAGTTGCTAGTAATAATGTTGTTGATGATGTATATTTTGGTGTTACAAATCCTATTGTGTAAATTACTCCTAATAACATAAATATTAATATTATTAATATTATTTGTGTTTTTTTGCTCCAAAATAAGCTTAATAGTTCTTTTAAATCAATTTCTTCCATTTTCTTCTCCTTTTATTTTTATCTTAAAATCGTATGTTGTTATTTTATCATATTGATAATTTTGTATCAAGTAATTTGATATAAAATTATAAATTATTTTTCAAATTGAGTATATTTTTTGATTAATTCACCCATTTTTCAAAAATATCCATTATTTCTTTATCATTTTTCTCAATATAATCAAATAAAATATTCAAAATACCCCCATAAACTTTACACCTAAATTCTTTTGGATATTTAGCAAAAATATTCTCATCCTGTGCTAAATTAATAACAGGGCAAGTACCACAATAAGGTGTATAAATGCATCCTCTACAAGAAGGTAAACATTCAATACAAGAAGAGATGCACATTGCTTTTGTAGAACCACATTCCATCAAATCTTTATAAGAACTTTCTTCTACATTGCCTAATTTAAAACTATCATTTCCCATTTCTGCTAACATTCTGCCCTCATCACATGTATAAATATTTCCATCATAATAATATGCAAGTTGTCCTATTGCACCTCCACAAGGAGAACGAAGTTCCATATAATTAACTGGGCTATTTCTTAAAATTTTTTTCAACAAAATACTGCTATGACCTTCTACTAAATTTATTCCTTCTTTATTTTTTTGTATAATGTATTCCAATGTTTTTTTATAAAACCTCAAAAATTCTTCTGCATCGTATCCAATATTTTTCCAGTTATTATCTGCTTTTCCTAATTTTGTTAATGGTCTTATAAATATATTTTCTAATCCCAAATTTATATATTCATCAACAATTTCTTTATAATTTTCTAGACTGTATTTAGTTGTAGTTTCAATTGCACTAACATTTTTTCCATTTTTTCTCAATATTTTTATTTTATTAACAGTTTCTTCATAGGAATCTTTATTAGCAAATGGTCTATTTTTGTTTTGAATTTCTTTATTTCCATCAATTGATGTACATATTGATACATTATTTTCTATAAAGAATTGCATCATTTCGTCAGTTAATAATGTTAAATTAGATACTAAATTATACTCAATATGTTTTTCTTTTTCCGCTTCTTTTGAATATTCTATTATGTATTTTATGACATCAAAATTAGTTAATGGCTCTCCTCCTTGAAATTCAAAAGTAATATAATCACTAGGTGACTGTAATGCTATATCTACGGCCTTTTTTGCTGTATCTTTTGTCATCTTATAATCTTCTTTCTGATTTAAGTTTCCGGCTTGGCAATATATACAATTAAAATTACAATTTTTGCTAACAACAAATATATGTAATGTTGTTGGTACTAATAAATATTCTTTTTGTTTTCTTACTTTTAAAGATGCATCTGTTGCAAAAACCTCATCACTACCTTCAAATATAAAGTTTTTCTCAATTAATTCTTTATATGTATCTTCACTTAATTTTTCTTTCTTTATTAGTTTTTTAAATTCATCTTTTGGTACAAATGCAAATTTTCCCATATCATTTGTTATTAAATAATTATTTTTTCTTTCTTTAAAATTAAAATAATTTAGTTTGT
This sequence comes from uncultured Clostridium sp., assembly GCA_900552555.1. Taxonomy (GTDB): domain Bacteria; phylum Bacillota; class Clostridia; order TANB77; family CAG-508; genus CAG-269. Next base: position 84,878 of record URZW01000004.1, read on the forward strand.
ACATATGCTACCTCATTTCTTTTTATAAATTATTTTTGATTACAGATATTTCCATTAGGCTTGATATCTTTTTCGGAACCGATGTCCCAAAAAGAACCGTCCCCAAAAGGACATACTTTTATTTCTTTTACATTTATTGTTGAATTAAAAAATCCTCCACAATTTTTCTTTACTTTACAATTCTCGCATTCTTCTTTAAATCTAACTTTATAATCACTTATACTTTTATGAGCAATACTATACAATCTCTCGTCAATATTACATAATGGGAAATTATATAAATTTACTATTATTCCCGCTTCTATTATTGTCAAACATGCATCATATAAATATTTATTTACTTTATCAAAATTAATCCAAATATCTTCTCTGTTTTTATAAGCATTTCCTGTCATTTCTAATGCCATAATATTTACCATTTTCACATCTGGAATCTTTTTTGCAATAAATTTTGCAATGTCATTTAAATATTTATAATTCATTTTTGTGACAACAATTCTAATTTCTATATCTATATTTCTTTCTAGTAATTTTTTAATTCCACAAATGCTTTGTTTAAAACTCCCCTTTGCTCTTGTAATATTATCGTGTAATTCACTGTTATCAGCATAAATTGGTATTGCAACTCTAATAAATTCTGGTATATTTTCTCTAAATTTATTAACATATTCAGTATTTGAAAATACTCTTCCATTTGATAAAAATAAAAATTCAGTTTCTGGAAGACATTTTTTGCACTCTGCCAACACTTTGAATAAATCATCTTTTAGTATTCCAGGCTCTCCACCTGTTATTGTAATATGTTTTGTATCATCTGGTATACAATGGATTTGTTCAATTATCTTTTTTATATTTGGATTTTCTTTTGTATTTCTGACTACATCTGAGTCTGGACACATAATACAATTTGAATTACATTGATTTGTCACTACAATTGCATTGTCTTCTGAATCATCTCTATATAATACTCTAATATTTTTGTTATTTATTATTTCTACAACATCATAATCTATTAATGTATTAAAACCTTCTACATTGTAGCAATTGTTTATGCTTTCTAAATTTATATTTTGTGGTTTGTCTTCAAAAATGTATCCTTTATATCCACTTTGATATTGACTAATATTTTGATTGTCCAAGATTTGTATGTATTCTTGTTTTTCTTCTACATTTTTGTTTTTTATAATTTTTCCTATAATATATTCATCTTCATTTTTTATACTTATATTTCCTTTTAATATAAATGGTCTATCTTGCATATAATTCATCCTCTCATTTGGGTACAAATCTGATTAAAAAATTATATTTTTCAACCTCTACGCCTAACTATATAATCTCAATATATTTTAACCGTATAATTTCAATACTTCCTAACTATATAATCTCAATATAAAAAATAATATTTCACCAACTAGCATAAATGGTGCAAATGGCATATGTTTTACAATAACAATTGTTTCAGTTCCTTTTGATGTTTTACTCCATCTTTTTATGCTTTCTACCTGTTCTTCTGTTAATCTAGAATCTGTTGTTTCTGTTGTGTTTTTAGGTAGTCCTTTAACTCTTGAAGTATAAAATCTTAATACACTTCCATATGATAATATCATCCTAGGTTTTAAATCACTTATTTTTATTTCTTCATAATTATATTTTTCCGATACTCTTCTAAATAGCATAATTATAAACACTAGTAACAACATCTTTAAATTTATAGCATACATTTGGAATCCAAATATCAAATAATAAATTACATTTGCTACTAAAAAGCTTCCTGCTACAATAATGCTTGTTTTTTTTGTTTTTATAATTCTATATACAAAAATTAATACAAGCATATTGCATAACAATATAAGGCCTTGATTACTTATTCTAAAGCCTATAAAAAATTTATTTAAAATATTGTTTATAAAAATTATTATAAAATATCCTAACAAATATTGTATTACAAATTCTTTTATATCTTCTTTATCAAAGCTTGATGGTTTTAATCTTTCTAACCTTTGTTTATCTTTGACCCATAAAAAAATGGTTTCTAGAAATACATATATAAATGCCACACAAAAAGTTATTATTAGCAAATTTAATGCTGGAAATACATTTGTTGTTTCTACTTCATATATTTCGAATGGTATCATAAATGTTATTGCTAAAAACAATTTTGCATCACCTGCTGCCCAAATTTTGAAATAATAAAATGTGAATGATATTAATATTGTAATTGCTAAGTTGATAATAAAATTTGGTATATAATTTATTTCAATTTGCTTAAAACATATTGCATAACTAATAGCACTTATTACAAGTGCTATTAGTATGTTTTTGTTATATATTTTTTTATTTTTTAAATCTGTTATTGATGATACTATTCCTAGTATTATCGCTATTATACTTTGTATATATGGTAACATCTCTACTCCTATTTATTTTCAGATTTATCAAACCAATTTGTTGCTATATCGTCTATATTGTAATCTTCTAAAGTTTCTTCTATTTTTTCATTTTCTTCATTTTTTTCTTGCTCTGTTTCTGTGTCTATGCAAGTTGTATATAATGCTCTTCCTACAATTAGTTCTCTTAAATTTTTTGTTTCTACTGATATTTCATATCTAAGTGTTTCATTAAATAATTCATTATATAATTCACCTATTATTTTTTCTAAATCCTCTTTTGATTCCTCTTTTAAAACCATTTCTATTTTTATTGTTTGTTCATCTTTGTAATCCATTTTGACATATGTATTTTCTAAGTAATTGCTTAGTGCTTTTTTTATTGCTATTACTGGATATAATTTTGAATTTAATAAAATTTCTGCATAATTATCTTTTATTTTATATAACTTGTCCATCTAATTCTCCTATTCTATTGTTGGTGTTGCTGGTGGTATTTGTGGTTTTTGGAATGTTGGTATTGTTTCTGTAACGGCAGGTGCTGTTGTGCTTGCTGGAGCAGTTGTTGTAGTTGATGGTGCTACTGATTTTGTTGTTCCACCTGATGTTGCAGTTGAACTACTATGGCTACTGTGTGTACTACTGCTATGACTACTATGTGTGCTACTGCTTTGATGGCTTTGGTGACTTTCATGGCTTCCGTGTCCTGAGTAGCTTGATGATGAATGTGATGAGTGAGAAGAGTGTGATGAATGTGACCTGTGTGCTCCATATACTTCATCTGCAAATAGTATTCCTGCTATTAATAATAATGAACCTACTGTTAAAATTTTTCCTCTGCTTATGTTTCCCTCTTCTTCATATAAGAAATCGCTTATTTTTTTATTTATTTTTGGAATTAGTTTTTCTTTTCCTTCTTCCATAACTTCCCCCTAAAATTACTTCTGATATTTTTTTATAAAATATAAAATTTAAATAAATGTGTGCACTTTATCTTTTATAAATTATTTTTTGTATTCGTTATTTTTCCAAGTTCCTGTATATGTTTTTCCGTTCATTGTGTATGTCCCTTGCCCATTAAATTGGTTATCTGAAAATTCACCTGAATATGTATCTCCATTTTTGAATGTATACTTGCCTTGTCCTGACATTTTGTCTTTTGAGAAATTACCTTCGTATATGTCACCATTTGCAAATGTGTATTTTCCTTGTCCCTCTTTTTGACCATTTTCGAAATAGCCTTCATATATTCCTTTGTCTGGTATTGTTAGTTTTCCTTTTCCATTTATTTGGTCATTTTTCCATTCTCCTTCGTATACAGTTCCGTCATTCCATTTAAATGTCCCTGTTCCTTCTTTTTTGCCGTTTTTTACATCACCTGTATATGTTCCACTTTTTTCTGTTATTGCATCTATTTTTGCTTCATTTAGTATTTCATTTGTGTTAATTTCATTTATACTTGTTGTACTTTGCATTATAGATGTGTTTTCAATTGTATTTGCATTTACTTGTTGTGTTGTTGTATTATTACTTGGTAAATTTGCCATAAATATTACGAATAAAATTAGAATAAATATATTTTTTATGATTGTATATTTATGGTCTTTTTCTTGTAGTTTCTTTTTTATTTCTTTGCCTACTGGTGGTAGTAGCATTATTCCTGCTATTAATATTCCTATTGATGGTATTGGTATTTCTTTAAAATACATTATAAATGCTGATATAAAAAATATGCTTATTGCCCATAGTGCTATGTTTTTTGCTTTTTCTTTTATTTTTGCTTTTTTATCTTCTTTTTCCATTTTTAATATCATTCCTTTCCAAATGTACAAACTTAGTGTTTTGGCTTTTTTCTTTTAAAATATCCAACATGTTTATTTTTATTTTTGTTATAGTTATAATATACCTTTATTAGAAATTTGTCAATTTTTGGAAGAAGATAATAGTGTAAAATGGTTTCGGAATATACAAAAAGAAAGTCCTTTGATATAATAA
>URZW01000005.1 GCA_900552555.1 uncultured Clostridium sp.
TTATTATATCAAAGGACTTTCTTTTTGTATATTCCGAAACCATTTTACACTATTTAAAAAAAATACAGATTGACACAATACACAAAATATGGTATTATAAAAATGTAATTTATAATTTATCCAAATATGTTAATTAACAGGAGGAATCATTATGCGGAAAAAATTAGAAGTAAAAGAAGCACATGCAACAGATAACGGAATCAAATTTTATTCAGAAAGACATAAGGGATACATGGCTATATCAATAGTAGATGAATTGGGAAATATTCAAACGAAATGGACTACAAAGAAAAAGTATAAAAAGGAGGAAGATAAGCATATTAAGATTGCAAATATTAAACAATTATTGATAGGTGTACTATGGGCAATAGTATGGTGTATAATTTGGGATATATCATATAAATGTCTAATGCACAGAGAAAATATAATTATAATACGTTTTTATCTTATAGAAACCATTGGGGTAATATTAGGTGAATTTTTTATAGTTCACTGTATAGGAAGAGAAAAAAGAAAAGATCGGTATAAATTTCAAGGGGCTGAACATATGGTACTTAATGCATATAAAAAGTTGAAAAGAGTGCCATCTCTGGAAGAAATACGATCATATTCTAGATATGACAAATCTTGTGGAACCAATTTTACAACTCAAATTGTTATGAATTTTTCGTTAATTTATCTATGTACTTTTATTCAGAATCAATTTTATATGATTATAGGTATGTGGATTAGTAATATTTTAATTCTTATATTATTACAATGTGGTGTATTGAATTTTTTACAGAAATTTACTACTGAGGAACCAACAGACAAAGAGTTATCAGTTGCAATTGAAGGACTGAATGTATGGCTTAAAAATGAAAAAAACTAGATTAAAAAAAATAATTTATTAATTTTTTCCAAGAGCTTTTAATAAAAGACTCTTTTCCCCAATAATTAAAATTTATTGGGGAAATTTTATATTGTTTTTAAATTATTTTTTATAAAGATATTCAATTACAAAATAGAATTAATTTGAAATAGAATAAAAGAAAGAAAACTACTCACCCCTTCTTTGAATTCGTTCATTAGAATTAGAAGAATTATTAGAGCACATTTTTTCATACTCTTTACATTTAATCTTATAATCCATCTGCATACATAAATATCTATAATACAAAAAAGCCTGTTCATACTGAGCCATAGGGTTAAACATAGGGTCTCTATATAAATCATTCATATCAGGACTACCTGTAGGATTAAAACCATTCATTTGTTGAAATGCAGAAAAGTCCATAAATGGTGGCATGTTATTAAAATCTTTATCCATAAAATCATCTCCAATCATAATAAAGTATATTCATGATTTATAAAATTATGAACTAAAAAAGTGGCTGATGAGATTAGTTGTATAATTCAACACACCTTTTCTACAAATTAAAATTAAAAAAAGGAAAAACACTAATAGTAATAAAAGTATAAAAAGCCGCAAAAACACCATGTAGCAACTTGCCATAAAAATAAGGTTTAATAGACAAATCAGTTTTAGAAGTAATACTCAAAACCTGAAGAAGAACAGACAAACCACCACAACCAAGCAAAAAAGCAGTAATAATAACATTAACAGAAATACATTTAATATTAATACTAGAAACAGAACTAATACCATTAGTAATTTCAAGTAAACCAGTCAAAATACCATAAATAAAAGAATTATCAATATGCAAAAAATTAAATGCAGGAGTAATCAATACAACCAAACTGCTCAAAATACCACTAGATTTTAAAATTGAAATTATACTTGAAAATATAACAACAAAACCACCTATCATTAAAATTGTAGAAATGCTATTAGTAATGCTTTTTCCAAGAACATCTCCTAAATTAGAGAAATTAACATTTTTATGTTTTGAAGAAGCAGAAGTTTTATTACTAACATAATTAGAACTTTTCTTTCCAAATTTCCAAAATCTAAAAATAATTCCTACAGTAATACAAGCAAGAATATGAGTGATAAGCAATAATAAACCTATTGTAGAATTTCCAAACATACTGATGCCAACTGTTCCAACTATAAATAATGGACCAGAATTATTTGTAAAACTCAAAAGCCTTTCACATTCTTCTTTAGAACAAATATTATTTACTCTAAAATCACAAGCAATTTTTGCTCCAACAGGATAACCACTAATAAGTCCCATTATAAAGCAAAAAGATCCTTCACCCCTAATATTAAATAAAGGTTTCATTATCTTATTTAAAAATCTTCCAAGAACTGTTACAAAATTTGTGTTCATTAATAATTCTGTAGCAACAAAAAATGGAAAAAGTGCAGGGACAACTGAATTTGCCCATAATGATAATCCTTTTTTTATTGCAGGTAAATTACTACTGGAGAATAGAAGTAAACTTGCTCCAAAGGCTAAAAATATCAGTGCAAAAATATTTCTTTTTATTTTTAATACTAAAAAATTACATTTTGAAAACATATAACCACCATATTAAAGTATATGATATATAATTTATAAATATTTGTGTTTTGTATTGTAAAGTTTAGAAAATGTTGGTATAATGATATACATAAAGTAATTTATAAAATAAAAGATTACAGTTTTTTATATTCTCATAGTATGATAACTTTCTGTAGAAGATAAATATGGCAGAAATTAGATTTTGTAGCAGTTTGCACTGCGTACAAAATCTTAATTCTGGTTTTTTATTTTATAATAAGCAAAAAAGTGAAACGAAAGGAGTTGATATTATGTCTGAAGCGCAAATACAAGCAATAGAAGATGTAATAAAAATGACACCTCGTCTTAGTATGGATTGCTTAAATTCAATAAGAATTTTAATGGAAAAAGCAATTGAATCAGAATTGTTAAGATTAGAACCAACAGTTATCCTTGATAATATGGATATTACTGAAAAAGTAATGTATTTAGATTATCTAATGGAAAGTAAAGAAACTAAGGAAGAAGAGTTAAAAGATGCCGTGTCATTTGAAGAAGTACTAAAAAGAGAGGGGTTGACATTTGATGATTTACAAGATAAAAATTAGACCTAAAGCTCTCAAATTTATTGAAAAACAGGATAAAAATCAAAAGATACGAATCTATAAAGCAATTTACAACCTGCCTAATGTAGATGTGAAAAAATTGGTAGGTTGTAAAAATGAATATAGACTTAGAGTGGGTAATTATAGAATTATCTATGAACAAAATCTAAATGAGTTTATTATTCTAATAACAAAGGCCGAGAATAGAGGCCAAATTTATAAATCTATATGATCCTAAAATTTAAAGGATTTAAAATTCAAAATAAATAATTTTTAATAATAAATAAAATCAAAAAAATTTCCAAAAATAAAAAATTTTAAATAATAAATAAAATCAAAAAATTTCCAAAATAAATTTTAAAATTGAATAAAAACCTAAAAAAAGCACATGCTTTATTTGGAGGTATGTGCTTTATGGAAAATAAATTTAAAAATCAAATATTAAGTGAAGATTTACAAAATCAAACAATAGAAAACAAGGAAGAATCAATAAAACATGGAGAAGAAGAGGAGATTGAGGATACAACAAGATATGGGGAATTTGTAACATCATATTTTGCATGGGTACCAATGTCAAAACAAAAAGAAAATGTAAAAAGATTAGAAAATATAACAAAAAAGAGAGAAAAATAGAGATAAAACAAGAAAACAACAGAATAAAAATCAAATAAAGTCAGAAAAGGTCAAAAAATAATATTGCATTATTTAAAAACCTGAGTATAATATAAATATAGGTCAAAGAAAGTCAAAGACAAAAAGAGCATATTTTTAAAAAGACTGACAGAGAAAAATAAAAAACATAAATATAAAAAAGTTAGAAAAACGCACAAAAAGACAAAAAATTTAAAGGGAGGCTGATAAAATGAGAATGTCAGATGTAATAGAAGATTTTATCAAAGATTTATTTGATGAAGATGACAGTGATTTAATAGAAATACAAAGAAATGAATTAGCACAGCACTTTAACTGTGTACCATCACAAATAAATTATGTAATATCAACAAGATTCAAGCCATCACAAGGATATTATGTAGAAAGTAAAAGAGGTGGTGGAGGCAACATCAAAATAAAAAAAATAACAAATACAAAATCAGATTATATAATGCATATAATAAATAATATAGGAAAAACAATAACAACAAATGATATAGACATTTTGATAAGTGACTTCCTGACATATAACATTATAACATCTCAAGAAGCCAAACTATTAAAAGTTGCAACAAGTGATAATGTTCTAAAACTTGACAAGGATATAAAAGATAAAGTAAGAGCAAGAATTTTTAAAAATATGTTACTAAACATAGAATAAAAAGTAGCTAAGCAAATTTCAAAAAAGAAAAAGGAAATCATAATGTGAAGCTACTATAAAAGTGAAAATAATAATAAGGAGTGATTAATATGTTATGTGAAAATTGTGGAAAAAGAGAAGCAAATGTTAGATATTCAGAAAATATCAATGGAGTAAAAAAGGAGATGCATTTATGCGAAGAATGTAGTCAAAAACTAGGAATATCATCAAAAATGGACTTCAGTATGCCATCATTAGATATACCAAGTTTTTTCGGAAGTTTTTTAGAAGACTTCAGTACACCTGAATTTATGCCATTACTAAATGAAGTAAAACAATTAACTTGCGATAGTTGCGGTTCAACATTTGATGACATAATAAATACAGGTAGATATGGATGTGCAAATTGTTATGATGTTTTTGAGGATAGAATGGATCCAATATTAAAGAAATTGCAAGGTTCAAACAGACATAATGGTAGATTAGGAAAAATATCAGATAATAAAAAGAATTTTGAAAATGATAAAAAAGTAGATAAAGAAAATAAAACAGAAAATAAGTTGGAAAAATTACAAGAAGATTTAAAAATAGCAATAAAAGAAGAAAGATATGAAGATGCAGCCAAAATAAGAGATGAAATTAAGAAAATGTCAAAATAAAGACATTTTCTTTTAAAAAATTAAAAAACTGGGAAATAAAAAAATAGAGATTAATATTAGTGAAAGGAAGTTATAAAAATGAATTGGTATTTACAAAGTGGAAAAGAATCAGATGTAGTAACAAGTACAAGAATCAGATTTGCAAGAAATCTACCAGAATTCAAATTTAATTTAAAAAACAAAAATGAAATAGAAAAACTAAAAAACAAAATAAAAGAGAATGTATATGCAATAGGATATGGGCTAAAATATTTAGAACTAAAAGACATGGACGACATCACAAAAATGAGTTTAGTGGAAAAAAACTTAATAAGTCCAGAATATGCAATACATAATGAAAATGGAGCAATACTAATAAATGACGAAGAAAATATCTGTATAATGATAAATGACGAAGACCATTTAAAAATTCAAGTATTCAGTAGTGGTCTAGAACTAGAAAATACATTAAATTATGCAATAGAACTAGACCAAAAGATTGAAGAAGTTTTAGGATATGCAACAAGTAAGAAATATGGATATTTAACAAGTTTGCCAACAAATTGTGGTACAGGCTTAAAAGCATCTGTAATGGTACATTTACCAGCACTTACAATAACAAAAAATATCAATAAAGTATTTTATACAATAAATAATTTTGGGGTAAATATAGTTGGAGCATATGGAGAAAACAGCAAAGAACTTGGAGATATTTTCCAAATTTCTAATAAGAGAACATTGGGAGTTACAGAACAAGAAATAATTGAAAACATGAAAGTAGTTACAGAAAAATTAATTGAACAAGAAAGAAAAGCAAGAAAATTGTTAGCAAAAGATACTCTTGATTTGGAAGATACAATATATAGAAGTTATGGCTTACTAAGTAATTGTAGAAAAATATCTTTGGAAGAGGCTCAAAAGTTGATTTCAAATGTTAAGATTGGCACAGATTTAGGAATATTACCAGAATTAAGTGATAGTAAGATTCAACAATTGATTTTATATACTAAACCTGCAAATATGCAAAAATATTTGGGTAAACAATATGAGGCGTTAGAAAGAGATATAAAAAGAGCAGAAGTTATTAAGAAAATAATGTCCTTTTAGGGACGGTTCTTAAATGGACATTTTGGAAAAAAATGGTATTGCTGAAAGCGAACAGCCGGAACATATTTAAAAATGTTTTTTTAAAATTGATGTCCCAAAAAGAACCGTCCCCAAAAGGACAAAAATTAATGAAAGAGGTGAATTAAAATGACATATAAATTTACAAATAGAGCAAATAAAGCAATAGAAAGTGCAAACGATATAGCCCTAGAACTAGGACACAACTACATAGGAACAGAGCACATATTATATGGACTAGCAAAAGAAGGCAATGGAATAGCATCAAAAGTACTAGAAAATCAAAATGTAACAGCAGATGATATTCTAAACAAAATTGAAGAATTAATTGGCAGTGACGAGCCAATTGAAAATATAGTAGACTTTACACCAAGAACAAAAAGAGTAGTAGAGTCAGCATTTATAGAAGCAAGAAAACTAGGATACAACTTTATAGGAACAGAACATCTTTTAATAGGAATTTTAAGAGAAGGTGACTGTGTGGCAGCAAAAATCTTGTTAGACTTAAATGTAAATATTCCAAAACTTTATAATGAAATTGTAAAAGTAATAAATGAAGGAGAGGATTATCAAGGAGAAAATCCATCAAATTATTCAGACGGAGCAAAAAGAAGAGGCAAAGGTAGTTATAATCAAACACCAACATTAAATCAATTTGGAGAAGATTTAACAAAAAAAGCAGAAGAGGGAAAATTAGACCCTGTAATAGGAAGAAAACAAGAAATTGAAAGAGTAATTGAAATTTTATCAAGAAGAACTAAAAATAATCCATGCTTGATAGGTGAACCTGGTGTTGGTAAAACAGCAGCAGTTGAAGGATTAGCTCAAAAAATAGCATCTGGTGATGTTCCAGAAATTTTGAAAGATAAAAGAGTTGTAGCTCTTGATATTTCTGGAATGGTTGCAGGTGCAAAATACAGAGGTGATTTCGAAGAGAGAATTAAAAAGGCTTTAAATGAAGTAAAAAAAGCCGGTGATGTAATTCTTTTCATAGATGAAATTCACACAATAGTTGGTGCTGGTGCAGCAGAGGGCGCAATTGATGCGGCAAACATTTTAAAACCTTTACTTGCAAGAGGTGAAATCCAATTAGTTGGCGCAACAACTTTAAATGAATATAGAAAATTTATTGAAAAAGATGCAGCTCTTGAAAGAAGATTTAGCCCAGTTACTGTAAATGAACCATCTGAAAAAGATACAATTAAAATTTTAAAAGGAATTAGGGACAAATATGAGGCTCATCATAATGTAAAAATAACGGATGAAGCAATTGAAGCAGCGGTTAAATTATCTATAAGATATGTAACAGATAGATTTTTACCAGATAAAGCAATTGATTTAATTGATGAGGCATCTTCAAAAGCCAGATTAAGAACATATACAGAGCCTGATAGTTTAAAAGAATTGCAAGAAGAAATTGAAAAGACAAAAAATGAAAAGGAAGAAGCGGTATTAAATCAAAAATTTGAAAAGGCAGCAGAATTAAGAGACACAGAAAAAGCTTTAAGGGAAAAATTTGAAAAAGAACAAAGCAAGTGGAAAAGCAAAAATACTAAATCAATTGTAACTATAACTGAAGAAAATATTGCCGAGGTTATTGCAAATTGGACAGGTATTCCTGCTAAAAAAATAACAGAAGACGAAAACGAGAAATTAAAAAATCTTGAAAAAGAATTGCATAAAAGAGTAATTGGTCAAAATGAAGCGGTAGAAGCGGTTTCAAAGGCAATAAGAAGAGGAAGAGTTGGATTAAAAGACCCAAAGAGACCAATAGGTTCATTCTTATTCTTAGGACCAACAGGTGTTGGTAAAACAGAGCTTTCAAAAGCATTAGCAGAAGTCTTATTTGGAGACGAAAATGCAATGATAAGACTAGACATGTCAGAATTTATGGAACCACATTCAGTTTCTAAATTAATAGGAGCTCCTCCAGGATATGTTGGTTTTGATGATGGTGGTCAATTAACTGAAAAAATAAGAAGAAAACCATATTCAGTAGTTTTATTTGATGAAATTGAAAAGGCACATCCAGATGTTATGAATATGTTACTTCAAATACTTGAAGATGGTAGATTAACTGACAGCCAAGGAAGAACAGTTAACTTCAAAAATACAGTTATAATAATGACTTCAAACTTAGGTGCTAGACTAATTACAGATAGAAAACAATTAGGATTTTCAAATCAAGGTACAGCAAGTGAAAAGGCAAAAGGAGAAACAAATAACATTTCAGATAAGGCAAAAAGTTCAAAAGACTTTAAAGAAAATTCAGTAGATGATGAAAAATCAAAAAAAGAGTACGAAGAAATCAAAAAAGAAGTTATGGCAGAGTTGAAAAAAGAATTAAGACCAGAATTTATAAACCGTATTGACGAAATAATTGTATTCCATAAATTAAATGATAATGATATAAATCAAATTATAGATATCATGCTTAAAGAAGTTGTAAACAGATTAAAAGAACAAAAATATGATGTCGAATTTGAACCAGATGTTAAAGAAATGATTGCAAAAGAGGGTATTGATAAGAACTTTGGTGCAAGACCTTTAAGAAGAACTATTCAAAATTTAGTTGAAGATAAATTGGCTGAAGATATTTTGGATGGTAAATTGGTTAAAGGAAAAGTTAATAAAATAACAATGAAACAGTTAGGTTAAAGCCTAGCTGTTTTTGTTATGCAACAGTCAGGATTCTACTTGATTATTACAAATAAAAACAAAAAAAGACAAAAAGTTAATATTGACATATAAGTAACTATGATGTACAATATATAAAACAAAAGATAAGAGAAAAAAAGATTGAAAAATTTATTTTTTTTCAACCCGATTTGTGCCTTGTGAAGGGAATGTGATTAAAAATGAAACAAATAGATATAAAAACATTAATAAATGAAATAAATTTAAATAAAAATAAACAATTTATATTAGAATTTGAAGGTATTATAAAAAGTAAGATTCAAATCAAAAACTTAAAAATGCAAGAAGATGCAGAATACATAAATATATTAAGTAAAGAAAGTGAAAAAATACAATTATTAAAACATCAAATTATGAAAATAGAAAAAATAGAAAATGAATACATTTTAAAATTTGATGCTATACAAAATGTAAAAATAATAGTGGAAAATAATATGAATTAAAATAATAAAAGTTGACAATGAAAATTTTATGCCATAACAAAGGTAAATAAAGTGTTTACAAAAAATTTTCAATAAAAAATAGAAGATTAAACTTCTATTTTAAAGTATCAGCTATATTTTCACATAAATTAACATATAAATTTTGATTTTTCTCAGGTATTGATTTTAAAATATTTGTAAACACTGTATCTGCATTACTTTCTGTAATACCCAAAACTAAATAATCTAAACTTGCATTTATGGTATCTGCAATATTAGTAATAGTAGCTAAACTGCAAATACTAGAACCACGTTCAATTTCACTAATATATGAAGGTGAAACATCTATTATTTCTGATAGTTTTTCTTGTGTTAAGTTTGCTTCTTTTCTTTTGATTTTTATTCTTTTTCCAATTTCTTTGTAATTTAATTCTTTCATAACCTCACCTCATTATTATAATATTTTATAATGAATAAAAAATAAATAAAATTAACTAAAAGTGTTGAACTACATCTGCAACTGTGGTAATATAAAATTACAGGAAATATCCTGTAATAGAATTATAAAACAAAGGAGAAAGGGAATGAAAATAACAAGAAAAACAAAAGGGATTACACTTGTTGCACTAGTGATAACGATTATTATTTTATTATTACTTGCAGGAATTGCAATAGCAACATTGGGCGGAGAGAATGGGATATTTACGAAAGTTAAACAAGCTAAAAAAGCACAGATTGAATCAGAAATGAAAGAACAGTTAACAATGGGATTGCAGGAAGTGCAGGTTGAAAAGCAAGGCAATGCAACATTAGATGATGTAACACAAGATTGGGCAAATAAAATTATATCAACAGAATATAATCCACAATTAAAAGAAGACGCATCATATAATGGAAAATTGATGGTAATGACAAAGGATAAAATAACTGGGAAATTTATGATAGACCAAAATTTAAATATTGCTTTAACAGAATATAATGCAAATAGTGTGGAAGTAGAGTATACGACAATTTCAAGAACTGACAATAAGGTTAGAATAAATATAGTTGTGACAGATAATATAAATGGAATTAAACAAATAGATTATCCAGAGGGTAACCCGCTAAAAGTGGTTTCTGGAGTAGAAAAAAAGATTTCAATAGATTATGATGTGGAACTAGGAAAAGAATATAAATTTGTAATTATTTCAGGTGATGGAAGTAAGACAGAGAAAACAATAAAAATAGATGATTATTTTTATAATATAACAAAATCTTTAGAAGATGGAGCTACAATAGATAATAATGCAACAAAAGTAGCATATAACAAAACATATGAAGCAACAATAACAACAACGGAAAACTATGCAGTAACAGGTTTAACAGTAACCATGGGAGGCAAAAATATTACAACTTCTGGAAATGATGTTGTTGATATAAATACAGGAAAGATAAAAATTGATAAAGTTACAGGTGATATAAATATAATAGTAACAACTAAAAAATTGGAAATACTGTATACAGCGATAGCTGTAAGTACAAGTAATAGTTCAAGTAATACAAGTTCACTTGAAGCAAGTACACAATCAAGAGGAACAACATTGTATATAAATATAATAGCAACATTAGAAGGAAATAGTTGTACTGTTGTATCAAAAACAGATAACTCAAAAGGAGTTCCATACCCAGTAACTGCTAATGGAAAATATGTATTTAAAGTAAGTGGAACATATAATGGAAAGACGATAGAGGAAGAAAAAGAAGTAATAGTGAATCAATATATGTCAGCACAAGGAGTGGTAAGTTATCATGCAGGAAATTGGACATTAACTGAGATACAACAATTACAAAACCAAAATTTATATATGATAAATAAAGAAAAAAGTGAAGGAGATGGATCATTTAATTTAAATAATCCCAATAGTGGACTAAACTTGACATTTGGAGGATTTACATATGAAGGAGATACATCAAATGCAAGTGATATAGAAAATGGAAATATAATAATAAGTAAGGACCAAAGTGTAACACCACAAAGTGGATATGGAATACCCAAGTATTCAGGATGGCAAATATTAGAAAGTGAAGAAAAAGATGAAAAGGTATATGTGAAAAAAATAGTACATGCGGGAAGTCCAGAGAACTTTGTGTATCGTTGTACAACATATTATGATGGGAATAGAGCAGAATATTTATTGTCAGCGGGAAAAAGAAAAAGTGATTATAGTAATTTGGAAGATGAAAATATAGAAATATATCCAAGAAACTGGCAAATGTATATAGATCAAAGCCAAAAAAATTTAATTGAAAATACAACAGATAGAGAAGGGAACATAATAAAAGATATACATATAATGGATTATGATGAAGCAATAGAAATAACTGGAAATAAAAACTCAACTGATACAATAAGAAATATGGGAGCCAGGTATTGGCTAGCATCTGCTACTGTAAGTACAAAAGGTGGTACATGGAACGTTAATAGTGAAGGCTATATTGATAATTGGGGTGGTGGTTGTTTTGGAATTCGCCCAGTCGTAACAATGGCCGAAGGAGTTTACATTAAATCAGGAACGGGAACAGAATCAGATCCATATGTATTAGGGAAAGATTAAAATATTAACAAAAAAATCTAATAAAAATTTTGTTAAATAACGAGATAAATACAAATAAAAAATAAAAAGAATACTTGAAAAGTATTCTTTTTTAGTATAAAATTGTATCAAGTAGCAAAAATAGGTAAAAACTATAAAAAACAAATAAAAAAATTAGGAAAAAACCTAAAAGAAAGAAGGAATGAAAATGAACAAAAAAACAGTAAAAGACATCGATTTAAAAGGAAAGAAAGTATTTGTAAGATGTGACTTCAACGTACCAATGGACGAAAACCAAAACATCACGGACAACACAAGAATAAAAGCAGCACTACCAACAATAAAATACCTATTAGAACAAAACTGCAAAATAATATTAGCATCACACTTAGGAAGACCAAAGGGAGAAGTAAAACCAGAATTCTCACTAAAACCAGTAGCAAAAGAGCTATCAAAATTATTAGGAAAAGATGTAATAATGGCAAATGACGTAATAGGAGAAGATGCAACAACAAAAGCAGAAAACCTAAAAGAAGGAGAAATAATGCTACTTGAAAATGTCAGATTCCACAGAGAAGAAACAGACAACGACCCAGAGTTCGCTAAAAAATTAGCATCAATGGCAGAAATATTTGTAAATGATGCATTTGGAACAGCACACAGAGCACACGCATCAACAACAGGAATAGCAGACTACATCCCAGGTGTAGCAGGATTCTTAATAGAAAAAGAATTAAAATTCTTAGGAAATGCTATCAACAATCCAGAAAGACCATTTGTAGCAATATTAGGTGGAGCAAAAGTTTCAGACAAAATAGGAGTAATAGATAGCTTATTAGATAAAGTAGATACATTAATGATAGGTGGAGGAATGGCATATACATTCTTTAAAGCACAAGGATATAATGTAGGAAATTCACTATGTGAAGTAGAAAAAACAAATTTAGCTTTAGAAGCAATGGAAAAAGCAAAATCAAAAGGTGTAAAATTATTATTACCAATAGATACAAAAATAGGAAAAGAATTCAAACCAGATACAGAAAGCAAAACAGTAGCATGGACAGAAATTCCAGATGAATGGGAAGGATTTGACATTGGAGAAAGAACAATAGAAATGTTCAAAAACGAATTACAAAGTGCAAAAACTGTAATTTGGAATGGACCACTAGGGTTATTCGAATTTGACCAATTTGCAATTGGAACAAATGAAATAGCAAAAACACTTGCTGAATTAGATGCAACAACAATAATAGGTGGCGGAGACTCAGCAGCAGCAGTAACTAAAGCAGGCTTAGCTGATAAAATGACACATATTTCTACAGGCGGAGGAGCATCACTTGAATTCTTAGAAGGCAAAAAGTTACCAGGTATTGAGTGCTTACAAGATAAATAAGGAGGAAATTATGAGAAAAAAAGTAATTGCAGGAAACTGGAAAATGAACATGCTTCCAAACGAAGCAATAAATTTTATAGATAAATTAACACCACTTGTAAAAGAAACAAAAAATGAAGTAATATTATGTGTGCCATACACAGACCTATTTTACGCATTACTAACAGCACAAGGAACAAACATCAAAATAGGAGCACAAAATATGCACTTCGAAGAAAGTGGAGCATACACAGGAGAAGTTTCAGGAAAAATGCTAAAATCAATTGGAGTTGAATATGTTATAATAGGACACTCTGAAAGAAGACAATACTTCAACGAAACAGACGAAACAGTAAACAAAAAAATAAAAGCAGCATTTGCAAACAACCTAAAACCAATTGTATGTGTAGGCGAAACATTAGAACAAAGAGAAGCAAATCAAACACAAGAAATAATTACAAAACAAACAGAACTAGCATTACAAGGGCTAACAGAAGAACAAGTTCAAAATACAATAATTGCATATGAACCAATATGGGCAATTGGAACAGGAAAAACAGCAACATTAGAACAAGCAAATGAAGCAATAAAATCAATTCGTGACAAAATTTGTCAAATCTATGGACAAAATGTAGCAAATGGAGTTATAATACAATATGGCGGAAGCGTAAAATCAAATAATGCAAAAGAACTATTTGAAATGTCAGACATCGATGGAGGCTTGGTCGGAGGAGCAAGCTTAAAACCAGATGAATTCGCAAAAATAGTAAATTACGCAGATTAATGCAAATCAAAAATTGTAAAAAATTAAAATTGAAACAATATTTTGAAAAGCAAGAGCATAAAGGAAGGAGGAATATGTTAGAAAAAAACTAACATAGACTAATAATGAAAGATAAAGTAACAATGCTAATGATATTAGATGGTTTTGGAGACAACAAAAACAAAGACGGAAACGCTATAAAACTAGCAAACACACCTAATATTGATAAACTAATGAAAAAATATCCAAACACAGACATATTTACAAGTGGATTACATGTAGGATTACCAGAAGGACAAATGGGAAATTCAGAAGTAGGACACACAAATATAGGTGCAGGAAGAATAGTATATCAAGAATTAACAAGAATAACAAAATCAATAGAAGACGGAGACTTTTTCAGTAATCCAGAATTTATAGCTGCAATTGAAAATTGTAAAAAATACAATTCAAAATTACACATTCTAGGATTAGTATCAGATGGAGGAGTACACAGCCACAACAGACATTTATATGGACTATTAGAAATGGCAAAAAGAAGAGACTTTGAAGATGTATATGTTCACTGTTTCTTAGATGGAAGAGACACTCCACCAGCATCAGCAGAAACATATGTAGCTGAATTGCAAGAAAAAATGAAAGAAAAAGGCGTTGGAAAAATAGCATCACTTTCAGGAAGATTTTATGCAATGGACAGAGATAAAAGATGGCAAAGAGTTCAAAAATGTTATGATGCTCTAGTAAATGGAGAAGGAGAAAAAGCAGGGGATCCAATAAAAGCAATCGAAGATTCTTATCAAAAAGAAGTATTTGATGAATTTGTTGTACCAACAGTAATGTGCAATGGAAATGAACCAGTAGCAAAAATAGAAGAAAATGACTCTGTAATATTCTTCAACTTCAGACCAGACAGAGCAAGAGAAATAACAAGAGCACTAGTTGATCCAGAATTTGATGGATTTGAAACTAAAAAAATGAATTTATATTATGTATGTTTCACAAGCTATGACGAAACAATGCCAAATGTACACATCGCATTCAAAAAAGAACCACTAAAAAATACATTTGGAGAAGTTGTAAGTGAAGCAGGACTAACACAATTAAGAATAGCAGAAACAGAAAAATATGCACACGTAACATTCTTCTTTAATGGTGGAGAAGAAAAACAATATCCAGGAGAAGACAGAATATTAGTACCATCACCAAAAGTAGAAACATATGATATGAAACCAGAAATGAGTGCATATGAAGTTACAGACAAAGTATGTGAAGCACTAGAAAATGACAAATATGATGTAGTAATTCTAAACTTTGCAAACACAGACATGGTTGGACACACAGGAAGTCTACAAGCTGCAATAAAAGCAGTAGAAGCAGTAGACGAATGTGTAGGAAAAATTGTAAAAATAATAGAAGAAAAACAAGGAAATCTATTAATAACAGCAGACCACGGAAATGCAGAACAAATGATAGACTACAAAACAGGAGAACCACACACAGCACATACAACAAATCCAGTTCCAATAATATTAGTAACAGCTAATAAAAAATACAAATTAAAAGAAAACGGAAAATTAGCAGATTTAGCACCAACAATGCTTGATTTAATGGGAATTAAACAACCAGAAGAAATGACAGGAGAAAGCCTATTAATCAGAGAATAGGGGTAAATATGTTAAAACATACAAAGAAAATAAAAGAGATGTACGAAGATATACAAAGACGTATATTTTATATGATACCAGAAAAATGGGAAAAGATGTACCTATATGCCTCAGTATCAGATTTAATTGATGGACGAAAAACAGGGGAATTATTCTTCTACTATATTCCAAAAGGAATATTTAAGAAGAACCCTGTAAACGTCTATGAAATACCACAAAAATTCAATTTAGATGAAAAAGAGTATCTAAAATTAGTAAATATTTTATATGAGAAAATTGTAAATCTAAGAGAAGAATTCAAAAAAGTAGAAGTTACATCATCAACATGGTCTAATCTTACTATGAAAATTGAAGGAATAAAATTCAAAGTTGAATATGATTATGAAGATTTAACGCAATCAAAATTTTCAAGTTATGAAAGGCACATAATATGGAGATATAATAATCTAGGAATTAAAGAAGAACAACTAAGCAAAGAGGAACAAAAGATTATAGAAAAATATTTGCTAGGAGAAAAAGTAGTAAAAAGAAGAGAAAGATATGAAACTGGTATATACATAAAAAATATAAAAAATATAGTTGATTATGATACAGAAAGTTATGATAGTGAACAAAATATAGAATATGTTGCAACTAAGGACGAAAAAGTTATAAATCAAATTATTATGCCTGGAGATCAAGTAAAGGCAGAAAAAAGTTTATTAAAAAAATTATAATAAAGTGCAAAGCTTAGCGATTTTTGTTTGGAAAAAAGGATTAAGGGGAACATAACTCAAAATCTCTGAAATTTCAAACATGATGAAAAAAGTATAGCATAGTGAAAGGAGCAAAAAACGATGATTTATTCAAAAGAATTAGAAGGAATGTGTAAAGTAGCAAAGGGAGTAGACCATGGACCAGCACCAATTCCAGAAGAAGGAAAATGGGTAAAAGCAAAAGAAATTAAAGACATATCTGGTTTAACACATGGTATAGGATGGTGTGCACCACAACAAGGAGCATGTAAATTAACATTAAATGTAAAGGACGGAATAATCCAAGAAGCATTAATTGAAACAGTTGGATGTTCAGGAATGACACACTCAGCTGCAATGGCAGGAGAAATTTTAACAGGAAAAACAATATTAGAAGCATTAAACACAGACTTAGTATGTGATGCTATAAATACTGCTATGAGAGAATTATTCTTACAAATAGTATATGGTAGAACACAAACAGCTTTCTCAGAAGGAGGACTTCCAGTAGGAGCAGGACTTGAAGATTTAGGAAAAGGACATACATCACAAGTTGGAACAATTTATTCTAGTTCATTAAAAGGACCAAGATACTTAAATCTCGCAGAAGGTTACATAGTTGAATTAGGTTTAGATAAAGATGACCAAATTATTGGTTACAAATATGTTCATTTAGGAAAAATGATGGATAACATCAAAAAAGGAATTGATCCTAAAGAAGCAATTGAAAAAGCATCTGGTACATATGGAAGATTTGATGAAGCTGTTAAAACTATCGACCCAAGAGAGGAATAAAAAGTGATAAATGATTTAGTAAAAAGAGCACATGAAAATAGTGTGAAACATGGATTTTGGGAAAAAGATAGAGATTTTGGAGAAATTATTTCATTAATGCATACTGAATTATCAGAAGCATTTGAAGAATATAGGGATGGCAGAAAATTCGATGAAATCTACTACAAAGATGATAACAAACCAAGTGGTATACCAGCAGAGCTAGCAGATACAATAATAAGAATATTTGATTTCTGTGGTGGAAATAATATCGACTTGGAAAAAATAATTTTAGAAAAAATGAAATACAATGAAACAAGACCATACAAACATGGTAAGAAATGTTAATAAGGAGGAAAATTAAATGGCAGTAACATTTGAAAGTTATGAAAGAAGAATAGACCAAATAAAACCAGTAATGGAAAAATACGGAATAAAAGATTTTGAAGATGCATTGAAAATATGTACAGACAAAGGATTTAACCCATACGAAATAGTAAAAGGAATTCAACCAATATGTTTTGAAAACGCAGCATGGGCGTACACATTAGGAGCAGCAATTGCAATCAAAAAAGGATGCAACAAAGCATCAGATGCGGCTAAAGCAATCGGAGAAGGACTACAAGCATTCTGTATTCCAGGCTCAGTTGCAGACGACAGAAAAGTTGGATTAGGACATGGAAACTTAGCATCAATGCTATTATCAGAAGATACAAAATGTTTTGCATTCTTAGCAGGACATGAAAGCTTTGCAGCTGCTGAAGGAGCTATAGGTATAGCAAAATCAGCAAACAAAGTTAGAAAAGAACCATTAAGAGTAATCTTAAACGGACTTGGAAAAGACGCAGCACAAGTAATATCAAGAATTAACGGATTTACATATGTAAAAACAGACTTTGACTTCTTCACAGGAAAAGTAAATATTGTAGAAGAAATCAAATATTCAGAAGGTGAAAGAAGCCAAGTTAGATGCTACGGAGCTAACGATGTTAGAGAAGGTGTAGCAATAATGTGGTTAGAAGATGTTGATGTATCCATTACAGGTAACTCAACAAACCCAACAAGATTCCAACACCCAGTTGCAGGTACATATAAGAAAGAAAGACTTGAAGCAGGTAAAAAATACTTCTCAGTTGCTTCAGGTGGTGGAACAGGTAGAACATTACATCCAGACAATATGGCTGCTGGACCAGCTTCTTATGGTATGACAGATACTATGGGAAGAATGCATTCAGATGCTCAATTTGCAGGAAGTTCTTCAGTACCAGCTCATGTTGAAATGATGGGATTAATTGGTATGGGTAACAACCCTATGGTTGGTGCTTCAGTTGCAGTAGCTGTTGCAGTAGAAGAAGCAATGAAATAGATTTTTGACAAGTAATAAATATCATGCTATAATGATATAGTTCATAGTTAATATAGTAATTCAAGCTAGACATAAAAGGAGGTCATATGTATGAATGATTTTGGCAAGGCATTTGATGAGGCATTTAATGATGCGTTCAAAAAGCGGGAAGAAGTCGATAAGACGGCTAGAGAAAAGGCAAAAAAAATAATCTGTAAAGCCATATCTGAATTCGGAAAGTTGGGCATTGACTCTGTTCTTTTGGAACTAGAGGATGAAAAAATTATTGTTAATCATTACATCGCGGAAAAAAGTGGTGAAGTTGACTATATTTTTAATCTGATTAAAGAGATAATGTCAAATGATAATACAATCAAAAAGAGAGCTGATGTCAAAGTAGATACGTATAAGATTCGTATGAAAGTTAAGAAAAATTAAGCTTGAATGCAAAGCACATAGGAGTTAATTCCTACGTGTTTTTTAAGTTACTTTTGATATATTAAATGAAGTACTTTAGAGAGAATCCTTATGTTATTATAAAATAAGGAAAATTAAAGTTATCAATAAAAAGCAAATGAGAGTTTGAAAGTGGAGTAGAAATTTTCTACTCCTTATTTTTTAAATAAGCGAACAAAAATTTTGATTTTTTTTTTAAAAAAGTATTGACAAAATAAAAAAATAAATATAAAATAAGTACAACAAAACGAACAAGAATTTGTAAAACATAAATTTGCAAGGAGTGATATAAAATGAAAATAATGACAAAGAAAATTAACCTAAAAATAACAATAGAAGAAACAGCAGAAAGACACCCAGTGCCTGTATTAGGAACAGATTATAAAGTTAAAATAATATACAAAAATATCAAAGTTGCTGAACTAGATGTAGAAGATAAAATTATAAAAATATCACTACCAAACAAATATAAAAAAGCAAATAATGAGAGAATATTAGATATAGCAATAGACAAAATGTACGAACAAATTGCAAAAGTAGAAGTAGAAAGAGCAATGGAAAAAACAAGAATTTTATTAGGATTTGCACCAGAAGATTACGAAATTAGAAAAATGAGTGAAGAACTTGGAAGATGTGAAGAAAACAAAATAACAATAAATCCTGAAATAGTAAAATATGATAGAGAAGTAATAGATTATATAGTTTTACATGAATATTGTCATCTAAAATACAAAAGTCATTGTAAAAGTTTCATAAAAATGCTAGAAAAATATGAACCTAATTACAAAAAATATGAAAGAATTGTTGCTAATATATAGTAATTATAAAAAATATAGACTATAATATAAACAAAAGTAATTTGCAAAATTATAACTTTTTCAGTACAGTTATAAATTGTATAAATTACATATTATAGGAGGAAATTAAAAATGAACAAATATTATTTTACATCAGAGAGTGTAACAGAAGGACACCCAGATAAAGTAGCAGATTTAATATCAGACAGTATATTAGATGAATATCTAAAACAAGATAAATATTCAAGAGTAGCAGTAGAAACATTTGTAACAGGGAATACAGTAACAATAGCAGGACAAGTTACATCAAAGGGAAATGTGGATATAGAAAATGTAGTAAGGCAAACAATAAAAAATATAGGTTATGATAATGCTAAAACAGATATGGATTATAGAACATGTAAAATAAATGTAGATATTACTAAACAAAGTCCAGATATTGCATTAGGAGTAGATGATGGTGGAGCGGGTGACCAAGGAATAATGTTTGGATATGCATCAAATGAGACAGAAGAATATATGCCATATGCAATATCAATGGCACATAAATTAGCCCAAAAGCTAACAGATGCACGAAAACAAAAAGAAATACCATATTTACGTCCAGATGGAAAAACTCAGGTAACAGTAGAATATGAAGATAATAAACCAAAAAGAATAGAAGCGATATTAATTTCAACACAACACTTACAAGAAGTAACAATAGAACAATTAAGAAAAGATATTACTGAAAAAGTAATAAAACTAGTTATACCAGAAGAGATGATAGATAAAAATACAAAAATATATATAAATCCAACAGGAAGATTTATAATAGGTGGACCTCTTGGAGATACAGGACTAACAGGTAGAAAAATAATAGTAGATACTTATGGGGGATATGCACGTCATGGAGGTGGAGCATTTTCTGGAAAGGATGCGACAAAGGTAGATAGAAGTGCTGCATATATGCTAAGATATATTGCTAAAAATATAGTTGCAAATGGATATGCTGAAAAATGTGAAATACAGATTTCATATGCTATTGGTATGAAAGAGCCTCTTTCTATATGTGTAAATGCTTTTGGTACAGGTAAGAAATCAGACGAAGAATTAGCAAATATGGTAAGAGAAAAATTTGACTTAACACCAAATGGGATTATTGAATATTTAAAACTTAGAGAGCCTATTTATACTAAAACAACAAATTATGGACATTTTGGAAAAGAAGATTTGGAGTGGGAGAAAATTATAAAAATTTAATGCTAGGTATATAGTTTGCTATAGATTATGATATTGTATAATTTATAAAAAATTATATAATAAAAAACAAAAAAGAGGAATGAAATAATTTGCAATATATAACGAAATTAGATAGAAATAAATTGGAAAAATATAAAAAAGGATTAATTACTGAAGAAGTAATATTAACAGATGAGAGATTATATGAACATATTCTTCTATTTCATGAAAATGAATATAAAGAATTAAGACCATATTTAAAAAGTATAATAGATAATCCTGATTATATTATAGAAGATAATAGACATGAAGATACAATGATATATTTAAAAAAATAAAAAATATAGAAAAAAATGGGAGAGTTGTAATCAAACTTACATTGGGTCAAGATAAAGAGCATAATAAAAACTCAATTATTACTATGATGAAATTAAATAATAGAACATGGAATCAAACTTTAAAAAATCGAGGAAAAATTATTTGGAAGAATAAAAATAAAAAACTAGACAAAAATGAATAAAAGTTATATAATATAAGTACAATATAAAGAGTTATTTGAAGTGGACAATAGTGCCATCCACACACCATAGTGGTCAAAAGAGATGCAGGATTTGGCACACCTGCCAAATAACTAACATTAGAGGAGCTATGAAAACATAGCTCCTTAATTTTATAAAAAACTATGAAAAAATCTAAATTTATGATATAAATATAATATAAATTAAGGAAAGGAGAAATTTATGTTAAAACTTAAAAACATAAAAAAGACATATGTAAGTGGAAACGAAAAAGTAGAAGCTTTAAAAGGAATAAACATAGAATTTAGAGAATCAGAATTTGTTTCAATACTAGGACAAAGTGGATGTGGAAAAACAACGCTTTTAAATATCATAGGAGGACTAGATAGATACACATCAGGAGACTTAATAATAAATGGAAAATCAACAAAAGACTTTAAAGATAGGGACTGGGATGCATACAGAAACTATTCAGTAGGATTTGTATTCCAAAGTTACAACTTAATAGGACATCAAACAGTATTATCAAATGTAGAACTTGCATTAACAATATCAGGAGTATCTAGAAAAGAAAGAAAACAAAGAGCAATAAAAGCACTTGAAGAAGTTGGATTAAAAGAGCAAATACACAAAAAACCAAACCAATTATCAGGTGGACAAATGCAAAGAGTTGCAATAGCAAGGGCTTTAGTAAATAACCCAGATATAATTTTAGCAGACGAACCAACAGGTGCATTAGATACAAAAACAAGTGTGCAGGTAATGGAAATATTAAAGAAAATATCAAAAGACAAACTAATAATAATGGTTACACACAACCCCGAACTCGCAGAAAAATATTCAAGTAGAATTATAAAAATACTTGATGGAAAAATAACAGATGATTCAGACCCAATAGAACATCAAAAAGAAGAAAAAAAGGAAGACACTAAAAAGAGAAGAACATCAATGAAATTTCTTACAGCATTACGACTAAGTTTAAATAATTTAATGACTAAAAAAGGAAGAACAATATTAACATCATTTGCAGGAAGTATTGGAATAATAGGAATTGCACTAATTTTAGCAATTTCAACAGGAGTACAGAATTATATAAACAAAGTAGAAGAAGATACACTTTCTTCATATCCAATTACAATAGAAGAATCAACAGTAGATATGTCAAGCTTAATGCAGTCTATGTCTGGTGAAAACACAGATAACACGGAAAACAAAGAAGAAGGAAAAGCATATTCAGCAGATATAATGAATGATATGATAACAACACTTTCTAATAAAAAACAAAGCAATAATTTGAAAGAATTAAAAAAATATTTGGATAATGGCGATAATGAAATTACAAAAAATAGTAATAGCATAAAATATGGATATGACTTAAATATCAACTTATATAGAGCAAATACAGACAATGGAATTGTAAGAGTAAATCCAAGCACAGTAATGAATGCATTTGGAATGGGAGATATGATAGAAGCACAAAACAATTCAGCAATGTCATCTGTATTTGGAAGTTCAATGATGACAAATACTGATGTATGTTTTGAAATGCTAGATAATCAACAATTATTAGAATCACAATATGATTTAGTAAAAGGAAACTGGCCAAAACAATATAATGAAGTAGTTTTAGTGTTAAAAGAAGACGGAAGAATAGATGATTACACATTATATTCATTAGGGTTAAAAGACCAAAGTGAGCTAAAGGACAAATGGAAAGCAGTAGAAAATGGTGAAAAACTTGACGAAAATCAAGAATCAACATCATATTCATATGACGATCTTTTAAACTTACAATTTAAACTATTATTAAATTCAGATTATTATCAAAAACAAAATGGATTATGGGTAAACAAAGAGGATGACGATAATTATTTAAAAGAAAAACTTAATAATGCAGAAACTGTAAAAGTTGTTGGAATTATAAAACAGAATGAACAAAGTGCTGTAAGTACTTCTGTTACAAGTGGCATAGGATATACAAAACAATTAAAAGAATATGTAGTAGAAAAATCAAATGATGCACAAATAGTAAAAGAACAAAAAGAAAACAAAGATGTAAATGTATTTTCTAGTTTGAAATTTCCAACTGATGAAGATACATCCTCAATGGAGAATTTGACAGCAGAGCAAAGAATGGCAATGAGCAAATTAAGTAGTGAAGAAATTGCCCAAATGATGGAAACATATTCAGCAAATAAAGACTCAAGCTATGAAAAAAATCTACAAAAATTAGGTGCAGTTGATATTGATACACCAACATCAATTAGCATTTATCCAAAAGATTTTGAAACTAAAGACAAAATATCAAACGCAATAGAAGAGTATAACCAAAAACAAAGAGATGACGGAAAAGAAGAAAATACAATAAGCTATACAGATATAGTTGGAACAATGATGAAATCTGTAAGCCAAATTATTAATACAATAAGTTATGTATTAATTGCATTTGTAGCAATATCATTAATAGTATCTTCAATAATGATAGGTATTATAACGTATATTTCTGTATTAGAGAGAACAAAAGAAATTGGAATATTAAGAGCAATTGGTGCATCTAAAAAAGATATTTCAAGAGTATTTAATGCAGAGACTTTGATTATTGGTTTAATATCAGGTCTTATAGGAATAGGAATTACAGTATTATTGACACTTCCAATAAACAGTATGATTTATGCTGTAACAGGTGTTAAAGTGGTAACTGCTGTACCATTTAAAGCCGGTGTTGTATTAGTTCTTATTAGCATGTTCTTGACAATTATTGCAGGTTTGATTCCAGCTAAAATTGCAAGTAAAAAGGACCCAGTAATTGCATTAAGGACAGAGTAAAAAAATTGAAAAATTAATATAATAGAAGCGAAAATTTTTTAGAAAAGAGATAAAATTATGCAAATATTTTTAGGTTTAGCAATACCATTTTTAGGCACAACACTTGGAGCCGCAATGGTATTCTTAATGAAAAAAGAAATGAACAAAAAAGTAGAAAAAATCTTATTAGGATTTGCATCAGGAGTAATGATAGCAGCATCAGTATGGTCATTATTAATACCATCAATAGAAATGGCAGAAACACAAGGAAAAGTTGCTTGGATTCCAGCAGCAATAGGATTTTTATTAGGAATTGTATTTCTTTTAGTATTAGATAGTGTAGTCCCACATATGCACTTAGAAAGTGAAAAGTCAGAAGGAATGAAATCAAAATTGAAGAAGACAACAATGATGGTATTTGCGGTAACTTTGCACAATATACCAGAGGGAATGGCAGTTGGGGTTACTTTTGCAGGAGCGCTAGCACAAAATGCAGGAATTACAATGGCAGGGGCTTTTGCACTAGCAGTAGGAATTGCTATTCAAAACTTTCCAGAAGGTGCAATTATTTCAATGCCATTAAAAAGTGAAGGAGTATCAAAACCAAAAGCATTTTTATATGGTACTTTGTCAGGAATTGTTGAGCCAATTGGTGCCATTATTACAATACTTCTTACAAATGCAGTTGTTCCAATTTTACCATATTTGTTATCTTTTGCAGCAGGTGCAATGATTTATGTTGTTGTAGAAGAACTGATTCCAGAGTCACAAGCAGGAGAACATTCTAATATTGGTACTATTGGTGTTGCAATTGGTTTTACAATTATGATGATTTTGGATGTTGCGTTGGGATAAAATGTTTATAAGTTAGAGTTAATTATAACATCAAATATTACAGTTCACAGTAAATATAAAAAATTAATATGAAATTTTAACAAAAAAATTGTAAAAGTACTTTCTATATGATATAATTAAATTAGAGTTTTAATATACGGAGGTAAAAAATATGTTTGAGAGCAAATATAGTAAAGTATTAACAATAGTATTAGTAATAGTAATAATAGCAATAGTTGGATTATTAGGATTTTTAGCATTTGATTTTATACGAAATTCAAATTCAACAAAACAAGCATCTGATTTTGTTGAAGACTATCAAGGAAATTTAACAACAGCAGATGAAGGTGGAGATGGAAATACAGAAGGTAATGTTGCACTAGATACATCTGGTGAAACAGCATTAGATTCATCAACAAGCGGAACAAATTCAGGAAAGAAGAAATATAAAGGATATGATGTAGTAGGCACAATGAAAATACCATCACTTAATATAGAATATCCTATTCTAGAACAAAATTCTGCAGGAGCATTAAATGTTGCACTAATATTGTTATATCCAAAAGATAATCTAAATAAACCAGGAAATTCAGTAATACAAGGACATAATTATAGAAATGGAATGTTTTTCTCAAATTTAAAGAAGATTACAAATGGAGCTAAAATATATGTAACAGATTATACAGGAAAGAGCTTAACATATGAAGTGTATAATAAATTTGAGGCTTCATCAACAGATTCATCATTCTACACAAGAGATACAAATGGTTTGGCTGAGTTGACATTATCAACATGTACAGATGCTAGTAATGATATAAGAACTATAGTGTTTGCAAAACAAGTTTAAAATAATTATGAAGAGATTTGCATATTCGTGCAAGTCTTTTTTCTGATTTATTGTAACAAAAATGTAGTAATTTAATTTAAAATTCAAAAAAAGTACTTTAAAAAAACTGTAAAATGTTATACAATATACGAAAAGTAAAAAAAGGAGAAAGGTATGAACAAAAAATGGCAAATATACGAAACTAACACAGAAGAAGTAAAAAAAATAACTGAAAAATACAAAGTAAGTGAATTACTTGCAACAATAATCTCAAATAGAAAAATCAAAGAAGAAGATATCGAAATATTTTTACATCCAACAAGGCAAAATTTTCATGACCCATTTTTAATGCCAAATATGAATATTGCTACTGATAGAATTTTAAAAGCAATAGAAAATAATGAGAAAACAATAATTTATGGAGATTATGATGTAGATGGAATAACAAGTATAACAGTATTAAAAAGCTTTTTGGAAGATAGAGGACTGCATGTAGACTCATACATTCCAAACAGATTAGAAGAGGGATATGGTTTAAACAAACCAGCAATAGAAAAAATATCAAAAGAAAATTACACATTAATGATAACAGTAGACACAGGAATTTCTGGAATAGAAGAAATAGAATATGCAAATTCTCTTCGGAATAGAAACAATAGTAACAGACCATCATGAAGTAGGAGAAAAACTACCAAAAGCACTTGCTGTAGTTGATGCAAAAAGAAAAGATAACAAATATCCATGTAGAGATTTGGCAGGAGTTGGAGTTGTATTTAAGTTAACACAAGCATTACGGAATAAAATTAGGATTAGATGAAAAAGAATATTTGAAATATTTAGATATTGTTTGTGTTGGAACAATTTCAGATATAGTGCCATTAGTAGATGAAAATAGAGTTATAACAAAATTAGGATTAATGTTGGTTGCTCAAACAAAAAATATGGGATTAAGGTCATTACTTATGTCTTCAGGATATAAAAATTTAGACTCAACAACTATATCTTTTGGTGTTGCACCAAGAATAAATGCGTGTGGAAGAATGGGACATGCAGATGATGCGTTAAAACTATTCTTATCTAAAGATATTTATGAAGTAAATGAATTAACAAAAAAATTAAATGATTATAATAAAATGAGACAAGAAAAAGAAAAATCAATTTATGAAGATGCTGTAAATCAAATTGAAAAAAACAAGTTATATGAAAATTGTGCAATAGTTGTAGGTGGAGAAGATTGGCATCATGGTGTAATAGGAATTGTATCTTCAAAAATAACAGATTTATATTTTAAACCAAGTATTTTATTATGCTACGAAGATGATTTAGCAAAAGGGTCTGGTAGAAGTATACCTGGATTTGATTTACATGAAGCTTTAATGAAATGCCAAAATTCAATTGAAAAATTTGGTGGACACAGTATGGCAATAGGTATTACGATAAAAAGAGATAAGTTTCAAGAGTTTGCAAATGAGCTTGAGCAAATTGCAAAAGATGCAAAAATAGATGAGATAGTACCTATTATAAATGTTGATGCAAAGATTGATTTGAATGATATAAATAGAGAAATTGTTGGGAGTTTAAAGTTTCTAGAACCTTTTGGAGAAGGTAATAAAATGCCAATATTTGCATTTAAAAATTTGAAAATCGATTCAATAAGAGCTTTATCAGAAGGTAAACATATTAAAATGACTTTGAAAGATGGTAATTCTGTAATTAATAGCATTGGTTTTAATTTAGGTTATTTGGCTGATGAGTTTAGAATTGGTGACAAAATTGATGTTGTTGGAACTTTGGAAATTAATAGTTTTAATGGTGTTGATAGTTTACAAATTAACTTAAAAGATGTTATGAAGTCAATATAAAAAAATTGTCAAAAGGGACGGGCTTTTTTGACAGATAATATTGAAAGTTCTGTCAAAAAGGGGCGTCCCTTTTGACATCTTTTGACAAAAGAGGGGTGAAAAAATGCAAGAAAATAGTAAAGAAATAACAGTACAAGATGTAATATCAAAAAAGAAAGAAACAAGCAGAAGAGTAGATACAAAATTAATAATGAAAGCATATAACTATGCAGTAGAACATCATGGAGAACAAAAAAGAAGGTCTGGAGAACCATATATAATACATCCACTAAATGTGGCATACATATTAGCAGGATTAGGACTAGACGAAGCAACAATATGTGCGGCACTTTTACATGATGTTGTAGAAGATACAGATGCAACAGATGCAGATTTAAGAAGAGAGTTTGGCGACGAAATTGCAGATATGGTTGCAGGTGTTACAAAATTAGAAGCAATGCAATTTACAACTGTTGAAGAACAACAAGTTGAAGATTATAGAAAAATGTTTTTGGCAATGGGAAAAGATATCAGAGTTATAATATTGAAAATTGCAGATAGACTTCACAACATGAGAACATTAAAATATCTAAAAAGAGATAGACAAATTGCAAATGCAAAAGAAACAATGGAAATATATGCACCACTTGCAAACCGTTTAGGTCTATATTCAATGAAATGGGAGTTGGAAGACTTATCTTTTAAATATTTATATCCAGAAGAATATCATGAATTAGTTGAAGGAATAAATAAAAAGAGAGAAGAAAGATTAAAATTCATAGAAAAAATAATGGCAGATATACGAGTTCAACTAAAAAAACAACATATTGATGCAGAAGTAACAGGTCGTGCAAAGCATTTATATAGTATATATAGAAAAATGAAAAGAGACAACAAAACACTAGACCAAATATATGACCTATTTGCATTGCGTATATTAGTTAATTCAATAAAAGACTGTTATGCAGCATTAGGAGTTGTACATGAAATGTACAGCCCAATGCCGGGAAGATTTAAGGACTATATAGCTGTTCCAAAACCAAATATGTATCAGTCAATACATACAACATTATTAGGAGACAAAGGAACACCATTTGAAGTTCAAATTCGTACATGGGATATGCATAGAGTTGCAGAATATGGTATTGCAGCGCACTGGGCATATAAAGAAGCAAGCTACTTTGGAAAGAAACAGTCAGTAAAAGTAGAAGAAGACAAACTTGCTTGGCTTAGAGAAACGCTTGAATGGCAAAAAGATATGCAAGACCCACAAGAATTTTTGGCAACACTAAAAACAGAATTATTTGAAGATGAAGTTTATGTATTTACGCCAAAAGGAGCTATAAAAATATTACCAAGAAATGCAACACCAATAGACTTTGCATACAGTATACATGAAGAAATAGGAAACCATATGACAGGATGTAAAATAAACAGCAAAATGATGCCAATTATAACACCATTAAAAAGTGGGGACATCATAGAAATAATTACATCAGACAATTCAAAAGGACCAAGCAGGGACTGGCTAAAATTTGTAAAAAGTACAAAAGCTAAAAACAAAATAAATGGGTGGTTCAAAAAGGCAGAAAAATCAGAAAACATTGAAAAAGGAAAAGACTTAATAGAAAAAGAAATCAAGAGAATTGGAATGTCACATGCAGATTTATTCAAACAAGAATATATAGATGCAATGCTTGATAGATATAAATATAAAAACATCGAAGACATGTATGCAGCTGTTGGATTTGGAGCAAATTCTGCAGTAAAAGTAATTGCAAGAATGCTACAAGAATATAGAAAAGAACATCAAGAAGAAGATGTTGAAGAAAAAATAGAAGAACTAAGAAAACAAAAAGAACAGAAACAAAAACCATCAAGCTCAGGAGTTGTGGTAGAAGGAATAGACAACTGCTTAGTTAAACTATCAAAATGTTGTAACCCATTACCTGGAGACGAAATAATAGGATATATCACAAAAGGAAGAGGAGTATCAGTTCATAGAAAAGACTGTGTAAATGTAAAAGACCTATTGACAGAAGAAAACAGAATAATAGGTGTTAAATGGTATGAAGAGGCAAAAGAAAATTACAATGTTACATTAGAAGTTTTGGCAAACGACAGAAGAGGACTATTGGTAGACATTTTAAATACGGTTAAAGAAACTAAGGCGAATTTGATGGGAGTTAGTACAAAAACTACTAAGGAGAGAATTGCTATTATGGACATCGACCTTGAAGTTGAGAATATTGAAGAATTAAATAAAGTAATTAGAAATATTAAGAAGGTTGATAGCGTTTACGAAGTTAGAAGATAAAATGTCCATTTGGGGACGGTTCTTTTTGGGACATTATATTAAAAAGAATATTTTAAAATTTGCTTGATATATCAGTACTTAGAGATAATTACAAAATTTGGAAAAATGTCCCAAAAAGAACCGTCCCCAAATGGACAAAAAAGGAGATAAAAATATGATTTTAAAAGAACTAAAGATAGACACCTGGATAGGAGACCCAACAAATTGTTATGTGATATTTGATGAAAATAGCAAAGAGATAATGGTAATAGACCCAGCAGGTGATGTGGATAAAATAGAAAATTTAATAAAAAATGTATTTAAAGGAAAATTGAAATATATTTATTTAACGCATTGCCATGGAGACCATATTGCAGGTGTAAACGAGTTAAAAAGACGTTGTGGTGGCAAAATATTAATTCACAGAATTGATAGTGAAGGACTAAACAATGTTGATATTAATTTGTCTGAATATATTGGACTACCAGATATAGAGTTAGAAGCGGATTCAAGAGTTGATGATAATGATTTAATACATTTAGGTGATTTGGAATTTAGAGTAATTCACACACCAGGACATACAGCTGGAAGCACATCGCTTTATTGTGAAAAAGAAAAATGCCTATTTTCAGGTGATACAATTTTTGCTGGAACGTGGGGAAGAACAGATTTACCAACATCAAGTAGAGAAGATATAATGAATTCAATTGTCAATAAAATTTTAATTTTACCAGATGATACTTTTATTTATCCAGGACATGGAAAGGCTACAATGCTTAAGGATGAAAAGTCAATTTATCTTGAATTAAAGCCTAAAATGTGGTAAAATATATAAAAATTCGGGATTGGGGGACTGGTCTTCAATACCGAAAAAATAGAGAGAGGAAATAATTATGAGCAAAACAGAACCAAGAACATTGGCAGGTTTTATGGAACTAATGCCAAATGAACAAATACTATTTGAACAAATAAAACAAAAAATAGAAAAAACATATCAAAAATTTGGATTTTTACCACTAGACACACCAATACTAGAACTATCAGAAGTATTGCTTGCAAAGGCTGGTGGAGAAACAGAAAAACAAATATACAGATTTGAAAAAGGTGATACAGACATATCAATGAGATTTGATTTAACAGTACCACTTGCAAAATATGTAGCAAAAAACTATGGAAATTTAAGTTTTCCATTTAGAAGATATCAAATTGGAAAAGTATATCGTGGAGAAAGAACGCAAAAAGGAAGATTCCGTGAATTTTATCAATGTGATATAGATATTATTGGTGATGGAGAATTAAGTGTAATTAATGATGCAGAACTACCAAGTGTTATTTATAATGTATTTAAAGAATTAGGATTTGACGATTTTACAATAAAAATAAACAACAGAAAATTATTTAATGGTTTGTTTGAAAGTTTAAATCAAAAAGAAAATGCGGTTGAAATTCTTAGAATAATAGACAAAATAGAAAAAATAGGAAAAGAAGCTGTAATAGAAGAATTAGAAAAAATAGAAGTTCCAACAGAATCAATAAATAAAATATTAGATTTTATTGAAATTGATGGAACAACAGATGAAAAATTGCAAAAAATTGCAGATTTAAATATTGAAAATGAAGCATTTAAAACAGGACTTGAAGAACTTACAGAAGTTGTTAAATATGTAAGATTATTTGGAATTCCAGATAGTAATTTCAAAGTTGATTTAACAATTGCTAGAGGACTTGATTATTATACAGGAACAGTTTATGAAACATTTTTAAATGAATATAGAGAACTTGGAAGTGTATGCTCTGGTGGTAGATACGAAAATTTGGCAGAACACTATACTGATAAAAAGCTACCAGGTGTTGGAATTTCAATTGGTTTAACTAGATTATTCTATAAATTAAATGAATTGAATTTAATAAATGCTGATAAAAAATCAGTTGCAGAAGTTTTAATAGTTCCTATGGTTGAAGATATGACGGTTCCTATAAAGTTAGCAAGTGATTTAAGAAAAAATGGAATTAATACAGAGATATTTTTAAATGATAAAAAATTAAAAGCTAAAATGAAATATGCTGATAAACTTGAAATTCCTTATGTTATTGTTATAGGTGAAGATGAAGTTAATTCAGGTATTGTTAAAATTAAGAATATGAAAACTGGTGAACAAATAGAAAATTCCATTGAAAATATTTCAAAATGTGATGTTTTCAAAATAAAATAATTAAAAAATGTAACACAATAAATTTTATATAATTTTAATTTATTGTGTTATATCTTTTTCGTCTATAAATTTATATAATAAATTGATGTATATCTTTATTTATATAAAAGAGTAATCTTATTTCCAATTTTTTTAATAAAACCCTCATCCTTTAAAGCCTTAATTTCACGCATCATAGCACTTCTATCAACACTAAGATAATCAGCCAAATCAGTTAAAGAAAAAGGAAGAATAAAAGTCTTACTTAAACTTCTAGTAGACAAAATATTAAAATAACCACGAAGTTTTTCACGAATAGAACGCTTTGTTAAAATCTCGACTCTAGTATTTAAATCCATAACTTTATTCAAAATCAAATTAGAAAAATTTTCTGACAAGGTCTGATGAAATTTACAATTATTTCTACATTTTTGGTGTATATTATCATAATTAAAAAATAAAATTTCACAACTTTTTTTTGCTTCAACAGAAAGTTCATTATTTGTTGTAACAATGTATAAAGCTTCACCAAAAATATCGTTTTTAGTAAAATGTTCAATAATAGCTTTGTCACCATTC
Organism: uncultured Clostridium sp.; assembly: GCA_900552555.1. GTDB lineage: Bacteria > Bacillota > Clostridia > TANB77 > CAG-508 > CAG-269. The sequence continues at coordinate 32,798 of URZW01000005.1, forward strand.
ATATCATACCTAACCAAATCAGCTTCGCCACTTAGAAGAATGCAGATTTGGTTTCTTTTTTGTATATATGTAGTTATTGTTTGATTTTTTTTGAAAGATTTCTTTTGAACGCTTTTGCATGTATGTGCAAAGTCTTTTAAGAATTTTTCTATGTCTTGGATATATTCCATTGTATTCACCTCAATGTGTATATGTTATATATGCTTTTGTTCTTATATTAAATCTTTGGTGATATATCGTTTTTTATATTTTGATATTTAAACTTTATAATGCATATTATACAATAAAAAAGTTGCAATTGCAACAAAATTTGATAACAAACAGCAAAAACTTAATTCTTGATAAGTGAAAATACAGATAATGTATTTAATTTTTTCTTGCATTTAAGGCTGATTTGTAATATAATACAAATGTAAAGGTCAATGAACCAATTTAGAAACTTTTATAAAAAAAGATTGCAAGGAGGGGCATTAGTACAAAAAAATAAAATCCTTTTTACAGGAAGAACGATACCAACATGTTAAATAAATTTATTTAAAGGAGAAAAAACATATGGAATTATATAAGGAAAAATTGGAAAATCTCAAAAAGGTAGAAAGAAGTTTGAATAAAGTTCAAAATGCTTTTGAAAAAGCAAAAAAAGACTTAGAAGAGTATGTAAAAGTAAATATAGTTTCAGAAAAATATACAATAGGTAGTAAGAAATTAAAGTATGGATATGAATTGTTTTATCCTGTTTTAAGTTTCCCAGAAGGAATAAAAATGCAGTCAGAAACATTTTGGTGTAACTATGAAGAAGAGCATTGTGGACTAACAGGAGATGATGATGGACTAGAGGTTGTACATAATTATATATTACTAGATGAAAAACAGAATATAGAGATTAATGTAACCGAAAAATCCACTAGAGGCAAATTGGTGTATGGTGACAATTTAGGTAATTGGCTAAAAATAAAAAATAAAATAAATGTAATGGAAGACAGGATTTGCTATGATATAAAGATAGGAGAAATGGAATTTCATTTTACAAGAAACTTTGGAGACAATATAAAAAAATCTTTCTTAATAAATTTGTTGAAAGATAAACATATTTGTTACAAAGATTTCAAAGAAACACCAACCTACAATAGAACTAAATTTACAAGTAGATATTGCGATAATAGACGGCTAAAAGAAGGGAAAAGAGACTGGAAGAAAATCTTGAAGAACTATCAAGATACTATAAATACTTTTTATGGTGACTTTTTTTATTATTGCGATTTTGATAAAATAATATCTGATATTGAGCAAATATTAATACAGGGAGAGTATGAAAAAAATCCAATTACAAAATTATATTATCTTAAAGAAGGATGTACGTTGATAGTATCTGTTGTAGAAAAGGATAATGATTCTCATTGTATATATTATGAAGATGAATTAATGATATTAGAACTTAATACTCCATTTAACAAACAAACCAATGTACAATTTGGGTATGCGGAACAAAGTTACGAGGAAAATCTTGATATTCACGCTTTAAAAAATCAAAAAGGAGAAATAGAAACTTTAATGCTTAAGATAAAAGAGATAGATATGAATAAATCAATGAGTGTGCTAGAGATATTTCATTTAGGATAATGAAATCTTTTAAAGCTATCAAAGACAAGAATAAAATTTTCTAAGTAGCAAAAAGCATATAAGAAAATCCAATTATTCCATAATAATATTCTTATGAAATATTAATGCATTTAAAAGATTGTAAAAAAATTATACACAAGATTAAAAATAATAAATAGAATAAATTAAAACACATTAAATTTTATGATATTTATTTTCACTTAAGTGTTTTATAAAAAACTGTACAATTTTCAGAAGAAAAAAGTGCAGTTTTTTTATATATTAGGAAGGTTATGCAACTTTCCTAATATATAAAATTACATTGCACAGAAAATTTATTTAATAAATTTTCGTGCACGAACAGATTTGTTCTATTGAATTAACATTGATATTATATAAAATATTTATTAGAAAAAGTTGCAATTGCAACAAAAATATTGTAACAAAAATGTAATATTTTTCTAATCCTAGAAAATAGCGAATTTAAAAACATATTTCAAAAATTGTGATATATGCAACAGAAAATGGAAATTATTGATATATAATAAGTATATAAAAAAAGTCGAAAATTTTAGAAAAATATTTAAAATTGATGAGCAATAATCTAAAATTAGTCAATAAAAATTTTTGTAAAGTTTTCATGGTAATGAACTAATTAAAGTGAAAGGAACAGGAAAATGAAAATTATAAAAAGAGATGGAAGAATAGTAGATTATGACAGACAAAAAATAGCAATAGCAATAGAAAAAGCAAATAGAGATGTAACAGGTAGAGAGAAAGCAACAAAAGATGAAATAAAAGAAATAATAGATTACATAGAAGGACTTGGAAAGAGAAGAATCTTAGTTGAAGATGTTCAAGACATAATAGAAGAAAAATTGATGGACATGGGAAAACATAAACTTGCAAAGGAATATATAGTTTATCGTTATAATAGAGCATTGGTAAGAAAATCAAACACAACAGATGAATCAATTTTGGGACTAATCAGAAATGAAAATAAAGAATTAGCAGAAGAAAACTCAAATAAAAATACAATGCTTGCATCAACACAAAGAGACTATATAGCAGGAGAAGTTTCAAGGGATTTAACAAACAGATTATTATTACCAGAAAAAATAGTAAAGGCACATCAAAATGGAGTATTACACTTTCATGATGCAGATTATTTTGTTCAACCAATATTTAATTGTTGTTTAATCAATATTGGTGATATGTTAGACAATGGAACTGTTATGAATGGAAAATTAATAGAAAGTCCAAAAAGCTTTCAAGTTGCATGTATAGTAATGACACAAATAATTGCATCAGTAGCAAGCAATCAATATGGTGGACAATCTGTTAGCCTTAAACATTTAGGAAAATATTTAAGAAAAAGTTACAATAAATATAAAAAACAAATTGAAGAAAAATATAAAGGAAAATTATCAGGAAGTACAATTGAAGAACTTGTTGATGCAAGAGTAAGGCACGAGCTAGAGTCAGGAGTTCAAACAATTCAATATCAAATAAATACATTAATGACAACAAATGGTCAAACACCTTTTGTAACTTTATTTTTGCAATTAGAAGAAAATGACCCATACATAAAAGAAAATGCAATGATAATTGAAGAAATTTTGAAACAAAGAATTCAAGGTGTAAAAAATGAAGCAGGAGTTTATGTAACACCAGCATTCCCAAAATTAGTGTATGTTTTGGATGAACACAATTGTCTAAAAGGTGGAAAATATGACTATTTAACAAGACTTGCTGTAAAATGTTCAGCAAAAAGAATGTATCCAGATTACATATCAGCAAAGAAAATGCGTGAAAATTATGAAGGCAATGTATTCAGCCCAATGGGATGTAGAAGTTTCTTATCACCTTGGAAAGATGAAAATGGAAACTACAAATTTGAAGGAAGATTTAATCAAGGTGTGGTAAGCATTAATTTACCACAAGTAGCAATAATAGCAGAGGGTGATGAAGAAAAATTCTGGAAATTATTAGATGAAAGACTAGAATTGTGTAAAGAAGCGTTAATGTGTAGACATTATGCATTGTTAGGAACATTATCAGATGTAAGCCCAATTCATTGGCAATATGGAGCAATAGCAAGACTACAAAAAGGCGAAAAAATAGATAAATTATTATACGGTGGATATTCAACAATGTCACTTGGATATATCGGAATATATGAAATGACAAAATTAATGAAAGGGGTATCACATACAACACCAGAGGGACACGAATTTGCATTAAAAGTTATGAAACATTTGCGAGAGACAACAGATAAATGGAAAAAAGAAACGAATATCGGATTTGCATTATATGGAACACCAGCAGAAAGTTTATGTTACAAATTTGCCAGAATAGATAAAGAAAAATTTGGAACAATTGAAGATGTAACGGACAAGGGATATTATACAAACTCATATCATGTAGATGTAAGAGAAAAAATAGACGCATTTGAAAAATTAAAATTTGAAAGTGAATTCCAAAAAATCTCTTCAGGTGGTGCAATTTCATATGTTGAAATACCTAATATGCAACATAATTTAATTGCATTGGAAACAGCTGTTAAATTTATTTATGACAATATTCAATATGCTGAATTTAATACAAAATCAGATTATTGCCAAGTTTGTGGCTTTGATGGTGAAATTATTATAAATGACAATAACGAATGGGAGTGTCCAAATTGTGGTAATAAAGACCATAGTAAAATGAATGTTGTAAGACGTACTTGTGGATATTTAGGTGAGAATTTCTGGAATGCCGGCAAGACTAAAGAAATTAAGCAAAGAGTTTTACATATGTAATTAGAAAGAAGGAAAGAAAAGGGAAAGATGGGAAAGAGGGACGTTCCTTAAAATCCCTGCAAAAAGGGAATAGGGGACACTCTTTGTGGCAAATATTATAGATATTTTAAGGAGTGTCCCTTTTTCCCTTTTTGCAGGGATTTTAAGGAACGTCCCTCTTTCCCTTTTCCCTCTTGAGGAAGAATTATGAATTATGCAGATATAAAGAAAATAGATGTTGCAAATGGTGAGGGAGTAAGAGTTTCACTATTTGTAAGTGGATGTAATCACCATTGCAAAGGATGCTTTAATCAATGTGCTTGGGACTTTAATTATGGTGATAAATTTACAGAAAAAGAAGAACAAAAAATAATTGAATATATGGACCATGATTATATAGAGGGGCTTTCACTTTTAGGAGGAGAACCTCTTGAGCCTAAAAATCAAGAGGGGTTACTGCCATTGGTTAAAGATATAAAGAAAAAATTTCCTGATAAAAATATTTGGTGCTATACTGGATTTGATTTTGAAAAAGATGTTATGGGAAAGATGGCTCAAAAAAGTGAAACAACAAGGGAATTATTAAAATATATTGATGTTATTGTTGATGGTAAGTTTGAAGAGGATAAAAAAGATTTGAAACTTCAGTTCCGAGGTTCTTCTAATCAAAGAATTTTGGATGTAAAAGAAAGTTTGAAGAGTAGAAAAATAGTAAAAGAAGAGCAATATAGATAAAAGAGATATGCATTCAACATATCTCTTATTAATTATTTTTTTAAAAATCTATTTAATAATTGTTCTCTACACAAATTTTCAAACTCATCATTTAAAGGTTCTAATTCGACATTTTCATTATATTTTCTATCTAAGCAGTATCTGATAATATAATCGCAAAGTTTAGGATTTTTAGAAAGAAGAGGACCATGTAAATAAGTTGCAATAACGTTATTCTCAAAAAATCCTTCTTCAGAATCACCAAATTTGTTACCATTTCCAAACAAAACATTACCAAAAGAATTAGAAATATCAAAAGTTTGACCACCATGATTTTCAAAACCAATAACCTTTGTTTTTAAATTTAAGTTTTCAATATTATCAGAACTATCATCATTAGAATTGGTAGATTTTTTAATGTTAATATTTGCGTCAAGTGTAGCATCTATGACAATATTTCCAATACATCTTTTCTTTCTATCAGGGTTAGCAACTGTGTAGTAATCAAAAACTTCAAGACCTGGAATAATATTACCTTCAACACCTTTGTAGTATTTACCAAATAATTGATAAGCACCACAGATAAGTAAGAAAAACACACCATTTTTAACAGCATCCTTAATATTATCTTTATATTTTACCAAATCTTCAGCTAAAATGCTTTGCTCATTATCGGCACCACCACCAGCAAAAACAATGTCATAATCATTAAAGTTTGGAGCAGTATCACCAATAGAATATCTATCAATTATTGTTTTGTATCCACGAGATTCAATTCTATATTTTAAAACTTGGATATTTCCATAATCACCATAAAGCTCTAACATATCGGGGTATAAATATAAAATTTTTATTGATTTTTCTTCATTATCTTGATAGTTTAAATTATCAGTATTATCAGTATTATCAGTATTATCAGTATTATCAATGTTTTGAAGAACTTCTTTTGGATTCATCTCAGTATTTTCAATATTTGATTTTATTGCTTCTTTTTTAGAAATATCACTAGTCTTAACATTAGTTACATCATTATTTTTACTCATCTCATCAAATCTTTTCAACTCATGTCTAGTAGGTTGCAAAGATGTATAATTTGCAATAACATATTTTTTAATATCGGTTTTGTATAAAGCTTTAACAGCATCTTCTAAATTTAAATATGGTTCAATTTTTTCAGCAGGGAAGCCACTTGTTTTAATTCTAATAGCAATATCATAAGCACGCGTTCCAGAAGTAATAATTCTTGTAACATTATTTAAATTATTAAAATTAATATCCCAAATCCATGAAACGTCGAATCCATCAGCAATATTATCATTTAAAACAAAAAGTAATTCTTTTTCTGAATCATCTTCATTTAAAATACGCAAGCTGACATTGCTTCCAGTTGGATTTTTAGCTAAATTAATTATAGTTGGAACATCAATTATTTTGATTTCTTCTAAACGACCATTATTTAAAGTAAAAGTTGAAAATGCCTTTTTTACAACATCATTTGAAATATCATATAAACTGCAAACTGAATATACAGCAGTATAATTATAAATTAAATAGATACTATTTCCATTTATTTTGTAGGTATTTCCATCAATATCAAAACATCTATTTTTTAAATCAACATTTGTTGCCAATTTATAAATTTTATTATCACCAAAATTACAATTTGGACATTTAAATTTTCCAACATGTGAATATTGATAATATTCATATTCTAATCTTGTTTTACAGAAAGGACAGAATTTGCCTTCACCGGCTTCTTTGATGTGTTCTGTTGCAAATTGATATTTATCAACACTAAAATAATAAATATTTTTATTATTTGGATTAGCTTGTCCAAGTCTTGAAACATTTGGGTCGTCATTATTTAAAATTAAATTTCCATTATAAGTTTTCAAAAATTCATTTATTCTTAAAATTAAAGATTCAACTTCACCGTTTCTATCTAATTGGTCACGGAAAAAGTTTAGAATTACCAATGTATCTAATCTGAAATCTTTAAAAACAACAGGGATGTAGCTTTCGTCAACTTCAAAAACTAAGTAATCTGCTTTGATTTTTCCAGTTAAAGTACAATTTTTTAGTATAGTTGAAAGTATCCCTGTTTCCATGTTATTTCCTTCAACATTGCTTACAACTTTGTTTCCAGCAGTTTTTAAAGTGTAACCTATACAGTTGTTTGTCATTGTTTTTCCATTTGTGGCAGATACTGCGATTACTGGACAGTCGACTTTAAAGTATTTGAATATTTCTGGATTCCAGTCATATGCGATTTTTCCTAAAAAATTTCCTCCGTTTTTATGACATATTTTTAGTATTAAATTTAGTATTTTCATTGCTAAGATTATGAAAAAGTTTTTCATTATATCAAGTCCTTTCAAAAGTTATTTTATATAATTTTAGTAGATTATATCATAACAAATTTGTGGCTACAAGTGAATTGAAGGAATTGAATAACAAAATGTTACTATATAATGTTTTTCTTATGGTAGTTTGCTGTATAATGGTATTTTAAATTGTCTTCGGTTCAATACACAATATAATAATTTCTAAAATCTTTTTTGGACTCCCTTCCACTAAAGTGAACTCTTGTCCAAAAAAGATTTAATAAATTTTAATATTGTTTCAATCACATTCAGACAATTGAAAATACTATTATACAGCAAACTACCATAAGGAAACCATTATATAGTAACAACAAAACCTGTTATGGTTCTACGTTTCTATACAAAAATATAGCAAAAAATAAGCGTCCTCATATTGAGGACGCCAATGCATAAAAGTTAAAAATCACATCCAAGTAAACTAAGCTCAGCATGAATTTTTTCAACTCGTGCATCAAGGTCTTGGTCTGAAACACCATTGCTAGCAGCATATTTTTTGTAAAAACTAATAGCTGTAGCCATGTCTGTTAATCTGAAGTTATAAATAGCATCATTGCATGTCTTATATTTTTTCATAAAAGACATAGCATCTTGTTTCCTCTGATCTGTTATAAAAGATTTTTTGGGTGCATATGTTGCTCCTTTAAAAATTCTCTTAAATAAAGATGGCTTTTTATAAGAAGCAACATATTCATCAGTTTGCTCTTTTGAAACAGAAAGAGAAGAAACATAAGACTCGATGTAATGTGTAGCTGCCATTATGATGCTTAACAGTTGAAAGTCAATTATTGAACTGCTTTCACATTGTGTAACATCATAAAAGTTAATTCCAATTTTTTTAAATTCATGGGCTAACAAAAGAATTTTGTTATTATATGTTATTATAATGTTAGGAATTTCTACTTGCTTTAAATGGTGAAGTTTTGAAAGTTCATTACAGTTTTCTATAAGTTTTGCCATTTCTTTAAAAGCTATTGCTTTTTCCTGTTTCCGTTCGTTTTTCTCAGACATAAAAATACCTCCTTATGCAATAATTAAATATAAATTTATTATAACACTAAAGGTTACATAAATCAAGAAAAAGTGATTTTTAATACATTACATATTTTTTTCAAATTGTTTTTTTAATTCATTCATATTAATATCTAGAATCATGCATAAAGCAACTAATTCAAAGTCTTTTACACTTTTTTTAGCAGTTTCAATTTTATAAAGTTCAAATCTATCCAATTCAATTCCTAGCAATTCTAACTTATGAGAAAGTTCAGTTTTAGTATAATTTTTCTGTTCTCTATGTTCTTTAACTAATGTACCTATTATGTTTCTATAATCATTAAATTTTTTCATTTATAGGACCTCCAATAAAAAATAAAAATATTTATTTATCTATTGATTTTATAATAAGTTTTATGATATAGTGTGTATTAACAATACACACAAATAAAAATATCAAAAATAAAAGGAGAATTAAGAATGAAAGTACAAAAGTTAAAAAGTCAAAAAGGAATAACACTTGTAGCATTAGTGATAACAATTGTTATTTTATTACTATTTGCAGGAATAGCGATTGCAAGTTTAAATGGAGATAATGGAATATTTACTAAAGTAAAACAAGCCAAAAAAGCACAATTAGAATCAGAAATGAGAGAACAGTTAACAATTGGATTGCAAGATTTACAAGTTGAAAAAAATGGAAATGCAACATTAAATGATGTAACACAAGATTGGGCTAATGAAGTAATATCAAAAGAATATAATCCGGAGTTAAAAGAAGATTCATCATTTAGCGGAAAATTAATTGTAATGAAAAAAGACAAAATATTAGGAAAATTTATGATAGATTTAAATTTAAATATTTCTTTGGTGGAATATAATCCAAATAGTTTGGAATTTGAATATGAAACTAAGTCAAGAAATGGAGACAATATAGAAATATTAATAAAGATTAGAGATAATATAAATGGAGTAAAACAAATAGATTGTCCTGATAAAAAGAATAGTGTTGTAACAAATAATAAAAAAGATTATATTGCCATAGATTATACAGTTGAACTTGGAAAAGAATATAAGTTTTTAATAATAACAGGTGATGAAAATAAAATTGAGAAAACAATAAAGATAGATGACTACTTCTATAATGTAACAAAAAATTTAGGAGAAGGTTCTAGTGTAGATAATTTTGCAATAAAAACGGCATATAATAAAGCGTATGATGCAAAAATTGAAATAGATGATAATTATATAATGACAGGTTTAAATGTAACAATGGGAGGACAAGAAGTGATAACATCTGGAAATAATGTTGTTGATGTTAATACAGGAAAGATAAAGATAGAAAAGGTTACTGGTGATATAAATATAACTGTAACGACGAAAAAATTAGAAATACAATATATAGTAGGAATAAATGCAAGTGGTGATGCAAATGATACAAGTTTACTAGGTGAAAATTCGCAACCAAAAGGAAATCCATTATATATAAATATAATAGCAACATTAGAAGGGAATATTTGCACAGTAGTTCTAAAAGAAGACAACTTAAAAGGGGTACCATACAAAGTAATTTCAAATGGAAAATATGTATTTAAAGTAAGTGGAACATATAATGGGAAAAATATAAGTGAAGATAAGGAAGTGGTAGTAAATCAATACAAATCAGCACAAGATGTTGTACAATACGATGCAGGGGATTGGACAAAAGAAGAAATAGAAGAATTGAAAAAAGAAAAGTTGTATGATATAAATAAAGAAAAAATAGCAGGAGATGGAACTTTCAAATTGAATAGTGATTCTGGTTTGAATTTTACATTTGGAGGTTTCACATATAAAGGTGATGTAGTAAACAAAAATGAAATTAATGAGGAAAATATAATAACTAGCAGAAATGAGAGTGTTATACCACAAAAAGGATGGGGAAGTTCAAAGTATGATGGTTGGCAGATACTAGAAAGTGAAGAAAGGGATGGAAAAAAATATGTAAAAAAACTGGTACATGCAGGAAGTCCTGAAAATTTTTTATACTACTATAAAACAAAAAATGATGCATATAGAGCAGAGTATTTATTATCAGGAGGAATAAGGCAAAATAATTATAATACATTAAGTGATGGAACAATAATAAATTATAGAAAATGGGATATGTATAAAGATAAGGAACTAGATAAACAAGGATGTATTAATAATGTACATATAATGACATATGACGAAGCATATAATATTACAGGAAAAATTGATTCAACAGTTGGAATAAGAAGTATTGGACAATATTATAGGCTAGCTTCAGCGGGAAGTAATAGTTTTTTGGCTCGTGTTAATATAAGTGGTCGAATACTTGAAGATGGGAGTGCAACAGCAGATGGTGGAAGAACTGCTTGGGGAATTCGTCCAGTAGTAGAAATGAATGATGGTGTTTATATTAAGAGTGGTTCAGGAACAACATCAGATCCATATATATTAGGAAAGGACTAAAAGTAAGCATAAATTAAATATTAAAATTCAAAAAAGATGTTATTAGAATAATGACTAATAATATCTTTTTTTTCGAAAACAATAATCGACAAAAAGTGAGATGAATTAAGAGTGTCCCAAATGTCTCAAAAAAAGCAAAAATTTCCTAGACAAAGAGCCTAAAATGTGATAACATAAGTAAGAAAAAATAAGAGAAAAAAAGAGGTTAGGCAAAACACAAAAATCAAACAACAAAAACCAAAAGGAAAGAGGTAAGTAAATAATGAAGGATACATTTTATGTAACAACACCAATATACTATCCAAGCGGAAAATTCCATATAGGAACAGCATACTCAACAGTAGTAGCAGATGCACTAAAAAGATATAACAAATTAAAAGGAAAAGAAAGTTACATGTTAACAGGAACAGACGAACATGGACAAAAAATAGAAATAAAAGCACAAGAAGCAGGAGAAACACCACAACAATATGTAGACAGAATGGCAGCAATGGCAAAAGAATTATGGGCAAAAATGGACATACAATATGATGATTTCATAAGAACAACAGACGAAAGACACGAAAAAGTAGTTCAAAAAATATTTGACAAATTTATGGAACAAGGAGACATCTACAAAGGTGAATACGAAGGACTTTACTGTGTACCATGCGAAACATTTTTCACTCAAACACAATTAGTTGATGGAAAATGTCCGGACTGTGGAAGAGAAGTAGTTCCAATGAAAGAAGAAGCATACTTCTTCAATATGAAAAAATATGCAGATAGACTTTTAAAATACTATGACGAACATCCAGACTTTGTCAAACCAGAATACAGAAAACAAGAAATGATAAACAACTTTATCAAACCAGGGCTAGAAGACTTATGTGTAACAAGAACATCATTTGACTGGGGAATAAAAGTATTAAAAGACCCAAAACATGTAATATATGTATGGGTAGATGCTTTAACAAATTACCTTACAGCACTAGGATATATGTCAGATGATGAAACATTATTTAAAAAATTCTGGCCAGCAGATGTACAAGTTGTAGGAAAAGATATTGCAAGATTCCACTTAATATATTGGCCAATTTTCTTGATGGCACTAGATTTGCCATTGCCAAAAACAATATTTGTTCATAACTGGATAACAATGAAAGACGGAAAAATGAGTAAATCAAAAGGAAATGTTATCTATCCAGAAGATTTAATAGACAGATATGGTCTAGATGCAACAAAATATTTCCTATTAAGAGAAATGCCAACATCACAAGATGGACTATTTTCACCAGAAGAATTTGTTGAAAGATATAATTTTGATTTATGTAATGACTTAAGCAATTTATTAAATAGAACAGTATCAATGGTCAACAAATATTTTGATGGACAAGTACCAGAATACAATGGAAGACCAAATGAAGTTGATGAAAGTTTAGAAAATGCATGTAAAGAGCAAATAGAAAAATTTGAAAAATTATTTGAAAACTTTGAAATTGCAAACTCAATTCAAGAAATTTGGACACTTGTATCAAGAACAAATAAATACATTGACGAAACAATGCCATGGCAATTAGCAAAAGAAGAAGACACAGAAAAATTAAAATCAGCAATGTATCATTTAATAGAAAATTTAAGAAAAATATCAATATTAATAAAACCATTTATGGATGAAACATCTGAAAATATATTAAGACAAATTGGAATTACAGACGAATCTTTAAAAACTTGGAAAAGCCTTAAAGAGTATGACAAAATTAAAAATGCAAAAGTAATTGAAAAAGGTGAACCAATATTTATGAGATTAAATGCAGAGGAAGAAATTGAATATATAAAACAAGCAATGAAAAAATAGATAATATTAACAAATTTTCGATATTATTAGCAATATCAAAAAAATGTTAATTGTAGCAAAATGAAATGAAAAAAAAAAAGAGGAATTTAAATGGGAATATTTCAAAAAAAGGATCAATATGAAGGTTATAACATATATAGTATGAAAAAATATGTTGATAAAAAAAGGATGGTGTTCACAATAATAGCAATTATAGCTGTTATTGTAACATTATCATTAACTATTTTTTATTTGGTAGATACAACAATAAGAGTGAAAAAAGCAAAAGATTTTGCAAAACAGATTACAGAATTTGCTAATCAGCAGCAAGACGCAGAAAACAAGAAAAAAGAGGAAGAAGAAGCGGAAAGACAAGCAAAAATTCCTAAATTAACTGAACAAGGAAAAGAAAATTTGAAAAATATCTATCATTCAGAAGAAAAGGTAGCATATTTAACATTTGATGATGGACCATCAAACAACACACATGAAATTTTGGATATTTTAAAACAATACAATATAAAAGCAACATTTTTTGTTCTAGGCAGTCAAGTTGAAATATTTCCGGAAACAACAAACAGAATATATAATGAAGGTCATTATATAGCAAATCATGGATATTCACATAAATATTCAATAATATATCAATCACCAGAACAGGTTTTAAATGAATTTAATCAATGTAATCAAATTGTAGCAAAAACAATCAATGTACCAGAATACAATTCTCATTTGTTTAGATTTCCAGGAGGTTTAGTTGGTGGTAAATATGCAGAAATAAAAAATCAGGCAGAAGTATTACTTGAACAGAATGATATTTTACATATAGATTGGAACTCTTTAACTGGAGATTCAGAAAAAGCAAATCCTACAGAAGAATATTTGATGAATAATTTACAAAAGACGACAGAGGGAAAAAACAGTTTGGTTGTTTTAATGCATGATGCACAAGCAAAACATATAACTGTTGAAACATTACCAAAAGTAATTGAATATTTACAACAACAGGGGTATACATTCAAGAATTTTTATGAAATTATTAAATAAATTATTAGAATTCATTATTTTTAGTATATTAGTAAAGTTATGCAACTTTTTTAATGTATTAAATTACATTGCACAGAAAATTTATTTACAAAAATATAGAGGAGAGATACAAATTGCCTAGAAAAAAGAAAGAAAAAATAGAAGGAATATCAGACAAACTTGAATATTTAGGATTAGATTTAGACAAAATACCACAAAATTTGAAAAAATTCGAACCACTAGAATATAGAGTTACAAGAACTTATGATGAAAAGCAATACAGACAATATAGATATATAGATATAAAAGACATACAAATATTGCTATCACCAACAAACAGGTTAACAGATTTAAATGAAAAATATAAAAAAGCACGCCCTTTGTATGAATATTTGGATAATAAAAATGAAGAAAATATAATAAAACATACAAAATTCTTAGAAATGCTAAGAAATATGGACATTGATGAAATAGAAAAAGTTGAAAAAGAACAATCAAAATTAGGCAAAGAAATACCATTTAAGGTGAAATTTCATGGAAACTATTTATGGCAAATATATTATTCTGAAAACACAAATAGATATTTTATGATAGTTCCAACAGAAGATACTGATTATTCTACATTTTTCTATTTATTAAAAAGACAAATTGAAAATAAAAGAGTAGGAAAAATATTTGTACCAATAAGTAATATAAAATATTCAAATCAATATCTGAAAAAATCAGAATTTGAGGATATCGAAAATTATTTATGGTTGTTTACAAAAGACTGGCCATTAATATATGAGGTATACAACAAAAAAGACGAGTTATCAATTCAAATTATTGGTGAAACAAATGTATATGAAAAAATAAAAACAACATATAAAATTCAACTAAATAGTGAAACAGAAGCTAGTGAATTTTATAAATTATTGAAAGCATTATTTATTTTACAGACAGAGATTCCAAAGTATTATAATTTTGAAACAAATATAGATAGCAATGGAAGATTGGAATTTTATTTAGACGGTCAAAAAATAGAATATAAACATATGGTAGAATTTATAAGAGAGCAATATAAGATTGGATTAAAGAAAAGAAAAGAATTAAAAAGTAAGATAAGGGCATATAATAAAAGAATAAAAAAATTGCAAGAATTAGCGGCATCACAGGAAATAGAGTATTTAGCAAAAGAAAAACAAATATCAACATTTTTAGAATGTAAAAAAACATTTTTTGGAAAAGTAAAATACTATTTTAAATATAGCAAAAAAAGTAATAAAAGCATAAAAAATCAAGATGTTGAAGAAGAAATTGTAGAAGCAGAAAATCAATCAATAGAAGAGATTCAAACAATAGAACCACCTAAAAGAGAGAAAAAGAAAATTCCTATTAAAAAAATATATACATTAGAAGAATTAATAACAAGTTATAAAGAGTTGGAAGAACTAGAAAATGAAATGAAAAATCTTTTAATGGATATAAATGCTTTAAAATTAAAAACAAAGAATCTAGCAAAAAAAATAGAAAATGCATCAAAATATATTGAGGAAATAGATAGTCACAAAAAAAGTATTTTTGAATTTTGGAAATATAGTAATAAAGATGAAATGGAAGTTTTGCCAGAGGGTGAGCAAGAAGAAGTAAATGTAATTAAAAAAATAGAGAAAACTTTCAATTATGAAGAAGATTTAGAAGAATTTGGAAAAAAACTAGATAGAATTCAAAGAAAAAACCTTGATAGAGGGGACACTGATAGTGTTTATATTGCTACAACAAATTTGATTGATGTGTTGAATAAAATAAAGACTAATAATATATTACCAGAAGAAATTGAAAAAGCATTGAAAGATTTGAGATTGGAAGAAAAAGAATTGAAGTCTTTGGATGATGAAGAATATGATATTTTTGGAAATATTATTGAAGATTCAACAAAGATTAAAAAAATTAATAATAAAAAACATAGAGAATTACCAAAAGATAAATTTAATATTTTGGAGATAACTAGAAGCACAAAACAAATTGGGTTTAAGTTAATTTTACAATCAGTTGTTCAAAACATTACAAAAGCATTAGGAAAAGGTGTTATACCAGAGTCTTTGCCTGTGTATAAAGCTATTAATGATAAATTGTTAAATAATAAAGAAATAAATGTGTTTAATATAAATCCTGAAAAAGAGATGCAAGAAGCGGTTGAAGGTTATGGAAATAATATTAATTTGTATAAGCTTCATATTAAAGAGGGGACAAAAGGTATTGGTTTTACAAATATTATTTTTTATGATAATCAGAATAAGACTTTACCTGTTGGTATGGATTTGTCAACTAAGATGATTGTTGATACTTCGAAGTTACATTTGAAATTGCTTGATAAGAGGTCTTTTAATGTTGGTTGTTTTGATGATTCTGATGATGATTTTTCTGAGTTTTCTGTTAAAAATGTTACTGCTTTTGATTATGAAATGGTTAAGTTGGAGGACTTGGAGAAAAAAGATGTAGAAAAATAAAAAATATTAAATAGCTTAATACTTGATGACAAGTGTTAAGCTATTATTTTGGTACCGATGGTGGGACTCGAACCCACATGGTTTCCCGCACGATTTTGAGTCGTGTGCGTCTACCAATTCCGCCACATCGGCATATATTTAATACTTTCATATATTACCATATTTAAATAAAAAAGTCCAGTAAAATTTATAAAAAAATTTGATTTTTTTTACAAATTATGGTATAATATTATGTGAATAAAATAAAATAAGAGCTTATATATAAGCTCAAACAAAAAGAATTTGGAACATTGAAAACAGCAAAAGTACAGGAGGAAAAAAGTATGAAAGCAAACAAAAAAATTTTAGCAACATTATTGGCGGTAGCAATGTTATTTTCTATGGTACCTGCAAAAGCATTCGCAAATACAGTAGGCAACATGGAGATAAATGTTGATTCAACTGGCCGGGCCGTTCTAACGGTAGATAAGGACTGGCAGTATCAGTTGGCAAAAGCAACACTTGCTAAGGAAGCAATATTGACATCTGATCAAACAGCGTATGTACTATTATGTAGTGGGACATTAAAGATGTACTCATACAAGTATCAAAAAGACGAAAAAGAAGTAAAAACAGTAATGATTGATACTGGAGTTATATCTATCAGTCAGGATGGCTATGAGAAAATGAATGGACATTACAACTGGTTGTCTGATCAGGAAGTCAGAAAAAAATTGGGAGTAGACAATAGCAACAACGGCAATAATACAAACAATGGTAGTAACACCAACAATGGCAACAATACCAATACTACTAATAAAATTGGAGTTTACAAGTCAGATGATGGTAAAACAGTACTTTATAATGATGGCAAGAACATTCATGTTCTTAGTCAGGGGCAAGCTGTTGATGAAGTTTTGACATTAAAAAATGTAGTCTACATAAGATACACCAATGGTGTTATCAAATCATGGAAAATCACAGAAGGAACAACATCAATTGTATTGGTTGACGTAGCTTCCGGAACCAGAGGATTTGCAAAAGACTCCACAGGAAATGTTACAGGCTATTATGATGCTACAGGAAAAGCCCAAAGTTTTTCAACAACAACATCATCAACTGGAAACCAGTTATATGTAACTGTTAACAACAAAGTCGCAACTGTTGTTGTATTTAATGGAAATTCCATTATTGCAACAAAAACAATAGGACAGAATTTAGAGTGGGCATATCTGGACAGTACAAACACTTTGTATTGTAAAGATGAAAAAGGAGATTTGTATATCTGGAATTATGATATACAAAAAGATTCAACAAGCTTAGTGAAGATAGCTAACAATGTTGATAGTGCAGTGACATCCAATAATAATAATAAAATTATTATTATTGGATATAAACTAAAGGAAAGCTCAATATTGCAACCTGTTTGGTCAATGGATCAAGTAAAAGTTGCAATGGCAATGTCAAATACCTTAAACAATACAACCAGTAATACTACAAAAAAGCCGTATAATTTTGCGGATAAATTAGTAGTAAAAGGAGTAAGCAGCAAGACGGTATATGATTCTAATGGTGTTGCAGTGGAAAAAGCAACTTGGAAGCAAGGGACTTTATCTTACATGGGAATGGATTTTTGTAATATAAAAATTTATGAATTTTCGGATAAAGGTGATTTGATACGGGTTGAAAAGGTTGTACATGTTGCCAAGATCAAAAAAGGAAAAACAAAAAAGACGGTACAATTTAAGACGTATGTTCTTAATAAGTCAACATTGCAGTCAAGAGTTTTAAAAGGAACATTTAAATCATTTGTATATGATAAAAATGGTTTCGTCACACATGTAAAATTAAAATATAATGGGAAAATTAGAAAAATAAAAGTTTCCTAAAATAATGTTCTAAATTCTTTCACATGAAGGAGATCTGATTGGTCTCCTAAAAAACCAGCTCGAGAGGGCTGGTTTTTTTGTCGAAATTTGACGAACGATTTTTCTTGACATTTAACATAAAAACATGCTAATATATAATTATTCAATTATTAAAAAATTCATTAAAAAGAATATAGGAGGTGAAAACTAACATACTAAAGAAATTAATTCAAAAAATTATCAACATAAAAAATCAAAAACAATTAATAAATTCATTAAAATCAGGAGATTTAGTCTGGGCAAAAATGCCACTTTCAAAATCAAAACTAAAAACAATAGAAGAAACACATCAAATACGACCATATCTTGTAATAAAAAAAGGAAAATTTTCAATTTTTGCATTTCAATCATCCTCAACGAATCATAAAGCGTTAAATAACTATCAAGAATATTTTATTAATCGATTAAATTATAATCAAAAAAGAAACAGTTTTATAAATCTTACAAAAGTCTATAAAATTCCATTTATAAATTTAAAAGAAAAATATATTACATTAAAAAATCAGGACATAAAAAATATTCAAAAAAGAATTAAAATTCAAATAAATCGAAAATATCCAATAGATATCAATTATCAGTTTTCAGTAGATATACAAATTGTAGAAGGAGATTTAATTATTGTAAATAACAAATTATATTATGTATATGCAGATGATAATGTTTATTTGTATTGCATAGTAGTATATAAAAAATATATACAAAATGGAGAAAGTTATACTAATATTTGTATAAATAAAAAAACATATTATACAAATTTTGAAGAAAAAATGGTGTTTAATAGAAATATTAAAATGGAAATTAGTAATATTGCAAGTATAGATGAAAAAGAATTTATATTAAATAAAAAGAAAGAAATAAAATATAAGTTAAAGAGGAAAAGAAGGCTTGAAAAAAAATAAAAAATAATGTATTATATTACCATAGATTAGAGAACAATAAAAATAGTTATATTTCCGTAAAAATAATGCTTGAAATACATTTAAAATATCATTCACAGGTAATTCAAGCATTATTCTTACAGAAACATAATAAAAGGAATGGGATGATATGAAAACAAAATATTTTAAATATATATTTATTATATTTGCAATAGCAATAATGATATTTGCAATTATAAAAATCAAAAAAGATGAGCAAAAAAAAGACGAAATAACAGCTGAAACAACTCAAGAAGAAACACCAGAAGTAACAGAATTAAAATTGGGAATAGCATCATTTGATAGTATTAATCCAATATTAAGCAAAAATAAAAATGTACAAGATGTATCAAAAATAATATTTGAACCATTAATGACATTGACAAAAGATTACAAATTAGAAAATTGTTTAGCAAAAGAATGGGCAAAGCAAAATGAAACTGTATATTTAATCAAATTAAGAGATGATAAAAAGTGGTCAGATGGGCAAAAATTCACAGCAAATGATGTGCGTTTTACAATTGATAGGTTAAAAGATTCAGACACAATTTATTCAGCCAATGTTCAACACATCACAACAGTTGAGGTTGTAGATGATTCAACAATAAGAATTACATTAGACCAAGAAGTTCCATTTTTTGAATATAATTTGACATTTCCAATATTATCTAATAATTATTATAGTGATAAAGAATTCACCGCTGATATAGTACCTGTAGGAACAGGAATGTACAAAGTAAGTGATGTTCAAGATAATGCATTAATTTTAGTTAAAAATGAATATTATCCGGAAAGTGATAAATTGAAATTAGGTAGAATTACAGTAACAACTTATGCAAGTGCTGGTGAATTATATAATGCATTTAAAACTGGAAGTGTAGATTTAATAGGTACCCAAAATACTAATTTAAAGGAATATATAGGAACAATAGGATATCAGTCAAAAGAAATGAAGGGTAGAGAACATGATTTTATAGCATTTAATACACAAGGTGAAATATTATCCCAATTGAATGTGAGAAAGGCAATTTGCTATTCAATAGATAAATCAAATATTGTTTCAAGTGTATATGGAGATAATTATTACACATCAAGTTTTCCATTAGATTATGGAAATTGGCTATATCAAGAACAAGATTCAAGTGCAGGCTATAATTTGGAACAAGCAAAACAAATTTTAGTTGATGATGGATGGAATTATAAATATAAATATTGGCAGAAAGTAGTAAATTATAGAACACAAAGAATCTCATTGAATTTTGTTGTGAAATCAACAGATGCAAATAAAGTTGCTGTTGTACAAAATATTAAGACACAATTAGAAAATCAAGGTTTTAGAATTAATTTGATAAAAGCAAATGAAAGTCAATATCAGAGTTATTTAACAAATAAAAATTATGATATGATATTATGCAGTATGAATTTGTCTGTAAGTCCAGATTTATCTACATTTTTTGGAAGTAATAATTTGGCAAACTATTCAAATGAAGAAGTTACAAATATTATGAATGAGGTTAAAAATTTAAGTGATGATGAAAAATTGAAACAAGACTACAAAAGACTAGGTGAAATTTATAAAAGTGAAATGCCATATTTAAGTTTATATAATAATAAATATACAGTTGCGTACAGTACAGGGGTGGCTGGAACAATAGAACCCAACTGGTTTTATCAATTCTATAATATTAAAGATTGGCATAAATAAAAAAATTTAAAAATGTATTGACAAAAACAATTGTTTAGTGATATAAAATAGATATCAAACAAAAGTTCAATAATTTAAGGAGGAAATAACAATGGCAGAAAATACAGAAAAGAAAAAGGCTCTAGAAGCAGCAATGAGTCAAATAGAAAAACAATTTGGAAAAGGTTCAGTAATGAAACTAGGAGAATTTAAAGCAATGGAAATAGAAGCAATTCCAACAGGAGCATTAAGTTTAGACATGGCTTTAGGTATAGGAGGAGTTCCTAGAGGAAGAATTATAGAAGTATTTGGACCTGAATCATCAGGTAAAACAACACTTGCATTACATGTTGTAGCAGAAGCACAAAAAATGGGAGGAGAAGCAGCATTTATAGATGCAGAACATGCTTTAGACCCAGTATATGCAAAAAAATTAGGTGTAGATATAGATAATTTAATAGTATCTCAACCAGATACAGGAGAACAAGCTCTTGAAATAACAGAAAGTTTAATAAGAAGTGGAGCATTAGATGTAATAGTTGTAGACTCCGTTGCTGCATTAGTTCCAAAGGCAGAAATTGATGGAGACATGGGAGATTCTCACATGGGACTTCAAGCAAGATTAATGTCACAAGCATTAAGAAAATTAGCAGGAGCAATAAACAAAACAAAAACAGTATTAATATTTATTAACCAATTAAGAGAAAAAATAGGAGTAATGTTTGGAAACCCAGAAACAACAACAGGTGGAAGAGCATTAAAATTCTATGCATCAGTAAGACTTGATATAAGAAAAATAGAAAATATCAAACAAGATGGGGAAGTTAAAGGAAATAGGGTTAGAGTAAAGGTTATCAAAAATAAAGTTGCTCCACCATTTAGAGAGGCTGAATTTGATATTGTTTATGGTGAGGGAATTTCTAAAGCAGGAAATATTTTAGATATGGCTGTAAATATGGACATTATAGAAAAAAGTGGTTCATGGTTTAGTTATGATGGCAATAGAATTGGACAAGGTAGAGAGAATGTTAAAAAATACTTAAAGGAAAATCCTGAAATTTTAGCAGATGTTGAGCAAAAAGTTAGAGCAAACTTTGCTAAAGCATTTCAAGATAGCTTAGGCGAAGAATTACCAGAAGTAGATGAAGATGGTGAATTTGAAGATGAAGAGTAAGATTTAAGTAGTGTATAAAAACTTAAATTTGAATTTATTATAGGAAGGAGGTATGCATATGAATAATAAAGAAATTTTGGAAATATTGGATCAAAGATTTGATAAAATAGACGAAAGATTTGAAAAAATAGATGAAAGATTTGAAAAAATAAATGAAAGATTCGAAAAAATGGATGAAAGATTCGAAAAAATGGATGAAAGAATGGACAAAGGATTTAAAGAAGTTAATGATAAAATCAAAGAAACCAATGACAAAATGAATAAAGGCTTTAAAGAAATAAATAACAAAATGAATAAAGGCTTTAAAGAAACTAATGATAAAATGAATAAAGGCTTTAAAGAAACTAATGACAAAATGGATAAAGGGTTCGAAGAAGTTAACAATAAATTAGACATAGTAGTAAATTCTAATATAGCTCAAATTCTTGTAGCTCAAACTAAAAATACAAAAGAACTTAATGAAAAAATAGACAAATACATAGAAAAAAATGAAACAGAGCATAAAAAATTTGACTATGAAATAGCAGATACAAGAATAAAACTTAAATTTGCTAGATAAAAATAAAAGATTGGAAGTAATAAATGTATACAATAGAAGAATTTGATAAAGGAAAAACAAAAATATTAAAATACATACTTTATAAAAAAAGAAGTGAAAATGAAGTTAGAAAAAAATTTGAAAAAGAATTAGATGAAAACATGTTGGAAGATATTATCGAATATTTAAAAGAGGCTAAATATATTGACGATAGCGATTATATAAGAAGAACAGTAAACAACTTCATAATTTTAAAAAATTTATCAATAAAAGAATTAAAATACAAATTACTAGCAAAAGGTTTGAACAAAAATGATATTGAAGATTACATTTACGAAAACAAAGAAGAGCTAGAAGAATATGAAGTAAAATCAATATCAAATATAATATACAAAAAATCAGTAGCTATGGAAAAAGATGAAATAAAACAATATTTATTAAAAAAAGGTTATAAATTGGAAAATATAAATAAAGCAATTGAAGAACAAATCTGAAAGAATCAAGGAGAAAACAATGTCAATATTAACACTAGAAACTAAGAAATATTCAATAAAAATAGATAATTTTGAAGGACCATTGGATTTATTATGCTATTTAATAGATAAAAATAAAATGAATATTTATGATGTAAATTTAACAGAAATAACAAATCAATATATAGAATATTTAAATGCAATGGAAGAAATGAATTTAGAAATTGCAAGTGAATTTATAGTTATGGCATCAACACTGTTATATTTAAAATCTAAAAACTTATTACCAAAACAAGAAGAGGAAGAAGAAGAAATAACAGAGGAAGAACTAATAAGAAGAATAATTGAGTATAAAAAATTCAAAGAAATTAGCAAAGTTTTTAAAGAAAATTATGCTATATTTGCAAATAAATTTTATAAAGGACAAGAAGAAATAAAATTACCAAAGCAAAAATTGGAAAAAGATTATGGACCTGAAAAAATTCCAGAAGTATATAAATTGTTGGTTGAAAGAAATAGTGTTAAAATAAATCAAAATGCTAAAAACATTGAAAAAATTGCATTAGTAGATAAATATACTGTTGCTGATAAAGTAAAGGACATGTATAAAATTCTAGCAAAACAAAAGAAATTTGTATTTAACAAAGTGTTTTCAATTAAAAAACACGAAAAACAAGAAGTGGTAACAGCTTTTAGTGGTTTACTTGAATTATCCAGAAGAAACAAAGTAGAAACAAGTCAAGAAGAAATTTTTGGTGATATTGCAGTTGAGGAAAAGAAAAATAAATAGCAAATCGGTTTAAAAGTTAATTTTAATTTGGAGAAGAAGTAAAATATGAAACAAATAACATTTGATTATAAAGAAAATTTAAAATATCAAAAAGTAAAAGATAAAGTCAGAGCAGTTATTCTAAATGAAGATGGAAGAGCACTTTTAGTAAAATATGCTGGTTTATATATGTTACCTGGGGGGAAAATAGATGCGAATGAAACTGAAAAGGAAGCATTAAGAAGAGAAATATTAGAAGAATCAGGGATAGATATATTTATAGATACTGATATTGAAAGTGAGGAACCTTTTTTACAAATAGAAACATATAATCAAAATTATTATGATAGAAAAGCTGATAAAAAAATAAATAGAGTGAGAAAAACATCTTTTTATGCATTGAAAACAAATCAAAAAATAAAAATTGAAAAACAAAGACTATCAGAAAGTGAAAAACAAAAAAATCTTATTGTTAAATTTGAAAATCTATCAGTAATAGAATATAAAGTTCAAAATAATCAAACAGATAATTTTAGACAAGAAATATTTGATAGAGAAATTTTAACAGCACTAAAAGAATATCGTAATTACAAAGAATGTAAAGAAAAAGAAGGACAAAGATAAAAAATATAGATAATAAAGTTTAAATACTAAAAAAAAGGAAAAACTAATAATATTACTTCAAAAGAAGGTGATATATTGGTTTTTCTTTTTATAATTTTAATGATAATAGTTATACTAATAACAATAAAAATAAAATTAGAAATACAAAATCTTAAAATATCAACAAATGAAACTCCACATTTAAATAAAAAATATCAAATAAAAATTGTAATATATACATTAGGATGTATACCAATTTTAAAAATAAATTTAAATAATAAAAAAATACAAAAAGTAATAAACAATCCAAAGATAAAAGAAAAAATAAAACAACAAGAAACTAAAATAATAGAAAATAAAGTAAATATTGATAAAGAATTAATAACTTCACTAAAAAATATAAAAACAGAAATAAAAGAAATAAATTTAAAAATCATAATAGGAACAGAAAATGCATCATTAACAGCATTTACAATACCAGTTATAAGTACACTTGTAGCAATTTTTTTAAGCAAACAGATAAAAAAATATAATGAGAAGCAAGTATTTTTAGTAGAACCTGTATATATTGATAAAAATTTATTAAATATAGAAATTTCAAGTATATTTCAAATAAAAATGATACATATTATAAATACAATATGTATCGTAAATAAGAAAAGGAAAGGTGATAAAAATGAGCGAACATCCAATAGAAGGTCTTATGACTACGGCTATGAATAGTATTAAAGATATGATAGATGTAAATACAATAATTGGAGAACCTATAGAAACATCAAATAATATAGTAATTATACCAATATCAAAAGTTTCTTTTGGATTTGCCGCAGGTGGTAGTGAATTTAAAGGTGAAACAATTGATGAATATAAAAAAGTAGAGAAAGAAGAACAAATACAATATAGATTACCATTTGGAGGAGGAGCTGGAGCAGGAGTTACAATAAACCCAGTTGCATTTTTGGTGATTCAAGCAAATAATATAAAACTTATGCCATTATGCCATTCTTCTAGTATAGATAGATTATTAGATTATGTTCCAGATTTAATGGAAAAGACAAATAATATGATGAATAGAATTGTTAGTAATAAAAAAGAAGAAACAGAAAAAATCTTAAAAGAAATGCAAAAAAGAAATAGTAAAAATATTAATAATGTTAAAGAAGAAGTTAATGAAATTAAAAGCGAAGTTAATAATATGAAATTAGAAAATAATAATCAAGATGATTAGAAATAATTTAAAAAATGTCCTTTTTGAAGACAATGTCCCAAACAGAACCGTCCCCAAAAGGACATTTTTATTTTGTCGAAAACTTCTGTAAAATCGACAAAACTTCTATTTTTTTGCTATTGGAAAAAACTGGAAAAAGATTTATAATACATATATAAAGCAAAAGAAAAAGGAGCGGACAAGTATGGAATCAAAATTTTATGAAGAAAAAAAAATGTTAGTTTTTAAAATTACAGATGAAATTGATGACTGTAGTGTACAAAAGATAAGGAGGAGAGCTGATTATGAAATTGAAAGATATATGCCTAGAAAAGTTGTATTTGATTTTGATAGTGTTACTTTCATGGATAGTGCAGGAATAGGATTAATAATAGGAAGATACAAATTTGCAAATATGCTTGGAGGAAAATTGGAAGTCGCAAATTTAACTCAAAGTGTTAGAAAAATATTTGAAATGAGCGGAATTCTAAAATTAATTCCAGTAACAGAATTATAATTTTTATATATTATGAAAGGTATACAACTTTCATAATATAAATACATTGAAAGGAAAATATAGATTATGAAAGAACAAATTGAAAATGAAATGAAATTAGAATTTTTAAATAAAGGAGCAAATGAAGCATTTGCAAGAATAACAGTTGCGGCATTTGCATCACAATTAGACCCTACAATAGAGGAACTTGCAGACATAAAAACAGCTGTATCAGAAGCAGTTACTAATTGCATAATTCATGCATACGAAAACAGACAGGGTATAATAAAAATAAATGCACAATTAAAGGGCAATGAAATAATAATTCAAATTTCAGACAATGGAAAAGGAATAGAAAATGTAGATGTTGCAAAAGAACCATTATACACAACAAAGCCAAATCTAGAAAGGTCAGGAATGGGATTTACAATAATGGAAAGCTTTATGGACACAATGAAAGTTGAATCAATTGTTGGATTAGGTACAAAAGTCACATTAACAAAAACAATAAAGAAACAGGAAGAGAAAATTGATGAAAGTCAGTTAACAGCTATAACAAAAGAATAAAATAGAGGTAAGTGTACATATGTATGAAAATAATATAAATTCAATAAAAAGAGCCCAAGAAGGTGACAAGTTTGAAATGGATAGACTTATTAGAGAAAATAATGGGCTTATTTGGAGTATAGTAAAAAGATTTATGAATAGAGGATATGAAGTAGAAGATTTATATCAAATTGGATGTATAGGATTTATCAAATCAATAAAAAGATTTGATACAAATTTTGAAGTAAAACTATCAACATATTCAGTACCATACATATTAGGTGAAATAAAAAGATTTATAAGAGATGACGGACCTATTAAAGTTAGTAGAAGCATAAAAGAATTGAACACAAAAATAAATGAATTAAAAAGGCATTATTTATTAAATGGAAAAGAAATTACTTTGGAACAAATTTGCAAGGAATTAAAGATACAAAAAGAAGATGCTATAATTGCAATGGAATCAACAAATGCGGTTGAATCAATGGATGCAGTAGCAAATGCTGAAAATAAAGATGGTAAACAAATGACGGTGTTTGATAAAATATCAACTGGAAAAAATGAGGAAGAGATGATTACAAATAGGATGGTAGTTAATCAGTTGATAAATGAATTGCAGGATAGAGAAAAAGAAATTATTTTATTAAGATTTTTTAAAGAGAAAACTCAAACCGAGGTTGCAAAAATTCTTGGAATTAGTCAGGTGCAAGTTTCTAGAATAGAAAGAAAAGTGTTGAATGAAATGAAATCAAAATTGACATCTGCTTAATAATTTTTAAAGCAATAGAAAATGGAGTGATTATATTGAAAAAATTTTTAATCTATTTACTATCATTCATATTAATAATTTTTATAATTCCAGCACTTTTGACTAAAAAAACAACCACAACAAGTTCAAAAGAAGAAAACAACAATCAAACAACAATCAACCAAGATGAAAAAAAAACAACTGAAACAAATAGTAAAAACGAATATAACTATAATCAATATGGAACAATATCATTACTACATAAAAAAACTGGAGAAGTAGAACAAGTAAAATTAGATGATTATTTGTGTAATGTAGTATCAGCAGAAATGCCTGCAACATTTGAGCAAGAAGCATTAAAGGCTCAGGCAATAGTTGCAAGAACATATACAATATATAAAATTTTAAATAAAAAACATGACAACGCAGATATATGTGATGACTCAACATGTTGTCAGGCATGGATTTCAAAAGAAGACAGGTTCACAAGATGGGAAGAAAATCAAAGAGAAAGTAATTGGCAAAAAATATGTAATGCAGTAAATGACACATCAGGAAAAATAATAACATATGAAAATAAACCAATTGATGCTTTTTTTCATTCAAATAGTGGAGGAATAACAGAAGTACCCGTAAATGTATGGGGAGGTACAGGATATCCGTATTTACAAAGTGTTGAAACATCAGGAGAAGATGCGTATACTCAATATTCTTCAGAAGTCGTATTATCACAAGAAGAGTTGATAAATAAGTTAAAGGAAAAATACACAGATATATCAATAGATTTTGCCAATAGTGATGATATCAAAATTTTGGAATATACAGAAAGCACAAGAGTTAAAACTGTAAAGTTTGGAAATCACGAGATTTCTGGAGTTGAGGCAAGAACATTATTTGGATTGAAATCTACAAATTTTGAGATTACTAGGGATGGTGATAATATAAAATTTTCTGTAAAAGGTTATGGGCATGGTGTTGGTATGAGTCAAACTGGGGCTGATAGTATGGCTAAACAGGGGAAAAACGCAGAGGATATTATTAAACATTTTTATACTGGAGTTGAAATTACGGAAGTTAATAAATTGTAGTGCTTATAACGAAATTATAATGTATATTTTTATAAAATCCGGAAATAATTGTAATATAAACAAATATTTAAGGAGGATTTTATGAGAAGAGATATTGTAAAAAATAGCAAAGATGAAATGAGTATGAAAATAATAAAGTATTCAGCAATAGCTGTTGCAATACTTACAATAATAGTATTTGGAGTTTTAATTTACAGTAAAAAATTGAATGATACTGTAAAAGAAGGAACATTAACAGGTGAACAATTATCAAGTATATTAAATAATACAGCAAGTCAAACTGAAAATACAGAAAGTGCAAGTTCTGAAATTGGAAAAAGTGTAAATGAATTATCTAATGAATTAAATACAAATAGTAATGTTACAAATAGTTCAAATTTAAATAATAAGAATTCAAATGGAACAACTAACAAAAATGCAGAAACAAAATCTAATAATGTTTTGACAACAAATAAAATAAATAGTAATACAACAACAGAAACAAATAGTAAAACGGAAGAAAAGGTTGAAACAAAATCTGTTGAATTAAATTTTGTGAGACCAGTTGATGGAGATATTGTAAGAGATTTTGCTGTTGATAGTTTAGTGTATTCAAATACTTTGCAAGAATGGACAACACATACAGGGATTGATATAAAAGCAGATAAGACAACTGTTGTAAAATCAGCAGAAGCTGGTATTGTTAAGACTATAAAAAATGATCCTAGATATGGTTTAACAGTAATTGTAGAACATGAAAATGGATTCCAAACTGTATATTCTAATTTATTGACATCAGAGTTTGTTGTTGAAGGTGAAAAGGTGGAAAAGGGACAATCACTTGGAACGGTTGGAAATACTGCAGCTTTTGAAATTGCAGATGAACCACATCTTCATTTTGAAATTTTAAAGGATTCTGTTCAAGTTGATCCTAATATATATTTAAAATAATAAGTATATGAGAAAAATAAGAAATGGGGGACAGTATAAAACTGCCCCCCTATTTTTTCACATAGTAAAAATTATGTGAAACCAGAATAATACCTCCGCATACTAATACCTCTGCATTAACATCTCACTATGAGATAACCTGCCGCTGCGCTCAACCAAAAATTTCAGAAAATAAAATAATATTTTTTTTAAATGGTTTTCCTCTTGGTGTCATATTTTCTTTCCTCCTTAATGTTGTGTACATTTCTGGGTTACTAAATATACTAAAACTTAGTATGTATAAATTATAACCTAATTTTACTATTTCGTCAATATTTTTTGTAAACTAATTTTAAATGTTGATGTATAAGTGTCAATGATGTGAAACAAAAATATATAAAAAATTAATTTATAATTAAATTGCATAATTTATCATTCCAAATGTTTCCAATTCTGCTCTTTTTTCTTTTGGTGTTAAGTACTTTAATACTGCCATTGGTATGTTATTTGACCTTTTTAGATATCTTTTTCCTTGTTCTCGTAAGTCTTCTAAACTATAAAATTTTAGATAACTATAAAATCTTTCATTATGATTTCTATGACTTCTTTCTACTTTTCCATTATGTTGTGGTGTTCTTGGCTGTATTTTATGATGTTTTATTCCTAATTTTCTCAATAATTCATCCAATGGATGTACTTTCTTTATATTTGCTTTATTATATGTAAATTCTATTCCATTATCTGTCTGTATTTCTTTTGGTTTATACCCTAAATATTGTATTACCCTTAACACAAAATCTACCGTATTTGCTGGCGTATGTTCTTCATACCAATATAAATATCTTTCTCTTGTTGCTTCATCTATATATGTATATTGATAAAATTTCTTATCTTCTGGAATATCTTTGCTTTTACATTCATTTGGTACATACTTTACATCCATTTGTCCTTTTTCTCCTATTTTCTTTGGTGTTTCATAATGTTGATTATGTTTTTTCTTTGATGTATTTTTTATATTCATTCCTTTATAAAATTTTATATTTAATCTCCTCATTACTCTATATAATGCTGTTATTGTCCTTGTATATCCTTTTTCTCTCTTTAATTTCATCCATAATTCACACAATGTTATTCTTGGATTTCTTCTTACATAATTTCTTATCCATCTTCTTTCTTGATTTGTATGTGCATTTGGATGCCTTCTTTTTGGTTTGTGTGATTTGTCTGTTATACTTTCTTTTGTTCCGTCATATTTCTTGTTCCATCTCCATAATGATGTCCTTGATATATGGTACTTTCTACATACATAATTTATATCTCCACAATTTCTATACATCTCTACCGCATATTTTCTTGTATTAATTTCGTGTGGAAGATATCTTTTTTTATTTTTTTCTGTTATAATATTATTCATAAGTGATTTAAATCTCCTTTATATAAATTTTGTTTTGCAACTTAATTATATATGATTTAAATCACTTATTCAATTTTTTATTTTGTTTCACATCAATTGTAACACTACATTAATAGAATTCTTTTGGCTTGTATCATAAAAATGTTAAATTTTACACTAAATACAATAAATATTTATTTTTGTGATATAATACTTCTAAGATTACTTTACATAGATTTTATAAAAATTACAATTTTATTTGAGGTGGAAGAAAATGAATAAATTATTAAGTATAAATTACAATTTTTTTAAAGTAGAACCACAGAAATTAATAGAAATAATAAATAAAAATAACAATAAAAATCAAATACAAGGTTTTGAAGTTTCTGTATCAAACAAAGAAGAACAAAAATATTTGTTAGAATTTGCACAAAAAGCAAAAGAAAATAATTATATATTAAACCTGCATTCACCAACATTAAGTAGCATTGAAGAATACAAGGATTATCTGGACTTTGCAGTAGAAGTATCAAAAATTACAAATCAAAAAATAAATATAGTATTTCATCCTATAAATGCAGAAAATAAATCAAAAAGCATAGAAATAACCAATAAATATATAAAGGAATTGCTAAAATATATTATTCAAAAAGGATATGATGAAAATATGGAATTAAGCATAGAGAATCTTAATGATATGAATAATCTGAAAAGATTGAAAAAAGAAGATTTAATAGAAATTTTAAAACAGAATCAAAGTTTGAAATTTACTTATGATATAGGGCATGAATTAGTAGATGAAATAGTTCCAAAAATCGAAGAAAAACTATTAATTGAGAGACTAAATAATGTACATATTCATACTCATTTAGGAAAAGAGGACCATCATTCGTTACAAAATAACACAAAAGATATGATTATTACTAATGAAATATTAGATAAAATAAGTTCTAAAAAGGAAAAAATTAATGTTGTTTTGGAATATGCACTAGATTATATAGATGGAGTTAATTTTAAATCAAAGATGGAAAAATATATAAAAAATTAATGTGATTATATGGTGATAAAATATAAAAATAGCAGTATTACAAACCAATATAAATACTGCTATTACATAATTTCAAATGGAGCGGGTAGCGAGAATCGAACTCGCGCAACCAGGTCGGAAGCATGGGATTCTACCACTAAACTATACCCGCATAAACATATTCATTATACAACAAATATAACAAATATGCAAACAAAAATTAAAATTTAACATTATTTAAACCAAACACTTTTCCATTCAAATAATCAAGCAAACCACTATCAGAAGAAAAAGCAAACTTCAATTTATAACTACAAAGCATTTGTTGAGACTTTTTAAACAGCTTATTAATATCATTTTTACCATACTTACCATCACCAACAATAGGATAACCTAAATAAGCCAAATGAGCCCTAATTTGATGAGTTTTTCCTGTTTCAATTTCAACATCTAAAAGAGAAGTATTATCTTTTCGCCTTTCCAAAACAGAAAAAGAAGTAACAATTTTAACATAACCTTTTTTAGGAATATTAGAAATATAAACCATAGATTTTTTATTATCTTTAAATAAATACGCTTCATCTCTTTTGAAATTTGTAGAGGGAATTCCGTACACTAAAGCAAGGTAATGCTTTTCAATTTCATGATTTCTAAATTTACCAAGAAGAATATTTAAAGCTATTTCATTTTTGGCAAATAAAACTAAACCAGTGGTATTTCTATCAAGCCTGTGGCAAGGCATAGGTTTAAAATTATAATCTGAGTATTTTTTTTGAACTATAGTAGTTAAGGAATCTTCACCAGTAACTTCAATATTAGCAGGTTTATTTATAATTAAAATGTTATCATCTTCAAAAACAATATTTAAATTAATGAAAGATTTTGCCTCTAACAAAGAATCTGCTATATAAACTAAAATTTCATCTCCTTCAAAAACAGAAATATCTTTGTTTACGCGTTTTCCATTAATTTTAATATCTTTTTTTCGTAGTGCGTTACAAAAAAGACCATAAGTCAAATTTGGAACATTATCTAATAAAAATTTATTTAATTTTTTTCCATCATATTTTTTACTAACAATTAATTTTTTCATATTATTATTATAGTGGATAAAATACAAAAAAACAATAGTAAAAAGTATATAACCATTATATATTAACTTTAATAAATTCTTCAAAATCTCTTGACAGTTTACAATAATAAATATAAAATAGAATAGGTAAGAAAAAAATAATATATTAAAAGAAAAAGAAATATATATTTGATTCGAACATTGAAAATTTAATAAGAAAGAGGTGTAGATTCATGAATATAGGAATCATAATCGCCGCTATCTTAATCTCACTTGCAATAGGAGTACTATTAGGAATAGTATACAGAAAAAAAATTGCAGAATCTAAAATACACAGTGCTGAAGAAGAATCTAAAAAAATATTAAGTATGGCAAAAATAGAAGCAGAAAACCTAAAAAAAGCCAAAATAATTGAGGCAAAAGAGGAAATTGTAAACAGTAGAAACGAATTAGATCAAGAGATTAAAGAAAGAAGAGGCGAAGTACAAAGACAAGAAACAAGACTTATTCAAAAAGAAGAAAACTTAGAAAGACGTGCAGAAAACTATGAAAAGAAAGAAGAAAACCTAAACAAAAAAGAAAAAGAACTAGAAGAAGAAAGACAAAAAATAGAAGAATTGCACAATCAAGAACTAAAAGAACTTCAAAGAATAGCTGCATTATCAAAAGAAGATGCCAAAGATATACTTTTAAAAGAAGTTGAGAAAGATATTACCGCTGAAAAAGCAGCAATAATAAGAGAAGCAAACCAAAAGGCAAAAGATGATGTTAAGAAAAACGCCAAAGAATTGTTAACATATGCAGTTCAAAAATGCGCAGCAGACCATTCTCAAGAAACTACAGTATCAATTGTAGCACTTCCAAGTGATGAAATGAAAGGAAGAATAATTGGTAGAGAGGGTAGAAATATAAAAGCCTTAGAAACATTAACAGGAGTAGACCTAATAATAGATGATACACCAGAAGCAGTAGTTCTATCAGGTTTTGACCCATTAAGAAGAGAAGTTGCTAAAATAGCTTTAGAGAAATTAATTGAAGATGGAAGAATACATCCAGCAAAAATTGAAGAAGTAGTAGAAAAAGCAAAACAAGAACTAGAAGAAACAATTAAAGAAGAGGGAGAAAGAGCTGTTCTAGAAACTGGAGTAATTGGATTACATCCAGATATAGTAAAATTAATTGGAAAATTAAAATACAGGACAAGCTATGGACAAAATGTATTAAACCATTCAATTGAAGTATCAAACTTAGCAAGAATAATGGCGGAAGAACTTGGATTAGATGCAAAACTAGCTAGAAGAGCAGGATTATTACATGATATTGGTAAAGCATTAGACCATGATATGGAAGGTACACATGTAGAAATAGGTGTTGAGATTCTTAAAAAATATAAAGAAAATCCATTAGTCATAAATGCTGTTGAAGCACATCATGAAGATGTTGAACCACAAACATTAGAAGCTGTATTAATTCAAGCAGCAGATGCTATTAGTGCATCAAGACCAGGGGCTAGAAGAGAAACATTAGAAGCATATATCAAGAGATTACAAAATCTTGAAGAAATTGCAGACTCTTTTGACGGAGTTGAAAAATCATTTGCAATTCAAGCTGGTCGCGAAGTTAGAATTATTGTTAAACCAGATAAAATCAATGATGACCAAATGACTATTTTGGCTAGAGATGTAGCTAAAAAAGTTGAAAATGAAATGGATTATCCAGGTCAAATTAAAGTTAATGTTATTAGAGAAACAAGAACTGTTGATTTCGCAAGATAAAACAAATTTGAAAAAATTGCTTTTTTCAGTAAAAAAAGAGTTGTGACTTATTTAAAAGCCACAGCTCTTTTTTTCTTTTTTTAAATATTTAAATACTTTTTTAATGTTGCAAGGTTCATAAGTATAAAGCCTGAATTAATTTTGTAATTAATTAAATCCTGACTTTTTGACCAAAGACAAAAGTCCACAGAATAATAAGAAATATTATTATCTCCCTGTGTAAAATCAAAAATATGATAATGCCCAGGGGTTAATTGTGATAAATCAATATCTTTTACAAAATCCCGCAACTTATCAAAAGTACTTTCATGTAACAGCAAGTCTGCTTTTACCAAAAAAATAAAATTATCCATAGGAAAACCTCCATTGAATTATAATGTGTTTATAAGTTAAATATATATTAACATAAAATACATAAAAAAGCAAACTTGCTAAATAAGAAAAAATATAGTATTATATTAAAAGAAATAAATAATATAAGAAAGGTAAATGTTTAAATAATATATAATTAATTATATGTTTTAGATTTTAAACTTTAGCCTTAAGAGAGGAAGGATATAAAAATGAAAATTTTAGCAGTTGGAGATATAGTTGGCTCAGCAGGAGTTAATGAATTAAAACTAAGATTAAAAGAAATAAAAGAAAAAGAAAGTATAGATTTTACAATTGTAAACGGAGAGAACTCAGCAGAGGGAATGGGGATAACAGAAAAAAACTTTAATGATATAATATCACAAGGTGTTGATTGTGTAACAATGGGAAATCACACTTGGGGAAAAAAAGACATATTTAAATTTATAGATAATCCAAAAATAATCAGACCAGCAAATTATCCGGAAGGAGTTGTTGGAAAGGGATATAATATTTATGAATTCAAAGGAAAGAAAATAGCAGTTATAAACATTATGGGAAGAGTTGATATTAACATATTAACAGAAAATCCATTTTTAAAGGCAAGGAAAATAATAGAAAAAATTCAAAATCAAGTAGATATGATATTTATTGATTTTCACGCGGAAGCAACAGCTGAAAAAATAGCATTAGGATATTATTTGGATGGAAAGGCAACAGCTATATTTGGTACACATACACATGTACAAACAGCTGATGAGAAAATCTTACCAAATGGAACTGGATACATAACTGATATAGGAATGACAGGACCAAAATATTCTGTAATAGGAATGGATATAAAAGCGTCAATTAAACGTTTTGAAACAACATTGCCAGAAAGATATAGAATAGCAGATGGAAAATGTATATTTAATGGAGTTATATTTGATGTTGATGATAATACATCAAAAGTAAAAGATATAAAGAGAATATATATTGGATAATATTTATAAAAATAAAATTGCAAAGTATAAAAGTGAATAAAATATACTAATTTAGTAAAACAAATAAATTAAAAGATACAATTGTCGAAAAAAGAAATTTATTGCGATGAAAACTTGAAAAAATTTTCAGAAAACTATTTACAATTTTTTCCAGAAGATATAAAATAATATCATAAAAAGTTGCAACAAAAAATAAATTATAATTAGGAGGCAAAAGAAAATGGAGATTTTAAAAATTTCATCAAAATCAAACCCTAATTCAGTAGCAGGAGCAATAGCTGGATTAGTTAAAGAATCAAATAAAGCAGAAATGCAAGCAATCGGAGCAGGAGCATTAAATCAAGCTGTAAAAGCAGTAGCAATAGCAAGGGGATTTGTAGCCCCATCAGGAGTTGATTTAGTATGTATACCAGCTTTTGCAGAAGTAGAAGTAGAGGGAGAAGATAGAACAGGTATAAAACTTATTGTTGAATCAAGAGCTTAATATAAAAAGCAGGAAGTTAAAATAGATTTTATAAAAAGGCATTTTGTAAAAATTACAGAATGTCTTCTTTGGTATTAAAACATAATTTAAAATATTAGAAAATTAAATTTAAAATTAAACTTGACAAGAAGAAGCAAGTATGTAAAAATAAAGAAAAAGATTCAGAAGACAAAATTTTAAAAAAATTTTGTATGACGATGAGTTGAACGAAGTGAAACGAAAGGAAGAAGAAAAATGGAAAAAGTAAGAGGATTTGAAGTAGCAAAAGGATTTGAAGACAAAGGAATACATTTACCAATAAGAAAAACAAAATATTCAGCAGGATATGACATAGAAGCAGCAGAAGATGTAACAATACCAAGTTTTAAGAAAGGAATGGCACCAACACTAATAAAAACAGGAATAAAAGCATACATGCAAGATGATGAAGTGCTAATGCTATATAACAGAAGCTCTAATCCAAAGAAAAAAGGATTAATATTAGCAAATAGTGTAGGAGTAATAGACAAAGACTACTATGGAAATCAAGATAATGACGGACATATTATGTTTGCATTTTACAACATCAAAGAAGAAGACATAACAATAAAAAAAGGTGAAGTAATTGGACAAGGAGTATTTCAAAAATATTTTGTTTCAGATGATGATACAGCAGAAGGAGAAAGACTAGGAGGATTTGGGTCAACATCAAAATAAAACCTTTTTTATATTAATTAAATAGAAAAATAAAACCTATTTTGAATAATAAGTCAAAGAGAAAATAAAAATTTTTTTACCTTGAAAATACAGTGGTTCAAGGCAAAATAACATAAAAAGTCAAAATAAAAGCTTTGACTTTTTTCTTTTTTTGTAGTATAATAAATATGGTTAAAAAATCCAATAAAGTTATCTCATATAGACATAACTTTATAATATTTTTTTGCTGAAAAAATTGTTAACAAAATGAAAGGAGTTGACTTACATGTTTAATGTAGGAGACAAAATAGTATACCCAATGCATGGAGCAGGGACAATAGATTCAATAGAGGAAAAAGATATTTTAGGAGAGAAACAATCATATTATATATTAAAAATGCCAAGCAATGTAAAAGTAATGATACCAACAGCTAAAGCAGAAGAAGTTGGTGTAAGAAACATAATAGATAAACAATCAGCGGAAAAAGTGTTTACAGTACTTAGTCAAGATGAAACTGAAATGGAAAAAAACTGGAACAAAAGATATAGAGATAACATGGATAAAATGAAAAGTGGAGACATATATGAAGTTGCAGATGTAGTAAGAAATTTAAGCTTTAAACAAAAAGAAAAAGGACTTTCTACAGGTGAAAAGAAGATGCTTAATAATGCAAAACAAATACTAGTAAGTGAACTTGTTTTAGCAGAACATGCAACTCAAGATGTAATTGAAGAAGAAATAGAAAACAAAATAAATACATCTTTTATGACTTTTAGAGCAGAAGGTGTTGAACAACAAAGTATTGTAAATAAATTTATTCCATTTGATAGCAGTAATGGAACAACAAATGTATAATACATAGTATATAGATTAATGATTTTTAATTCAGAAGAAACGAAAGTTTTTGCTGAAAAACAAATGTGACTTCTGAATTTTTTATTGTTAAGTCTTTTATTTATTTTTAATATTGTGGTTGTAAAACTAGAAAATAAAAAATAGTATTACTAAAGCATCAGATTGAAAGTGTTTTTTAATAAATAAAATTTAAATTTTAAAAATTTTTTAAGAATTTTTTTAAAATGTATTGACAAATTTTTTATATAATATTATAATATCAATTGTCGTTAGGACAAGCCAGTTCAAATATTAAATGCAGATGTGGCGGAACTGGTAGACGCACAGGACTTAAAATCCTGCGGTTGAATAAACCGTGCCGGTTCGATTCCGGCCATCTGCACCATAAGAGCATCAAGGAGTTCAGAGAATTAGCCTTGATGCTTTTATAATAAAATTGATAGAATTTTCTAGCAAATTTCTAACAATTTGAAATATTTATCTAATTAGATGTATTAGAGTCCAGATCTAATATATCTTTTTTATTTGTGTTAAAACTTAATGCATTTTCAATAGCTGTAGCAGATTTAATCTTTGTACTCGAATCTAAATGTGCATACCTTTCTGTTGTTTTAGAACTAGAATGTCCTAGCCAATCTTGTATTTCTCTTAAAGATATTCCTTTTTTCAAAATTAAAGTTGCACAACTATGTCTTAAATCATGAAACCTTATTTTTCTTAAATCATTATTCTTTAAAATTTCTTTAAATTTATGACTTACATAGTCAGGTTTTCTTAAATTACCCATTTCATCTACACAAACGAAATCTTTAAATTGTTTATTGTAACTTTCTTTAAATATAGACATATAGTATTCTTGCATTTTTCTAGTGTATAGTAAAAGTTCTTCAATTTCTTTAAATAAAGGTAATGTTCTATAACTAGATTTATTTTTAGTTTTTCTTTTAGTAATTGTTTTAGTTTTTGTTTTACTATTTTCGTTTTCATCTGTAACTGTTACTACTTTATGACTTATTGTAATTGTTTTATTTTCAAAATCTATTGCAGACCACCTAATACCTAAAACTTCACTTCTTCGTAATCCATAGAAAGCAGTTAAATAAACAATTAATTCTAAAGGTGTGTCTTTTACAAATTTAAATAAATTGTTTAGTTCTTCTTCATTATAATAGTCAGCAATAAATTGTTCTTGTTGTGGTCTACCAACTTTTATAGCTGGATTACTTTGTATTAAGTCTGTTTGTACGGCATAATCTAATGCTTTTCTAATATTAGCATGATATTTCACAACTGTATTTCCTTTTAATCCCTGTGAATATAACCAATTATAGAAATCTAAAATATGGACAGGTTTTAAATCTTCTAACATTACTGGATTTTTAGTAAAATATTCTTTTGTTCTGCCTTCAATTTGCCTTTTATAACCTGTATATGTAGATTCTTCTACTTGATGTTTTATCATATCAAGCCATTTAATCATAAAGTCTGCAAATGATATTTGTACTTTTTTATCTTCTATTTTTGTAGTTGCAATTGTTTCTAATTTGTTTATAAATTCATCTCTTATTTGAATAAGTTTCTTTTCAGCTTTTTTCTTACTTTCATTTTCTTTAAATCCTGTAGATACCCATTTCATTTTTCTAATGCCATCTACATAGTAAGTTAATACTGTATAAAAAGTCTTATTCTTAATTGTTAAATACGCTGTTATGTTATACATTAAAATCTCCTTTCTTAATTTTAAACAGTATTTTTATTCAGTTAAAAAAGCGATAACATTTATCTTAGGTATTCTGTAAAGCTTTCCAACTTTAATTGCTTTTATAGTACCTTTTCGTACTAATTCGTATGCTGTTTGTCTACCAATATTACCTAGCATTGCTCGTAGTCCAGATACATCAACAACATCAGGATAATCAGCAAACATTTCTTGTGTGTAGTTGTTATCTTTCACTTCTGTTCCTCCATTTCTTGTAAAATCAAAATTTTGCATATAGTTTTTAGTAGATTTTTTTAACCGTCCTATCTACTTAAAGGAATATTATAGTTAGTTTTACCTACATAGGTGCTCTGCATACTGAATCTGTAACGAGCAAAGCTCTAACAGCTTCAGAAATTTCACCTCTCCGTTACCAACCGAGCGACTCCTCAACATCATATTAAGCCAAGCCGAAGTATCATTATAATGTTCTATAATACTAGTGTTATGACACTAAATTTTAGTGTATTTTTCAATGTACTTTATAGTTTTACAATTTTTCATTGCAAAACTATTGTAATTATGATGACATTATAGTATAATAATTATAGAATGTCAATAACAAATTGTAAAAAAATAAAAATTGTTAACTATAAATTTGGAGGAAGTATTAAAATGAAAGCAAATTTACCAGAAAAAAATTTTTTTGATAGTTTTTATATTTGGTTTAATAAAGAAAAAAGAGAAGAATATTATTCAACACCTTTATATCTTTATAGTGTAAATAGAAAAGATGATTTTGAGAATAGGCTATTAACATTATATTTTGATAAAAGCGAAATTAAAGGAAGAACTAAAGAAGAACAAGGATTAAAATATCCTGGAAATATGTACTTTCCTTATGTAGAAAGATTTGGAATGTTTTTATTAAGATTTTTAAATGCTAATTTAGAGACATATGAATCAGCTTATGAAACATTCTTCTTTGCATATGGATTTGAGATATTAAAAGATATAGATGAAAACTATACTTTTGAATTAAAAGGAAAATATGAAAACGATGAAGTATATTTAAAACAGATGGAAAAAATATACAATGACTTACAATATAAAATACAAGAAATACAAGAAGAAATGAAAGCATTTGTAAACTATGTATTTAACCTTGATGAACAAGAAGAATTAAAAGAATATACGCATAGTCAAAGATTTGCAGTATATTTAATTAAGCATAAAGGACAAGCACATACTTATAATAGAAATGACAATATTATTCAAGATAGCTATTCAAATAAAAATTTGGAATTATCACATTTGAATGATAAGCAATTATTAGATAGTTTTAAGAATAACACAATGCTTGTTTCAATGATAGATACACATCAAAGTAATGACTTATCTGCTATATGCTATGCAGTATTAGAAGAATTAGTAAAAACAACAAATAATCCAATTAAGAAATGTCAAAACTGCGAAATGTACTTTATTCCAAACTCAAGACTTGATGAGATCTATTGTGATTATCCAAAAGCAAACGGTAAAACTTGTAGAGAACAAGGTGCAGTACAAGCTTATAACGAAAGACTAAAACAAAATAAAGCATTAGCAGAATACAGAAGATTATACCAATTAAAGTCTATGGCTGTTGGTAGAAATAAAGATAATAAACAAATGAAAAAAGATTTTGATAAATGGAAAAAAGATGCTAAAGACAGAGTTAATAAATTAAAACATGGAGTTTTAACAGAAGATGAAGTATATGAGTGGTTAGCAAATAATAAATAGAAGCTGGTGAAAGAATGGATATTGAAGAAATTGCAGTATTAGCAGTTAGAAATGAAATAGTAAAATATAGTGATACATTAGTAGCATATATTGATACAAAAGAAAAAACTCCAATGTGGGATGGATATATATATGTATATAGGCAAAATAGTAAATATAAGGCTAATAATGAATTTGAA
This sequence comes from uncultured Clostridium sp., assembly GCA_900552555.1. GTDB lineage: Bacteria > Bacillota > Clostridia > TANB77 > CAG-508 > CAG-269. The sequence continues at coordinate 74,415 of URZW01000005.1, forward strand.
GGAAAAATAGGAGTACAAGTCAAAGGGAAAACTGTAAAAAAATTATCGAATGGTAATAGTAAATATTCAATTAAGGTAGACTATTTACGAGCATATCAGAAAGATAAAAAGGGAATATTATTATTTGTTGTAGAAATAATAGATTATGCTCATACCAAATTGTTTTATGCGAATTTATTACCGGTTGATTTAGAAGAAATTTTAAATAAAGTTAAAGAAAATCAAGAAGAAATAAGCATTGATATAAAACCCATAAAGGAAAAAAGTTCATCCTCATTAAAAATGATTTGTTTAAATTTTTTAAAAAATGCAAATGAACAAATAAATATTGCAATAAAAAGTATTGATGAAATTAAAGATATAAAGGAAATCAAGATACCTATAATAGGCGAAGAAAAATATATGGAAGATTATTTATTTAATAATGATATATATTCATATGCTATTGATAAAGAGACTAATGAGAAAATTGCACTTCCTAAATTAAAAGAATTAGAAAAGTTTTCAACCAATAAAGTTAATGTATCTGTAAGTGGTAGAGAATATTATAATAACATCACATTTGTGAAAAATAAAAATGAAGAATATATTATTTATGGAAAGTCTACTAAAATATATTTGAGTGAAAATAAAATAACATTTAAGATTAAAGGTAATGTTTATGAGAGAATCCGTGATATTAACTTTATAGTTAATCTAATTAATAGTAAAGCAATAACAATAGATGGGAAAAATATAGTATTGCCTGTACAAGTGGAAGACAAACAAGAAAAAGAATATATTAGTAATATAAAAAATGACTTAATTAGATTAGAAAAAATAAAATGTCTATTTGATAAATTTAATATTAAATTTAATATAGACTTAGATAATCTAAGTGACAAAGATTGGAGAAATTTAGATTTATTTATACATATAAATGATGGAAAACCGACTAAACAAGTTCAAGAATCTAAATTATATAATATAGAAATAGCAAACTATAAAATAGCGTTTATAGCTTTAGTAGATGAAAATAAAAACATAAAAGTATATAATTATTTTTCTGATTTGAGTAATGTAGTAAAAGTATTTTATTATGATGAAAATGAAAAAGAAATTTTAGTTAGTCCATATATAAATATGAGTAAAAAGAACTTATTAGAATATTCAAATGTTGATATAGATATAATAAAAGAAACATTTAATTCTTTAGATAGTAAAGAAGAAACGATAGAAAGATATAATTTATGGATGCTTGAAGTAATAAAAGCTTATGATGAAAGTAATAATATAAAATTTTTAGAATTAGCAGATTATATAAATGAAAGAATATTAGAACATAGAGATAATGCAGTTGATATTATTAATAAAATGCAAATAGTAAAAAGAAAAAGAGCATTGAATTATAAAGAAAAAGATTTAATTTATGATTTAAAGGATGCAGAAGATGATTTAATAATACAATGTGGAATTGCTATATTGTTAGATAATAAATCTGATTATGAAAGGTTTTTCTCTAAATTATCTGAAAATGAGAAAAATGCTTTTAAAGAATTTCCTATTTACAATTTATTAGATAAGGAGGATATATGAAAAATTTAGAAACAAATCGTATAGAAAATAAAGAACAACTAAATGAAGATTTTGAACAAGAAGTTATTGCCTTTCTTAATTACAAAGAAGGTGGAATAATTTATGTTGGAATAAATAAAAACGGACAAGTTGTTGGAGTTGACAATACTGATTTAACACAACTACAAATAAAAGACAGAATAAAAAATAACATACAACCTTCTACTTTAGGATTATTTGATGTAACTGTGGAAACAATAGACAATAAAGAAGTAATAAAAGTTATAATATCAAGTGGAACTGAAAAACCTTATTATTTAAGAAAAAAAGGAAGAACTCCAGAAGGATGTTATATTAGAGTTGGTAGTAGCAAAGAGCGAATGACAGAAAGAATGATAGATGATATGTATGCTAGAAGAATTAAGAATACATTAAAAGAAATTGATTCCCCTAGACAAGAGTTAACATTTAATCAATTAAAAATTTATTATGAAGAACACGGATTAAAATTAAATGATAACTTTTTACAGAATCTTGATTTACTAACAAGTGAAGGTAAATACAATTATAATGCCTTTTTACTAGCAGATGAAAATAATGTTTCTATAAAACTTGTAAGATATTTAGGAACAAATAAACTTGAATTATTAGAAAATTTAGAGTTTGGAAATCGTTGTTTAATTACTACTACACAAAGAATATTAGACAGACTTGATGTTGAAAATACTACATATGCCAAAATAGAATACTTTGGAAGAAAAGAACAAGAAAAAATTGATAGCAAAGCATTAAAAGAAGCTGTTATAAATGCAATTGTACATAATGATTATTCTTATGGAAATTCTCCAATAATAGAATTGTATTCTGATAGAATTGAAATAACATCTGCAGGTGGTTTGCCACAAGAATTATCACAAGAAGAATTTTTAGAAGGTGTTACTGCACCAAGAAACAAAGAACTTATTAGAGTATTTAAAGATGTAGATTTAATTGAAAATATCGGTTCTGGAGTTTTAAGAATTTTAGATGCTTATGATAAAAGTTGTTTCAAATTTATGGAACATTTCTTGAGAGTTTCTTTTAAATACAAAGAAAATCCATTTGAATATGACTCTAAAAATAAAGTGTCAACAGATGACACAATAAATGACACATTAAACGGCACAATAAAATTAACTAAAAATGAACAACAAATATTAAATTTAATAATAAATAATAATCAAATAACAAGAGAAGAAATTGTAAATGAAACTAATCTTTCAGATAGAACTATATCAAGAGCAATAAAACATTTACAAGAAGTAAAGATAATAGAAAGAGAAGGTTCAAAGAAAACAGGAAGCTGGAAAATCTTAAAGTAATTTATAAAGGGAGAACGATTATAATGGTAAATTTAGAACTATATAGAATATTTAAAGTTGTAGCAGAAGAAGAAAATTTAACGAAAGCAAGTGAAATTTTACATATTTCACAACCAGCAGTAACTAAACATATTAAAAATTTGGAAAATGAATTACATGTTCAACTATTTAAAAGAAGTAAGTATGGAATGATATTAAATGAAAATGGGAAAAAACTATATTCACAAATAAAAGATGCTATTGATGTTATTTTAAAGGCAGAAGATATTTTTAATATGCATTCAAATATAAATTTAGGTGTACATGTAAATATGCCTAGCAAAATTTATAATAGTGCGATTTTGAAATTTTATGACGACCATCAAAATAGTATTATTAATATACATCAATTAACAGCTGAAAATATGTTTTCAATGTTAGAAAAACAAAAAATAGACCTTGCATTCTCAAAAAAATACAGTGATGAAATATATAATTCAAAGGAAATTAAATTTATAAAAATTGGAGAACTACATGATGTATTTATTGTAAATGCTAATTCACAGTATTTAAATAAAAAACTTTCTAAAAAGGATTTAAGAAATACAACAATTTATACATTGAAAAAATTTTCTAGTGCATATCAAAATTTAATAAAAGAGCTTGAATATAGCGAAAGCGATACAATTAATGTCGATAACGTCAACTATACTGCAATGCTTGAATTATTAAAAGTTAGAGATATAATAACTGTTATAACTAAAGAATATGTAGAAGAAAAAATAGCCGATAATGAATTATGCGTTTTAGATGTTGGTTTTTCACTTCCAAATACGGAATTTGGATTGTACTATAATGTTAATAATAAATTTAAAGAATTAAATGATTTAATTGAAATTTTAAAAAATAATTGCAAAGTATAACTTCAAGTTATATTTTACAAACAAATATGTATTTTACATAATGCCAACACCCTCTTATAATTAAATTGACGGAAGTCAAACTTATTATAAAGGGGAATTTTTATATGGTGACAAATTTTTCATTAAATGATAATACTCAAAAAGAAATATTAAAGCACCTAGAAATAACATCAAAATTACTAAGTAAAGTAGGAACAGAATTATCTGGAACACAAAAGGAAAGTATGATATATGCAATGCCTGATTTAGGAATAGCACAAAATGGCACAAGAATGTTAGGTGGATTTTACACAGGTTCTTGCTATTCTTGGGATTCTGATGTTCCATTTATTCCTGTAGATGCAACTGTGAATGTTTGTGGTACAGCGGTTTATAGATTAAAGCAAAAAATAACGCCACAGGAGTTTCAAAGAAGATTAGATGGAGTTATGAAAAATAGAGAAATATATTTAAAATATGCAACAACACATCTTCCATCACAAATATTGGATTCAATTGATTTAGAAAGAGAAGATAAATTTTATTGGAATTATAATGTAGGAAATCATTTTGCAATTTTGGCAGAACAAAATGGAGAAAATTTTGAACTTCCAGAAGGTCAATATATGATAGTTCATGCTTCTGCAATAGAATTAAAAAAAGATAACTTAAAATATGGCTTATATCCTGTAGAAGGTAACTGGTATTATGATGATATTCAAACAATATATGATGATAAAGAAAATAGATATTTAAGATATATTTATGGAAAAAAAGCTGATCAATTTTCAGAATTAGCTAATATATTACAAAGAATAAATAAAGATAGAAATAGATATTTTTGTAATGCTGTTTTAGGCGAATTGGCAGGTGAAGAAGTTATTAATTTAAGTCATTATGGAATGCCTACTAAAAATGCTATATGTATAGGTTGTCAATGGGAACAAGATAACTTTACTTTATTAACTGCACCTGGAAACGACATTTATTTAGTCCATCCTGATTTATCTTCTAAAAATACAATAAAATTAAAAGATAAACAAATTACTCTAACACCACATGGCTGCGGTGTAATGCTTAAAAATAGTAGTGATACAATTGAATATTTAGCTGATGGAATACTAATTGGAAATAAGCATTTCAAAAATGGAGAAAGTATTAATATTGAAAATGATGTATTGGTAAGAACAAATGGTATGTATTCAGAACAGGTAAAACAACATATAGAAAAAGTCTTGGACACATGTCCTGGAACAATTTATGGTCAAATTCACCAGTTATTTGCAAGGACAAAATATGGAGACTTTGATTATAGTAGAAGAGATATAGAAAGAGAATAGATAGGAGATTTTTATAATGGAAATATTATTAACAAGACATGGTCAAACGGAATGGAATTTATTAAAAAAAGTACAAGGAAAAGCAGATATAGAATTAAATGAAAAAGGAATCCAACAAGCAGAAGAAACAAGAGATTTCTTGAAAAATGAAAAAATAGATTTAATTCTATGTTCTCCTTTAAAGAGAGCCTTACAAACTGCTGAAATTATTAATCAAGGAAGAAATATTAGGATGATAATAGATGAAAGAGTTTCAGAAAGGGATTTTGGAGAATTTGAAGGAATGCCTAATACTGACTTTGATTTTAATGCTTTTTGGAGTTACAAGCAAAATTTAAAATATGATAAAGCAGAAAATATAAAGGACTTTTTCGGAAGGGTATATGATTTTTTGGAGAGCATCAAAAATGAATATGCTGGAAAAAGAATATTAATAGTGGCACATGGAGGTATTAGTATACCAGTTAAATGTTATTTTGAAGGAATACCAAATACCGAAACTTTATTACCATTATGTTTAGGAAATTGTGAGGTTGCAAAATATTCTTATAAAGAATTAGATTTAGAAAGATAAAATGTTATAGAAATTTGCCACTAACGGTGGCAGATTTCTATAATTCAAAATTCCAATCTTTTTCATATTCTTCATTTTCAATTTGTTTTTCTGAATCAAGATAAATATCATTTTCAAATTCAAAATCCTTAATAAATTCATCTTCAGAAGATACTGAAAACTTATTACATACCCAATGTATGAATTTATCAACTGTTTTCTGTAATGTGTTTATAATTTTTCGTAAAAAGCTATTTTCTTTTTCCAACTTGTAGATTTTATCTTCATATTTATTTTCAACTTTTCGTATTTCTTCTTTAAGTTTTGTAGAATAGTCATTTTCCATATTTTCGCACTTTTCTTTTAACTCTCTATTTTCACACATTATAGATTTTCTTCCTTTTTCATATTTTGAAGCTCTTTCTACAGTATTAACTTGACTTTGTAGTGTCAAATAAAGTAAAGAATTTTGTTCTTGTAATTCTTTAATCATTTTATCTCTTGGCTCTACAACTAATTCTTGTATTTTTTCATCTCTATTTCGTACTAATTTTCCAAAGCTTTTAACATCAGGAGTTTCTGGTAATTCTAGTTTTATATCTTTAAGCACTGTTTTAGTATTTTCAAAATTTGTAATTTTCTTATAATCTTCAACAGACAAATGTACTCTTTCACTAGGATTTCCTCTTTCTAAATCAAATCCATTTGCAGTTATATAAGAGTGAAAAGCATTTTGTAATTGCCTATAACTATCTTTAGCTTCCCAAAATTCACTACAAGCGATTTTATCAATGTTATTACCTTTTTTATCTGTAGTATGAACTACTGGAATAAAAACTAAGTGCATATGTGGAGTTTCCTCATCCATATGCACTTTTGCAGACAAAATATATTGTTCTCCCAACTCTTTATATTCACATACAAATTTGTAAGCTGTTTCAAAATATCTTTTAGTTTCATCTTCTCCAATTGTGTCGAAGAAGGCTTTATCAGATGTAATTATATATTCACAAATAATATTACTAACTGTTTTGATTTGACCTTTTAAATTATATTCTTTTCGTATTCTATCAAATTCTTTTTCATAAGTAAATTGAGTATCTTTTAATGAATAATTCAAATAGGATTTTTCTTTATCAATATTTTTATTGGAATAGTTTTTATTTCTTCTTTCATTGTGTCTAAATATTCCTTTTAAATTTTCTCTTTTGTATTTTGCATTTCTAATTATTGCATAACTCATATATGCATTCCTCCTTTTCTAGCACAGCAAAATAACACTATGCTGGTTAAATTTTTTCTCTTTTTTCAATTGTGTTGTAACACACTATGACACTTTTTTACCCTTATGGGAAAAAGTGTCAGTGTGGTAGGGACACCCTACACCCGTTTTACCTAAATATGCTACTAGCAATTTAGGTAAAGTCATTACACATTAGCATATAAGCTGTTTAAAAATTCAGGCGAATAATCTCTACCAGAATATCTCATTGAATTTTTATTAGCCTTATTATTTTTATAAGTATAATTATTATTAGTATTGATTGCACAGAAATTTTCCGATTCGGTAATCGTAGAATCTCCGTTTATATAATCGTAATTTTTACGATTATGTGATATTTCTATATTTTGATGTTGTATTTTTGCAACATATATAAGCTTAGGTTTACTAAAACCTTGTTTCTTTTCATATATTAACTTAACATCTGATAATTGTTTAAATGCTTTAGTAACAGTTTTATCAGATAGATTTAATTTATCTTGTACTTCTTTTCTAGTAAATATCAAATACACATTTCCATTTTCATCATGCCAATTATTTTTTATAGATAAAGATAATCTATCTAATAAGAAACCATATAACAATTTACTATCAGAATTTAATGTATTTTTATATAAAGGATTTACGAACAATTCCTGTGGTATTTGATAATATTTATGGTTTAAAGTTTCATTAACTTTATAAAAATTAAAATCTTGCATATATTTTCCTTTCCTTCGCACGACAATCGATTTTGTGGCGAAAAATTAGAACAGGTAATAAACTATGCCTGTTCGTTTTGAATTTTAAATATGCAAAATTTGATTAAAAGCAAGATTTGACATTTTATGTAAAATGTAGTATAATATAATTACAAATTAATTAGGAGGTGCTGTTATGACAGTAACAAACAAAACATCGGTCGCACTTGAAATCTTAGGTGGAAGTCTTAAACCCAATGAATCGCGGGAATATACTGAAATGATGTTCAATACATTGGACATTCACTCTGAAATTGGAAGCTGTGTTATCACAACTGAATATGGACAGAGAAGTTTCAAAAACTACGGTAAATTGGTAGCAAAAGAAGGCAGAAAGAAGAATGAACATGGAATGAAAAACATTATCGTTTCTTCTATTGACTAATTAGCCCTAAGAAATTGGACACTATGCCGAAAGGTATAGTGTCTATTTCATGTTATACTGCTTAAAATTTTTCTAACAAATTTCTAACAAAACTTAAACAAGTTATGTCAGATTTATATAAATTATAAAATGTATATGTTACAATAAAAATCAACAAAATAGTTTGAAATAATAAGGTTTTGAGTACAAAAATAACAGGATTAAAAAGTATTATTCATTACTAACCATTAAAATGATAGAATAACTTAAAATCCTGCGGTTGAATAAACCGTGCCGGTTCGATTCCGGACATCTGCACCATTAAATCACAAGTTTTTATTAAAAAACTTGTGATTTTTGCTTTTTAATATTTGAAGTTTGGTCCAAAATAAAATATATTAAATATTGGAGGCCAAAATGAAAATAGATAATCCACCTTATACAATAACTGATAAAATGTTAAATTTAGCAACAAGCATAATGGAAAAAATTGGAGAAGCAAATTATTTTGAAAGTTTAAATAGATTTCCAGAATTAAGAAGAAAAACAAGAATACAATCAATCCATTCTTCTTTAGCTATTGAAAATAATCAATTATCATTGTTTCAAGTTGAAGCTGTAATAAATGGAAAAGCAGTTATAGGAGAACAAAAAGATATTCAAGAGGTAAAAAATGCATATAAAGCTTATGAAGAAATTGACAATGTGAATCCATATTTTGTAGATGATTTAAAAAAGATACAAGGAATCCTAACTTTTGCTATTGAAGATGATAGCGGAAAATTTAGAAATCATGGAGAAGCTGTTTATGATGGGGATATTCAAATATTTATGGCTCCACCTCATAGAATGGTTCCAACATTAATGGATAATTTGTTTAATTGGATGAATGAAGTAAAAGAAAAAGTTAATCCTTTAATTTTATCTTCTATATTTCATTATGAATATGTATTTATACACCATTTTTCAGATGGAAATGGAAGAACTGCAAGATTATGGCAAACAGCAATACTTGCACATTGGAAAGATTTATTCAAATATATTCCAATAGAAACTATAATAAGGAAACATCAAGAAGAATATTATACAGCAATTCAAAATTGTAATAATGCAGGAAATTCAAATGAGTTTATTGAATTTATGCTTAAAATTATAAATGAAGCTGTAGATGGAATAATTGTTACATCTAATCAAGAAACTACACAAGAAACTACACAAAAGACTACACAAGAAAAAATAATAAATTTAATTAAGAAAAATCCGGCTATTACACAAGTAGAAATGGCTAAAATACTTGATTTAACAAGAGATGGTATATCATATAATATTAAAATTCTAAAAGAAAAAGGTATAATTGAAAGAGTTGGCTCTACTAAAAATGGAATTTGGAAAATAAAGAAAAAATAGTAAATAGTACTAGATTTTTACATAAAAAGGTGATATAATAAAAAAGCTCACCAAAAGGTGAATGTATCAATAAACCTAGCTAATTATAGGAGGAAAAAAGTATGAAAGCTAAGTATTTAAGATTTGCAAAGCTCGTAACTGAAAGTGTAAACAATCGGTTAAGCGAAGAAACACCGGAAAGAGAAGAAGAAATGCTCTTTTCATGGATTATGGCAGTTCTTCATTATAATATTTATAATGAACCGCCAAAAAGCAAATATCAAGTAATAATTAAAGAAAAATCCAATTACAAATTTAAAAAAGTTGTACTGGATGAGGGATATTTTGCTCAGTATGTTTCTTCGTGTAGCAGGGAAGAGTTTATGCCTATACTTGAAAAAGTGATAGCTGCAATAAATGAACTTCAGGCTGTAAACGGATACAAATTTAATGCGAAATCAACTGGAACTAAAGATAGTATTAAAATTACAGTTGAGATGGACAAAATTTGATGCTTAAGCCAAAGGGGCAGGAAATTTTCCTGTCCCTTTAAAAAAAATAAATTAGTTACTGTATAATGGTTTCCTATCTATCATAAGAAAACCATTATACAGTAATTTAAATTAAACAAATTTTCAATAAAAGTATTTACAAAATAAAAGTAAGTGTTATAAAATGTATTTGAATTTGAGATAGAAATACACAAAATTATATACAGAAAAAAAGGGAGAAATAAAAATGGCTGTAATTATAGATGGAAAAGAATTAGCAAAAAAAATAAGATCAAATTTAAAAATAGAGTGTGAAGAATTAAAGAAAAAAAATATAAAATCAAAATTAGCAGTAATAATGGTGGGAGAAGACCCAGCATCAAAAGTATATGTAAGAAATAAAAGTAGGGCATGTGAAGATGTTGGAATAGAATATGAAGAATATTTATTAGGTGAGAAAACAACACAAAAAGAATTAATTGAACTAATAAAAAAATTAAATAATGACAAAACAGTAAATGGAATATTGTTACAAAGCCCAATACCATCAAATTTAGATATAAATGAAGCATTTAGAACAATATTACCAGAAAAAGATGTTGATGGATTTAATCCAGTAAATGTAGGAAAACTAGTATTAAATCAAGACACATTTGTATCTTGTACACCATATGGAATAATGAAAATGTTTGAAGAATATAATATTGACTTGACTGGTAAAAATGTGGTAATATTAGGAAGAAGTAACATTGTAGGTAAACCATTAATACACTGTTGTTTAAACAAAAATGCAACAGTAACATCTTGTCATTCTAAAACACAAAATTTGGCACAAAAAACAAAAGAAGCAGATATATTGATATCAGCAATTGGAAAAGCAAATTTTGTTACAACAGATATGGTAAAGAGAGATGCTGTTGTAATTGATGTAGGAATAAATAGATTAGAAAATGGCAAAATTACTGGGGATGTCGATTTCGAAAATGTAAAGGAAAAAGCAAGCTATATTACGCCGGTTCCTGGGGGAGTTGGACCGATGACAATAGCTATGCTTATGAATAATGTTATTAAGGCTACTAAGAGACAAAATAACATGATAGACTAAGAAAAAAATTTAACTAAAATAAAATATAATAAAGTGGGACACAGAATATTTGTGTCTCTTTTTGTGTTTTAAAGTAAAAATTATTCAAAAATTAAAGATTTATTCAGATATGTTTTTAGTTGCATGGAGTTAATTCGTTTTACCCCAAAATAATAGTAAAAAAAGAAAGGAAAATAAAAATGGAAAATTTAGAAGATAAAAAATATTGGATATGGTTCAGTTTAATAAAAGGTTTAGGATGTGTAAGAAAACACAAGTTACTAAAAAAATATGGAACACCAGAAGAAATATATAAATTAGGCAAAAGTGAATTACTAAAAATTGATGGAATAGGGAGGGAAACAGTTTCAAATATAATAGAGGCTAAAAATGAAAAAATATTAGACTATCATATTAAATATATGAAAGAAAATAATATTGATATTATCCACATATGTGAAAAAAATTATCCACAGTTATTAAGACAAATATATGATGCACCGGTGAGTTTGTATATAAGAGGAAAAAAAGAAATTTTAAATGGGAAAAACATAGGCATTGTAGGGTGCAGAGAGTGTACTGATTATGGCAAAAAAGCAGCAAAGTATTTTGCATATAATTTGTCAAAAAAAGGTATGAATATTATTAGTGGACTTGCAAAAGGTGTGGATAGTTATGCACATTGGGGTTCAATTGGAATCAATATTGAACTAGAAAAAGTCAAAAACTGTGGAGAAAAACAAACTGATTGTGGAAAACAAAATATGGAGTGTGGACAGTTTAAACAGAATTGTGGAAAAACAATTGCAGTCCTTGGAAATGGTTTAGATATGATATATCCAAAAGAAAATATTGAATTGGCAAATGAAATAATAAAAAGCGGTGGAGCAATTATATCTGAATATCCATGTGGTACTAAGCCAGATAAGATGAATTTTCCAGCACGAAATAGAATTATAAGTGGAATGAGCAAAGGGATAATTGTCATAGAAGCAAAAGACAAAAGTGGAACTTTGATTACAGTTGATTTTGCTTTAGAACAGGGAAGAGATGTTTTTGTGGTTCCGGGTAATATTAATTCAGTTAATTCAGTTGGGACTAATGATTTAATTAAACAAGGTGCAAAAATGATTACATGTTATGAAGAAATACAATAATATGGAAATATCAACAAACATATGTTTACAAATTAAAAATTAAATGTTATAATAATTATAGTTCATAAAAAAGGTTACAAATTAAAAAATTTGTATAAGCAGTGATTGTAGCAAACAAATGGAGGTGGATTATGCAAAATACAGAACAACATATTTATATTGCAATAGACCTAAAATCATTTTATGCATCAGTAGAATGCAGAGAAAGAGGACTAAATCCATTAACAACAAACCTAGTTGTAGCAGACAATAGCAGAACAGAAAAAACAGTATGTCTAGCAGTTACACCATCATTAAAACAATATGGAATAGGAGGCAGAGCCAGACTATTCGAAGTAGTACAAAAAGTCAAAGAAATAAATATAGAAAGAAAAATAAAAGCACCAAACCATAAATTTACAGGAACAAGCTATGACGATACAGCACTAAAAAAGAATACGGATTTGGAACTTTCATATATAGTAGCCCCACCGCGTATGAAATATTATATGCAATACAGTACAAAAATATATAATATTTACCTTAAATGGTTTTCGGCAGAAGACATATATGTATATTCAATTGACGAGGTATTTATTGATGTAACACATTATTTAAAAACATATAATATGAGAGCTAGAGAACTAATAACTAAAGTAATTCAAGATGTTTATGACAATACAGGAATTACGGCAACAGGTGGAATGGGAACCAATTTATACTTGGCAAAAATTGCTATGGACATAGTTGCAAAACATGCACAGCCAAATAAGAATGGAGTAAGAATAGCGGGATTGGACGAAATGTTATATAGAAAGTTACTTTGGACACATACACCTATTACTGATTTTTGGAGAGTTGGAAGGGGATATGCCAAAAAACTTGAAAAACATGGAATTTATACTATGGGAGATGTGGCAAGAACATCTATTAAAAATGAAGATTTATTATATAAATTGTTTGGAATAAATGCAGAGTTATTAATTGATCATGCTTGGGGATATGAACCAGTAACAATAGAAAGTATAAAAGCATATAAACCAGCATCAAATAGTATTTGTTCAGGGCAAGTATTGCATTGTCCATATAATTATGAAGATACAAAAGTAATTGTAAAAGAGATGGCTGAATTATTAACATTAGATTTAGTTGAAAAAAATTTGGTAACAAATCAAATTGTATTAACGATAGGATATGATGTTGAAAACATAACAAATAGAAATATTAGTTACAATGGAGAAGTAACAACAGATAGATATGGTCGTAAAATTCCAAAACATGCACATGGAACTATTAATTTGGACCATCAAACATCGTCAACTAAGATTATAATGGATGCAACAATGAATTTATATGAAAGAATTATAAATAAAAATCTAATTGTTAGAAGAATAAATATTACGGCAAATAATGTAATAAGTGTGAGGGAAGCTGAAAATAAAAAAGCATTTGAACAAATTGATTTATTTACAGATTATCATAAAAAAGAGCATGAAGAACAGGAAGAAAAAAAGGAAAGAAATTTGCAAAAAGCGGTAATTGATATAAAAAATAAATATGGAAAAAATGCTATTATTAAAGGAATGAATTTGCAGGATGCGGGAACTACTATTGATAGAAATAATCAAGTTGGTGGGCATAAAGCATAGAAGTGGTAAAGTAATGTAAATTTTTTACTTTTGGAAAGGATTGAAATTATAAATGAAAAAAGATAATTATAGTGATATTATAAATTTACCTCATTATGTTTCAAAAAAGAGACCACGAATGAGTATAGAACAAAGGTCAGCACAGTTTGCGCCTTTTGCTGCTTTGACTGGTTATGAAGATGAAATTGAAGAAGCGGGGAAAGAGTTTATTAAGAAGATGGATGAAAAATAAAAGAAGTAGTTTTACAACTACTTCTTTTTGGTGGCTCGAAGTGGAATCGAACCACTGACACGGGGATTTTCAGTCCCCTGCTCTACCAACTGAGCTATCGAGCCAAAAAAATAAATCTTATATATTGTATATAAAAAAATGGCGACCTGGAACGGGCTCGAACCGTCGACCTCTAGCGTGACAGGCTAGCGTTCTAACCAACT
>URZW01000006.1 GCA_900552555.1 uncultured Clostridium sp.
TTATATCAAAGGACTTTCTTTTTGTATATTCCGAAACCATTTTACACTATTTAAATTTGTAAATATTTGACATTTCTTGAAATCGTGATATAATATAGCCAATTAATTGCATATAGCTGTTCGTCAAAAGCTATATGTTTACGAGCACTTTGAAAAATTTATATTATATTACAATTATATTGTATTTTGTTAAACGGATTTAAGAGATGTCAAAAGTACTCGTATTGTACTTTGATGTCTCTTTTTTGTTAGTAGGTTGAGTAAATGAACAAAGAAAAGAAAAAATGTGGTTTGTATATGAGAGTATCAACGGAAGACCAAGCACGAGAAGGCTTTAGTTTACCGGCTTTTGGCATAGCATTATGAGCCATTTCCACAAAAGAATTTGCTATGATAAAGATAATAACTATAAAATTGTAAGTGATGACCTATATAAAAATGGCATATTTGACGACAATGATAATGAAATAGCAAATAACATTTTAAGAAAAGTGACAATACCAGATGAAAATAAAGCTGAAAAGAGTAGAAAGAAAAATAATGATACAAGATTTTAAGATGGAGGTAATTTGAATATGGAAAATGAAAAAGTTAAATATTTAATAGATATGATATATGATATGGATATTAAAAATAAATTAAGATTAGCAATATGTATAAGCCAAAGCAAATGGTCTGGTCTTATATATAACAGAAAAGAAAACTATGAAAAATTTGATAAAATGTTAAAAGACATTGACAAAGAATATAGAACTACACTTATAAACTTTGCAAAATATAAACTTGTAATGTTTGCAATGGCTAAACTCATGGAAATGGAAACAACAGAGCAAAATAAAGTTGCAATGTATTTATTTAATTGTATAAAAATTTAAAATATTATTGACAAATACAAACAATTGTTTTACAATGATATTCAAATAATAAATATTAAATATAAAAATGGAGATGATATTTATGAAGGAAATAGATAAAAATAATAAATCTTTTGAAGATATTATGCATATTGATGAATGTGGTGTTGAATTTTGGTATGCAAGAGAACTACAATTAGTTTTAAATTATAAAGAATGGCGAAAATTTGAAAATGTAATAAATAAAGCAAAAGAAAGTTGTAAAAACAGTGATATTAATGTGTTTGATTGTTTTGTCGACGTCGACAAGTCAATAATTTCTGGAAAAGGAAGAAAATCTATAATAAAAGATTATAAATTAAATAGATACGCTTGCTATTTAATAGCACAAAATGGAGATCCTAGAAAAAAGGTTATTGCTCTTGCTCAAACATATTTTGCTGTTCAAACTAGAAAACAAGAAATTAGTGAAAAAGAATATAGTATGCTAACGGAAGATGAAAAAAGATTTTATCAAAGAGATTTAACACGAAAAGGTAATTACTCGCTTAATCAAACAGCAAAAAATGCAGGAGTCAAAAATTTTGATAAATTTCACAATGCGGGTTATAAAGGTTTATATAATGGTGAGACTGCTGATGATATTGCAAAAAGAAAAGGATTAAGATATAGAGAAGATATTTTGGATAATATGGGAAGTGATGAACTTATAGCAAATTTATTTAGAATTTCTCAAACGGAACAAAAATTGAAAAAAGATAATATACAAACTGAAAAAGAAGCCAATAAAACTCATTATAATATAGGCAAGAATATAAGAGAAGTAATTGCAAAAAATGGTGGTACTATGCCAGAAGAATTACCAACACCTAAAAAGAGTCTAAAACAACTAGAAAAAGAAAACAAAAAAATGTTAAAAAAATAGTTTATAACATAGATATAAATGTATATATAGAGTGAGTGATTTTTAAAAAATGCTCAAAGTGTTGAAAAAATCAAGCTTTTATGGTAAAATATTATCATAATTTAATTATCTTGCTAGTTGCAAGTTTATATATAGTAACTATTATCAGTAATTAATGTAATAGGAGGAACAATAATGAATGTAAGTCTACCTTATGAAATAGGTACAGTCCTAAAAACAGTAGAATCTGGTAAGACACAATACGATAAAGTACATCACTATATCGTAGGAACCAAAGTTCAAGTTGTGCTAGAATTGTGCTATGAAACCGATCCAAGATTATCTATTCCAATAGACATTGAAAAATTGGAGAAAAAATGGACGAACTGCAACATTAAATAACTTGTAAACAAATTTGTTAAGGAGGTATTTTAAATGAGTAAAAAAGACAAAGATTTTTATGTATGGACAATGGCAGAATGCATTAAGGATACATATGAATGGTGGGGAATTGACATGATGTCGATGTATGACCATATCAAAAAGGATTTTCCCAATGCGACAAATGCTATCAAAAAAATGTATAGTAATTTTAAAGCTCCAAAATTTTACGAAGCTCAATACTTATTTTTTGAAAAGCCACAATATGTTTATGAAGCCATTGCTAGTTTTATTCCATTATATGAACAACTTCGTTTTGATACAAGAACGAGAGAGCAGTCTAAAGAGTATAAAAATCTTAATATGTGTTCATGGAATCGGTTTGTATCAATAAAAAGAATTGACTTGCTTATGGCTGTAATATTATTTGCTGAAGAATTTATTTTACAACCTATAACAAGCAAAAATGTTATTTTTACAGAAAAGAAACTTACTGTATATGGAAATTTTGTTACACTCAAAGTATCTAAACATGAGAAGAAAACATATGTATCTATTAGAATAAGAAATGTTATACTTCTTGAATATGTGATACTTAATTAAGTAAAGAGCCATTATCAATGACAAAATGATAATGGCTCTTTACTATGATATAATTATAAATAAATTAAAAAATTTTATAATTTTATTGCAATTTATTGAAATTGTGATATACTTTAGTAAATTGATTGATATTTGTATCAATCGTCAAGAGAGCCTAAAAAGTTGTAGATAACTATGCCATCTGCACCATAAAAACAAGGAAACTTGTTTTTACTTTATCATAATATTTACCTATATGTAAAAAAAGGATGAATGAATATGAGGCTTGATTCTAATAAGGAAAAAGGCAATACTGGATTAGGGATTGCAATTGCATATTATAGTGCAAATGGATATACGGTATCTATCCCTTTAAATGATACGCAAGATTATGATTTAATAGTAGATAAAGATAATATATTAAAAAAGGTACAAGTTAAAGTGACATCTTGCAAAACAAAATATGATAAATATCAGGTTGCTTTAAAGAGTTGTGGTGGAACATGAAACGTATAAAACAGTTGTAGATACAAATATTGATGAATTATTTATTGTTATAGATTCTTTGGAAATGTTTAAAATTCCAATTGAAGTAATTAAAAACAAATCAACCCTCAATTTATGTGAAAAGTATGAAAAGTATAATGTATTAAGATGAAATATTTTATAATTTAATTGTGTTGACAAGTTAATAGAAAAAAGTTTAAAGAAAAATAAAAAAAAGGTCAAAAAACAGTTGTTTTTTTGGCTTTTTTTATATATAATAAGAAACAAATTGAAACAAAAAGAAAAAACAGGGAGGAAGTTAAACAATGGGCGATATAATGGAATTAGACAAAACACTAAAAATAAAAGTAATAGGTGTAGGTGGAGCAGGAAATAATGCAATATCAAGAATGATAGAAGACAATGTAAGAGGTGTAACATTCTACATGATAAATACAGAAACAGGAACACTAAAAAGATCAAGAACAAGTAACATATTACAAATAGGAGTTCAAACAACAAGAGGACTAGGAGCAGGAGCAAATGAATTAGTAGGAGAAAGAGCAGCGATAGAAAACAAAGAAGATATAAAACAAATGCTATCAGGAGCAGACTTAGTATTTATAACAGCCGGAATGGGTGGAGGAACTGGAACAGGTGCTGCACCAATAGTAGCTGAAATAGCAAAAGAAATGGGAATATTAACAGTAGGAATAGTAACAAAACCATTTTTATTTGAAGGTAAAGCACGTAGCCTAAGAGCATCAAAAGGAATAGAAAGATTAAAAAGTAATGTAGATGATTTAATAGTTGTTTTAAATGATAATCTTTTAAAAATAACAGACTCAAAAATTACATTAGATAATGCATTTTCATTAGCTGATAATATATTAGAGCAAGGAATTACAAGTATTACAGACCTATTAACATCAGTAGGTGAAGTGAACATAGATTTTGCTGATATCAAAACAACAATGAATTATAGAGGAAAAGCTTACATGGGAATAGGAAGAGCATCAGGGGAGAAAAAAGTAGAAGAAGCTGTTAGACAGGCTATAGAAAATCCATTAACAGAAAGTAAAATAGATGGTGCTAAAGGTGTAATATTCAATGTTAAAGGAAATAGTGATTTAGGACTTATGGAGATAAATAGTGCAGTTGGACTTATAAATGAAAAAGTAAGTGAAGATGCAAATATTATATTTGGAACAGTAATTGATGAAGATATGGGAGAAGATGTACAAGTAACAGTAATTGCAACAGGCGTAGAAGAAAAAGTGGAAGCAGAAGTAAAACAATAATCAATGAAAATATCAATGTTAGAAATTGATAAACAGGAGATGTATGCAAATGAAAAAACTTGTAGCAATAATCTGTATATTGTTAGTCATTTTTATTGGAATGTATATAAACAAAAGAAAATCAACTCAAAATATGGTAACTGCTTCAGAAGTTTCAAAAATTGAAGAGTATATATCAAAAATATATATGTGGAAAGAGGTTACAGAAGAAGCATTGCCAAAGTTTGATAATATTAATGATGCTCCCGATTTATGGACATGGGAAGTTGTGAAGAAAAATTTGGAGAATTATGAATTATCATATGAAGAGATTGGACAGGAAGCTAAGAAATTATTTGGTGAACAATTTACAAAGCAATTTCCAAAAGAGGGGACAGAATATATACAATTTGATAATGAATCAGGAAAATATATAACTACAGGAGTAGGTTTAGATACTTTGGATGATAGTTTTTATATTAAAAACATAAATAAAACGAGGAATGGTTTTCAGGTAGAAATTGTAGAATATTTAGAAGATTACGAGAATGCTATGGGAGTTGAAGATGAAAATGAAATATATGAGATATATATTAAAAATTTGAATGAAGATACAATAGCAACTGTAAAAAGTAATGATGGTGAAACAAAAGCAATTGATACTGTAAAGGAAAATATAGATAAATTTACGACCAGGACAGTTAATCTGATAAAAAGTTCAGATGAAAATATATATGTTCAAAGTGTAAAATGAGATAAATGGGACAGATTAAAATGTCTCATTTTTACTTAAAAAATTTTTTTCAGATTTGTTCTGTTTGTTTTGACAAAAAATGTAAAAAACAATATGAATATTTAGAAGGTGTTTAGTAGATGGATGTAAAATTACTTGAAAAATGTGCAATATGTCCACATAATTGTGGAATAAACAGATTAAATAATCAAATAGGAAGATGTAAGTCAAAAGATACTGTAAAAGTTGCTTTATATTCAACACATAACTTTGAAGAACCTTGCATTAGTGGGAAAAAAGGTTCAGGGACAGTCTTTTTTTCAAATTGTAATATGAATTGCGTGTTTTGCCAAAATTATGAAATAAGTCAACTAGGAAAGGGCAAAGAAATTTCAATAGAAGAATTGGCTGATATTTTTATTAAGCAACAGGAAAAAGATGTTGAAAATATTAATTTGGTAACACCTACAAGTTATGTGCCACAAATTATTGAGGCTATTAAAATAGCTCGTGGTAATGGTTTAAAATTGCCAATAGTTTATAATACCAATGGATATGAAAAAGTTGAGACTTTGAAATTGTTAGAAGGGTATGTTGATATTTATTTGCCAGATTTTAAGTATTCAGATAATGATTTGGGAAAAAGATTATCAAAAGTGGATAATTATTTTGAAATTGTTACAGATGCATTAAAAGAGATGTATAGGCAAACTGGTAAGGCAGTTTTTAATGAAGAAGAAATAATGCAAAGAGGTATGATTATTCGTCACTTAGTTTTGCCTAATCATGTTTTAAATTCTAGAAGAGTTTTAAAGTGGATAAATGAAAATATGCATGATGTTTATGTTAGTGTTATGGCTCAATATTTTCCTACATATAAGGCTAAAGATATTGATGATATAAATAGAAAATTGACTAAGGAAGAATTTGAACAGATTGAGAATTATTTGTATAGATTGGATTTGGAAAATGGCTATATTCAGGAACTGGGTGAACATGAAGAAGAGTATGTACCAAATTGGAAATTTTAGTTGATTTTGAGAAAGTACTATAGTTCTAAAGTTATTAAAATTTAATTGCAAAGTCACAGTTCGGTAGGAAAAATCCCTGAAATGTAACATTGCTAAAATGGAAATCAATGAAAATATTAAAAAAATGTAGAAAATTGTAATTAGTTATGTTATAATGTACCTAAGTTGCAATAGTGCAGCCAATAATATTAATATATTACAAAGGAGATGTTACAAATGAAAATCAAAGTTATTGCATCAACAAAAGTAGGATATGTATTACCAAAAGAAGAAGCAGTTGATTTTTCAGGAAAATCTGCAGGTATTTGTTATTTACCAGATACAGTAGAAACATTATTTGCAGAGGCACCAGAAAAAACACAGAGAAGAGCAAATGGAAACTTAGAGTCAGGTCATCATAGTGTTTTTGGCCACGCACATTACAACCTTATTTTAGAAGGAATACCAAAAATTCTTGCAATGATTTTAAATAATGAGAAGATATATAATACTTCTGAAAAATCAGCAAGATATACAAAAATGCAGCCTTCTGAAAAAGAAAAAAATCTTTATGAAAAATGGATAGATATTTATAAAAAAGAAATAAGTAAAGAATATCCAGATTTCGATGAGAAAAAGGTTCAAAAGTTGGCACAGGAAAATGCCAGATATTTAATAAGTGTTTTTACACCAGCAACAATTATGGAGTATACGGTTAGTTTTGAACAGTTAAACTTTATTATTAGTTGGTTTGAAGACTATATTGAATACGAACCTGAAACAGAGTTTTCAACGAAATTAAAGAGTGCAATGAAAGAATTTTTAGAAGCATTGCCAGATTTAAAAGTAGAAAAATTAAATCCAAGAGTAAAAGGCACAAAATTATCTTTGTTTGCAAAAAGAGATAGAACCGAAGAATTTGGAGAAAATTACAGTACTACATATCTTGCAAGTTTTGCGCAGTTAGCTCAGGCACAAAGACATAGAACTTTAGCTTATGAAATGACATTACTTGAAAAACCAGAATATTATGTTCCAAGAATAATCAGGGAAACAGAATTAGAAAAAGAATGGTTAAAAGATATATCTTCATTGGAGGAATATTATCCACAGGGAATGTTAGTGAAAGTGAATGAAAGAGGTACAGTAGAGAATTTTATCTTAAAATGTACAGAGCGTTTGTGTGGGGCAGCACAGCTTGAAATTATGGAACAGACAGTAATAACAATGAATAAATATTTGGAAGCCGTAAAGGATAATCCAGTTATTGAAAATGAATTACTTCCATATTCAAAAGGTGCAAGATGTACATTTCCTGGCTGGAAGTGCAAATCACCATGTATTTTTGGTGGAAAAAATGCTATGAATAGAAAAATATAGCAGATCAAAAGGAGAAAGCTTAGGCTTTCTCCACAGTATAATTTAAAGGAGCAAAAGAAATGTTAAGTATAATAGTAGCAAAAGCAAAAAATAATATAATAGGAAAAGATAATAGTATGCTTTGGAAATTGCCAGATGATTTAAAAAGATTCAAAGAAAAAACAACAGGACATACAATAATAATGGGAAGAAAAACATTTGAATCTTTAGGAGGAATTCTTCCAGATAGAATGCATATCATATTAAGTAGAAATCCAGATTTTAATATAGATTCAGACTATGTAAAAGTTATTCATTCTTTGTTAGAATTACAACCATATATGGATGATGAAGAAGAACATTTTGTAATTGGTGGTGCAATTATTTATAATTTGTTAATGCCATATTGCAAAAAAATGTATGTTACACAATTGGATAAGGATTTTGAAGGAGATGCTTTATTTCCAAGAATTAATGAAAATGAATGGAAAGAAGTTGAAAGAGAACAAGGTCCATCTGATGGTATTAATGATTTTGATTATGAATATGTTACTTATGTTAGAAAATAATATATTTTGTCATAAATAAATAATAAAATAAAAGCTTTGGGTTAAACTAATAAAAGTGAAGTTGTCAAAAAAGGGCGTCCCTATTGACAAGAAAGGGATGATACTTATGTTTAAACCTAAAGCTATTTATTTTGAGAAAGAAATTGCAAATTACGAATTAGGAAAGCAATTATTAGAAAAATATAAAGAAGTACCTAAAGTGGAAATAGAAAATCATAATAATATAGAAGAAATGCGAAAAAAGCAAAACAAAGAATTTATGGACATGAAAAGAAGTTTAATAATAGGAGTAAGGAAAACACACAAATTTGTAGAAAACCACAAAACATCAGACTATTTAGTACCATATACATCATCAGGCTGTACTGCTGCATGTATGTATTGTTATTTGGTGTGCAATTACAATAAATGTGCATATTTGAGGCTATTTGTAAATAGAGAGAAAATGTTGGATAAAATAATAAAAGTTGCAAATAAATCAGAAAAGGATTTAATTTTTGAAATTGGGAGTAATAGTGATTTGATTTTAGAAAATACAATTACAGGAAATTTGCCATGGACAATAGAAAATTTTAAAAATTCTCCTAAAGGACATCTTACATTTCCAACAAAATTTGATATGGTTGATGATATTTTAAATGTAGACCATCAAGGAAAAGTGACTGTTAGAATGAGTGTTAATCCAGAATTGATTATTAATAGAGTTGAGTTCGGAACTTCAAGATTAAAGGAAAGAATTGATGCTATAAACAAATTAAAAGAAGCGGGTTATAAAATTGGAATTTTAATAGCACCAGTAATTATGGTTAAAAACTGGAAAGAGTTATACTCTGAATTGATAAAACAGTTGGCAGAAGGATTAACAGATAAGGTTAAAAAGGATGTGTTTTTTGAAATTATTTTTATGACATATAGTTTTGTTCATACAAAAATTAATGAAGAGGCTTTTCCTAATGCTATTAATTTGTATGATAAGGATATGATGACTGGTAGGGGAAAAGGTAAATATATGTATAAGAATCAATATAGGGTTGATGGTGAGATTTTTTTGAGGGAGCAGATGAAGAAGTTTTTTCCTAATAATGAGATAATGTATATTGTTTAGAATGAGGTAACAAAAATAATAAAGCAGTAATTTCTTTTTTTATAATTTATAAAAGGTTAATTGTAACACATTTTCATAAAATTTTTTATTTTTTTTGGAATATACTTGACAAATTGGTATTAAATGAGTTAAAATAAAAAAGTGCCAAGAACAAGCACGGAAACTATGGTGGATGTAGCGTAGTTGGTTAACGCGCCAGTTTGTGGCACTGGAGACCGTGGGTTCGAGTCCCATCTTCCACCCCAGTATATATTGGACTGTAGCCAAGCGGTAAGGCACCAGACTTTGACTCTGGCATGCGCTAGTTCGAATCTAGCCAGTCCAGCCAAAATAAAAAATACATGAATTTTAATATTTCATGTATTTTTTTAATTTTTATTTTAATTCTATTTCTATTTTTTTATTTTCTTTTAAATCAATTTTTCTATACTTAACTCCACAACAATCAAATAATTTCCTTGAAGCAATATTATTTTCAGAATTTGCATATTTATCAGACAAATAAATAACTTCCTTTATACCTGACTGAATAATAATTTTGGCACACTCATTACAAGGAAATAAATCAACATATATTTTTGCATTTTCCAAATCTTTTTTACTTCCTCTATAATTTAAAATTGCATTTAATTCGGCATGACAAACATAAGGATATTTTGTATCTAAATTTTTTCCCTCTCTAGCCCAAGGAAATTCTTCATCGCTAAATCCGTTTGGTGCTCCATTATATCCTATTGATAAAATTCTATTATCATTACTCACAATACATGCTCCTACTTGTGTTGATGGGTCTTTGCTTCTCATTGCTGATAATTTTGCTATTGACATAAAGTATTCTTCCCAACTTATATAATTTTCTCTTTTTTTATTTACATCTTTGCTCATATAAAAGCCTCCTTATTAATTTATATTAAAAGCTTTTTTTATAAGCTTTTAATCGTTTTACTATTATAATATAAATTTTCTGGTGCAATGTCTTCACCATTTGGCCATTCTATTGTAATTCCAGTGTCTGAAATTTTAACATTTTTAAAATATTTATAATCTTTTAATTTTGCATAAAACTTCTCATTAATATCTTGTCCCATATCTAATATTTTTTTTTCACCATTTTTAAATTTTATATATAGTTTATATTTTTCTATTGCTTTTACTTCTATAGGTTCTGGCACTATATACATACATATTCCCCCCTTTAATATTCTTATTTTAAATTATTCCTTCCAAATTATATACTGCTTTATATTCATTATATTTTATATGTATATGTTTTTGATTATGCGGTCCATCTTCTTTGAAAAACATTTGAATTATTATACCATAAAATTGTGAAATAATTGGCAATTTATCACCACCTTTATTATAACAACATTCCCTTTAATTTTCAATACTTGGAAATACTAATTGCAAGATTTACAATAGTAAAACGAATAAAAACATATTTAATATACTCTATAAATATCTAATTTGTCAAGTAATTTTTACAGTAAAATTAGACAATATATTCAAAAAATTTTTACTAAACCCAAAATTGATATAAAAAAATCCAAAAGTTTACGAATATATTACTCACTTTTTATAAATTATAAGGAGCACCAATAAGGTGCTCCAATTTAGCTATTCAGACTTATACACGATTATAGGCATAGTCTTATCAACAAGACCATAAACTTCCTTTGCCTTATAAAGTGGAAGATTTACACAACCATGTGAACCATTTGTAAGATATATGTCACCTCCAAAAGTTTTTCTCCAAGTTGCATCATGAAGTCCAATATTTCCGTTAAAAGGCATCCAATAATTAACATGAGACCTATAATTAGCCCCTTTCAAGATAGCATCTTTTTGTTTATAGGTAAGAAAATATATACCAGTTGGTGTATCATTACCTCTGGCAACACAACCAGTAACACAATCTGTTTCAACCCGAAGATTTCCATCTACATATACCCAAACTTTTTGCCTGGAAATATCTAATTCCACATAAGAATTTCCAATCCCATCATTTTTTAAAGATGATTCTTTGGTTTTATACATTGGCTGTCTTTTTACACTTTTTTGATTTTTCAAGTCAGTACTCAACTGTTTCAACTCAGCTTCTACATCAAGGCTATAACCATAATTTCCTCCTTCAATAGAAATTTTTTCATCTTTTCCTGTTAGCTTAAATTTTCTAGTTTTTCCAACAGTTTCTACTAAAGGTTTCAAATCATCAGAAACAAACTTTTCCAATTGTTCATTCCATTTTTTTTCATTATAGGCATAGTTATCTCCATATTTAAACCACAAATGTAAAATGTCTGCGTCCAAAACATATTCTTTTCCGTTTGGAAGTTTATATGTTACACTTGATGAAATTTTCGAATTAAACTCATCAACTTTTTTGGTTTTAGGTTTATTATATTTTGTAATAAGTACACTATCATTATTATTTTCTAGTGCATTAATTACCTTTTCCATCACATAATCCATATTCAAATAGTATGAATCCTTACAAGAAGTTTTAAACTTCTTTTCTTTACTATCATATGAATACACAACATTTGACTTTTTTTCCATATAGTCTTTTTGCATTTGTTTAATTGAAGAAAGTTCTTTTTTTAATTTTCTTTTGTTGAAAGAAAACCGATTAATTTGATATTTTTCACCATGAAATATAATCTTTTTATTTTGCTCTATTTTTATATTTTCCAGCTCTTGCTGTAAATTTTTTATCTTATAAATTTTAGAACAATCTAAAATATATATTTCATCACCTTTGAAAATAATAGGAATTTTATTTTTCTTTTTATCTTCTAAAGCTAATCTAGCTTCATCAACTGTCATTTTAGAACAATCAAATTCATTAATGACAGTTCCTGTATAAAATACATTTTCGTATTTTATTTTTGCATTTAGATAAAGCAAACATAAAGCTAGTATTATAACTTCCAAAATTAAAAAGCAGAATTTCCGTTGTTTCTTGTTTACCTTTTTTTTCATATTTAGTCCTCCTAAACTAATAAAATAATTATTTTATTTTTTTGATATTTACAGCATTTTCCATTATACATTTTATTTAACATAAAGTCAACTTTTATTGACTTATTTTTTTAATCTTTGTATAATAATAGTGTAATTTAATAAAGATAATGTGTGAAATACCTGTGTATAATATTTTTCATATTTTTCTCAGGTTCCCGACATAATGTTAACAAATTCTAACAAGTATTTCAAACATTATCTTTACTGATTGCAAAATTATAAGATTACTTTTATACTTAGAAAGGACCACAAAAATGAGAAATTATTTAGAAAAAATAGAATATCCAAAAATATTAAACATATTATCAGCATATGCCTTAACATACATAGGCAAAGAAAAATGTGCAACATTAACACCATCAAAAAATAAAAATGATGTACAAAATATGTTAAAAGAAACAGAGGAAGCACTCAACATTTTATACAGATGCAATACTCCGCCTATTTCTGAAATTGCTGACAATGCTAAAAATTTAAAAACAATTGAATCATATGGAACTCTTTCTATAAAATCAATTTTAGAATTAACAAACATTTTAAAAATGTCAGATGAATTAAAAAAATATTTCTATAATGATTTTTTAGAGTCTAATGAATTTATATATTTAGCTGATATTTTTTCAAAACTATATTCAAACAGTTTAATTATTGAAAAGATATCTTACAGTATTATTGACGAAAATACAATTGATGATAGAGCATCAAAAAATTTGGCTTTTATCCGAAAAAAACAACGAAATATCGAACAAGATATAAAAACAAAATTAAATACATTTTTGCATTCTTCTACATACTCAAAATACATTCAAGAAAATGTTATTACAATCAGAAATGACCGTTATGTAATACCTGTAAAAGATGAGTATAGAGGACAAATTAAAGGTTTTGTACATGATATTTCAAGTTCTGGTTCAACAGTATTTATTGAGCCAATTTCAGTTTTTGAATTAAATAATGAACTTGCTAATTTAAAGAATGAAGAAAACTTAGAAATAGAAAAAATTTTACAAGATTTAAGCAAATTGTTTTATCCTTATGCAAATGAAATAAAAGAAGATATTGAATGTATCGGAAAACTTGATTTTGCTTTTGCAAAGGCTAAATATTCAAGAGATATACATGGTATAACACCAATAATAAATACGCAAAAACAAATCATTTTGAAAGATGCAAAGCATCCTCTTTTAGACCAAGAAAAAGCAGTACCTATTTCACTAGAATTAGGCACAACATTTAACACTTTGGTTATAACAGGTCCTAATACTGGTGGAAAAACGGTTACATTAAAAACCGTTGGACTTCTAACTGCAATGGCTTGTAGTGGCCTTAATATTCCAGCATCAACACAATCTTCTATATATGTATTTGATAATATTTTTGCTGATATTGGTGATGAACAAAGTATTACTGAATCTCTTAGTACGTTTTCTGCACACATGACAAATATTGTTGATATTGTTAAAAACTCAACAGAGAATTCATTAATTTTAGTTGATGAATTAGGTTCTGGAACAGACCCAGTTGAAGGTGCTTCACTTGCAATTAGTGTTTTAGATTACTTTAAATCAAATTATTCTTTAACAGTTGCAACAACACATTATCAAGAGTTAAAAAAATATGCATTAACAACTGATGGATTTGAAAACGCTTCTGTTGAGTTTGATGTTAATACATTGTCACCTACATATCACCTATTAATTGGTGTACCCGGAAAAAGTAACGCCTTTGAAATTAGTAGAAAACTTGGTTTGCCAGATTCAATAATAAATGAAGCAAAAAGAAACTTGACAAAAAATGATATTGATTTTGAAGAATTACTTAAAAATATTTATGATAATAAATCAAAAATCGAAAATGAAAAATTAGAAATTTCTAAAAAACTAAATGAAATTACAAAACTAAAAAAATCATTAGAACGTGACAACACAAAACTTAATGAACAAGAACATGAAATTATTAATAATGCTAAAGTTCAGGCTAGAAATATTTTACTTGATGCAAAAGAAGAAGCAAATGAAATAATTTCTAAAATGAATGATGTTTCTAAATCTAATAGTGATTTGAATAATCTAAGAAATAAACTTAATAAAGATATAAAAGATATTTCGGCAGCTTCATTGTCTAATAATGTTGCAAAAGAATCAAAATCTGCTATTTCTATTGAAGATGCTAAACCTAACACTGAGGTTTTTGTAACTACTTTAGGTCAAAATGGTATTATAGTTTCTAATGTTTCAAAATCAAATGAAGTTCAAGTTCAAGTTGGGAGTATGAAGCTTAGTGTTAAATTAAAATACTTAGAAAAAATCGTCAATAAAAATAAGACTAATAAATCAACAAGTTCTTATAGTTCAGTTTCTAAAGCAAAACATGTTAGTTCAGAAATTAATGTTATTGGTTTAAATGTTGAAGAAGCAGTTTTTACTGTTGATAAATTTTTAGATGATTGCTCTATTGCAAATCTTCAAACTGTAAGAATTGTCCATGGTAAAGGTACTGGAAAATTGCGTGAAGGTATTCATAAATTTTTAAAATCTAATTCTCGCGTTAAGTCTTTTAGAGTTGGGACTTATGGTGAAGGAGAAATGGGAGTTACAGTTGTAGAATTAAAATAGAAGTTGCATTAGCAACTTCTATTATTGTATTTAATTATATTATTACTGTTTTGTTTTAGTTGTTTTTTTGCACGGACGTAAAGTTTGATGTTTTCTTTATGGTTACCATATTCGCAAGATACTAGATATTTTAAATCTTTTGTTATCGTATCTGACGAAATCCGAAATTCATTAGTTGTTTGTTTTATAGTATGTCCCTCAATTATAAATTCAGCAACACCAACAGCTCGATAATATTTTTTCTTGTTCATCTTTAGTTCCTCCTAATAATTATTTTGAGTTTTATAAAAGTAAATTTAATTATATTATACAATATTTTTTCATATTATGCAAACTAAAAATTGAAGTTATAATAAAAAATAAAATTCATATAATTTAATAAAATAAAAGGAAAAAGCAATATAAATGAAAGGAGTAATCAGAAATATGGAGAATTTACAAGCAAAGGAAAGCATGGCAATAAAAAATATTGTAAAAGGGGTTGTTATAGCACTATTAACGACATTTATTTTATTAATAATATTCTCAATTATATTAACATATACAAATACTGAAGAAAAAGTTATAAATCCAGTAATAATGATAATAACAGCAATAAGCATATTAATAGGAAGCTCTTTAGCAAATATAAAAATAAAGAAAAATGGTTTATTAAATGGTGGAATAGTTGGAGGAATTTATATATTAATGATATATTTGATATCTAGTTTATTAAATTGGAAATTTTCATTAAATATACAATCAATAATAATGATAGCAACAGCTACAATATTTGGAGTATTAGGAGGAATAATTGGGGTTAATAAAAAATAAACTTATACTTTTTTAGGTTTATTATAAAATCTAATAAAAAGAGCTTACAGAATCCTTGATTTGAACTACATTTGTCGATTTTTGTCGAAATGTTTTTGTTGACAAATGTAGAAAATCAAAGTATAATCTAATTACATTTTCATATTTTTTATAATTTAAATTCAAAAAGCGGTTCGTATTAATAAAATGAACTTTGCTTAAAAATCAAATTCTAAAAAAATCCAAAAAATTAAAATTAAATAAAAGGGAGGAATGCTATTGAAAAAGAGTAAGAAAATAGTATTAATAATTATTGCACTTGTAGCAATATTAGTGTCATTTATAGGAGGACAGGCATATGCCAAATATATGTCAAAAGTAACAGGTAGTGGAACTGCCGATGTTGCAAGTTGGAATTTTAAAGTAAATGAAAATGCTGAAAAAATGCAAAATATATCTTTAAAATCTACAATAAATAATTCAACTTTATTAAACAATAAAATTGCACCAGGAACAGAAGGAAACTTTCAAATCAAGGTAGATGCAACAGGTTCAGAAGTTGGAATTAATTATGTCGTTAAATTTGAAAATGAATCTCAAAAACCAACAAATTTAAAATTTACTTATAATGGAAAAAGTTATAATTCTTTAACACAATTACAAGATGATTTAACAGGTACAATAAATGCAGATGATAAAGAAAAAACAAAAAACATTACAATAGGTTGGAATTGGAAGTATGAAACAGGGTCAAATTTACAAGAAATTTCAAAGAGTGATATAGTTGATACTAAAGAAGCAAAAACAATAAGGAATTATACTTTTGATGTTGTTGTTTCTGGTACACAAGTTATGCCACAAAATTAGTTTTTATAATTGATTTGTGTCAACTGAAAATTTTATATTATGAATTGTGATATTGCTTTTCAATATATAAAAATCTAATATATAAAAAATATGAAAATGTATTATTTTATATAAATAGGAGGACGTATGGCAAGGAAAGAAAACTTAAAGTATATAAATTTACCAATAATAAATAAAGGGAAGATATATAAAAAGGAAGAAAAGGAAAATAAAAATAGTAAAGTTATTACTGCAATGGCAATAATTTTTATAGTCATAATCTTATTATTTTGTGGATATAGTATGGCTAAAGTTGTTGAAGAGGTAATAATAAAAGGACAAGCACAAATTGCAGAACCTATTTTAGTTGTTGAAAATAACCCAAGTATAGATATAACTGAAACTCAAAAATATGGAGAATATATTTTTAAAGTAAAAAATTATAATGAAGAAAATAAAATATCAGAAACAGATTTAAAGTATTATATAGAAATATTATCAAATGTTGACAGTTCAATTAATATAGAGTTATATCAAGATGAAAATAAAATTAATTTGGTTGATAATAAAACGGAATATATTCAAATTTCTAAAGATAAAAAAGAAGAAAGAACATATAAAATAAGAATTACATATGACAAAGATAAAATGAAATCTGAAACTGATGTTATGCAAAAAATTCAAGTAAGAGTGCATACAGAGCAAGAAAAGGCGTAAGGTGGTTGAATGAAAACAAAAATTTTAAAATTAATTGTTCTTTTAATTCTTTTAATGTTAATTGTAAAAGTAATTTTTATTTCAAATTTTTATAAAATACAAAAAAGTGATGATTTTTTATTCTTCAAATTATTTTCAAAGGCTGATATTATAAATAATTCAGGTATAGTAAAACAAAATCTTGATTTTTTTAATAATGATAACCAATCAGAAATTTATAAATTCGATGTTAAATACAAAAATATGAAATTAAAACCAATAAATTTGTTAGAAACAGTTGATAAAAAGATGGGAGTTTATGAAAAAATAGCACCTGGAACAAAAGGAAAATTTAGTATTTTATTAAGTTCAAAACAAGATTTAAGGTATAATATTGAATTCGAAAGTTTAAATGAAAAACCTAAAAATTTAAAATTTTCAGTAGAAAAAAACGGAGAAAATTTAGTAATAACTGATTCCTTAGAAGAATTGTCAAATAAATTATCTGGAAATATAGATAAGAATACAAATATTAATATAGGGATATGTTGGTTTTGGAATTATGAAGAAAATCAAGATGAAAAAAACATAAAACAGCATGACATTGATATTTGTGATACAGAAGATGCAAAAAATATTAAACAATATAAATTCAATGTTTGTGTGTTTGGAGAAGGGTTATAGTAGGAGGTGTTTAAAATTAAAAAAAACAAGAAAATTAAAATTTTTGTAAGTGTTATTTTAAGTTTTATTATTTTTTTTTCATTTTCAATTATATATGCCAAATATGTGTTGCAAAATGAGTTTGATATAGCAAATATTAATATAGATGGAACGAAACCTAAAATAGAATTTGTAAATATAACGAATACAAATTCAGAATATCCAAATTATGCTAGTAAAAAACACAATATTATTGTGAGAATAAAAATATCAGATAAAAATATTAAAGATATATTTTTAGATAAAGAACATGTAAAAGTAAAAATAGCAGAAAAAATTGTAGAAAAACCTAATATTAAATTTACAAAAATTCAAGATTTGGTTAATTGTAAAATATATGATATTGAATTAAAAGATTTACAAGAAAATGGAAATTTAAAATTAAATATATCAAATAATACAGTAATAGATCAGGGACAATTATCAAATGATTTCTTAGAAATTGATACTAATATAGTAATTGACAATATTGCACCTACTGGAAATTTTAAAGAAAACAAAATATCAGATGGAAAGGTGTGTGCTAGCATTGAATTAAGTGAATTTATAAGAAATTTGGATGGATGGAATTTTTCAAAGGATAAATTGAGTGTATCAAAAGAATTTACCAATAATGTATCATATGAATTACCTATACTTGATTTTGCTGGAAATGAAGGAAAAGTAGAAATTAGTATAACAAAAGCATCATATATAAATATAGTTTATGCGTCTCATAATTCGGTAGTTGGATGGTCTTTTGGATATGGAAATTATGATGTTGCAGGTAAAGATGCTATAATGCATAATTCTGTATATAAGACAGAAGCTTTGGCTTTTAATATTAGTGGAAATATAGATGAAGATTTTGTACAAGGAAATTCGTACATCTATACTTATTGGGGAGATGGAAGTTTTGGAAAATGTACAACTTCAGGAATTATTTATAATTTTGGATATAATCCACTAGACGGTAGATATAAATCTATGAAATCATCTGATTTAGTTACAATAGATAATAAAAAATATTTTCAGTTTGGTGGAAGTGGAATAAATGGATATCAAAACCCAGACTTGTATGGAAATAATCCTATTCCTGGGTATGTTGCAAATAAATATAAATATGGAATTTGTGGCATGAAATTCAGGTTAAAAGATTATTCTCAGTTTTCTATTGTATATCAAATTTTGATTGATAGAGTGGGTTGGATTGCTTCTTGTTCAAATGGACAAGAGTGTATGTATGCTAAAGATAGGCCTATGTCTGCTTTTAGAATTGCACTAATTCCAAATTCGGAAAGGCAATATGTTATTGATACTTGGAATAAGGATGTTGGAACTTTTAATATTAAGTAGTTTTTAAAGTTTTAGTTCTGTGAAGATAGTGCCTGAAATACCTGGGGTATAATATTTTGGTCACATTTGAAAAATATGAAAAATATTATATACAGATATTTCATTCATTATTTTCATTGAACTGTAATATTTTTAAAATTTAATTTGTATATTTGTAGACAAATTAAATAAAATGTGATAGCATAAGATTAGTTTTATATTGGGGTATCGCCAAGTGGTAAGGCATCGGACTCTGACTCTTGTCGTTTTACCTCGTGTAATAAATTTTGTAATACTTGAAATATAAGGATTAGATGTTTTATAATAAAGTAAAAAATTGTAAAGCATCTAACCAAATATCTAACCAATTAAATATCTTTCAAAATATTGGGGTGTAGCCAAGCGGTAAGGCAGATGGCTCTGACCCATCGATGCGTAGGTTCGAATCCTACCACCCCAGCCAGTAACTATTCTGTAAATGTAAGTACATTTGATAATACATTTGCAGACTTATTTTTTGTATCTTTTTCTAAATGAGCATAAATATTAGCAGTAGTAGAATAGGTAGAATGACCAAGCCAATCTTGAATTTCTTTCATAGGTATTCCTTTAGCAAGTAAAAGACTCGCACAAGAATGCCTTAAATCATGAAATCTAATTTTTCTTAATACATCTTTATTTCTATTCATTATCAAAGTAAAATGGTCAGTTACATATTCTGGTCTAAATAATTTGCCCATAGAATCAACACAGATATAATCTAAATATTTCTTATTATAACTATTTCTACATAATTTTTTATTTTTATCAATTTGTTTTTGGTGTTCTTGTAAGAGAACAATAATATCATCAACTAATGGTAAAGTTCTGTAACTAGATTGATTTTTTGTTTTATCTTTTAAAAGTATAACTCTTTTATTATCTTTTCTAGTTTCAATAGCCTTGTGTTTAATGGTAATTGTTTTATCTTCAAAATTAAAAGCTTCCCATTTTAATCCTAAAACTTCACTTCTTCTTAATCCATAAAAACTTGCAAGATAAATAACTATTTTTAATGGATCGTCTTTAATCAAAGTAAAAAGTGTGTTTAATTCTGATTGAGAATAAAAACTTCCTATGAATTGTTCTTTTTTAGGTCTTTCTACTCTATCAGCAGGATTACTTAATATTAAATCTAGTTTTAAAGCAGTTTGCAATGCTTTTCTTATAACATTATGATAATGTAAAACAGTGTTTCCTGTTAATTCTTTAGAATAAAGGAAAGTGTAAAATTTTTGAATTTCTACAGGTTTTAAATCATTAAGCAAAATATTTCTATCTTCAAAATAATCACAAATTTTATTTACAATGACTTTATAAGAATCGTAAGTGTTTTCTTCAATAGTATTTTTAATAGATAATAACCATTCTTTTAAATATGTTGTAAACAATTTGTCATCAGTTTTTGAATTAGGGCAATTCAAATCTTCTTTAAAATTTGTAAGTATTTCTTGCATTTTTTGATTAGCTAATCTCTTATTATTGCCTTTTTCAGTAAGTCCTGTTGATACCCATTTTTGCTTTCTTTTACCATTAATATCTTTATAATTTAAAACAACTTGATATATATTATTTTTTGTTTGTAGGCTTGCTGTTATATTCATTAAAACTCCTTTCTTTTCTCATAACAGACTAGATTTAACCTACTATTGATATTGGTATAATACCATGTTTATAACTTTAAATCTAGTCTATATTTCATTTTGTTTAGTTAAATAAGCTATTACATTAGCTTTTGGTATTTTGTATTCTCTACCAACTTTTATAGACTTAATAATATTTTGTTTTACTAATCTATAAGCTAGAGTAATGCCAATACCAAGCATATCTTTTAATTGATTTGTATTTACTACATCTGGATATGAAGTAAACATTAATTGATAATTTTCTTTAATAGTACCCATATTGTAAGTCCTCCTTTCCCTAAAATTCACAATAAAAAAGACCTATTAAGTAATCTTAATAAAAGTCCTGTTAATAACTATAAACATATCTATTTTTATATTTTTGTGTTGGTACTTTGATATTCATATTTATTGATTTGGGAACATCAGATCCAACTTTTAATTTTCTATCTATAACTAAAATTCCTTTGCTATTTGTATGATAAGCACTTGAGTTCCATTTTGCAAAAGCATAGTCTGACATATTATTAGTAGTATAAGATAATTCCATTGCATCTTGTTTTTGCTGTGCTACCATTTGTTCATAACTGTTGTCATCTTTCTTTGGTCTATCATAAGTTTTAAAATATTCTTGTAAATAAACTTTTCTGTTTTCAGCATTTGTTTTTTTACGAGTTTCCTTTTCTTGTTTGTTTCTATTATCAGATTTTACAACTTTTGAAACATAAGGACAGCTTTTTCCAACTATTTTAGCAATTTCATTTTGTTTTAGATGATGATTATAATATAAGTTTAAAATCTGTTCTTTAGTATTCAATTTTTCTTTTTCCTCCTTTGGTTAATTTTTTGTTTGCAAGATTTTAAATACAATTCGCCTATTGACATTTGTTATTAATTGTTGTATTATTATATTGTAAAAAATTTTACATAACAATTTCATATTGTCATTATACGATTATAATTTATATTTGTCAATACAATTTTAAATATTTTGTTAAAATTTTTTACAAATGCAAAAAACGAAGGAGATAAAAAATGAGAGAATTACCTCGCCATCTTGTTTTAGAAGATTTTTATATATGGTTTAATATGAAAGATAAAGAAGAATATTATGCAACACCATTATATTTATATAATGTAATAAGAAAAGATACAGACAAAGAAAATGATGAAGAAAAAAAGCAAGATGAAACAAGAGTATATTTAGAGTTAGAAAAAGATATTTCAAAAACAAAATTAAATAAGAAAAAAGAAGTCATTAGACAACCTTCAACTATTTATATTCATTATGCAGAAAGCATAGGCTCATTGTTAATAAATTTTTTAAATGCTGATTTTTCATCTTTTGAATCTGCATATAATACATTTTTTTATGCCTATGGTTTTGAATTAATAAAAGAATATACACCTTACATATACTCAAAAATTGATGAATACATAACAGATGTAGAATTTATGAAAATGTTAGAAGATATTTATAACACAAGCCTAGATGATTTATTAGAATGGCAAGATAATTTCAAGAAATGTGTAGATTTTGTATATAACTTAAATGGAAATGAAGAATTAAAAGAACATAGTACATATTCAAAATTTGTTGCTTATACAATTAAACACAACGAATTTTATACATATTCACAAGATGTAGAGGTTATATTAGATAATTATATAAATATACATAACCATCATCATAATGAAAGTATAGAAAATTTAATAAAAGGTATAAATGAAAAAAATCCGAAATTAGAATTACACGATGTTTATACAAGTACAAAATTAAGAAGTATTTGTTTTACTATTTTAGATCAACTTGTAAGACAAGAGAATTTACCAATTAAGACTTGCCAAATTTGTGGTAGATATTTTATACCAACATTTAGACAAAATGAAATTTACTGTGACTTAAAAAATGTTGATGGAACACCAACTTGTAGAGATAAAGGAGCAAGTGAAACTTATAAAAAGAGTCTTGAAAGTAATCCTGCATTATTACTTTATAGAAGAACATATCAACAAAAGGTTATGACAGTATATAGAAACAAAGAAAATAAGCAATTAAAGAAAGATTTTGACAAATGGAAGAAAGAGGCACAAGAGAAAATCAAATTATTCAAAAAAGGCAAACTAGATGAAGATACTTTGTATAATTGGATGATTGAAAACAAATAAAATCTTTATGATGAAATATGTTAAAATCTGTTGTAAATCAGTAAAATTTAAAGTATAATAAAAACATCCTTTTCTCAAAGGAAATCTTTGCGAAAGGAGGATTGTCCAATGAACAACGCAGATTTAGTATGGCGTTTGGTGGAATTACTACTACAAAAAGAAAAAGACTTAAATCAAGTAGCTCTTGACCAAGCCGAGAATCACAATAACAAACCAAATGACCACAAACAAGATGAGGTTTAGCTAACCGAAATTATGATAATGTAGCACTACCGTTTTAGCTACATTATCTTTTTTTATAAAAAAATGAAAAGAACCAAATGCTACCGTACATTTAGCTCTTTTCGATTATCCAATGAACTTTTTGTTTTTAACTTAAGTTAAATATAGTATACTACTTTTTTTATTATATGTCAAACGATTTTCAAAAATTCATTTTAAACCCCAATTTTTAGAATTTTTTTCTTATATCTTTTAATAAATCATTAACATCTATTCCTAGAACATAAGCAATACCAAATAATTCATAATCTTTTACAGTTCTTTTATTATTTTCAATATCATATAAACTTTGCTTATGAATACTAATTCCCATTAATTCTAATTTTGCAGATAGTTTTTCATAAGATAAATCTTTCTTCATTCTATATTCTTTTAGTAATCTTCCTATTACATTCATATTTCCATCAAATCTTGCAATCAATGACATATTTATTCCTACTTTCATTTTTTATATGTATTGATTTTAATATTTTTCTGTGTTATATTTATAAGTGTTAACACTTTATTATATTTTATACTTAATTACATTGAAAAAGGAGAAGTACAAGATGGAACAATTAAATAAAGAATTTTGTGTGCCATATTATATATTTGAAGAAATTGTAGACTATGTTGAACTGACTGCAAAAGGCTATTCTAAATGTATGAAATGGGAGAATATAAAATCATTATTGAAATTAGCAGTTGTAAATAATAATTTAACAAAAGAACAAGCACAATATTTAGAAAAGGAATTTAACAGAGAAGAAATATTACAAAAATATTAAATTTTTATGACAAATGCAATATTTATTGTAAAAAATAAAATATTGTGATATAAATTACATAAAATGCAAGAGAGAAAGGAAATTAAATATTATGGGATGGTATGGAAATTGGAACATTAAATATAATGGTAAAGATAGTGACAAATTTGTAAATTTAGCAAAAATGATTATTCCTAACTATGTAAAAAGATTTGAAGAAACTGAAAAAGGAGTATTAGATTGTAAAAGAAGTTTAAGCTGGTACAATGCAGATGTTGATATTTCAAAAATGATGGAATATTTAGATGAAAATGATACAATAGATGTTGAGATAGATGGAGAAACACACCCTATTAGTGGAACAAGAAAACTTTCAGAAGAAGAAGCAGAATGGGAAGAATATGCCTATGAAAATGATGGCGAGTGGTATGTAGATGATGAATATGATTGTGAAAATCAAACTTTTAAAAAAGAAAATGGACAAGTAGTAATAGATAATGAGCATCCCGATGGAGATAGATATACAAGTTCCAATTTAGGTGTTCAAGAAATGTTGACATACTATCTTGCTTACCCTGAAAATGCAAAAGAGTCAGAACTAGAAGGTAATACAGATACAGTAGATTCATATATTAATTATATTGCTCAAGAACTTGCTGGAAATGATGAAATTATGCCTGCTGTACAAGACTTTATCTATAATACATTTGATCCACAAAAGTTAAAAGATTTAACTAATGAAGAATATAATTATTTTTCAAATCGTATAACACCTGATGAAAAAACATTAGCAAGAATAGCTAGTATAAGAGAGCGATTTAGAACAGTAGAATCAACAAAAGCCTATCTTGAACAAGTAAAAGAACAAAACCCTGAAGTAGAAAAACAAGATGAAACTACTAAAAAAGCTATTCCAAACTTTATTGCTAATATGAGTAAGAGAGATATTAATAATTTAGGTGGATTAGAACAATTATTAAAATTAGTTGAAATGAAAGGCGAAGATTCTGCAAAAGAATTATTATCAATTTTAGGTTACGAAATAAATGATAGCAAAACTCAAGAATCTCCTTCATTAGAAGATTTAGAATTTGAAAAGACAACATTAGAAGATAAAGAACAACAAGCAAAACAATTATATCAAGAATATGAAGAACAATTACATAATAGAGAAGAAGACATATCTATTGAATAATATGGAGGGGTTTCAATGAATAAATCAAAAGAAGGCTTATTAGCTGTTAACGAAAATAGTATTTTTTACAAAATCAAAAATTTCTTTAAAAGATTATTTTTTAAAAGTGAAAGTCTTGTCAAAGAAGAAAAAATTGAAGAAATAAAAATACAAAACGAGAATACTAAAACAAGTTCATTTTTAGAAGATATTAAAATAAAAGAAAATAAAGAGTTTAAAGAATTATTATATTTGCAAAAACTATTTAAAATGGGTAGAATAAAGGAAAAAGATTTATCTAAAGAAGAAAGAATAGGTCTTGAAAAATTATACAAGCAACAAATATATGATTTAAAAAAATCAATTAATGGCTATAAAAATAAAATAATATCTATAAGAACAAAATTAGCACAAAGTAATTAAAATTTAGAAAGGAGTTAGAGAGAAAATTCTAA
Organism: uncultured Clostridium sp.; assembly: GCA_900552555.1. Lineage (GTDB taxonomy): Bacteria > Bacillota > Clostridia > TANB77 > CAG-508 > CAG-269. The sequence continues at coordinate 25,764 of URZW01000006.1, forward strand.
CTCCTTTACTTTGTTTGTTATCTCTCTAAATCCCACTCTTTTTCTCTTTCTTCATGTTTAATTTGTTTTACTGGATCAATAAAAGAGAGAGTTTCTTCTTCAAAATTTTTGACTAATTCTTTAGATTCACCAATACCAAATTTATGACAAATCCAAACTATAAATTTATCAACAGTTTCATAAAATTTATCAATAATCTTGTGTAAATGGGTATTTTCTTTTTCTAATGACCTAATTTTACTTTTGTATTTATATTCAATATTAAATTCTTTGTTTTGAAATTCTTGTTCTAATTCTCTTTTTCTATTTTCAAATCTTAAATCAAGAGTATTATTTTTCTTTTTATATTCGTGTTCTAAATGTTTTACGGTATTGTGCAATTCTTTATTATCAGCAAGTATGGAATCTCTTTCTTTTTGGTATTTTTCAGCCTCGTTAACTAAATTGACTTGTTTTAATAATTCTTTTTGTAAAGAAACTTTTTCATTATATAGTTTTTCTATCATATTATCTTTTGGCTTAATAATCTCATTTTCTACTTTTTCTTTATTAAGTTTTATTAGTTTAATATCATTTATATCAGGAGTTTCTGGTAATTCTAGTTTTATATTATCTAATACTTTTTTAGTGTTTTCAAAATTAGTCAATTTCTTTAAATCTTCTATTTTTTCGTGTTTAGCTCCAGTTTCTTCTACTGGTAAACCTCGTTCTAAATCAAAGCCTTTTGAAGTTATATATTTATGAAAAGCATTTTGTAGTTGTCTGTAACTATCTCTACCTTTCCAAAAATCTCTACAACATATTTTATCAATATCTTTGCCTTCTTTATTTTTTGTATGAATTATTGGTATATAAACTAAATGCATATGTGGTGTAGTTTCATCTAAATGTACTGCTGCTGACACAATATATTTTTCTCCAAGATTTTTGTAATTACATACAAATTTATAACTTTCTTTGAAATATCGTTTTGTTTCTTCTAAACCAATCTTATTAAAAAAAGCATTATCAGAAGTAATCATCATTTCACACATGATATTACTGTTACTTCTAATAGTACCTTTTAAATCATATTCTTTTTTCATCTTATCAAATTCTCTTATATAAGTTAGTTCATTTTTCTTACACCAAAAATTTAGATGCGTTCTTGTAGGGTCGATATCTTTATTAGAATGACCTTTTGATCTTCTATCATTGTGAATGTATGACCCTTGTGCATCCACTCTTGTTAATTTATCATTTCTTATAATAGCATAGCTCATATCTTCTTGCACCTCCTTCTTTGCTTAAGATATTGTTTCAATGTCTAACATACTAGACAAACAAGTTTGTCCCGTATGGCAGGGTTTTACAACCCCACACCCCAAACCTAAAAATTGCTATTCGCATTTTTAGGTTCTTTCATAAAAATTTGCTTGTTGCAATTTTTATGAATGTGAGCAAAAAAATAATTTTTTTACTCACAACAAAAAAGCTCTTATGCTTTTTTGTATTCACTTTAGCAATTCAAAGCAGAAACCAGAGGGAGAGAGCTAAAGTGAATTAGGTGTAATAATCCCATTTATGAAAAATAGAATTATTACACCTATATAAGAACCTGACCCAACAATGCAATCAAAGATTGCTGTTGGGTAACCCAGAACCTTGTTACTTTCGTAATAAGCTGAAACCATCGGTCGTTCGCCTTGTTTCATAGGTAGTCTAGTAAGTAGTGATATTACTACTATAATTGCCGATACATTTAAGTATCTTTGTTCATACTTGCCCAAACTTTTTACAATTACAAATCCATATCAAATATGCCACCAAATACTCTTTTATTTATTGTGAGTCTGTGTTCTAAAATCTCACTCACGCACTTTGTATAATTAGACTACTTATACAAATACGAATGAACTTTATAGCATCGGCTCATTACACCAAACACTTTTTAAGAGGTGTTGCATTTCTCTTTTTAAACAAAAAAGACTACCTGTAGCTTTAAAACTACAAGTAGTCCAAGTTTATTCTATTTAATTAGCCCTCACAATCGATTTTATGCCATTTTATTGTGAAAATAGAGTAATTTTACCATAAAAATTTTATAGAAAATTTTCAAAAACTATTTATCAATAGTAGATTATCTGTTATAATATACCCAATAAAGCATCTAACCAATATCTAACCAAATGATATAAAAATGTGTTATTTTATAATTAGTGTTAAATGTTAAGTTAGATAAAATTGGGGTTAAAATTGTTTAATTTAGAGCCGTTTTAAGAGATATTATATAACAATAAATAATAATATATATGAAACACTTATAAAGACTCTGACTCCGACATTCCTGTGTTCGAATCACAGTACCCCAGCCACAATAAATTTCTGCAAGTGTTAATTATAAAAGACATTTGTAGAAATTATTATTATATACTTTTTTTGAAAGATTTTGAAAATTCTAATAATATGAAATATAAAATGAGAGGTGTTAGTTTGAAAGAAAAAGAAATTATAGATGCAATAGAATATATGCAAGAGTATTAAACAGAAACTGACAAGCTGGAAGCAAAAACAGCTGAAAAGGTTTGTCCACAAAAAAAGAAACCTTGCTATTATAAAAATGCAGGAATAAAAAAGGGCTCATATATAAGAATTGGAGATTCGGATGAGCCTTGACTGATTATGAAATATATAGTTTACAAAGTTATATTGATGGTATTGAAGAAGATTTAAGAACAATAAAAAGAGCAGAATTTGAAGATTTAAATCAGGAAAAAATTCAACAGTATATTGAAATAATTAAAAAGAAAAAACCTAATCTTTCAAAATTTTCGGATGAAAAAATATTAAAATTAAATGGTATTATAGAAAATAGTACAGGAAAAATACACCATAAGTTAGCTGGAATGATGGTATTTGGAGAATATCCATAAGGATATTTGTCACAGTTATTTATTGTTTGTGTGGTAGTACCAGGAAGAAAACTTGGAGATGTTGGAGAATTAGGTCAAAGATTTGATGATAAGGGCTTTCAAATAAATTAAATGTATCAAGGAGAACTACTTCAACATTGTTATCAAATTTAAAGAAAAAAATAAAATTGAAAGAGTTGGATCAGATAGAAAAGTATATTGGAAAATATTGTGATAATATTGAAAAAAGTAGTATATAGTAAATTAGAACTATATAAAAAATTTTTAAAAACTATTTATCAATAGTAGATTATTTGTTATAATATACCCAATGAAATGTCTAAATTAGGAGGCAGAAATGAGGAAAACAAAAGAAAACGGAATAACATTAGTAACACTAGTAATAACAATAATAGTTTTACTAATGTTAACATCAATAGGAACAACAGCAGGAATATCAACAATAAATATGGCTAAATTTAATCAATTTAAAAATGAATTGCAAATGCTACAGACAAAAGTAAATGGATTAAATCAAGAAAACAAAACAGATATAGGAACTGAATTAACAACCACTCAACAAAATATCCTTGATATAGAAGAAGTTTCTAACATTATTTATAAAGACAGAACTGATGAGAAAAAAACGGATGTAAAAAATAGTTTCAGATATTTAACATCAAAAGATATAAAAGAAGAATTGGGGCTAGAAGGAATAAAAAGTGACTATTTGATAAGTATTAAATATAGATATGTGGTTAGTTGCCAAGGCGTTAAATATAAAGACCAAACTTATTATATGATAGAACAAAGCGAAAATGGGTTTTATAATGTAGAGTATAAAGACAAAAATAGTAAAACAGAAACTTTTGATGTAAATGCAGAAATTGATGAAGACAAGTGGAAAATAACTGTTTCAAATATTCAATATGATGGATATGTAAGTAATTGGCAAGTTAAATATAAAATGGTAGATGATGAATATTGGAAAACTTCAGATAATCTTGAATTTTATGTGGAACAATCAGGTTCTTATATTATAAATGTTATTCATGGTGATGAAATAGATTTGGGCAAACAAACTTTGGATATATCTCCTAAATATGCTGAAACAAATTTAATTTTAAACTATGATGCAATAAATAATATAAGTGATGCTGAACATAGTTCAGATACTCTTATATGGAAAGATTTAAGTAAAAATAAAAATGATGCTCAAATAACTGGAGCAACATGGGAAAATAATTATTTGTCTTTTGATGGTGTTGATGATTTTGCTGTTACTACTTCTAATATTGATTATAATAGCAGTTGTGCAGTAACATTGCAATTGGTGCTTGTTGGAGGAATTGAAAATAGTGTTACACAAATGATATTGGAATCATCAGAAAATTGGAGTTTAAATCCTATGGGGTATGGTATTACTTTTAATGAATATGGAACTAAAGATTTAGATACTACGGTACATCATAGCGGTGGTTATAATATAAAAGCAACAGAAGACAATATAGTTGATGAAGATAATATTAATGTTTTTACATTTGTTATTAATAATTATAATCAGTACGATTCTTTTATAAAAGTTTATAAAAATGGTGAAGTTTTGGAAATTAAAAAAGTTAATAATTTTGAGTATAATTTGTCAAATACGAAATTTGAAAATTATAAAATGTATATTGCTTCAAGGGCAGGAAATAGTTATTTTTCAAAGATGAAATTAGGAGCATTAAGAGTGTATAATAGAGAATTGAATAAAAATGAAATAAAAGATAGCTATGAATTAGATAGTAAAAGATTTAAATAAAAGTTCTCAAATGGGGACTTTTTTGTATTATAGGAAAGTTCTCCGAGCTTCCTATAATATAAATATTTTGCACAGAAATTTGCATAAAGCAAATTTCGTGCACGAACAAAGACGCGGACTTAAAAATTGTCTTAATAATTGCTAATATTATTAATGTCCGCTTTTGTTTAATTACAATAAAAAGGAGCGAAATTAATTGGTAGCAGAAGTTATAATAAATAGCAAAGCAAAACAACTAAATAGAACATTTGACTACAATATACCAAAAGAACTAGAAAACTTGATATTAATAGGAAGTAAGGTACTAGTTCCATTTGGAAGATTTAAAACACTAGAAGAAGCACATGTAGTAAAAATAAAAGAAAAATCAGAATATGAAATAAAAGATATAGCAAAAGTGGAGAATGGTTTAACTGATAAACAAATAGAACTTGCAAATTGGATGTCTAATAGGTATTTTTGTAATGTATCAGATTGCATCAGGCTAATGCAAACACCGGGAACAAATGCAAAAGATGTGAACAAAAGAATTCAAGATAAAAAGATAAATGTTGTGTATTTAAAAAAAGATTATGAAGAAATAAATTTTGAGATAGAAACTAAAAAAATAAAATCAGAAAAACAAATAAGAATTTTAAATTTTGTAAAAGACAATGAAGGATGTACAATACCAGATATAGAGGCGTTTACAGACTGTTCAAGAGCAATAGTAAATACTTTAATAAAAAATGAATATCTAGAATTGGTTGAACAAAAAGTTGAGAGAAATCCATTGGAAAACAAAAACATAGAAAATACAAATAATTTGAAATTAACAGAAGAACAACAAAATGCTTTTAACAAAATTTCAGCAAGTATTGATAGCAAAAAATATGAAGAATTTTTGCTTTATGGAGTTACAGGTTCAGGAAAAACGGAAGTATATTTACAATTAATAGATAAGGCTCAAAAAGAAGGAAAATCAGCAATAGTTTTGGTACCAGAAATTTCGTTAACTCCACAAATGTTGGATAGATTTATATCAAGATTTGGGAAAGAAACAATAGCGGTTTTACATAGTAAATTATCAATAGGAGAAAGACATGATGAATGGGAAAGAATAAAAGAAAATAAAGCAAAAATTGTTATAGGTGCAAGGTCTGCAATATTTGCACCAGTCAAAGATTTGGGAATAATCATAATAGACGAAGAACATGATAGTTCATATAAATCAGAGGCAAGTCCAAAATATGATGCAAAAGAAGTTGCCAAAAAAATTGCGAAACAAGAAAATGTACCATTGGTTTTAGGAAGTGCAACGCCTGATTTAAGAACATTTTATAATGCAAAGGAAACTGAAAAAATTACTTTGTTAGAATTAACAAAAAGAGCAAATAATTCTAATTTGCCAAAAGTGGAAATTGTAGATTTAAAACAGGAACTAGCAAATGGAAACAGGACAATGTTAAGTTTTGATTTATATCAAGCAATAGAGCAAAATCTAAAAGATAAATTACAAACAATTTTGTTTTTGAATAGAAGAGGATATTCGACATTTATAATGTGTAGAAATTGTGGGTACACTGTTAAATGTAAAAATTGTAACATAAGTATGACATATCATAGTTATGAAAATAAATTGAAGTGTCATTATTGTGGATATGAAGAAAAAGTTGTTACAAAATGTCCAGAGTGCGGAAGTGATAAAATAAGGTATTTTGGAACAGGAACACAAAAATTAGAGCAAGAAATATTAAAACAATTTCCACAAGCTAAGACAATAAGAATGGATGTTGACACAGTAACAAAGAAAAATTCACATGAGCAAATTTTAAATAAATTCAAAAATGATGGTATTGATATATTAATTGGAACACAGATGGTTGTAAAAGGACATCATTTTCCAAAAGTAACATTGGTAGGTGTTATAGCTGCAGATAGTTCATTAAATATTGATGATTACAGAGCAACAGAAAGAACATTTCAAATTTTAACACAGGTTGCTGGAAGAGCCGGAAGAGAGAATTTACCAGGAAAAGTTATAATACAAACATATAACCCAGAAAATTTTAGTATTCAAGATGCACAAAAACAAAATTATCAAGAATTTTACGAAACTGAAATCGCTTTAAGAAAACAGTTGAAATATCCGCCATTTTGCGATATAATAATAATTGGATTTAATAGTTTGAATGAAGCGGAGATAAAAAAGGTTTCAAATAAAGCATATGAATATCTAATTAAAAATTTAAATAATGAAGAATTTAAAATTTTTAAACCAATGCCATCACCAATAGATAAAATTCAAAATAGATTTAGATGGAGAATTATTATAAAAGGTAATATGAATGAACAGGCAAATGGAGTTTTAAACGATTTGTTAAGAGAAATATATGGTGAAAATTATAAAAATACTAAAGTTTCAGTTGATGTAAATCCAAATAGTATGGTGTAGAATGGGGGAATAAAAGTGGCAATAAGAAATCTAAGATATGAAGGAGACGAAATTTTAAGTAAAAAATCAAGAGAAATTGAAACAATAGACGAAAAACTACAAACATTAATAGATGATATGATAGACACAATGCACAAGTACAATGGTGTGGGATTAGCTGCTGTACAAGTTGGAATTTTAAAAAGGGTTTTTGTTGTGGATTTATATGATGACAAAGGACCAATTGTTTTTATAAATCCAGTTATTTTAAAAACAAAAGGTGAAAGAGAAGTTGAAGAGGGATGTTTAAGTTTTCCAAATCAATTTGCAAAAGTTGTAAGACCAGAAGAGGTTACAGCAGAATATACTGATAGAAATGGTAAAAGAGTTAAAGTTAAGGCAAAAGATTTGTTGGCCCAGGCTATATGCCATGAATATGACCATTTAGAGGGAGAAGTTTTTGTTGATAAAATTGTTCCTGGTACTATGGAGTATGTGGAACCTGAAAAATAAAAATGTCCATTTGGGGACGGTTCTTTTTAGGACATTTTGGTAAAAAAAGGAAATTGACGTAAATCATGATATAACAAGAATGTGAGTAATATTAATTTTGAATAAATGTCCCAAAAAGAACCGTCCCCAAATGGACAAAAGGAGAGTGAAAAAATGCTTAATATTTTATTTATGGGAACACCTGATTTTGCAAGAGATAGTTTAGAAGCGGTGTATAATGCAGGTTATAATATATTGGGAGTTGTAACAAATCCAGACAGACCAAAAGGAAGAGGAATGAAATTAGTTGCATCACCTGTAAAAGAATTTGCTATTGAAAAAAATTTAAAAATATTTCAACCAGAAAAAGTAAAGAAAAATGAAAAATTTATTAATCAAATAAAAGATTTGAATCCAGATGTTATATGTGTTGTAGCATATGGAAAAATATTGCCAAAAGAAATATTAGATATACCAAGATTAGGTTGTATAAATGTACATGGTTCTTTACTTCCAAAATACAGAGGGGCTGCACCAATTCAATGGGCTGTTTTAAATGGTGATAAAACAACTGGTGTAACAACAATGTATATGGATGTTGGGATGGATACTGGTGATATGATTTTAAAACAAGAAGTTGATATTGGTGAAAATGAGACAACAGGTGAATTGTGGGATAGGCTTTCTAAAATTGGTGGAGAATTGTTAGTGGAAACATTAAAACAAATTGAAAATAGAACTGCACCTAGAGTAAAACAAAGTGATGATTTTTCAGTTGCACCAATGCTTAATAAAGAGATGGCTAAAATTGATTGGGAGAATAAAACGGCTCAAGAGATTAAAAATCTTGTTAGAGGTTTAAATCCTATTATGGGTGCTTATACTTTTTTGAATGGTTCTAAAATTAAGTTTTGGAAAGTGGATGTTGCAAATAGTATTGATTTTGATGTTGATAAGATAAAAAGTTTGAAAAATGGGTCAGTTATTGTTTCAGACCAGAAACAAGGATTGTTTATTAAAACAAAACAAGGAATTTTAAGTGTTTTAGAAATTCAAGGTGAAAATGCTAAAAGAATGAGTATAAATGATTTCTTGAGAGGTAATAAAATAGAGAAATTTCAGGTTTTTGAATAAAAAACATTAAAAATGGTTGTAAAAAATACCAAAAATTGATATACTTATAAAGTAATTAAGTATATCAATTTTTATATTATAAAAAGTTTAAAAAGACTTTATATAATATAAATACATTGCACATTCTTAAAAATTTCAAAAAGGAGGAATTTTAATGGAAGAAGAAAACTCTAAAAAAGAAGTTATTGAAAATGAAAGCAAGGAAGAAAGAAAAGAAAAAACAGAAGTACAGGAAAAAAATGAAGATGCCGAAAAAAAAGTTAATGAAAATAACAAAGTAAGTGAAAAAAAACAAAGTGAAAGTACAGATGCAGTAGAATATACAGAAAATGGAATAGAAATATCAAATGATGTAATAGCTGTAATCGCTGGAATTGCAGTATCAGAAGTACAAGGAGTTGCATCAATGGCAGGAGGATTTGCAGGGGGAATATCTGAAGTTTTTAGCGGAAAGAAAAATATGGCAAAAGGAATTAAAGTAGATAAGACAGAAAACAAAGCAAAAATAGATGTAAATATAATTGTAGAATATGGTTCTAGAATACCGGATGTGGCGTTTGAAATTCAAAACAGAGTTAAGAAGGCTGTGGAAGGAATGACGGGATTTAAGGTGGAAGAAGTAAATGTACATGTACAAGGTGTTGATACAAATATTTCTAAAAATGAAAACACAGAAAATGTACAAGAAAATAAAGAAAATTAAAATATCTTGGACAAGTAAAAAAATAAAGAACAAAAGATGTTTAAAATCAAAACATAAGAAATAAAGAACGAAAAATGTTTAAAGTCAAAACATAAAAAATAAAGGACAAAAGACGTTAAAAATCAAAATACAAAATAATTAAGATAAAAGCCTAAAATGCTGGGCTTATGAAAGGAATGGAATAAAAAATGAAATTTATAGAAAAAGTTACACTAATAATATATTCAAATATAATATTAATATTATCAATAATAGCATGTGCTATAATATTTAGATGGCTAGATATATCAGTAATTCAAACATTAACTAAAAATTTGTTATTGTATGGAACATCATCAAAGGTGATATTAGGAATAAGTATAGTATTTATACTATTATCAATAAGATGTATTTTCTTTGATCCAACATCAAAACAAGAATTAAAAGATAAACAAGGAATTCTTTTAGCAAATGATAATGGTAAATTGATGATTTCAAAAGAAACAATAGAAGATTTAGTAGAAGCGGTTACAAAACAATATAAAATGGCTAAAGAAGTTAATTCAAGAGTTGAATTGGATAAAGAAAATAATGTCAATATTTTTGTTAATTTAGTAGTTGGTTCAGATACAGTAATTAAAGATTTATCAGCTGATTTACAAGAAAAAATTAAAAATAAAGTTAAAGAAACAACAGACTTAGAAGTAAAAGAAGTAAATATAACAGTAAAAAAAGCTGTTCAAGAAAAACAACCTAAAACAGCAATGTAAAAGTGGACTTGGCAAACTGAAAAAATAGATGTATCTTGGAAAGGAATGAAATAAGATATGGAAGATTTTAAAAAATTTATAAATCAATATAAAGGAGCAATAATAGGAATAATTATTGCAATAGTGTTGCTAGCAACAAAATTATATGATGTAATAATAGGAATTTTATTAATATTATCAGGTGCGTTTGTTGGAAATTATGTACAACAAAATAAAGATGAAGTTAAAGCAAAATTAAAAAAATTTATAGATAAAATGTAAAAAAAGGACAATGTCAGCTGGATTTTGTACCATGGAAAGGGAATAAGATTTAAAATGAATAGATCAGATATGAGAGAAAATGCTTTCAAATTAATATATAGTTTAGAAATACAAAAAACTGAAAATATACAAGAACAAATAGATTTATATTTTGAAAGCAACAATTTAAAAGATGAAGAAGCAAAAAAATATATAACAGATGCGGTAAATGGTATCGAGAAAAACAAGCAAGAAATTTTAAGTGATATTGAGAAAAACTTAAAAGAAGAATGGAAGCTAAATAGAATTTCAAAAATGGATTTATCAATATTAAAATTGGCAATATATGAAATAAAATTTAGTGATGTACCATATAAGGTTTCAATAAATGAAGCTGTAGAGCTTGCAAAAAAATATGGTGAAGATAAATCTAAAAACTTTGTTAATGGAGTTTTAGCAAGTATAGTAAAGGAAATGTAATTTATGAGATATGAAGATATGGCAATAAGTGTAACTGAATTAAACAGCTATATTAAAAACAAAATTGCAGATGATGAATATTTAAATAATGTCTTGATAAAAGGTGAAATATCAAATTTTAAAAATCATTACACAGGGCATATGTATTTTACTTTAAAAGATGAAAATTCATTGATAAAATGCGTAATGTTTAAAACATATGCACAGAAACTTGAATTTATGCCTAAAGATGGTATGAAGGTTTTTGTATTAGGTGGAGTTTCTGTATTTGAAAGAGATGGAGTTTATCAAATTTATGTAAAAGCTATGCAAGAAGATGGTGTGGGGATTCTATATAAAAAATATGAAGAGCTCAAGAAAAGACTTGAAGAAGAAGGCTATTTTGATGAAGAACATAAAAAGCCTATACCACAAATGCCTAAAATAATAGGAGTTTTAACTTCTCAAACGGGTTCAGTTATTAGAGATATAATAAATGTAAGTACTAGAAGAAATCCTAATGTTAATATTAGATTATTTCCAGTACCTGTTCAGGGAGAAGGAGCTGCTGAAAAAATTGCTGATGGAATTAAATTTATGAATGAAAATAATTTGGCAGACGTTTTAATCTTGGCAAGAGGTGGAGGTTCTTTAGAAGATTTATGGCCATTTAACGAAGAAATAGTTGCACATGCAATTTATAATTCTGAAATACCAATAATTTCAGCAGTTGGACATGAAACTGATTTTTCAATTTCTGATTTTATTGCTGATTTAAGAGCACCAACACCATCAGCTGCTGCAGAATTAGCTGTTCCTGACATATATGAAGTTAAGCAGAAAATAAATACATATCAAAATAGGCTAAGATTAACTTTGGTAAAAAAAGTTGAGATAATGAGATTGAGATATGAAAAATGTATGTCAAGTAGAGTTTTTAAAGAGCCTTTAAGAAATATAAATGATAATTATTTAAAGGTTGATACATATATAAAAAGGTTAGAAAATTATATAAAAGCAAAACAAAAAGAGGAAAAAACAAAATATATTGAATTGGTATCAAAATTGGATACATTAAGTCCATTAAAAACGTTGACTAGAGGGTATTCAATAGTTGAACAAAATAATAAAATAATAAAAAGTGCAAATGATGTAAAAACAGGAGATAAAATTGATATAAGATTTACGGATGGAACTAAAAAAGCAGAAATTTTATAATTAAATAGAAATTCGTGATTTACAAATAAAATTGACTAAATTTGCATTTTGAAAAGAAAGGAAAATAAAAAATGTCAAATGGAGCAAAAATAACAATAGTAGTAGCAATTGTTTTGGCACTTGGTGTTACTATTTATGGAGTTACAAATAGTAAAAAAGATAATAAAAAAGTGGTAAATGATACATCATCTGATATGATGCAATTTTTTAATGAGTATGAAAATACGTCATCAGGTGGTTCTGATAATAATGAAGTATTGAATAATGTAAATAATGAGAGTATTGAAAATGTTGTGACACAAAGTAAAAATAATGTAGTTTCAAGTTCTAATTCTAATACTGATAAGGTGATTGGAAAAGAGGAACAGGAAAGTAGCAATGAAAATACTGGTTTAAATGATGAACAAACTGCAATTGATTTGGCAAAGAAAGAGTGGGGTATTTCTGTTGATTCTTATGATTATAGTGCTGAATTGCAAGATGATGGTACTTATATAGTTAGAGTTATTGGAAAAAATGATAGAAATGAAGTAACTAGATATAAGGTAAATATAAAGACTGGTGCAGTTACAGAAGTACAATAAATTTGTATATGGAGGATGATTTTAATGGCAAAATCAAATTTTGAAAAAAATATGGAAAATTTAGAAAATATAGTAACAGAGCTAGAAAATGGTGATTTAAATTTAGATGAATCTATAGCTAAATTTGAAGAAGGAATAAAAATATCAAAAGAATGTAATAAAATATTAGAAGATGCAGAAAAGAAAATTACAATTTTGCTTCAAAAAGATGGAGAAGTAAAAGAAGAAAATTTTATATCTGAAGAGTAATTTAAATTAATATGTCTGAAATATGTGATAAAATATAAGTTAAACGATAGTATGAAATTTATTTAAGGGGAGCGAGCTGTGAACAATTTTATGGAATTTATTCAAAATAAATATATTTATGTACCATTTTTATTATGGTTTTTTATTCAATTATATAAGGTAATATATGATTTGGTGACAACAAAAAAATTTAATTTTAAGAGAATAATTGGAGCTGGAGGAATGCCAAGTTCACATTCAGCAATAGTTGTATCTTTAGCAACATTAATTGGAAAATATCAAGGAGTGGATACACCAATATTTGCATTAGCATTGATAATGGCATTTGTTGTTATGTATGATGCATGTGGAGTTAGAAGAGCTGCAGGAAAGCAAGCGGCTTTATTAAATAAAATAATTGAAACACCAGGACTTACAGGAGTTCAGGTGTCTGAAAGACTTGTTGAGGTTTTGGGACATACTCCAGTTCAAGTTTTTGTTGGAGCTTTGATTGGCGTTATAGTAGGAATTATTGCATAATATTATATGAAAATTTTGATGGTGATGAGCAAATAATGTTCAAGATTTAATATACAAAATTTTGGATGATGATGAATATTGTGAAAAGGAGGAATCAAAATGACTGATATTGAAATAGCCAAAAGTATAAAATTGGATAAAATAATTGATATAGCAAAAAAACTTGAAATAGATGAAGATGATATTGAATGTTATGGAAAATACAAAGCAAAAATATCTAATGAAGTTTATACCAAATTACAAGATAAAAAAAATGGAAAACTAATATTAGTAACAGCAATTAATCCAACACCATTAGGCGAGGGAAAAACAACAGTATCAATTGCCATAGCAGATGGACTTTCTAAAATTGGAAAAAAATCAATATTAGCATTAAGAGAACCATCTTTAGGACCTGTATTTGGGATAAAAGGTGGAGCAACTGGTGGAGGATATGTTCAAGTTGCACCAATGGAAGATATTAACCTTCATTTTACTGGAGACATACATGCAATAACATCAACTAATAACTTATTATCAAGCATAATAGATAATCATATATATTTTGGAAATGAATTAGATATACAAGAAGTTGTATGGAAAAGATGTGTTGATTTAAATGATAGACAATTAAGAAAAATTGAAACGGGTTTATCAGGTGAGAAAAATATAGTTCCAAGAGAAGATGGATTTGATATATCTGTTGCATCTGAGATAATGGCAATATTGTGTTTGGCTGAAAATTTGAAAGATTTAAAACACAAGTTAGGAAATATAATTGTAGGTTATAATTCACAAAAGCAACCAGTATATGCTAAAGATTTGAAAGCAGAAGGGGCAATGGCTGTATTATTAAAAGATGCAATAAAGCCAAATTTAGTTCAAACATTAGAACATACACCTGCAATAATACATGGTGGCCCATTTGCAAATATTGCACATGGATGTAATAGTATAATTGCTACGAAGATGGCTATGAAATTAGCAGACTATACTATTACGGAAGCAGGGTTTGGAGCTGATTTGGGTGCAGAAAAATTCTTGGATATTAAGTGTAGAATGGCAGAGATAAAACCAGATGCTGTTGTCATAGTTGCAACAATAAAAGCCTTGAAATATCATGGCGGAATAGAAAAAGATAAAATTCAAGAAGAAAATATAGATGGATTACAAAAAGGAATGTCAAATTTATTTAAACATATAGAAAACTTAAAAGATAAGTTTGGATTAAATGTGATTGTTGCGATAAATAGATATAATACTGATTCAGTTCATGAAATTGAATATGTACAAAATGAATTGGCTTCTAAAAATGTTGAAACAAGTATAGTTGAAGGTTGGGCAAAAGGTGGAGAAGGTGCAATTGATATTGCTCAAAAATTGGTTGATTTAATAAATAAAAAAGATGTTGTTGATGCTGGTTTAGAAAATGATATTAATGAATATATTAAAAAATCAAATGAATTTAAATATATTTATGATTTGTCAGATAGTATAAAGACAAAGATAGAGAAAATTGCAAGAGAAGTATATGGTGCATCAGGTGTGAATTTTGATGAAAAGGCTGAAATGGAAATTAAAAGAGTTGAAGAGATGGGCTATGGTAATTTGCCAGTATGTATTGCTAAAACTCAATACTCTTTTTCAGATGATAGTAAAAATTTGGAGTGTAAGGAGCCTTTTACAATTACAATTCGAGAGGTTAATTTAAAGGCTGGAGCTGGCTTTGTTGTTGCAATTGCTGGAAAGATTATGACCATGCCAGGGCTTCCAAGAGTTCCAGCAGCCGAGAATATTGATATAGATGAAAATGGAGAAATAGTAGGAATTTTTTAGCCCTACTATTTTTACTCTTACAGAGAGTTGTGTTATTTTTTTTATTTTGAATTATGTTGTATATGGAATTCGTTATTAAATTTATATATGAATAAATTTCAGGCTTCATAATATTTGTCAGTACCAGAGTATAAATCTTCTAGTGTGATACCAAGAACTTTGCAAAATGCTAAAACTTCAAAATCTTTTACGTTTTTTTTACCATATTCAATTTCATATATGTCACAGTTATACATTGTTACACCTAGTAAATCAAGTTGTCTGCATATTTCCCCTTTCATAAATGATTTTAATCTATAAGTTATTATCTTTTTTTACTAAAATGAAAGCGTTTTTTTTTTCATTTTTAATTTAGTAACCTCATAGGTTAATTAAATATGTGTTTATTTTATAATAAAATCTATGTTGAATTTACAGGAACATACTGTAAATGTTACAAAAATATTTTTTTTTTTTACAAGTATGTGTCATTGATAATTTTTATTGAATAAGAAGTTAAAATATGATATATTAGTATTACATAAACAGCCTGTAATAAATTGCGATTTAAAGGGTCTCTCTCTATATATAAAGTAAATTTATATTTTATGGATTTATTAATGAGAAAATAAATGTTAGAGAATAAAAGATTAAATAGTGAAATAACTTTGTTAGCTTTGGTAGTAACAATAATTTTATTATTAATAATAGCAGGAATATCAATAGCAAGCATAGGGGGAGAAAACAGTATAATTAACAAAGCCAAAAATGAATATGAATCAGCTCAGGCTCAAGAATCATTAGCAACAGAATTAGCAAGTATATTAGCTAATAATGAGGGAAATAAGGATTTAAAAAAATTAGACGATATGAAAATAAATGGATATACAACAAAAGTAAGTGATATAGCTAGACTTGTAACACTAATTAAAAACCTAAAAGAAAAAATTCCAATCTCAATTAACTTAAAAGATATAGGAACAAAATATAAAATTGATATAATTGCAATTAATGTATATGGAAAAACTAAAATGGCAAGCTCAACTTGAGAGGTAACAACACCAAATATGATAGTAGAAACATTACAATATCCAATAATGACAACAAAAGGAATGGTAAATACTAAAGCAGATGCATTAGATAAAATATACCAGTCCCACAAGAAGGTGTATTTATAGGTGATGGGATATTTCATGCAACACATTATGGAAAAAATAGTGATGCATGGAAAAAAGTATTCAGTGAAATAACAGGTAAATTATATGAAATGTATTATGATGCAAACTTAAAATAACGAATAAAAAGTCAAAAAACAACAAATACTATAAGTAGGAGTTGGTTTTTATGTTAGAAAATTACATTTCAAAAAAAGAAAACAATAAAATAGAAGATACAAAAAAAAATAAAACAAAACAATTCAATTTTAGAACAGACCTAGCAAACGAAAGACGTGACATATACAAAAAAGCAAACAGCATAGAAAATGAAATAAACGGAATAGAAAGCGCAAAAGAAGAAATAAACGAAAACATATCAGTAGAAAGAGTAAAAATAACAAACGAAGAAGGAGCAAAAGCAATAGGAAAACCACAAGGGAACTATATAACCATAGATATTAAAAAGCTAAAAATAGCACAAGACGAAGATATAGAAAAATCAGCAGAAATATTAGCAAATGAACTAATAAAAATAATAGATGCTCATATAGATAAACAAGGAGAAATATTAGTAGTAGGACTCGGAAATATATATGTCACACCAGACGCATTAGGGCCAAAAGTAATTAACAAAATAGAAGTAACAAGACACATAATAAATTATTTACCACAATATGTAGAAGAAGGAACCAGAATGGTAAGTGCAATATCTCCAGGAGTTTTGGGAACAACAGGAATAGAAACTGTAGAAATACTAAAAGGAATAGTAGACAACATTCACCCAAAATTAGTAATTGTAATAGATGCACTTGCATCAAGAAGTATAGAAAGAATAAGTAGTACAGTTCAAATATCAGATACAGGAATAGTTCCAGGAGCTGGCGTAGAAAATAAAAGATCAGAAATAAGCCAAGCAACATTAGGAATACCAGTAATAGCAATAGGAATACCAACAGTTGTAGAAACAGCGGTACTTGTAAATGACTGCCTAGATTTATTTATAACAAAATTACAACAAGAAGCAAAATCAAATGAATATTTAAACCATTTAAAAGAAGAGGATAACTATGAAGAAATAAAAGAGGCATTAGTTCCAAATGATTATAATTTAATAGTAACACCAAAAGAGATAGATGACTTAATAGAAAATATGGCAGAGATTGTAGCAACAGGAATAAATAGAAGCGTATAAAAATTGATTTTTAATTATTTTTAGTCCCTAAAAGAACCTTTATAATTATTTTTTTATAAAGGTTCTTTTTAAAGAAGTATTTTTATAAATTTTACAGATATTACAATCAGTACACACTTCAACACGATTTTCAAAAATAAGAGAAATTGTATTAATAAACTCGTCAATACAATTATCAATTAAATGAACATAAATTTTTTTAGGAATAAGTGTAAGCAAAGTATTTAGAGCATAGTCATTAGAAGAAAAAGAAATATCAGATAAATACTTAGCCTTAAAAATATCATCACAAATATTAATTTGATTTTTATCTTTATCCAACAAAATAGAATTTCTATTATTGTAAATTAAGTGAACAACATCACAGTTCGAGGTTTGAGAATTTATATACATCTTAAGAAGAGAGATAAACTCCATATATTCCTTTTCAACAACAAATGTATTAACAGCTTCATCAACAACATTTTCTAAAACTTCCATATAACTTTTTATACGAAAATTTATAAAACCAGTTAAAATTATAGATTTATTAACCATTAAATAACTTTCAAAACTTTCAATTAAAAGATTATACTTCTTATCAAAATAAGTATTAAAATCATCAGAAAAAATTTCATAACAAAGTTCTAAAATATGCTTAATTTCAGTAGAATTAAAGTAAAAATAATTCTTTAATAAAATCATTTTCAAAAAGGATTCCTCTAATTCGTCTATGACAAGACATGAAAGAATGCAAGAAACTTCATGAATAAATTTCTCGTTATCATTTCCACTATAGTGGATAATTATATTTTTATAATTTTTGAATTTATTTTTTGAAATTGTAACAGGTTTTATTTCTATGTAGTCTAGTTCGTTTAGTAGATAATTTAATAAATTTTGGTCATTTGTTTTTATACAGATAGATTTCATGAGTTTCTCCCTTCTTTTATATTATCTGCTAAACTTTTGAAAGTTATACATTATAATATGCAAAATAAATAAAAGAGTGAAAATGGTTCAAAAATAATTATTTTCAAACTAAGAAAAATCTTTGAAAAAAAGAGATTAAAGGAGTGTCCCTTAATCCCTAAAAAAAGGGAATTGAAGGAACGTCCCTCAATCCCGCATTCTTATTGATAAATTTTGTAATCTATATCAGGAAAAACACAATCCTTTTTAGAAATATCTTTCAAGAAATCTTCATCAATTTCATCATTTTTAATTTGATAATACAATTTTGTAAAACGACCAATGTGGTCTTTAATACGCTTTTTAGCATAATCAACCATAGTACCATTTGTGATAATAAATAGCCAGTCACTGCTTTGAGCAAGTAACAATTCTCTTGCACATTGATTTAGAGCTTTTTTCTTCAAACCTTTGCTATTTGGGTATAAATTAGCTAATTCACACATTCTATCACCTGCAACATGCAAATGCTTGTGGGCATAATCATTTGTTGGATTAAGCCATACTTCACTATATCCATTAGCTCCCCAACTAGAACGGCAAGGTGATGCAACTTGAATTTCTGGATATTTATCAATATATTCAGATGGTGTAATTAGTTTGAAATTACAGTCATCATAATAAATTTTCTTAAATAAAATATATAACCAATATGGACCTTCATACCACCAATGACCATAAAGTTCAGCATCATATGGACATAAAATGATAGGTGGTTTGTCCATACATGGGGCTAGATTTTCAATTTGTTTTGTTCTACAGTCTAAGAAATGACCTGCTTGTTTTTCAGCTGAATCTTTTGCCCATTGAATATCATAATAATCTTTTTGCTCAGTTTTTCCAGTTATTCTATAATATTTTATACCTGTATGAACTCTAACTCCGTTGTGAGCAATATATGGTTTAATGTAGTCATAGTCTGCTTCGTAACCGATGTCACGGTAAAATTCTCTATAATTAAAATCACCAGGGTAACCATTTATAGAACTCCATACCTGTCTAGAAGATTCTATATCACGTCCAAATGCAACAACACCTTCAGGTGAAACGATTGGAGCAAAGGTTCCATAAACAGGAGTTGGGTCAGCATATAAAATACCATGAGATTCTGTAATTACATATTCAATTCCAAATTCTTTTAAATATTTATCTGCTTCTGGAACATAACCACATTCAGGAAGCCAAATTCCACGAGGTTGTCTACCAAAATATTTTTTATATGTTTGAACACCTACAGCAATTTGAGCTTTAACAGTTTTTTCATTTACATATAAAATAGGGAAGTAACCATGTGTTGCTCCACAAGTGATAATTTCTAAAACACCAATATCTTGAAAATGCTTAAATTGACTAATCAAATCACATTTAAAAACATCTTTAAAAAGATGCAAATCATTAGAATATCTATCAAAATAGTAATGTGCTAATTTATTTTCTTTTTCATTTCCTGCAGTTCTAACAATTTCTTTTTCAGAAAGTTCAATTAATCTCTTTAAATATTTAATATATTTTCTTTGTAATAATTTATTATCTAACATTGAAAGAAGGGGAGGAGTCATAGACATTGTAATTCTAAAATCTACCCCTTCATCAACTAATTTTTTAAAATTTGTAAGTAGCGGTATATATGTTTCTGAAATTGCTTCATATAGCCATGACTCTTCTAGGTAATCATCACTTTCAGGGTGATGGATAAATGGAAGATGTGCATGTAATACAAAACTTACATAACCTTTCTTTTCTTGCATTGTAATTCTCCCTTCATTTGTTTGGTATAAATTAAAGTTTATTTGTTAAATTTTAATAAAATTATGAGACAAAGGTGTTGCACCACTTGTCTTATTTTATTTGAATTGAGAAGATGTATGTGAAGATGGATTTGTTAAATCTTTAATATTTTCTTCGTTTTTATATAGTTCTTGATATAGGTCATATATTTCATAAATTTTACCCATATTTTTTATAAATGATAGTGATGTAATTGGTTTTGCTGTTTCAATATTTGTCTTAACATTTCTAAAGTAAACCATTTTTTGAGACTTGTTAAATAAAATATGGTCATTAGGAGATTCAATTTCATTTGAAGAGGTTATGTATATGTAATCTGTTTTTATGTTTTCATTAATTTGAAAAGGTCGTCTACCAAGTTCTATTCTATAATCTGATTTACTGTCGTTTACATGTAAATACCAGCTATTTGCAAAGTCATTTATTTCAACTTCAAAGCTGTAATTTAAAGTGTCATTGTGAATAATTAATACAGGCTTTGTTGTTTCAAAAAAGTTTTTTCCATATTCTTTTTTGAATTTTTCAATATCATCATCTGAAATTTCCCAATAGACGAATAATGTTTTTGGGGTTTGAGCTAAAACTTTTATAACTGTTTGGTTATATTTTTGTGGTAAGTCATAATATTCAACAGGCCATATTTTTTTTGTTGATGTAGTTGAAGTTTTTTTACTTTTTGCAGTTGCTTTTTTAGTTGTTGTAGCTTTCTTTTTGGTAGTTGTTTTTTTTATGGTTGAAGTTGATTTTTTTAAACTTTCTTTTTTGGCTGAAGCAGTAGATTTTCTGGTAGTGGTCTTTTTTGTTGCTGTTGTCGTTTTCTTTGCAGAATTTTTTTTTGTTGAAGCTGTTGCTTTTGCAGTGGTTTTCTTAGTTGAAGTTTTCGGGGTAGAAGTAGTGTCTTTTTTATTTGTAGATTTTATTTTTTTATTTTCTGAATTTTCTATTTTTTCTTTTGATTTTCTTGGCATTTTTTCCTCCTATGTAATCTCTTTTTTTCTTCTATATATACTATACTAAAATTGAAATAAATTCAAGTAAATAGGTAAAAATATTTTTGTTTTTTTATAATTGCGTTACAATTGCTTCTTTATAAAAAATATGTTACAATAAAGAAGAATATGGTAAAAGGAGATTGCTATGAAAGAAATTAAAAAAACAGCTATTATATTAATAGCAATTATGATGATTTTGGGATATCAAACAAAAATATCAGCAAAATCAAGAACAACTGAAACAACAGTACAAAAGGAATTATACATATTACCAAGTGTATCAGACATAAATATCACAGGAACATATAGAGGAAACGGACACGACAGACAAAATTTAGGAATTTATATGAAACAAGGAGCAAGTTTTGAAATAAGACAAACAAATAAAAAATTAAATAAAGACTTGACATTACAATGTTTAAATAATGACAGTCAAACAGAAAAAAACTATACAATTCCTAAAAATGGAGACTGGGTAACAGTAACAGTTGATTATGATAGTGTACCATTTATAAGAACTATATATGGAACTGAAGAAAAAACTGAAATTGAAATGAGAAATTTACAAGGAACAGAGGAATTAACATACTATTATTATCAAGATAATGAAGAAGAATTTTTCAATAAATGGAGAAATAATAATCATTCATATGCGGTAATAGAAAATGATAGAGCTACTTTTTTGGTACCAATAAAAGATAGAGATTTAATAGTAAGAAATGACGGAAACAGTTATAACTTCAAATCAATAGATGAAATGTTAGAATATTATCATGATTTTGTTGAACAATATGATAGATACTTGGGTTTATCATATGATACAGATAACAGCTTAAATAAAAATATAAAAACAAAATTTTTTGTAAAAGCAAATAAACATGGGGCAGGGGCTGCATATTATAGTGCAAACCATACAGCACAAAATGGTGATAGTATATCAGGATACTTAAGTAGAGGATGGCTAAATTTACATGAATTTGGACATGGATATGAAGGAAGTTTAGCTAATCAAGATTTGCAATTAGTAGATGTAATGAATAACATATTAGCACATTACTATCAAATTACATATTTAAGAGAAAATGATGGCGGATGGCTAGGAAAAAAATTAAATATTGAGGAAAATATTAAAAATGCTAGAGAAAAAGTATCAAACTATAATGAATTAAGTTATCAACAAAAACTATATTCATTTGTAGATTTACTAGATAAAATAGGACCAGAAAAATCAATGGCATATGTACATTCAAAATATAGAGAATATGTAAAACAAGGTATAAGATATAAGGCATCAGATATGTTTGCAAAATCATTTAGTGAAGTTTCTGGATATAATGTAATTCCGTATTTGAATTCATATAAAATAACACCATCAGAAGATATTCAATCAGAAATATATGAACAGGACATGCCATTTGTATATTATTTAAGAGACTTAGTAAGTACAGAACAAAAAGCTGAACAAATCAGAAAAGACCTTAATTTAGAGGGAAGATATTCACTAGTTAGTAATCAAGATATTGAAAAATATAATATGAAAGGAAACATAAAACTTAATATTTCTATTGATGATTTTGAACAAATAAAAGGTCAAAAAATATATATAAAAGATGGAAAAAATGTTGTTAAAGAAATAACTATTGAAAACAAAAATATTGTAATAAATAATATACCTGCTGGAATTTATAGAATACAAATTCCAAAGCCAAAAAATAATGCATATAGTTATCAATATGAGTACATCGTTGTAAAAGAAAATACTATAAATGAAAAAAATATAGAATATAAAAAAATAAATACAGATACACTTGCATCAGATACAGTGATTTCTTTTAGAGGTCTTGGCGATAGTGAATTTGCTAAATTAAAAATGGATATGGAAAATAAAAATATACAAGTTATTAGTAACAATATGAGTTCACATGTGTATTTTATAGACGAATATGCAAATCTTCAAATTGTTGATACACAAGGAAATGTGATATATGAAAAAAGCTATATAGGAAATGTTCCAAATCCATCAAATGATACTATAGATGTTGATTTTGGATATAAAATAAAAATAAAACATAGAGAAGCTAGTGGAAGATTAGTATTTAACAGTCAAGTTTTAAACAAAAATGAAGAGTTTAAAAATTCAACAAATGAGCAAACTACATATACAATAACAAAATATGGCTTACAAAAAGAAGGAACCACAGATGAACAAGAATATGAAATTTTTAAAAGAAAAATTGATGCATATATAGAAAAAATAAAATCTAATATACCTATAGAAAAACAAGAAGATAGATATTGCTATTTTATGCAAAAAAATCAATTGTTATCTAATATATTGGAATTGAATGAAACTGATAAAGAAAAATATTTGACTGAAAATAAGAAATTATTAGGCTTAGATGAGTTATATGTATCTTCAAATAAATATAAAATTGAGGATAAGTATGTTTCTAGAGTTGATATGAGAACATCTAAAAAAGATTTTGTTAAAAATTTGGATACTAATGGTGATGTTAAAGTTTTTGATTCTGATGGTGCTGAACTTTCTGATGATGATTTTGTTGGTACTGGTATGATACTACAGGTTTCTAGATATGGTGATGTTTATGAATTTGATGTGGCTGTAATGGGGGATTTTAGTGGTGATGGTAAGGTTACTGCTCAAGATTTGTCTACTATGAATGCTGCTGTTTTGGATTTGGTTTCTTTGGATGGTGCTCTTAAATTTGCTGGAGATATTGATGAAAATGGAAGATTTACAGCTACTGATTTGTCAGAAGTTAATAGGATGGTGTTGCAAATTTAAAGTTACTGTATAATAATTTAAATAAAAAAATTTGCAAAACACTTGCATTTACAGGAAAATGCTGGTATAATGTAATGTGTAGAAAACACATAAAGCAAGTTTAAAGGGAAGTGCCAAGCAATTGGTCCTATTTAAATGATGAACTTTATGGAAGTAAAAACAAAAAGGGAGGAATTTAAAATGGCAGTAGTTGCAATGAAACAATTACTTGAAGCAGGTGTTCACTTTGGACATCAAACAAGAAGATGGGATCCTAAAATGGCTGAATACATATTCCAAGCTAGAAACGGAATCCATATAATCGATTTACAAAAAACATCTAAAAAAATCGATGAAGCATATGCTTTTTTAAAAGAACAAGCAGAAGAAGGAAAAACAGTTCTATTTGTAGGAACTAAAAAACAAGCACAAGAATGTGTTAAAGAAGCTGCAGAAAAATCTGGAATGTACTATGTTGATCAAAGATGGTTAGGAGGAATGTTAACAAACTTCGATACTATCAGAACAAGAGTACAAAGATTAAAAGATTTAGAAAAAATGCAAGAAGATGGTACATTTGAGGTACTACCTAAAAAAGAAGTAATCTTATTAAAGAAAGAAATGGAAAAACTAGAAAGAAACTTAGGTGGAATCAAAGATATGGAAGAAATACCAGGAGTTATATTCTTAGTAGATCCTAAAAAAGAACATATAGCTGTATTAGAAGCTAAAAAATTAGGAATTCCAGTAATCGGATTAGTAGATACAAACTGCAATCCAGAAGAAGTTGATTATGCTATACCAGGAAATGATGATGCTATAAGAGCTGTTAAATTAATAACAGATGTAATGGCAAATGCTATCATTGAAGGTAAACAAGGTGAAAGTTTTGAAGCAGAAGAAGTTGCTGAAGAAGTTTCAGAAGAACCAGCTTCAATGGAAGAAGTAGTAGCTGACAGTGAAGAAAAATAATGAGAATATAATATTATAAAATTTATAAATAAATTTTGTGAGTAATTAAAAAGAAAGAGCGAGCTACGCTCGTTCGAAAATATTCGGACGGGAATAAGCTTGCTTTTATATATTGGGAAAGTTATGCTTTGTTTCTAATAGAAATATAAAAAGATAAATATTTTGGTAATTAAAATTATCAAAAATAAAATATAAGGAGGAAATTAAAAGATGGTTACAGCAAGTTTAGTAAAAGAATTAAGAGAAAAAACAGGTGCAGGAATGATGGACTGCAAAAAAGTTTTAACAGAAACTGATGGAGATATGGAAAAAGCAATGGATCTTTTAAGAGAAAGAGGAATTGCAAAAGCAGCTAAAAAATCAGGAAGAGTTGCAGCAGAAGGATTAGTTGAAGCATATGTCTCAGAAGATGGAAAAGTTGGGGCTGTAGTAGAAGTAAACTCTGAAACAGACTTTGTTGCTAAAAATGAAGAGTTTAAAACATTTGTTATGAATGTTGCAAAACAAATAGTTGACAAAAATCCAGCAGATGTTGAAGCATTATTAGCATCACCAGCTGAATTTGAAGAAGGAAAAACAGTTCAAGAAGCATTAGTTGGAAAAATAGCAACAATAGGTGAAAACTTATCAATTAGAAGATTTGTAAGATTTGAATCAGAAGGATTAGTTGCAAAATATATCCACGGTGATGGAAAAATCGCAGTTTTAGTAAATATGGCTAAAGGATCAGAAGAAGTTGCAAAAGACATATGTATGCAAATTGCTGCTGCTAGACCTGAATTTGTAAGAAGAGAAGAAGTTCCAGAAGAAAGAGTAGCAAAAGAAATGGAAATCTTAAAAATTCAAACAATGAATGAAGGTAAACCAGAAGCAATAGCAGAAAAAATAGTTCAAGGTAGAATTGGAAAATTTTATGAAGAAATATGCTTAGTAGACCAAGCATTTGTAAAAGAACCAAGCAAAAAAGTTTCACAATTATTAAGTGAAAAAGATGCTGAAGTTGTTGCATTTGCTAGATTTGAAAAAGGTGAAGGAATCGAGAAAAAAGAAGAAAACTTTGCAGAAGAAGTTATGAATCAATTAAAATAATTTAGTATAAAAAATGTCCTTTTTGGGACGGTTCTGTTTAGGACACCGTCTCAAAAAAGGACATTTTTTGTTTTGATAAAACTATAAATTCAAAATATATATTATAATTATTGTTGTTCTTTGTCTTGTGTTTAAATAATACAATTCACTAATGATAATGAAAGAATAACTTTGAATGATTAATTTACATATAAATTTAACATAAAGACGATTTGACAATTTCCAATTTTTGTAGTATAATACACACGATGTTGCCAAAGGGCACGAGAATGAGATTTTATAAAACCTAAAAGTTTAAAGAAAAAGTAAAAGAGAACGGATAAAACAAAAGAAAAAATTAATTCAATAACACAAAAACTTAAAAATAAAATATGGAAAATAGGAAATATAAAATTAAAAGATATAGCTTTTAATTTAGAAAATTTATGCAACTTTACTAATATATATAAAATTGTACATAAAATTTATTTCATAAATTTTCGTGCACGAACAAATTTATTGAAAAATCAAAGATTTTTTCAGATTTGTTTTTAATATTGTGGTTAAAATGGTATGAAGAAAATTACATATAAAAAGAAAATATTTAAACAAATAGGGAATTATTAAAATTGAATATATAAAAAATAAAACATCTAAAATGATGAATGAAAAAAGAAAGAGAGGAATATTATGGCAGAAGAAAAAATAGAAAGAAAGCCAAGAGCACCAAGGAAAAGTAATACAAGAAAAACGGTGCAAGAAAAACAACAAGAAAAAATAGAGAATATGGAGAAAACAAATACTGAAAAGTCAATTACAAATAAAGATGGAAAAATATCAAGAAGTTCTAGAACACAAAGAAGAACAACAGCAAAAAAAGTAAAAGATGAAAAAAATGAGAATACAAAAAACATTAGAAACACAAGAAGTGTAAGAAATACAAGAAAAACAAGAGAGAATAAAACACAAGAGAATATAGAATCAAAAGAACTTGTAGTAAGAGGAGAAAGTGCAATAGCAGAAAGAAAAACTACAAGAAGAAATAATATTTTTAAAAAGCCAAAACTAAAAATTATTCCATTAGGAGGATTACACGAAGTTGGAAAAAACATTACAGTGTTTGAATATGATGATGAAATAATTGTAGTAGACTGCGGTTTATCATTCCCAGAAGATGATATGCTTGGAGTAGACCTAGTTATACCAGATATAACATATTTACAAAGAAATGTTGAAAAAATAAAGGGATTAATAATAACACATGGTCACGAAGACCATATAGGAAGTGTACCATATTTATTAAAACAAATAAATATTCCAGTATATGCACCAAAACTAGCAATGGGATTAATTAGAAATAAATTAGAGGAACACAGAATTTTAAGAAGTTCAACATTGGTTGAAGTAACACAAGGACAAAAAATTAAATTTGGTAAATATTTTGAAGTTGAATTTATCAGAAGTACACATAGTATACCAGATTCAGTAATGCTAGCAATAAAAACACCTGTTGGAACAATTTTACACACAGGTGACTTCAAGGTAGATTACACACCAATAGATGGAAAAATTATGGACCTTGGAAGAATTGCAGAACTTGGAAATGAAGGTATTTTAGCATTAATGTCAGATAGTACAAATGCTGAAAGAAAAGGATTTACAATGTCTGAAAGTTCGATAGGACCAGTATTTGACGAATTATTTGATGGATGTACAAAGAGAATTGTTGTTGCAACATTTGCATCAAATGTACACAGAGTTCAACAAATAGTAAGTTCAGCAGTAAAATATCACAGAAAAATTGCAATATGTGGTAGAAGTATGATAAATATGATTTCAACTGCAAAAGAGTTAGGGTATATAGATTGTCCAGATGATATATTTATTGATATAGATACAATGTCAACATATAATGATGAACAATTGGTAATTATAACAACAGGTAGCCAAGGTGAAACAATGTCTGCATTAACAAGAATGGCAGCAGGTGACCATAGAAAAGTTAAAATTACACCAAATGATTTAGTAATAATTTCTGCAAATCCAATACCAGGAAATGAAAAATCAGTTTCAAAGGTAATTGATGATTTAATGCAAATAGGTGCAGAGGTAGTATATAGTGCATTAGCAGATGTTCATGTTTCAGGACATGCTTGTCAGGAAGAACAAAAATTGATATTTGCGCTTACAAAGCCAAAATTCTTTATACCTGTTCATGGTGAATATAGACAATTAAGAGCACATGCTGAAACGGCTCAAATGATGGGTATTCCAGCTAAAAATATTGTTATGATGGAAAATGGTAGAGTTGTTGAATTAGATGAAAATGATATCAAATTAGGCGGAATGGTTCCAAATGGTAGAGTTTTAGTTGATGGACTTGGTGTTGGAGATGTTGGAAATATTGTTTTAAGAGACAGACAACATTTATCACAAGATGGTTTAATTGTTATTGTTTTAACAATGGATTCTTCAACAGGTGAAGTTGTTGCAGGACCTGATGTTATTTCTAGAGGTTTTGTGTATGTTAGAGAATCAGAAAATTTAATGGATGATGTTAAAAATGTTGTTAGACATGAAATTAGAAAATGCGAGGAGAAAGGTGTTAGAGATTGGTCAACTATTAAGTCTACTGTTAGAGAAAATTTAAGAGATTATATTTTTACAAAAACAAAGAGAAATCCTATGATAATTCCAATTATAATGGAAGTATAAAATGTTTTGTAAAGGGGAAAAATTATGGAAAATTCTAAACTACAAATAGTAAGAAATAATATGAATTTGACACCAAATGAAATAAAAAAGAAATTAAGAAAAACATATCCTAGTATTAGTAATGATGAAGTAATTAAATTAATAATAGAAGTTAATAAAAAAGAAAAAAGACAAAATGGTAGAATGTTGATTGCAAAAAGAGACAATAGAGGAAGAAAACCAAAGGAAAAAGAAGAATTAGAAAGATAAAAATATCATTTAAGAGGAGAATGAAAAATGGATTATAAAGATTTAGCAAATTTAATATTTCCAGATGCAAAGGAAATATCATATTATGAAGAAAAATATCCAGAAAGAGATTTACCAGAAGGAGCAATAGTAACAAGATTTGCTCCTAGTCCAACTGGATTTGTACATATTGGAGGATTATACCAATCATTAATAGCAAGAAAATTGGCTTCACAAACAAATGGAGTATTTTTCTTAAGAGTTGAAGATACAGACCAAAAAAGAGAAGTTGAAAATGCGGTATCTGGAATAGTAAGTTCTTTAAAGGATTTTGCAATTGAGCCAGACGAAGGAATGATTTCTGAAAATGAAGGAAAAGGAAACTATGGACCATATAAACAAAGTCAAAGAAAAGAAATTTACCAAGCATATGCAAAATACTTAATTGAACAAGGTAAAGCATATCCATGTTTCTGTACACCTGAAGATGTAGAAGAAATAAGAGCAAAGCAAGAGGCTGCAAAAATCAGACCTGGATATTATGGTGTATGGGCAAAATGTAGAACTGTAACTGTTGAAGATGCTATGAAAAGAATCCAAAATGGTGAAAATTATATAATCAGATTTAAATCACCTGGAAGAGAAGACAGAAAAATACAACATCATGATGTAATTAAAGGGAAGGTTGATTTTCCAGAAAATGACCAAGATATAGTTATAATAAAAGCAGATGGTTTGCCAACATATCACTTTGCACATGCAGTTGATGACCACTTAATGCATACAACACATGTAATAAGAGGAGATGAATGGTTATCTTCAGTTCCATTACATTTGCAATTATTCCATGAATTAGGATTTAAAGCTCCTAAATATGCACATATTGCACCAATAATGAAAAATGATAATGGTAATAAGAGAAAATTAAGTAAAAGAAAAGATGCAGAAGCTGCTGTAAGTTACTATGCAGAAGAAGGTATTCCAGCAGAAGCAGTTAAAGAATACTTAATGAATATTGCAAATTCTACATTTGAAAATTGGAGAAGAGCAAACCCAGATAAATCAATGGATGAATTTCAATTACAATTAAATAAAATGAGTGTTAGTGGTGCTTTGTTTGATATGGTTAAATTATTAGATGTATCAAAAACAGTAATATCAAAAATGTCAGCAGAAGAAGTATATGAAAATGCTTTAAAATGGGCATCAAAATATGACAAAGAATTAGCGGAAATCTTAAAAGATAAAGAATATGCTTTAAAAGTTTTTGGTATAGAAAGAGGAAACAAAAAGCCAAGAAAAGATATATCAAAATGGTCAGATGTTAAAGAAAATGTTGAATATATGTACAATGAATTATTTGATAAAAACCAAGATGAATATCCATTCCAAGTAATTAATGATAAAGAGTCAATTGAAAAAATATTAAAGTTATATGTTGAAAAATATTATGATGAAAATGACGATAAGCAAACTTGGTTTGATAAAATAAAAGAGTTATCAGGTGAAATGGGCTATGCTAAAGAGGTTAAAGAATTTAAAGCAAATCCAGGAATGTATGTAGCACATGTTGGTGATGTTAGTACAGTTCTAAGAGTTGCTTTAACAAAAAGAACTAATACACCTGATTTATATGAAATTATGCAAGTTCTTGGAAAAGATGAGATTGTAAGACGTTTTTCAAAATAGGATTATATCTTAAAGGAGGAATGAAAAATGGATTATAATATTGGAGATATTGTTAGAACTAAAAAGCAACATCCTTGTGGAAGTAAATTATGGGAAATAACAAGAGTTGGCGTTGATTTTAAATTGAAATGCCAAGGTTGTGGACATGTAGTTATGCTTCCAAGAGAAAAGGCATTAAAAATGATAACTAAGAAAATAGAAAATGAAAATAAATAATAAAAATCTTTTTATAAAAATATATTAAAAAATTTTATAGGAAGAAAGGAATTTGAAAGTTATATGAATAATAAATATTTAATTTCAGAAACAACAAGAGAAGAAAGAAAAGATATTGTAAAAAAAGCGTTAGGAATTTCTTTATTAGGAGCAGATAAACCTAGTGATGATGTTTTAAATTTAGCAAAACAATATATAGACGGAAAAATAGAAATAGAAGAAATTCAAAAAAAAGTGTTAGAAAAATATACAAATGGAGGTAATAAATAATGAAAGATCCATATGTATATGAAGATACAGGAACATTAAAAAATAAATTGGGTATAAAAGATTATGAACAATTAAGACAGGCAGAAGCTGATATTTCTTTTGTTAAATTACTTACAGTTGATAGAGATGTGGATTGTACAAAATTTGATTTGGAGTATGTTAAGAATATTCATAAATATATTTTGTGTGATATTTATGATTGGGCTGGTGAATTTAGAACTGTACCAATGGAAAAACCAGAAGATGTTTTAGGCGGAGATACTGTAAGATATGCGTATCCTAAAGAACTTGAGCCTAAGGCAATAGAATGTTTGAATGAATTAAATAGGATAAATTGGAATGCAAAAGATTTAGATAACAAAGCAATGGATTTTACAAAATTAATTGCTGAGTTATGGCAAGTACATCCATTTAGAGATGGAAATACAAGAACGATTGTTACATATGCTTTTAGATTCGCTGAAGAACATGGGTTTAAAATGGATAGAAATTTATTATTAGATCATTTTACATATGTTAGAAAAGCTTTGGTAAAAGCTTCTGATGGAGAATATTCTGATTATCAATATTTATATAAAATAATAAAAGATTCAATTCAGAGAGAAACAAAAATACAAGATAATAATTCGGATGATAAGGCAGAAAAAGATAAGATTGTAGGTATTGATAGGGAAGAAAGATAGAAATTTGTTAAAAAATGGTACTTTTTGAATTATATTTCATAATATATAGTATAACACAATTAATTAGAGTGTTATGCAGGAGGTGACTTTTATGGAGCCACAAGAAGTATTTTGTTATGACAAAAAAGAGGAAAGATGTAATAACAATAAATGTTTTGGAATTATAACAGTAATATTAGCAATTGCTTTTTCATTTGTTGTTGGACTATTAGTTGGTGCAGCTGTAATAGCATCTGAAATATTAGCATCTTTTGGAGCAATAATAGTTTTAGCAGTTGTTTTGGGATTACTTCTTATTTTATCTATTATATTGCTTATTTGTAATAGAAAGAAAGATAAAAAAAGAAAATGTTGTTGCTAAAAACAGAAGGGGAGAAATGAGGCTGGTAAAAATTTCTCTCTTTTTCTTTTTAATTTGAATTTAAAATAAAAAAGGAAAATTCAGCATAAGGCTTTATTTTCCTTTTTTTCTAAATATATTGTTCAATTTCATTCCATACATCATCCATATAAATTCTTCTTTCAGAAGAAAATGGAAAAGTAGGAATATCACCAATTGGATTTAATGTTTTTTGCAATTTACTAGCTACATCTGAAACTTTAGTAACAGCAATTTTATCAGCCTTGTTAGCTAAAATCATACAAGGCAAACCAGAACGAATAACATAATTGTACATAAGTTTGTCATTTTCAGTAGGTGAATGACGAATATCTACTAAAAAGATAATCAAAGAAATTTGTTCTCTGTTAAATAGATATTGCTCAATAAATTTACCAACTTGTTCTTGTTCTTTTTTAGACATTTTGCTATATCCATATCCAGGTAAATCAACAAAATAAAATTTTTCATCAATATTATAAAAATTAATTTGTCTTGTTTTACCAGGTTCACTACTTGTTCTAGCAAGTTTTTTTCTGTTTATCATGGTGTTTATAAAACTTGATTTTCCAACATTAGATTTACCAACTAAAACAATTTCTGGTAAATTGTTTTTTGGGTATTGAGCAGGTCTTACTGCTGATACTTCAAATTTTGGATTATTTACTATCATATTTTTGCTCCCATAAATTATTAAATTTTTTATATAAAATGGGACACTTTTTTGTCCCTTTTGTCTAATTTTATTTTTTTGGAAGAATTTTTTCAGTTCCACCCATGTAAGGTCTTAAAACTTCTGGAACAGTAACACTTCCATCTTTATTATAGTTATTTTCTAATACAGCAATTAATCCTCTTGGGGTAGCAACAACTGTATTATTTAATGTATGTAAGAAATAGTTTCCTTTTTCACTCTTAACACGAATTCCTAAACGTCTGGCTTGAGCGTCTCCTAAATTAGAGCAACTACAAACTTCAAAATATTTCTTTTGTCTAGGACTCCAAGCTTCAATATCGCAAGATTTTACCTTTAAGTCTGCTAAATCTCCAGAACAACAGTCAAGTTGCCTTACTGGAACATTGAAACTTCTAAATAAATCAACACTTAATTTCCACATTTTATTGTACCAGTTCATAGAATCTTCTGGTTCGCATAAAACTATCATTTCTTGTTTTTCAAATTGATGAACACGGTATAAACCTCTTTCTTCTAGACCATGTGAACCAATTTCTTTTCTGAAACATGGAGAGTATGATGTCATGCTAATTGGAAGTTCGTCTTTTTTGATTAGTTGGTCTTTAAATCTACCAATCATTGAATGTTCAGAAGTACCGATTAAGTATAAATCTTCACCTTCAATTTTGTACATCATATCATACATTTCTTCAAAACTCATAACACCAGTTACAACATCACTACGAATCATAAAAGGTGGTATAGCATATGTGAAACCATTGTTAATCATGTAATCTCTGGCATATGCAAGCATTGCTTCATGAAGTCTTGCAACATCACCAATTAGGTAGTAGAATCCAACACCGCTTGTGCGTCCTGCAGATTCTTTATCCATTCCATTAAATCTTGCTATAATATCTGCATGATATGGAATTTCGTAATCTGGAACAACTGGTTCACCAAATCTTTGAACTTCTACATTTTCACTGTCGTCTTTACCAATTGGAACAGATGGGTCCATAATATTTGGTATTTTCATCATTCTTGATTTTATTTCTTCTGCATATTTTGTTTCTAATTTTTCGTTTTCTTCAAGTTGTGCATTTATTTCTTGAACTTTTACTTTTATACTTTCTGCTTCTTCTTTTTTGCCTTGTTTCATAAGTCCACCAATTTTAGCACTTAAAGATTTTCTTTCAGCTCTTAAATTATCTCCATTTAATTTGGCTTCTCTGTTTTTTATGTCTAAATCAATAACTTCGTCAACTAATACTAGTTTTTCGTCTTGAAATTTGTTTTTGATGTTTTGTTTTACAACATCAGGGTTTTCTCTTAAAAATTTGATATCTATCATTTTTGCCTCCTAAAATTTATTTTAATATTTAATGATAAAAATTTGTTTTTGCAGTTTGAAAAATTCTTTATTTAAAATATGCAACTATTATATACTAATTTTTATTAAATATCAAGGAAAATTGACATAAAAAGAAAGCGTATACGTAATTTTTATAAATTTTACATATACACTTTAGAAAATAATTATTGGCAAAATTGGCTTCGTATAAAGTCAATTTCGTAATTAGATAATTTCTTGTCTAATATGGTTAATTGGTTATTTTCTATGTGTGCAACAACATCATATGTTGTAATAGTGCTGTTGCTTTTCTTTTGGTTTTTTTTTCTGATCTCTGTAGTTTCAGAGTCATGAGTATTATTAGCTGAAAAAAGTTCAGCTAATATATTGCTGTTCTTTTTCATAAGATGTCTCCTTTCAATACTCTATAATAAGCCATATGTAAATTATACCATTTTTTTATGTATTTGTAAATATGTTAACATAAAAAGTAAATCATTAATTTTATTTTTTATAATTTATAAGCTGTGAATTGTAACAGCTATTTTGTTTTCGAATTGTAACAAATAAATAAAAAAGAAAAGAATAAAAAACTTTAAAAAAGACAAAAATAAAAAAAGAAAAAGGAGAGAACAATAAATGTTTTTAGAAATAATAAAATTTATCATATATTCAGGATTAATAGTACTGATTTCGAAATATATACTAGTAACAACATTGAGAAAATTAGCAGAAGCTTTGAATTTAAAAGCAAAAACAGTTGGAGATATAGCAGGATATGCAACATCAGTACCAGAATTATTAACAATAACAACATCAAGCTTGAGAGGACTAACAGGAGCAAGTGTTTATAATATTTTAAGTTCAAATGTAATTAATTTGATTCAATATTTAGGAGCTATTTTGCTAAATAAGAACGCTTCAAAATTACGTAATAGAGCAATAATAACAGATTTAGTATTAGTATTTTTTACAATAGCAATACCAATTGTTTTTCTAAAACTTGATATAGAATTAAAATTAGCAGTAGTGCCATTGTTCATTATTTTGTATATTTTATTTAGAATTTTAAATAATCATGTTCATAAGTTATATTTAAAAAACGAAGATGAGGAACTTGCAGAAGAAATTGAAGAGGAAAAGAAGAATTCTAAAAAAGTGTTACTATATGTATTGATTTTAATTATAATAGGAATTTTATTATTTGTTATAGGAGAGCTACTAGGAGATACACTTGAAAATTTATGTAATTTGTTTGGGGTTTCTGAGGTTATTGTTGGAATTTTATTAGGTTTTGTTACTAGTTTGCCTGAGTTGATTACTTTTTTTGAAGCTCAAAGACATTATAAAAAGGTTGATGATGATATGCTTGGGGTTGTTGAGGCTACTAATAATTTGCTTACTTCGAATATTTTGAACTTGTTTGCAATTCAGACAGTTGGAATTTTGATTTCTTCTATTATATAAAAATGGTTACAGTTCGGTAATGATAATGCTTTAAAGAATTATCATTTCGGAACTGTAAAAAAATGAATAATGATAGTTACTATATAATGGTTTTCTTATGGTAGTTTGCTGGATAATGGTATTTTAAATTACCTGAATGTGATTGAAACAATATTAAAATTTATTAAATCTTTTTTGGACAAGAGTTCACTTTAGTGGAATGGAGTTCAAAAAAGATTTTAGAAATTATTATATTGTGTATTGAACCGAAGGCAATTTAAAATACCATTATCCAGCAAACTACCATAAGAAAACCATTATATAGTAACTAATGATATTGAAAAAATAGCAAAAAGTGTTGACAAAATAAAATTAGTTAGTGTATAAATAAGTAAACAAAAGAAATTTAATTGCAAAGGAAGGATGTAAAATGGAAAAGGATGTTGAAAAAACATATTATGAAAGAGTAAAAAATTATATTGCATTGAAACCAAAAAGTACAAAAATAGAAGTAAGTTCTTATACAAGAGTTCCAATAGATGTAGTTGAGAAATTTATTGAAGAAGGAAGATTTGAAGAATGTGGTGGAATATTAAGAAAAACTAGAAAAATGAGTAAAACTTTACAAAGAGAAAATGAACTTAGAAAAAATTTCTTAAAGCAAATGCATTATGATGTTCAACCTTTAAATATAGAAGATACAGATAAAAAAAGTGATTCAAAATTAGTTAATGATTTGAAAGAAAAATATGGACCTAAAGATCCAGCTGATGATTGGATATTATAAAAAATGAAATCTAAAATTTGCAGTAGTACTGTGGATTTTAGATTTTTTTGTCTACTATTTTTATTATATTTGGAATATATTCAAAAAATCATTTTTATGTATTTCAAAAATTATATTAATGTTGTTTGTATTCGTTCACAGTTACAATTCACAGCTTGTAAATTATTTAAAATGAAATAAATGATTAATTTCAAATATATATTTTACTATACTGTGAATTGTGACTGTTCACGAAAAATTCACAAAAAAATTTAGCAAAAGGTATTGACAAGTGCTAAAAAAGGATATAATATATAACAAGATTAGCAAACAAATAAAAAGAGTGCTAAAAGAGGTGATAAAATGCTTGACGATAGAAAAAAGAAAGTATTACAAGCCATAGTAGAAGAATATATAAATACAGCAGAGCCAGTAAGTTCAAATGCACTAACAAACAATGAAGAATTACAATATAGTAGTGCAACAATAAGAAACGAAATGGCAGACCTTGAAAAAGCAGGATATTTAGAAAAAACACATACATCAAGTGGAAGAATTCCATCAGAAAAAGGATATCGATACTATGTAGACGAACTTTTAAAAGATGACAACATAAGTATTGAAGAAATTAAATATATAAGTGACAAATTAGAAACAAAGGTAAATGAAATAGAAGACTTAACAAAAATTGCAACAACAACAATTTCAGAAATAACACATTATACAACATTAGCAATTGGGCCAAGTTCACAAGATTTGCTAATTGAAGAAATAAAATTTGTTTTGCTTGGACCAAGAATGTTAATGGCAATAATATTGACAAATACAGGAATGGTAAAAGAAACAATAATAAAATTTGATGAAGATATAACAGACAAACAAGTAGAAACAATAAATTATATGTTTAATCAAAAATTAAAAGGTCAACCACTGCAAATAATAGATGTTCCTTTGGAAGAATACTTAATAAATGAAATGAAATATAGTGTAAAAGTTATAAAACCGATTATAGAACAAATCAAAAAAGTTATTTCAGAAGATAGACAAGTATATCTTGAGGGGGCAAATAAAGCCTTTGATTTACCGGAATTTAATAGTTTGGCAGTTGCTAAAAATTTTGTAAATATAATTGACGAAAAGGACTTAATGACGGACATATTAAATTCAGGATTTGCAAAAGATATAAATGTTTATATAGGCGATGAAAATGAAAAAGAAGAACTTAAAGATTTTAGTGTTATAACTTTTAAGCATAAAGTTGGTGACAAAGATATGGGAACAATAGGAATTATAGGACCTAAGAGGATGGATTACTCAAAAGTTATTTCAGTTATGAAGTATATAAATAAAAAACTAAAAGACAAAGGAATATAATGGATGAGAAGTAATTACAATTTTTTGTAATAAAATATAATTTTAATAAAAATTTCTTGAAAATAATAAAAAATAAAAGAAAGAGGCGATAAGATGTCAGAAAAAAAAGAAAATGTTGAAAAAGAAGTAACAGAAAAAATCAAAAAAATTAATGAAGAAAAAAGTGAATTACAAAAAAAACAACAAGAATTAGACGATTTGACAGACAGATATAAAAGAATTTTAGCTGAATTTGAAAATCACAAAAAAAGAAGCCAAAAAGAAAGAGAAGGTATGTATAATTCAATTTTAGGTGATGTTGTGGAGGTTATGCTTCCAATATTAGATAACTTAGAAAATGCAGCAAAAGTTGAAACTAAAGATGAAAATTATAAAAAAGGTGTTGAACTTGTTTTAAAACAATTTCAAGATGTACTTAAATCAAAAGGTGTAGAAGAAATCAAAGCTCTTGGAGAAACTTTTGATCCAGAACTTCATGAAGCTGTTAGTAGTGTTCAAGATGATTCTAAGGGAGAAAAAGAAATTGTTCAAGAGTATAGAAAAGGCTACAAAATAGGGCACAGAGTTATTAGACATTCTATGGTTGTTGTAGCTAATTAGGTAGTTATTAATTTTAAAAAAGTTGTCAAAAGGGACGGGGAATTTTGACAACTGATAATATAAAATTAAAAAGTTGTCAAAAACCCCCGTCCCTTTTGACAAGAATTTAGGGAGGAATTTAAAATGGGAAAAATTATAGGAATTGACTTAGGAACAACAAACTCATGTGTAGCAGTTATGGAAGGAGGAGAGCCAGTAGTAATACCAAACGCTGAAGGTAACAGAACAACACCATCAGTAGTAGCATTCTCAAAAAATGGTGAAAGACTAGTTGGACAAATAGCAAAACGTCAAGCAGTTACAAATCCAGAAAATACTGTTATATCAATAAAAAGAAAAATGGGTACAGCTGAAAAAGTTAAAATAGAAGGTGACAGCTTTACACCACAAGAAATATCTGCAATGATTTTACAAAAATTAAAAACAGATGCAGAAAATTATTTAGGACAAAAAGTAACTCAAGCAGTTATTACAGTACCTGCATACTTTAATGATAGCCAAAGACAAGCAACAAAAGATGCTGGTAAAATAGCAGGACTTGAAGTTTTAAGAATTATAAACGAACCAACAGCAGCAGCTTTAGCTTATGGTATGGATAAAGAACAAGATCAAAAGATATTAATCTATGATTTAGGTGGAGGAACATTTGATGTTTCTATACTAGATATTGGTGACGGTGTATTTGAAGTTTTATCTACAAGTGGTAACACACATTTAGGTGGAGATGATTTTGATAATAAAATTATTGATTACTTAGTAGATGAATTCAAAAAATCAAATGGAATTGATTTAAGAACAGATAAAATGGCAATGCAAAGATTAAAAGAAGCAGCTGAAAAAGCTAAAATAGAATTATCAGGTGTTCAACAAACACAAATCAACTTACCATTTATTACAGCAGATGCAACAGGACCAAAACATTTAGATGTAACTTTAACAAGATCTAAATTTGAAGAGTTAATTCATGATTTGGTAGAAGCTACAGCAGGACCAGTTAACCAAGCATTAAAAGATGCAGGATTAACGGCAAATGATATTCATAAAGTATTATTAGTTGGTGGTTCTACAAGAGTTCCAGCTGTTCAAGAAGTTGTTAAGAGAATAACTGGTAAAGAACCAGATAAAGGAATAAACCCAGACGAATGTGTTGCAATTGGTGCATCAATTCAAGGTGGTGTTTTATCAGGAGATGTTAAAGACTTAGTATTACTAGATGTAACACCATTATCATTAGGTATTGAAACATATGGTGGAGTATTTACAAAATTAATTGAAAGAAATACAACAATACCAACTAAAAAATCACAAATATTCTCAACAGCAGCAGATGGTCAAACATCAGTAGAAGTTCATGTATTACAAGGTGAAAGAGAAATGGCTGCATACAACAAAACATTAGGAAGATTCCAATTAACAGGAATTCCAGCAGCACCAAGAGGAGTACCTCAAATTGAAGTAACATTTGATATAGATGCAAACGGTATAGTTCATGTATCTGCAAAAGATATGGCAACAGGAAATCAACAAGATGTTTCAATTACAGCATCAACAAACTTAACAGACGAAGATATCGACAAAGCTGTTAAAGATGCAGAAGCACATGCTGAAGAAGATAAAAAGAAGAAAGAAGAAATCGAAGTTAAAAATAATGCAGAAAGTTTAGTTTACAACAGTGAAAAGACATTAAACGATTTAGGAGACAAGATTAGTGGAGAAGAAAAAGCTAAAGTTGAAACTGAAATCGATAATACTAAAAAAGCATTAGAAACAAACGATACAGAAAAAATCAAAGAAGCAACAGAAAAATTAACAAAAGTATTCTATGATATGTCAGAACAATTATATAAAAATGCAAATCCAAACGGAG
This sequence comes from uncultured Clostridium sp., assembly GCA_900552555.1. Taxonomy (GTDB): domain Bacteria; phylum Bacillota; class Clostridia; order TANB77; family CAG-508; genus CAG-269. Next base: position 66,181 of record URZW01000006.1, read on the forward strand.
CAGCGGGAGTAGACCCAAATGCAGCATCAGGTAGCGGAGCAGATAATGGTTCAGATGCTAATAATGGTGGAGACAATGGAAATGTTTATGATGCTGATTACAAAGTTGAAGATGACAATAAATAATTGAGAGAAAAAAGAGGGATTTAGGGACGTTCCTTAAAATCCCTCTTTTGAGGGAAAATGGGACAGTCCTTTTATAGTTTGATAAACTTATATATTAGGAAAGTTAAGAGATTTTCCTAATATATAAAATTAACATTGTACTGAAAATTTATGTAATAAATTTTCGTGCGAGAATAAATTTATTGAAAATTCCAATTTTATTGAGTATGATAAAAAGTATAGTTAAGACTGAAAATTGAAAATTTTCAGATTTATTCTTATGAAAGGGGTGTCACTTAATCCCTAAAAAAAGGGATTTTAAGGAACGTCCCTAAATCCCGGAATTGAGTGAAAGGAAAAGAAAAATGGCTAATAAAAGAGATTATTATGAGGTTTTAGGTGTTAATAAAAATGCCACAGATGATGAACTAAAAAAAGCTTATAGAAAAATGGCTAAAAAATATCACCCAGATGCAAACCCAGATAATAAAGAAGAAGCGGAAAAGAAATTTAAAGAAGTTAATGAAGCATATGAAACACTTTCTAATCCTCAAAAAAGAAAAATGTATGACCAATTTGGAACAGCTGACCCTCAAGGATTTGGTGGAGCTGGAGGACCATTTGGAGGTGGAAGTTATACATATTCTACTTCTGGATTTGATGGTTTTGGAGATTTTGGAGATTTAGGTGATATATTTTCATCATTTTTTGGTGGTGGTTTTGGTGGCAGACAGTCTGCTAGAAAAAATAACGGCCCAAGAAAAGGTGCAGATTTAAATCTAAGTATGGATATTACATTTGAAGAGGCTTTTTTAGGTGTTGAAAAAGAAGTTGTAATAAATAGAAATGAAACTTGTGAACATTGCCATGGAACTGGTGCAAAACCTGGAACAAACCCAATAAAATGCCCAGACTGTCATGGAACAGGGCAAGTAACACAAGTTCAAAATACAATTTTAGGTCAAGTTCAAACAACCAGAACTTGTGGTAAATGTCATGGAACTGGTGAGGTTATTACAGAGGTTTGTGAATTCTGTAAAGGTAAAGGAACTATAAGAAAACAACCAAAAATAAAAGTTAAAATTCCAGCAGGAATTGATGATAATCAAACTGTGGTATTAAGAGGAGAAGGTGAACCAGGTAGCAAGGGTGGACCTAAAGGTGATTTATATATCACATTAAGAATTAAAAAACATAGCATATTTACAAGAAAAGGTAATAATGTTTTATGTGATATCCCAATTACTATGACTCAAGCTGCACTTGGAGCTGAACTTGAAATACCTATGGTTGATGGAAGTAAGGAAAAATATAAAATTCCAGAGGGAACTCAAACAGGTACTAAGTTTACTATTAGAAATAAGGGCTTCAAATATGTAAATTCAACATCAGAGGGTGATTTTGTATTTACTGTTCAAGTTCAAACTCCTAAGAGATTGACTAAAGAACAAAGAGATTTGCTTATTCAATTGGCTAAGACGATGAATGAGCAACCTCCTGTTAAGAAAAAAGGAATTTTTGGATAAATATTGTAATTTGTAGATTATCAATTTTAAATGCTTATATAATTTTAAAATGCAAATTGTATAAAAATAAATGTTATAATTTTATAACTTAAAAATCGAAATTAATTTAAAATGATTAATTTCGATTTTTTCTTAATATTAAATTTCATCTATATTATCATTATCATTTGTTTTTAGATATTTTAAAATATCTTCATCAGAAACTTTAAGGACTTTAATAAGTTTTTTTAAAGTTTTTACAGTAGTTTTTGATTCATTATGCTCTAATCGTTGCAGATGTCTCCAGCTGATATCTATTTTTTCAGCTAATTCTTCTTGAGAAAACCCATTTTTAATACGATAATCTTTAATCATTTAAAAGCCTCCATAATATAAATTATTGTGATAATTATGTCATAATTATGCCTAAAAAAGTATGGTAAAAATGTCACATAACTGGAGCAACAAAATCAATTATTAAGGAAACAAAATGGGCTTTAATAATTCTTTAAATATAACGACAAAAATATCGTAAAAGTATTGACGGCGTTTTAAATCAATTATATAATATAAATATGACATTAATATCATAAAAAGAAAGGAATATTAAAATATGAAGGAAAAATTCAAAAGAAAAAATGCTGTAACATTAGTAGCATTGGTGATTACAATTATTATTTTACTGTTGTTAGCTGGAATTGCAATAGCAACAATTGGAGAAAAAAATGGAATATTTGCCAAAGTAAAACAAGCAAAAAAAGCACAACTGGAAGCCGAAATGAAAGAACAATTAACAATGGGGTTGCAAGAATTACAAATAGCAAAAAAAGGCGAAGCAACATTAGATGATGTAACCCAAGACTGGGCAAACGAAGTTATATTAAAAGACTATAATCCTGAATTAATAGAAGATTCATCATACAATGGTAAATTAATGGTAATGAATAAAGATAAAATAACTGGAAAATTCATGATAGATCAAAATTTAAATATTATTTCAACAGAATATAATGTAAATAGTATGGAAATAGAATATACGACAATTTCAAGAACCGACAATAAAGTTAGAATAAACATTGTTGTAAAAGATAATGTAAATGGAATTAAACAGATAGATTATCCAAAGGGTAATCCATTGAAAGTAGTTTCTGGAGTAGAGAAAAAGATTTCGATAGATTATGATGTGGAATTAGGGGTAGAATATAGATTTGTAGTAACTTCAGGTGATGGAAGTAAGACAGAAAAAATAATAAAAATAGATGATTATTTTTATAATGTAACAAAAACTTTAGGAGATGGAACTGCAGTAGATAATAATGCAACAAAGGCATCATATAACAAAATATTTGAAGCAACAGTATCAACAACAGGAAATTATGTCATAACAGGCTTAACAGTGACAATGGGTGGACAAAATGTAACAACATCAGGAAATGACATTGTTGATATGAATACAGGAAAAATAAAAATTGAAAAAGTTACTGGGGATATAAATATAACGGTAACAACTAAAAAGTTGGAAATACAATATACAGCAATAGCCGTCAGTACAAGCAATAGTTCAAGTAATACAAACTCTGAAAAAGAAAATACGATAGAAAAAGGAAATACATTATATATAAATATAATAGCATCATTAGAAGGCAATAGTTGTACAGTGGTATCAAAAGCAGATAACTCAAAAGGAGTTCCATATCCAGTAACTGCTAATGGTAAATATGTATTTAAAGTAAGTGGAACATATAATGGAAAGACTGTAGAAGAAGAAAAAGAAGTAACACTAAATCAGTTTAAATCAGCGCCAGGAGTTGTGAAATATGATGCAGGGGATTGGACTAAAGAAGAAATAGAAGAATTGCAAAATCAAAACTTATATATGCTGAATAAAGAAAAAACATATAATAAAATATTTAATTTAGATGATAGAGATACGGGATTAAACTTTACATTTGGAGGATTTACATATAAAGAAGATAAAACAAATGCAGAGAATATAACAAATGGAAAAATAACTACAAATAGAAATCAAAGCATAAGTAGTTATTCGGAAGGTATAGAATATACTTCAAAGTATTCAGGATGGCAAATATTAGATAGTGAAGAAAGAGAAGGAAAAGTATATGTAAAGAAAATAACACATGCAGGAAATCCAGAAAATTTCGCATTAAAACTTACAGATGGAAAAGATAATTTTAGAGCAGAATATTTATTGTCAGGAGGAAAGAAAAGAACAGAATTTAATACACTAAAAACAGGAAAAAAAATAAAACCAAGAAGTTGGCAAATGTATGTAGATCAAAGTCAAAAAGATTTTATAGCAAATACAACAGATAAAGATGGAAACACAATAAAAGATATACATTCGATGGATTATTATGAGGCATTGGCAATAACAGGGAAAATAGAAGAAACTACTGAAATTAGAAATACGGGATCATATTACTGGCTTGTAACAGCTAATGAAAGTGGAACTCCAATATTATGGCTTGTAACGAACAATGGGAGTTGTGGTGTTTCAAATGGAGCATGTTTAGGTATTCGTCCTGTAGTAACAATGGCAGACGGAGTTTATATCAAAAGTGGTACAGGAACAGAAGAAGATCCATATATATTAGGAAAAGATTTTCAATAGAGTTATGTAAAAATTGGTATGTTTGACTGATACTTTTGTGAAGATTTATTAAAATGTTTTAGAAACAATAAAAAATATAAAAGTTGTTTTATGTGCTTAAGCTTAAAACAACTTTTTTTGTGATTTGTCATGTTTTACTAGACAGAAAAACAAATAAAATGTATAATAGACAAAGAAAAACGAAAACTTTGGAGGAACCAAATAAAATGAAAAAAGTACTATTCATATCAAGTACAGGAGGACATCTAAACGAACTATTACAACTATCTCCTTTATTTGAAAAATATGATTATCATATAATAACAGAAAAAGACAAAGCAAATGAAAACTTAAAAGAAAAATACGGAAAAAAAATAGACTTTTTACCATATGGAACAAGAGCAAAGCTATTTACATACATATTTAAGTACTTTTATTTATGCATAAAAACAATATATTTTTATTTAAAAATAAGACCAAATGTGATAGTAACAACAGGAACACATACAGCAGGACCAATGTGCTATTTAGGAAAAATATTTGGAAGTAAAATAATTTATATAGAAACATTTGCAAACAAAAACAAAAAAACTGCAACAGGAAGATTGATTTATCCAATTGCGGATTTGTTCATAGTTCAATGGGAAGAAATGCTAAAGTTATATCCAAAAGCTGTATATGGAGGGTCTATTTATTAAAATGTCCTTTTGGGGACGGTTCTTTTTGGGACATTTTCTAAAAAAATAATATTGCTGAAAGTCTTTATATATAAGAAAAGTTAGAAATGCCTTGAGTAAAATTAATGTCCCAAAAAGAACCGTCCTCAAAAGGACAAAAAATGAGGAGAAAATTATGATACTAGTATTATTAGGAACGCAAAATAATAGTTTCCACAGGTTGTTAGAAGAAGTGGAAAAAAATATAAAAGATAAAACAATAAATGAAGAAGTAATTGTGCAAGCTGGATATACAAAATATAAAACACATAGAATGAGAGTAATTGATTTAATGTCGAAAGAACAATTATCAAAATTTCAGGATGAAGCAAGTTTGATAATAACACATGGAGGTGTTGGGTCAATTGTTTCTTCTATTGAAAAAGGTAAGAAAGTTATAGCTGTACCAAGAAAACATGAATATGGTGAGCATGTAAATAATCATCAAATTCAAATTGTTAAGGATTTTAATGATAAAGGTTATATAATAGGAATTGAAAATGTTGAAGATTTAAAAGATGCAATAATAAAATCAAAAACATTTGAACCTGTAAAATATCAACCTAATAATCAAAAAATGTTGAAGATAATAGAAAATTTTATTGAAAATACATAAACAGATTTAAGGAGTGTCCCAGTGTCCCTATTAGAAGGGAGTTTAAGGAACGTCCCTAAATCCCGAAAGGATAAGACGATGAATGAAGAGAGAATAATTAATCCTGAGTTAGAGAATATGGGTGAAGAAAGATTAGAAAATACATTAAGACCCCAAACTTTGGATGAATATATTGGACAAGATAAAGTAAAAGAAAATATGAAAATTTACATTGAAGCTGCTAAAAAAAGGGGAGAGGCGCTGGATCATGTTTTGTTATATGGACCTCCAGGGCTTGGAAAAACAACACTTTCAAATATTATCGCAAATGAAATGGGGTCAAATATAAAAATTACATCAGGACCAGCAATCGAAAGACCTGGAGATTTGGCATCATTGTTAACCAATTTGGCAGAAAATGATGTGCTTTTTATAGATGAAATTCATAGATTAAGCAAAAATGTTGAAGAAATCTTGTATCCAGCACTTGAAGATTATACAATAGATATAATGATTGGAAAAGGACCAAGTGCAAGGTCAATAAGATTGGATTTGCCTAAATTTACACTAATTGGAGCAACTACGAAAGCTGGTTCTTTAACAACACCATTAAGAGACAGATTTGGAATAGTAAATAGATTAGAATTGTATTCTGTTGAAAATTTAAAGAAAATTGTTAAAAGGTCTGCTAAAATATTGGAAGTTGAAATAGATGACCAAGCTGCAGAAGAAATAGCTAGAAGGTCAAGAGGCACACCAAGAATTGCAAATAGATTGTTAAAAAGAGTTAGAGATTATGCAGCGGTTTTGGGTGATGGAGATATTAATTTAAAAATTGCTAAACATGCTCTAAATAAACTTGAAATTGATGAATTAGGTTTGGATGAAATTGATAGAAAATTATTAGATACAATGATTGTTCAATATGCTGGTAGACCTGTAGGAATAGAGGCATTGGCTGTGACTGTTGGTGAAGAAGTTGATACAATTGAAGATGTATATGAACCATATTTGATTCAAATTGGTTTTATATCTAGAACTTTAAGAGGTAGAGTTGTGTTGCCCCCAGCCTATAAACATTTGGGATATGAATACGAAGGGGAAAATGGTCAACAGAGGTTTATTTAAAATATTAGTTACAAAAATAGTGTTAAATTTAAAATGGATATAATGGGAGTAACAAATGAAGGAAAAGATTTTTAATAAGAAAAATTTGTATTACATATTTTTATTTATAGTAGTGCTGTTTTTGGCATTAGTGGGATTAAGTTCATCGCCATTAAATAAGGGAATAACGCAAAATGATTCAGCAGTATTTCAAATAATGGGAAAAGGGATGATAGAGGGACAAGTAATTTATAAAGATTTATTTGATCATAAAGGACCAATAATGTATATAATAAATGCAATTGCATATTTAATAAATCCACAAATAGGTTTGTTTATTGTTGAAATATTATTTATATATATTGGAGCTGTTTTTATATTTAAAATATCAAAAATGTTTATAAATCAAGAGATATCTTTAATAATGTCATTATTGTATTTGAGGCTAATATTTGTAACTATTTCAGAAGGAAATTTTACAGAAGAATATGCAATGACTTTTACAAGTATGGCATTATATTGTATTTTGAAAATAATTTATAAGAATGAATATGAAAATAAAGTTTTGTGGGTAGTAATAGGAGCAACTTTTTCATTAAATTTTTTTATAAAGCCAACATATATAGCTGTTTGGATAGCATTTGGTATTATACAATTTATATATTCAGTAAAAGAAAAAAAGATAAAAGAATTATTAAAATATATATTTTATATGATTATAGGAATTTTGATAGTTACAATGCCTATTATAATGTATTTAGTATTAAATAATGATATAAATGATTTTATAAATGCATTTTTTGTTATGAATATGAAATATTCAAAATCAGGAATATTACAAAAAACTAGAAGTTTTTGGGTTCTAATAAATATATATAGATATTTGATTTATGTAGTAATAGGTTTTATGTGTAATGTGTTAATTTTATTTGACAGAAAGTTAAATTTAAAAAATAAGATGTTTATAACAGGCTTTTTTATAATTTCAATGATATTAACATCATGGGCAGCAAATGAATATAAGCATTATTTAATTCAATTAGCACCTTCAATTATTTTAGAATTAATAGTATGGTGTTTATGGATAAAAGATAATTTGAAATTAAATAGTAAAGAAAAGAAAATATTAGAAGAGTTGCCAAAAAAATTTTTGTATATAATATTTGTGTTTTTTATTGTATTTAGTATATCATGTAACATATCAAATAATTTTAAAATTTTTTCATTGGCAGGGACAAATGGAAAAATTACTAATGAACAATTAAATGAATTAAAAAAATATTTAAATGAAGATGATGAAATTATAGTATTAGGAAATCAACCATATTATTATATATATTTAAATAAACAACCTAAATATAAATATTTTTTTCAACTTCCAATAATGCTATATGATGAAACTATAAAAGAAGAAAATAAAAATTACATAATGAACAATAATCCTAAAATAATAATAAAATATATGCAGGGGTATAAAGAAGAAGATTTTAATTTAATATATGGAATGGATTTAGATAGTTATATAAAAAGTACATATGATGAATATATATCAAGAGACTTTAAATATTATGTTTTAAAGGAAAATTAAGGAGGAAATAGTAAGGAACATGAAAATAGGAGTAATTGGAGCAGGATATAGTGGATTAAATATTGCTAAAGAATTAGAAAATAATGGATAAGATGTAACAATATTTGAAAAGAATAATTATGTAGGTGGTATGGTAGATACTGTTTCGATTTATGGAACAAGACTAGAAAAATATTATAGACATATATTTAAAAGTGATAAAGAGGCAATAAATTTAATAGAAGAGATGGGACTAAGAGATGAGTTAATATGGCCATCAACGAAAATGGGATATCTTACAAATAGAAAAGCTTATGAATTTGGAACACCAATATCATTATTAAAATTTAAAGAATTAAATTTTATACAAAAATTAAGATTTGGGTTTAATGTTATTCATATTAAATTGATAAATGATTACAAAAAATTAGAAAAATTTACAGCTGAAAATTGGCTAAAATCTAGAATAGGAACAGATGTATATTCTAAAATATGGGAACCATTATTAATATCAAAATTTGGCGATAAAAAATCACAGGTTAGTATGGCATGGCTATGGGGAAAAATAAAATTGAGAAGCACATCAAGTACAAAAGATGGTGAACAATTAGGTTATATAAAAGGAAGTTATCAATTATTAACAGATAGGTTATATAAATATTTAATTGATGAAAATGTAAAGATAAAATTGAAAACAGAAATATCAAATATTGAAAAAGAAAATGGTAAATATATTATAAAATTTGTAGAAGAGGATGTTGAAAAAGAAGAAAAATTTGATATAGTTATTTCAACAATAAATTATAAAGATTTTTCTAAATTATTTGAAAAATTTATATCTGATGATGAAAGAAAAAAATTGAATAAAGTAAAATATACATCTGCAAGAACAATGGTTATTGCTAGTAATAAAAGTTTTAGTCCATTTTATTGGTTAAATGTTGGTGATAATGATATACCATTTGGTGGAATTATTGAACATACAAATTTTATAGATAAATCTAATTATGAAGATAACCATATAATTTATATATCAAATTATATGACAGAGGATAATAAATTGTACAATGTATCTGAAGAAGAATTGTTAAAAGAATATATGAAATATTTAACTCAAATAAATAAAGATTTTACAATGGAAAATGTAAAAGAATATCATGTATATGATGAAAAATATGCACAACCTATTATAGAATGTAATTATTCAAAATATATAATGAAAGATAAATTGGAAAATGAAAATATTTACTTATGTACAATGCCACAAATTTATCCTGAAGATAGAGGAATGAATTATGCTATTAGATTTGGAAATAAAATAGTAAAAGAAATACTAGAAAATTATAAAATATCAGATGGAGAAACAAATGAGAAAAGAAAAACAAGAACAAATTGCAAATTCTAATATTGCAATAATTAAAACTCGTGATTCAAATATAGAGTTATTAAGGATAATATCTATGATTTTAATAATATTACATCATATGGTATATCACACAAAGATTTATATGTATAGTGGAAAAAATCATTTTGTTTCACTTATATTATTGTCTGGTGGAAAGATAGCAGTTATTTTATATATACTAATAATGGGATATTATTCAAAAGAGTCAAAATTTAATATAAAGAAACCATTGAATATAATTTTTAAGGTTATAATATATTCAACATTATTTATAATTATCTTTAAAGATAATCAACATAATATAGAAGAATATACACAATATTGGTTTGTAAATACTTGGATAATTTTATTATTTCTTACACCTATTATATTAAGGTTTGAAAAAGAAATACCTAAGAATGTCAGAAATATTTTATTTATTTATATAACTATTATTTTTATATTACCAGGCAGGAAAAATACTGATATAGAAGGATTTATATATTTCTACTTATGTGGAAGACATATATTACCATATTTGGTTAAAGAATTTAATAAACCAGTGTTAAATTTTCTTATAATAGGAATATTATATTTATTTATAATATCATTTGGATTAGAAATGGAACAAAATACAATATTCCCATTAGTAACAGCAATGTTTGTGTTTGTGATATTTGCAAATATGAAGATAAAAAGTAAATGGATTAATAAAATTTCAAAACATTCAATGGGGGTTTATTTAATACATGATAATGTTAATGTAAGAAATGAAATAATAATAAAAAGGTTAAATATGATTAATATTTTTAAAAGTAGATATTTTTTGATTTCAACATTTAGTATAAGTGTATTAATATTTATAATATGTGCCATTGTAGATTATTTAGTAAGTTTTATTATAGAAAATACAATATTTAAGAGTGAAAAAATTAATAATGGAATATCAGAAATAAATAGATATATAAATAATTTCTTGAATGGTGAAAGGGTTAAAAATGAAGATAAACAAAAGCAAAATAAAGAACATATTAACAATAATAATAATTTTGTTAATATATAGTCCATTATTAATAGGTCATTATTCAACAGATACATACAGACTGATAGAAATGGGATATGGTAAATATAGTATAGAATATTCATTAAATGATGGAAGAATATTTATGTATATAATTGGACAAATAGCTAATAAAATCAATATAAATATAAGTGAATATGTAATAATATTAACATTTTTGGCAGTAATAATATCTTACATATGTATAATATTAATAGAAAAAATTTTAAAGAAATATAAATACAAAGAAAAATTTATAATAATAAGTTTAATTGCATATGTAACAATAATGAATTTTATGTACTTAGAAAATTTATATTTTACAGAATGTATAGTAATGGCAATAAGTATAATGGCTTATATATTAGCAGCTGACTGGTTAAATGAAGGAAAAAATATAATAAAAGTATTTTTATTAGTATTATTAGGAGTATTTTGTTATCAAGGTACAATAAATGTATTTATAACATTTTATTTATTGTTTGCTCTAATTAAAAATAGAAAAATAGATAAAACAATTATTAAAAATATGTGTATTGTTTTAGGAATACCATTGGTTAGTATTGTGATTAATATGATACAAATAAAAATATGCGGAAAAATATATGGATTAGAGCAGACAAGAACAGGAAATATAAGCGAAATATTTTTTAATATAATTTATATTATAGGAAACATGCATAAAATCTTGATGCAATCAAGTGAACTATTTCCTAAATATGTCTTTTTAGTCTTTTTAGTATCAATAATAGTTATTGTAGCTATCTGGGATAAAAAGAAAAATGGAAATTTTGATAATTTGGCAAATGTGTTATTATTAGTAATTGTTGCAATTATCAGTTCAGTATTAATAAATGTTGTGTCATTATCAAGCTTTGGATTGGGAAGAATGGTATTTTCAGTAGGAGCATTAATTGGAATTATATATATGTATTTATATTGTACAACTGATATAATAGAAGAAAAATCAGTTTTTAAATATATTGTAATATGTATATTAATACTTTATACTGTTATTAATGTTTGGAATACTTTAAATATTTTGATTTCACATAGGGAGGCAAATAAATTAGATAAGCAGGAAGCAATTCAAGCAAATAAATTTATAGATGAATATGAAGCTGAAAGTGGCTTAAAAGTTAAATATATAGCAGTGGCGTATGATAGTAATGTTACGTGGAATTATAAAGAAATAAAACATAAATCTTTGTATACACATAGAGCTTTAATGATATGGTGGTGTAATGTTCAAACTATAAATTATTTTGGTAATAGAAACTTAGAAAAAATACCAATGAATAAAAAAATATATGATGAAAATTTTGATGGAAAAGATTGGGATTGTTTAAATAAAGATCAATTTATTTTTGAAGGAGATACATTATATTATTGTGTATACTAAAAGGAGTTTAATGTGAAAAAGAAAAATATATTAATAATATTATTTATATTTGTAACAATATTTTCAATTATAATTGTAAAGCCGATAAATAATTTAGATGAAATATGGAATTATAATACAGCAATGGCAGTATCAGAAGGCTTAGTACCATATAGGGATATAAGTATGATAACAACACCATTATTACCAATGGTGACAGCAATATTTTTAAAAATAATTGCAAATGAAGTAATTGTATCTAGAATATTGGCAGCATTATTATGGACAGGGATATTGTTTACGATATATAAAATATTTAAGGAATTATTTAAAGAAGAAAATATATCATTAATTTGTATGGCTTTGATAGGAATATTGTGTAGAGATATTTATTGTATAGATTATAATATTACAGTATTATTTATTGCAATGATTGTATTATATAAAGAACTAAAGAGTATAAATTTTGATTATAAATATGATAAGAAAAAAGATTTTTTAATTCGGTATATTAGTAGGAGCTGCAATATGTACGAAACAAAGTATAGGTGTTACTTTAGCAGTAGTTGTTGTAGGATATAAATTGTTATTTGTGAAAAATAAAGAACAATTTAAAGAGTATTTAAAAATAGCATTAACAAGAATAATAGGAATATTATTGCCAGTAATAATATTAATTATATATTTAATTTGTAATAATGCATTAGGAGATTTTATAAATTATGCAATACTTGGAATAAAAACATTTTCTAATAAAATTTCATATGCAACATTGTTTACAAGTGATAAAATGGAAATACGTGCTTTGGCATTATTTATGCCAATTTCGATTATTTCAATATTAGTAATGTTAATAATTGCTAATATAAAGAAAAAAGAAAGTATAGAAATATTGAAATTACTAACAATGTTAGTATATAGTTTATCAATAATAATTGTGATGTATCCAATTTCAGATGAAATCCATTTTTTAATTGGTGGATTAATAGCAATTATTGGATTAATGTATATAATATTTTTATTAACAAAAATAATTTATAATGGAATAGAAAGAAACGACAAATTTAAAATTTATAAATTACTTACATCTGTAATATGTATAATAGTGTTTACATTTATCTTAGAAGTAAGTCTAATAAATATATATAGTTATATGGAAGTAGAAAAAAATGTAGAAATATCACATTATAAAAATATAGAAATTCCAGAAGGATTGATAAATAGGATTAATTTAATAGATAATTATATATTAGAAAAAGAAAAAGAAAATAAAGAAGTATATATATTAGATGCGGAAGCGGCAATTTATATGATACCTATAAATAGATATAATAAAGATTATGATATGTTTTTAAAAGGAAATATTGGAAAAGATGGAGAACAAGGGCAAATTGAGAAAATAAAAAATAAAAATGAAAATGAATTACTTTTGATAAGAAAACCAGAGGTTAAACCAAATTGGCAAAGTCCATTAACTGTTATAGATTATATCAGAAAAAATTTAGAAAAAGTAGGAGATATAAGTATTTATGATATTTATAAATAATACTAAATTTGTGCCTTGTGAAAGGAAATGTATAAGTTGTGATTTTAGGAAGGAATGTGGTAAAATATGAAGCTATTAATGCATACATGTTGTGCTCCATGTAGTGTATATTGTATAGATACATTAAGAGAAGAAGGAATAGAACCAACAATATATTGGTATAATCCAAACATACATCCATATATGGAGTATAAAGCAAGAAGAGATACTTTAAAAGAATATGCAGAGAGCTTAAAACTAAATGCAATTTTTGATGAAGATTACGGATTAGATGATTTTTGCAAAAATGTTGTTTGTGATTTGCAAAATAGATGTAAAAATTATTGTTATCCAGTAAGATTGAGAAGAACTTTTGAATATGCAAAAGAAAATGGATATGATGCGGTTACAACTACTCTTTTGTATAGCATTTATCAAAATCATGATTTTATTAAAGATTATATGGAGAAACTAAGTAAAGAGTTTGGAATAGAATTTCTATATAGAGATTTTAGAGTTGGATTTAGAGAAGGGCAAACTAAAGCTAGAGAGTTAGGTTTGTATATGCAAAAGTATTGTGGTTGTATATTTTCAGAAGAAGATAGATATAGTAAAAAAATTAAAAAAGATAAAGAAACATATCAGAAAACTGGGATATAAAAATATCAAAAATAGCAGAAGGAACACTAAAAGGGGCAACATCTAAATCTGCGGCAGTAGTAGCAGGGGACAAATTATCCGCAACATTTTAGAATATCTTTGGGCAACAGCTACTTATATAGTAACAGTAGAAAATGCAGGGACAATTGATGCAATGTTAGAAAGTATAACAGGGGTGGATACTGCAAATGCTGTAAATCCAACAGATATAACATTTGATATTAATGCTAATAAAAATGATACTCTTACAAGTGGTTCTACAAAAGATTATACTGTAACAGTTAAATGGTTAGAAACAGCAACTTCTGTTCCTGCTACTAAGGAGAAAACAGCTACTATAACTTTGAATTATGTACAAGCACCTTAGAAAATTTTTGCTATTCATAGATTTATGCTATATGTATTAATTTTTTTATTTACAAAATATGAGGATACAATTCTAATACGAAAATCAAAAAAACAAATTAAAAGAGAAAATCCTGCAAAATCAATTCCAGTTGTGCTAGCAGTTTTGTTAGTAGTTGCTTTTGTTGCGGGATTTTTGCCATATAAACTAGTTGCTGTTGTATATAATAGTATGTCTCCATATTTTAATAGAGGAGATGTTTGTATAATAAAAAGAATTTCAGATCATAGTCAAATTAGGAATTTAAAAGAGAGGAATATTATAGAATATCAATTAAATAATATTTTTATACTTCATAGAATTGTTGATATTAAGGAGACTACAAAAGGTTATAGGTATCAAACAAAGGGGAATAATAATGATGATGTATATTTATTGCCTGTTGAAGAGGAACAGGTTGTTGGAGTCGTGACATATGTGTTTCCATATTTAGGATATACATCTGTATGGTATAGTAACACTTATAATAATTGCAGTTTCAGTTTTTATTTTCATTCAATCTTTTCCAAATTCTAGTAATTCAATATATCAATATACAACATTTCAAAATACAGATTACAAAGTATATTTAACTCCAAATGAATTTTATACATAAGATTATTTAGAAAAAAATTATCCTATTATATAAAACAAAACTATCCAGCAACAATATAGTAATAAGATTGATATTAATGAAAAAATAAATATTGATTACCAAAAATATAATGGCGAGGTGGAAAAGTTTAAGGAACAATTTAATTTGCCAGTTACTGCATATTTAATAATAAATTTTAATATACAGGCAGGAATTCAAAATCAAGAAAAAACTTCTACTTCGAAAGTTACAATTTATTTAAATAAACCTGCATATGAAATTAAAGTGGAAGATTCAGAAAATCAAGAAAATACGATACTTGAAACTCAAGATAATAATATTAATTATGCATTATTGTGGTTTGGATGTGCATTATTTATTATTTCTGTAGGATATTTGGTTTATTTGATTTGGAAATATCAATTAACAGAAACAAAAAAGTTCAAGTTAAAGTCTATAGAATATTGAAAAAGTATAGAGAAATTATTGTTGAAATTGAATATAAACCAAATTTTGAAATTAAAAATGTTGTTGATGTTGAGTCGTTTGAAGAACTTATTGATGTTGAAGAAGATGTTAGAGTTCCAATTTTATTTTTTGAAGATGGTGGGCAGTTTGTATTCTTAATTATTGGGGAGAATGTGGTGTATAGAAAAATTTTATAAATGTTCTTTTTATTGTGGAAAAAAGAGAGGTCTTATGATATAATCCTAATAAATTATGTAAGAATAATAAGAAAGATAACAATAATAGTAATATTTGGAATAATTTGTATTAGAATAGGAGCTTTGATGTAAATGGAGAATAAAAGGGATGAGAGTTTGGATATTATCAGAATATTTTCACTTTTTTGCGTTATAGGTATTCATTTTTTATTATATGTGTACCAATGTTTATTACATTGACGGGGTATTTAATGAACAAGAAAGAACTGAGCTTTAAGTATTATAAAGGATTGAATAAAATACTAGTTATATATCTTATTTGTTCAATAATATATTTAATGTTTGAAAAGTTTTATTTGAATGAAAATATAAATATCATAATATTTTTTAAGAATATTTTATCATATAAAGGTACTAGATATTCTTGGTATATAGAAATGTATATAGGTTTATTTTTATTAATTTCATTTTTGAATTTAATATTTAATAATTTAAAAAATAAGAAGCAAACTGAAATTTTACTAGGTACTTTATTTTTTATAATTGGTTTACCATCTATAGTAAATATTTTTAAATTTGATTTTGCAAATCCATTTAATGGAGAATATTTTAAGGTGCTACCAGATTGGTGGAAGAATATTTATCCAATATGTTATTATTTTTTAGGTGCCTATTTGAGTAAATATGAAGTCAAATTAAGTAAAAAAATGAATGTGATTTTTTTAATCATTATTATGTTCTTAGATGGAAGTTTTAATTATTTTATGTCATATTCTAATAAATATTTATGCGGGACATGGAATGACTATCCATCTGCAACTATTATGATTTTGACATTTTTAACATTTAATTTATTATTAAAAATAATATTAATATCACTAACATTTGAACCACTATCTTGATAACAAGTTGCAATAGCCTTTTTCACAGCAACTAACTCCGGCATATTTTTCCCAAGTTGCAATTCCTGCATTGTCATCTTAGAAAACCACTTTAACATCAATTTTTCGTTAGATATAGAGGAAAGACAATCTATATAACCACTAAAACGATTAATTAAGGTATTCTTATAATTATATCTTTTTGCTTTTTTTTGTGCCCATAATCTACCAGTGCCATAATATGAAATTATGGGTAAAGCGATTGAAGTATCACCCTTTTTGATAGAATTCTGTAAATTTGTCGCAATATCTTTAATTGTATATGCATCACCATATGTTGTAGAACCATTAATAGATTTTAATTGCCTTGACCATTTAATTTCTCTTTTATCAATAACTCCATCACATGAAATTGTTACTGGGAATTGAGTATGTTTTTCTAATGAACTCCCCATAACATAAGTTATATTTCTTGCATCATACTTATTTATGCCAGGTGCTGATGAACTTTCGATACCCAATAAAAAACTTCCTATTCCAATAGAAATAGCATCCAAAACAGAAGATTTTCCTACTCCGTTATTACCTACTATAACATTCATTTTTTTATTGAAATGTAATTGTAAGTCCTCAAAACATCTATAGTTTTTTATTTCAATATTATTTAATATCATAATAATACCCCAAATTTTAAGAAGTGTTAATAACTTCTAAGTTATTGTTATCATTGTATCATATTATTATGCAAAAAACAATGATTATGCGAAATCAAGTTGCTTATATTTAAACAACTTAATTATAATTACCTTATACAAACAAAGTAAATCATAATTTTTATTATACTAAAAACTTTGTATACTCATAATTGAATATTTTAACAATTAGTAAAAAACAAGTGATAGCTTAATATACTATCACTTGTCTATCTAATCTATTTCATTTTAGTGGATTTACCCCAACTATTGACATAGAGCCACAAAAAGTAAATTTGCTCAAAATCAGGTAATATCACTTGTACTAAATACATTTAGAAAACAATTTGGAATCTTCACTAAGTCTATAATAGGATTTACTATCATTCGACTCAATCCACATCTCATCATTATTATCCATAATAACATTACCAAAAAAATAACAAGCTGGGTATTTATCGTAATAAATCGTTAATGAGGCGATATTTTTTTTGATTTTAATATGTGAATAGGGCTTTTTTGAAATAATTAAGTTAAACTCATCTATTACATCAGCATCATTTATGTCTGGTCCACCTTCTTTATCGATAAAACTTATTGATAAAAATTCAATATCTTTATTGTTAGGAAAAGAAAATTCCTTACTATGATACAATAATTCATCATTTTCAATATAAATAAATTCATTATTTTTATCATAATTATAAAACCTTGCACTCAAATCATCATTATCATACGATATCAACTTACAATAATAATCATTAGGATTCCTCATTTCCCAATTACGAGAAATACGCTCATATGTTCTACCATTATACTCTATATTATCCCTGTCCATTGAATTAATAATTGAATTACAACCACAACAAGTCAATAAAATAATAATTGATATAATAAAAGTTATTTTTCTCAATATTTCATCCTCCTTATAACAGCAACCACACACCATAACCAAAGCGCTTACAAATTTGTCGTTTTACCCATGGTATACGTTTAAATGCTGAAAAAGGATACCAAACAGCAGTAAACTGCCATTGTCTAGGATCGCCCTTATCAATATTAATAATTTTGCCTGACTCTCTCCAATTATATCCACTATTGAACAATTTAATTGTCATTCCGTTACGATACTTTAGTGGATTGCCTATTCCATCATATGTTATTGTTTCTCCGTTATATGATGTTAGTTTATCTTTCCATGTTGTATCGTATCCGTATGTATTTGTTTTCTTTAATGCATTGGTTGATGAGTTATATACTTGTACCTTTTTATGTTACCTGCATAACTATAGAAAATTACATTTCCTTTTAATGTAATAATTTAATAACATTTATTAAACACAGCACCTATAAGACAAACACTTATAGGTGCTAAGATATTATTAACAGTTATATTATTCTATAAAATATTTAATAGAATACAATTATTATAACCAAAAAAGTTACTTATCTATATCATAAACATATAAATTTGACTCCTTCATATCTTTAGAATTAAGATTAGTTGTACTATAAAAACAACACCACTCATCTTTATATTTAGGATCAGTACTAATCGTAGAGAAAAAAGCATATTGCTTTTTTCCTTTTTTGTTCATAAATATACAATAATACAAATCCTCATCATCAATATGAATCTTTCTCAATTCGTCAATATCACATAAAAACATACTCTTAAAATAAGAAATCATGAACTGATGATCAACATCACTAATTCCCCTACTTACTAGTACACCATCATAAATTTCTTT
>URZW01000007.1 GCA_900552555.1 uncultured Clostridium sp.
AACAGCGTCAATAAAATAATGTTTAGGCTTTGTATTGAAAATATGTAATAGATAATATCTTTCATCTGAATCAGTAGTAATATGATGAATGGCTTGTTTAAAGTGAAATTCACATAAATAAAATTTAACAGAATTATAAGTATCAAGTCTTAATTCAGGAATACCAGATTTAATCCAAGAACCACCATCAGCTAAAAGACAAATATTTTTTATTTTAGAAAAATCATATTTCATAGCAATAAAATCCATAAACTTAGGCCAAGCTTTAGAAGAGTAACAAGAAAACACAGAGCGATTCACTAATTGACGTCTATTTTTACAAATATCTTTTATATCTTCAAAAGTAACGAAACATTTAACCATAATATCTTTATTAATATTTTGTGCACCAATATATTTCTCATCAGCCATAACGTAAAGAGTTTCAGGAGTATCTACAGATTTTGGAATAATATTAGGAACATGCCAGTTTTTAATCCAATTATAAACAGATTGGCGTGGAATATCTTTTATTATAGAATTAGTTTCAAAATAAGAAATATCATTAATAAAAGCAGAAGTATCACGAACAGATTGGGCTTGAGAAGTAGAAACAGCTTTAGATATAGAGATAGCCTTAACAATAGGGTCATAATGATCACTTTTTGGCAAATTAAATGTTTCATCTATATAAAAGAACTTCTTATTAGAATTTTTAGAAATATAATAAGTTCTATAAAAAGTTATTTCTCCAACAATAGTAATAAGAGTTCTAGGAACATTAGATTTATTAATGTAGTAGCGAGACTTTCTATAAGCAGATTCTTTAAATTCATTATCAAGTTCTTCAAAAGTAGATATAATAATTGATTTTACAATATCTCTGGCAGTTTGTTGTGCTTTATAAATAAGGTCAAAATATTTATTAGGGGCATCATTGCATAGAAGATTATTTAGTAAAAATTCAATATTATTAAATAAATTTGAAGAAATTACTTTAAATATTTTATTTTTTAAGACATTTATTAATTTTTGTGATATAATAGGTTTCATAAGAAAGTCCTTTCTTTGATATTTGTTTTGGTTTTAATTATTATATCAAAGGACTTTCTTTTTGTATATTCCGAAACCATTTTACACTATTAGTAATTTACATAATTTGACTTTCTGCCAGAAATTTGCTACAATATAGATTATACAAATGCAGAAAGGAGTGTTTTTATGAAGTACTTAGATCTTGGATGTAACATAAAATGTTGGAAATGCTCACAGGAGTGCAGTATAAAAGATGTGATGCAGTGTTCCATATGGCTTTTGGATGTTCCAGAGTATGAGTTAGGATTTGAATTTCAAAAAAATGAGTTTTGGTTAAACTCTGAAAATGTCGAGAAGTTTTTTTATTATTTTATAATGGAAATTTTAAAGCCAATGGCTGGAATGGTTATTGGCAGAGGAATTAATCCTAGCATAATACAAGAAGAATTGAAAGAAACAGCAGTTGCTTTTTATGTTGCGCGCCTAAGGATGATAGAAACACAAGAAAACGAAGAATAAGATGCCAAATGGCATCTTATTTTTTTGGTGGAGATGAGGAGAGTCGAACTCCTGTCCATAATACTTTCCAAATAGACCTCTACAAGTTTATTTTATCATTTAAATTCATTTTTTATTCGAGGATAAACACCCTAATTAAAAATATAGTTTTATAAAATACCCACCATTCCTAAAACAAAAATGGCTTTGTTTCCTACTTTGTTATAACACCCTTACCAAATCAGTAGGCTATTTGGTTCGGATGACGCCGCAAACTAGGCAGCGTAAGCTAATTCTTCATTGTTAGCGTTTATTTTTAGTTTCTCGTTTATTTAAGTGGCCAACGAGAATCCACTACTTGCTATCTATTTTTCTGGTAATATGTCGAAACCTTTACATCCCCATATTACTTAATTATTATACTATATTTAAACTTGTTTATCAATATTTATTTTGAGAAAATTAAAAAATAAATAAATCTTTGTTACAATTCACTTCTTATAAATTTCAAATATATATTTTATTATACTGTGAATTGAAAAAATATATTGAAAAACTATGTAAAACATGATAAGATTGTTGAGTAACTAAAATATCTTGCTAATAAGCAAGCTTTATATGTAACAACTTTTAACAATGAATATTGTGAAGGAGGAAAAAATATGGAAATTGATTTAACCAAACTGGAAACAGAGGTAAAAATTGTGATGGCGGGTTCTGCTATGATACCAATTGAGGCTCTTGACTTTTTTTCTAGAGATAAAAGTCAAGAGGTTCGGGCAAGTGCATTTGCTAATTTGATTGCAACTGAAGAAATTTTAGATAGGGGGTTGAAAGACGAAGTGACAGCTGTTAAGATTGCAGCACTTCGAAATCCAAACGTTTCAGGTGAACAAATAGATAGGACAGTAAGAGAGAATGAGGATAATGATGATGTAAAGTTTTATGCTGCAAAGAGCCCCAATGCATTGGAGAAAACATTAGATTATCTGGCACATGACAAACATCCTGTAATTAGAAGATGTGTTGCTTGGAATCCCATTACACCATCAGGTATTTTAAGATGGTTGGGAAATAATAAAGACAGCGGATTTTCTGTTCGGTTACAGGTTGAAGATAATGAAAATACCCCTAAAGATGTAAGAAATAGATTAAAAAAAGAACTTCCAAGTGGACGGATAGCTCTCGAACCATCCATAGAGCTTCTCCATAATTGGGGTGAGCCGGAGGACGATGATTAAATTAATTAATAGAAATAGCCTACTTTTTTGTAGGCTATTTCTATTTTTCTCCAATCAAACAAATATAATATCATATAATGTTTTCCTTATGGTAGTTTGCAGTATAATGGTATTTTTAATTGCCTTCGGTTCAATACACAATATAATAATTTCTAAAATCTTTTTTGGACTCCCTTCCACTAAAGTGAACTCTTGTCCAAAAAAGATTTAATAAATTTTAATATTGTTTCAATCACATTCAGACAATTTAAAAATTCCATTATACCGCAAACTACCATAAGAAAAACATTATATAGTAACACAGACTGTAAATTTTCTGTAAAATCTCTTGTAAAATTCCATAACTTGGTGTAAAATACGAATAATTGCAAATAATAATAGGAGGAAAAAATAAAAATGAGATTTGTAGAAGATGAAGACTCGAAACAACAATACAAAAAATTTTTAGAAGGACACGAAAGATGTAACTTTCAACAATCATTAGAATGGGCAGAAATAAAGAAACCAAACTGGAAACCAGAAGTAATATTAGCAGAAGACGAAGACAAAAACATAATAGGATCACTATGTGTATGGATAAGAAAAATGCCAATATTTGGTAACATTATGTATGCATCAAGAGGACCAGTATGTGACATACATGACATATCAGTAATGAAACAATTAACAGATGGAGCAAAAGAACTAGCAAAAAAATACAATGCAATAGGACTAAGAATAGAACCAGATATAGAAAAAGACGATAAAGCATTTAGAGATATAGTAACAAATTTAGGATACAAAATAAAAGATGATGCAAAAGACTTTAAAGACGAAATTCAACCAAGATTTGTATTCAGATTAGATATAAAAGATAAAACAGAAGAAGAAATAATGGCAGGATTTCATCAAAAATGGAGATATAATATTCGTCTAGCAGGAAGAAAAGGAGTAACAGTAAAAGAAGGAACAAGAGAAGACTTAAAAGACTTCCACAAAATCATGATAGAAACAGGAAACAGAGATGGATTTATAACAAGACCATTATCATATTTTGAAAAAATGTATGATAACATGGTACCAGATGGACATATGAAATTATTAATGGCTTATTATGATGGAAAGCCAATATCAGGTGTAATACCAATATTTTATGGAAATAAAACATGGTATTTATATGGAGCAAGTAGTAATCAACACAGAAATTTAATGCCAAACTATTTATTACAATGGGAAATGATAAAAATGGCAATAGCAAGACATGATGATATATATGACTTTAGAGGTGTATCTGGAGTAGTTGACGAAAACCATCCACAATATGGATTATATAGATTTAAAAAAGGGTTCGGAGCAAAATTTACAGAGTTTATAGGTGAGATATACATACCATTTAAACCAGTTAAATATAGATTATACAAATTCTCAGAAAAAGCATTTAGAACATTAAGACAAATGAAGAGAAAAATGTCCTTTTAGGGACGGTTCTTTTTGGGACATCATGTAAAAAAATTACAGTTTTTAATATACTATATATATCAATATTTAGAGGTAATTACAAATTTTGGAAAAATGTCCTTTTGAGAACCGTCCCCCAAAAGGACAAAAAAATGGAGGAAAATGTGAAAGCAGTAGTAATAAATAAAGAAGATTTAAGATACAACATTGAAAAAATCAAAGAATATGCAGAAAAAAACTTGCCAGATGATAATGGAAAAAAAACAAAAATAATAGCTGTTGTTAAGGCGAATGGATATGGATTAGGAATTGAAAAATATTCAAGATTTTTAGTGGATAATGGAATTGATTTTCTTGCAGTTGCAACAATTGAAGAGGCATTAAAAATAAGACAATCAGGTATCACAGAAAAAGATGCAAAAATTTTAATGTTATCTTCAACAGCTATAAAAGAAGACATAAAAACACTAATAGGAAATGATATAATATTAACAATTGGTTCAAAAGAGGCAGCAGAAGCGATTGATAAAATTGGACAAGACATGAATAAAAAAATAAAAGTTCATTTAAAAATTGATACAGGTTTTGGAAGATATGGTTTTATTTATAGTGATAGAGAAGAAATAATAAAAATAATTAAACCATTAAAAAACATAAAAATAGAAGGAACATTTACACATTTTTCAAATTCATATTATGATGATAAATATACAAAAATACAGTTTGATAGATTTATAGATTGTATAGAAACATTAAAAATGAATGAAATAGAAACAGGAATGTTACATGTATGTAATACATCCGCATTTATAAAATTTCCACAAATGCATCTAAATGCAGTAAGAATTGGTTCAGCTTTTACAGGTAGAATATCTTTTAAAAACTCAATGGGATTAAGAAAAATAGGATATTTAAAAGCTAATGTGGCAGAAATAAAAGAGTTACCAAAAGATTTTAATGTTGGATATTCTAATGCATTTAAAACCAAAAGCAAAACTAAAGTAGCAATAATACCTTGTGGATATATGGATGGTGTAAATATTCAAACTGGTAGAGATATGTTTAGAACTGTTGATAAAATAAGATATATTGTAAGGGACATAAAAGATGCGTTTAAAAAGCAACAAATTTTTGTGACAATAAATGGTAAGAGGTGTCAAATTTTAGGAAGAGTAGGAACATATCATGTTACTGTTGATATATCAGGCAATGATGTAAAAATTGGTGATGAAGTTATTTTTAATGCAAATATAAAACATATTGATAGTAGTATTAGAAGGGAGTGGAACTAATATGAAGAAAAAGATGGATAGTGATAACAAAAATACAGAAAAAGAAAATAAAGCAGAAAAAGTAAAAAAAGTAGAAAAAGTTGATAATGAAACAAATGAATTGAAAAAGGGATTTTTCAAAAAAGTATGGTATTCGATTTATAAAATAGAAAAATATTCAGAATTATCAGCGGAAGGGTTTAAAATTGCAATAAAGTATTTTGCAATATTGATATTAATAATAGCGGTTATGGCATCATTGGCATCAGTATATAAAACAACTTTAAAGGTAAATGATATTTCAAAATATATAAATGATAAAGCTCCAGAATTATCATATAAAGATGGAACATTGTCAGTAGATTCTCAAGACGTAATAACAGATGAAGATAATGATTTTGGAAAAATTATAATAGATACAAATACAGATGATGAACAACAAATAAATCAATACATAAATGATGTAAATGAAGATGAAAACTCAGTAATAATATTAAAAAATAAAATGATATTAAAAGAAACAGGATTAAGTTCATCAGTAAATTATGAATATAAAGATTTATTTGGAGAATTGGGAATTACAGAGTTTAATAAACAGGATTTAGTAAATTATTTAACAGGAAATAATATGATAAAAATATATACTAATTTATTTTTAACATTATTTGTATATGCATTTGCAATATATTTTATAAATACTTTATTTTATGTAATTATAATAGCAATAATAGGTTATTTAGCAACAATGATATTAAGATTAAAAATAAGATTTGTTGCAGTGCTTAATATTGGAATATATGCAATAACATTACCAACAATTTTAAATATGATTTATATAATAATAAATACATTATTTAACTATCAAATTAATTATTTTGAAGTTATGTACATTTTGGTAGCATCAATTTATGTGATAGCTGCAATATTTATATTAAAAATGGAATTTGATAAAAAACAAGGAGAAGTTCAAAAAATTGTTGAAGTTGAAAAGGAAGTAAAAGAGGAAGCAGAAAAGCAAGAAGAGAAAGAAGAAAATAAGGATACAGAAAAAAATAAAGATACAAGTAAAAACAAGAAAGAAGATAAAAAAGAAGAAACAGAAGATGGAGGAGAACCTGAAGGTTCAAATGCTTAATATCATTTGATATTAGATTATAATGGTTTATAGGTGTATCCTCATACAAAAACCTAAATATATTATAAGGAACAATATAAATGGATAAAAAGAAAAATAGCAAAGATAACAAAAAAATATTGATATCATCAATTGCTTTGATTGCATTAGTTGTAATTTTGGCAGGAATAGCTATTTATTATATGAGCAAAAATCAAAGTAAAGATGATAAAACATTAGCATATACAGATTTAATAAAAGAAATGTCATATGGAAATATAGAAAAAATTGAAATGACAGTAGGAAGTACATCTGTAAAAGTAAAAATGAAAAATGTAGATGAAGAAAAAAAATCAGTAGTTCCAAATACGGAAGCATTTATTGAATTAGTACAGCAAAAGGTAGCAGAAGGAAATGAAATAGAATTAATACAAAAACCCAAAAGTGTTGTGACACAAATTTCATCAACATTATTTGCATTACTTCCAACAATAATAATGGTTGCATTATTTGTAATGATTTTTAAAATGCAAGGTTTGGGAGAAAAAGGTCAAGTATATGATGATACAGAAAGAAAAACAAAAATAAAATTTAAAGATGTTGCTGGATTAGATGAAGAAAAAGAGGAATTAATAGAAATAGTTGATTTCTTGAAGAAACCTGAAAAATTCAGTAGAATGGGTGCTAAGATTCCAAAAGGTGTTTTGTTATATGGAAAACCTGGAACAGGTAAAACATTAATAGCAAAGGCAATTGCTGGTGAAGCAGATGTGCCATTCATATCAATGAGTGGTTCAGAATTTATTGAAATGTTTGCTGGACTTGGTGCTTCAAGAGTTAGAAAATTATTTGAAAAGGCAAGAAAATTATCACCTTGCATAGTATTTATAGATGAAATAGATGCAATAGGAGCTAGAAGAACGTCAAACAGTGGTGCAGAAACAGAAAATAACCAAACATTAAACCAATTATTAGTTGAGATGGACGGTTTTAGTTCAGAGGAAACGATAATAGTATTAGCTGCAACAAATAGACCTGAAATGCTTGATAAAGCTTTATTGAGACCAGGAAGATTTGATAGACAAATAACAATTCCAGTTCCTGATTTAAAAGGAAGATTGGAAATTTTAAAAATTCATGCTGAAGATAAAAAATTGGCTGAGGATGTTAACTTGGAAAGCATTGCAGAAGATACAGCAGGATTTACAGGTGCAGAACTTGCCAATATTTTAAATGAAGCGGCAATTATAGCAACAATTAATAAACATGATGAAATAGAAAATTCTGATATAGAAGAAGCAGTTAAAAAGGTAACAGTAGGACTTGAAAAGAAAACAAGAGTATATTCAGAAAAAGATAAAAAATTAACAGCATACCATGAAGCGGGACATGCAGTTGTAAGTAGATATTTACCAACACAAACAGATGTAAAAGAAGTATCTATTATACCAAGAGGTGTTGCTGGTGGATATACAATGTATAAATCTGACGAAGATAAATATTATATATCAAAAACAGAAATGAAAGAAAAATTGGTTGCATTACTTGGTGGTAGAGCTGCTGAAAAATTGGTTTTAGATGATATTTCAACAGGTGCTAGCAATGATATAGAGGTTGCAACAAAAATAGCAAGAGAAATGGTTACAAAATATGGTATGAGTGACAACCTAGGACCAATTGATTTCCAAGGTAAAGAACAAAATGATATGTTTGTTTTTGGTGAAAATATTGGTGATAAAATTGGGGCAGAGGTTAAGTCATTAATTGATGAGGCATATGTTAATGCTCAAAAATTGTTAATTGAACATAGAGATAAATTAGATGCTATTGCTCAAACATTACTTGTTCAAGAGAAGATAAATGAACAAGAATTTAATAAAATTTTTGAATAATAAAAAGCTGTCCAAAATAAATCTTTTGGATAGCTTTTTAATTTACAGTACGGCGGAAATTGTTAAGTTTAACAATTTCTCGTATAATTTTTTTGACCCCTCAACCGAAGGGAGTATTGCAGTATTTGTGTCGTAACTAAGTTCTCCTTTCAACTCTGCAATATATTTGCAGATAAGTGACATGTTTGGAGAAAACACATCATAGCCACAACTTATAGTGGTTGCAATTGGTGTGTCTTTTACTTTAATCTTGAATTGATATGGTGTCTTCATATAAAACTGCCTGCCTTTCTTTTTGGTGCATATGTTTTTAACAACAATAATATATTACCAAATTTTAGGCAAAAAGTCAAATTTACATAATTAACAATTCTCTGATAGCTCTACAATAAATTTCATAAGCTAATAACAAATTATCAATAGAAATAAATTCATCAGTTTGATGGCACATATCTTTTTGACCAGGTAAATTTGCTCCAAAAGAAACAAAATTATCAAAAGCACGAGCATAAGTAGCACCACCAATAGCAATAGGTTCTGCGTTAGAGTTAGTAACATCGTTATAAATTTTGCAAAGAGTTTTTACCAAAAATGAATCTTTTGGAATATGTAAAGGATTCATTTTTCCAGCAAGTTCACA
The DNA here is from genome assembly GCA_900552555.1 of uncultured Clostridium sp. Taxonomy (GTDB): domain Bacteria; phylum Bacillota; class Clostridia; order TANB77; family CAG-508; genus CAG-269. The sequence continues at coordinate 9,108 of URZW01000007.1, forward strand.
ACGAATGTCACTATACTTTTTACTAACTTCTGTAAATTTATCGGCTATAAAATCAAAAGTAGTATTAATAGGAACTCTTAAATTAAATCCGATTTTTAATTCGTCATTTTTAAAATAAAATTTACCAACATTTAAAGTAAGTGAACCGGACTCGTCAGGAACATTGATGCCTAATTTATCTCCATTATAATCAAGTCCAATATATTGTGTAAATAAATCTAATAAAGGTATAACAATATTATAATTTTTAAATAATTTATTTAAAACAATTATTAAATGTGATATCGCATTTATACCTAAATCAGGATGAGCAGCATGTGCTTGAATACCATGAGATATTATTTTTAATTGATTGTTATTCAAAATTTCAATATCAATTTTAAAAGAAAGTTTAGAAGCTGTATCTTTTATAAAAGATGTTACATCATTTATGTTGATATTGTTTTTTACTGAAATTATACAACTACAATATTTTGGTACTACATTTAGCGGATTATTATTGCAGTTAATATCACTTAAAACAATATCTTTATTTTTAAAAGTAGAATAATCCATAATTAAAAATGGAGAGATAAGGCCTTTTTCGGCATATATACAAGGAAAATCAGCATCAGGACTAAATCCTATTGAAGGAATTTCTTCATGTTCTTTATAATAATTAATACATTTCCAATCTCTTTCTTCATTAAGTCCTAAGATTAATCTAACTCTTTTATTTATATTGATATTGTTTTCAGAACAATAGTCCATAACTGCTTTCATGGCGTATAGACTAGCTATAACAGGGCCTTTGTCATCAATTGCACCTCTACCATAAATTTTATTATCTGCAATATGTGCTTCGAATGGAGGGTAAGTCCAGTTTTCACCTTCAGGTACTACATCTAGATGACCAACAATTCCAATTAGTTCAGTGCCTTCTCCAAATTCAATATAACCACAATAGCCGTCAATATTTTTGGTTTTAAATCCAAGTTTTTTTCCTAAATTTAGTGTGTATTCAAGGGCTTTTATGGTGTTTTTTCCAAATGGTTCGCTGGGGTTATTAGATTCTGAGTGAACACTTGGAATTTTGATTAATTCTTGCAAGTTTGTTATAAGTTCGTCTTTCTTTAAATATTTTTCAAACATATTATCATACACCTTTCTATTTTATTTAACAAATACATTATGGTTAAGTAATGAGAACGGTTGAGATAACTATAAATGATATTTTTCATAACGTTAACAAATTCTAATGTAAATACTCTAACAATACCCGAATACAGGACCCTTTAGAGCATTTACTTAAGAATTTGTAACACTATTTTGGTCACATTCGAAATATATTCAAAATATCATTTATACTTATTTTAATTATGCCCATTACTTTACTGTAATACATTATATCATAAATTATATTAAAAAGGTTGAATAAAATGAACATTAATTATATAATAATCACAACAAAAACCAAGGAGGAAGAAACATGGAAAAAATAAAAGACATTACAAAATTAAGTGAAATAGCAAAAAATATCAGAAAAGGAATTATTGAATCAGTATATAGTGGACAATCAGGCCATCCAGGAGGATCACTTTCAATTGCAGACATAATGACAGTATTATATTTTTATGAAATGAACATTGACCCCCAAAATACAAAAGATGAAAATAGAGATAGACTTGTACTATCAAAAGGACATTGTGCACCTGCATTATATTCGACATTAGCAAATAGAGGATATTTTGATGTTGAAGAATTAACAACATTAAGAAATATAGAAAGTAGATTACAAGGTCATCCAGACATGAACAAAGTACCAGGTGTTGATATGACTACAGGCTCATTAGGTCAAGGGCTATCTGTTGCAAATGGTATGGCAATAGCTGGAAAATTGGATAATAAAGATTATAGAGTATATTGCATAATGGGTGATGGAGAAATAGAAGAAGGTCAAGTTTGGGAGGCTGCAATGGCTTCAAACAAATACAAATTAGATAATTTGTGTGTTATTGTTGACAATAATAATTTACAAATTGATGGTACAATTGAAGAGGTTATGAGTTCATATCCAATTGATGAAAAGTTTAAAAGCTTTGGATTTCAAGTTATAAATATTGATGGTCATAATCTTCAGGAAATTATTGATGCTTTTGATGTTGCAAGAAATGTAAAAGGTAAACCTGTTTGTATTATTGCTAAAACTACAAAGGGAAAAGGTGTTTCTTTTATGGAAAATAAAGCAGAATGGCATGGAAAAGCACCAAATGAAGAGCAATATCTTCAAGCAATGAAAGAATTGTCTTGATTTTTTGGCTTTTTTGAAGTATAATTTAAAACATAAAAATAAAAGGTTCTTGAACTGTAACAACAAAAGTGCAGATTAGAAAACATTTGTTTTTGAAAAATATTGATTATTAAATTATAAAAAGAGAAAGAGGGAAAATAAATGAAAGCAATAGAAATAAGAAATAAATACCTAAATTTTTTTAAAGAACATGGACACGCTGTAATACCATCAGCACCATTAATACCAGAAAATGACCCATCAGTACTATTTACAACTGCAGGAATGCAACCATTAGTACCATATTTATTAGGGGAAAAACATCCATCAGGAACAAGACTTACAGATTACCAAAAATGCTTAAGAACAAATGACATAGAAGAAGTAGGAGATAACAGACATTTAACATATTTTGAGATGTTAGGAAACTGGTCATTAGGAGATTACTTTAAAGAAGAATCAATTCAAATGAGTTTTGATTTCTTAACAAAAGAATTACAAATTCCAGTAGAAAAATTATCTGTAACAGTATTTGCAGGGGATGACGATTGCCCAAAGGACGAAGTAGCAGCAGAATGCTGGAAAAAAGCAGGAATTTTAGATGGACATATCTATTATTATGGAAAAGACGATAACTGGTGGATAGCTGGAGAAGAAGGACCATGTGGACCAGACACAGAAATGTTCTATGATACAGGAAAACCAGCATGTGGACCGGACTGTCAACCTTCATGTGACTGTGGTAAATATGTTGAAATATGGAACAATGTATTTATGGAATATTTCAAAAGCAAAGATGGAAAATATTCAAAATTAGCTCAAAGAAATGTTGATACAGGACTTGGACTAGAAAGAATGACAATGTTGTTACAAGGAAAAGAAACACCATTTGATACAGAATTATTCAAACCAGTAATGGACAGACTATCAGAATTACAAAAAGTTGATAACATAGAAAGTAGAAGAATCATAGCAGAACACTTACGTTCAAGTATGATGGTAATTAGTGATGGTGGAAGACCAAGCAATGTTGACAGAGGATATATTTTAAGAAGATTAATTCGTAGAATGGTAAGACATATGAACAAACTACAAATAAATCTAGATGAAATATCAACACTAATAGATATCAATGTTGAAAACTTAAAAGAAATGTATCCAGACTTAGCAAAAAATCAAGAATTAATAAAAAATGTAATAATTGAAGAAAAAAATAAATTTGTAAAAACACTTGCACATGGTGAAAAAGAATTCGAAAAAGAAATGAATAAAGCTAAAGAACAAGGAAAAACTAAAATAGATGGAAAAGTAGTATTTAAACTATATGACACATATGGATTTCCACCAGAAGTTACAAGTGAATTAGCACAAGAAAACAATATGACTGTTGATATGAAAGAATTTGACGAATTATTTAAAGTACATCAAGAAAAGTCAAGAATGGGTTCAGAACAAAAATTTAAAGGTGGACTAGCAGAACAAAATGACACAACAATCGCATATCATACAGCAACACATTTATTAAATGCAGCACTTAAAGTAGTTTTAGGACCAGAAACACATCAAAGAGGTTCAAACATTACAATAGATAGAATGAGATTTGACTTCAACTGTGACCACAAAATGACATACGAAGAAAAGAAACAAACAGAAGATTTAGTAAACAAATGGATTCAAGACGCTTTACCTGTAACAGTAGAAAAAATGAAAAAAGAAGATGCTGTTAAATCAGGTGCAGAATGTATGTTTATTGAAAAATATCCAGATGTTGTAACTGTTTACACAATAGGAGATGTTTCAAAAGAACTTTGCGGTGGACCTCATGTTAAAAACACAAGTGAACTTGGAAAATTCAAGATCAAAAAAGAAGAAGCAAGTTCAGCAGGAGTTAGAAGAATAAAAGCAATTTTGGAAAAAGGGATTTAGGGACGTTCCTGAAAATCCCTTTTTCAGGGGAATGGGGGACACTCCTTTTTGATTATGAATAGTTTTAAATTTAAAAAGGACTGTCCCCTTATCCCAATTTGAAGGGAATTTAAGGAACGTCCCTAAATCCCTCTTCGAGAGAAAGGAAAGATAAAAATGGAAGATTGTTTATTTTGTAAAATTATAAAAGGTGAAATTCCTTCAACAAAAGTATATGAAGATGATGAAATATTAGCATTCAATGATATAAATCCAGCAGCTCCAATTCATATATTGGTAATTCCTAAAAAACATATAACTTCATTAGCACATATGGAAAAAGAAGATGAAGTAATTGTTGGAAAAATATATGGTGTTATAAATAAAATAGCGGAAGAAAAAGGTTTTAAGGAAAGTGGATATAGAGTTATTGTTAATTGTGGAAAAGATGCTGGACAAGAAGTTATGCATTTACATTTTCATGTTTTAGCAGGTGCTAAATTTGGAGATAAAATTGTGTAAATGGTGTTTTAAAAAATTATAAAAAAATATCACTATTTAGTGATATTTTTTTGACTAAATGAAGATGCTTTAATTTATAACAATATTTTTAAAATCTAAATTAGCAAAAGAAGTTTTCTCAAAAGCAAGAGAATAAACATCAGTTGCAAAAGTATCTTTGTTAAACATATTTTGTAAATCAATATCAGAATTATTGTCAATAAACTTTTTAACTGAAGTAATTAATGCAAGTTCTGGGTGATTTTTTGCGATTTTTGAAACTATTTTTTTACCATTATCATTAAATCCAAGAATTCTAATATATGGTTTTTCTATTTTTTTTGAAAGTTGCATATCTTCTTTAGAAATATTAAGTAAAGTATACAAAAGAATTCTTTGTAATCTAGTTATAGTATATCTTTTAGACTTGACAATATCTAAAAAATTATTAAGAGTGTTACAAGAATTAGCAGCTTTTTTTATAGAAAATTCTAATCCTTCTGAAACATCAGGAAGATTAGCAATTTCTTCAATATTCATTTTCCTTAAATTATAAATGATTTCTTTTTCAAAGCAATTTAAATCAGGGACGATGGTACCATTAGTTAAACAATTAATTAAAATAGAATAAGATTTTTCAGGAATAACAGATTTAATTGCATTAAAATCTTTATTTTTAACAATTTTTCGAATGGCAGTTGCACTTGCAAAATTTTGAAGATTACCATTTGAAGTTGGGTTATTACTTTTTGACAAATCTGTACTATTATAATTTGTCGCAAATCTATTAATACAAACAGGTTGTATTGAGCTATTATATTTTTTTAAAGCTTTTAAGTATTCAATACCTAAAATATTATTAGGTGAAGACAAAGCTTTTTTATATTCTTCAAAATCTAATTTATCATTTTTTAAGAGATTATCATTTTTTATATAACCAAGTAGAGCGTTTTCACGAGCTTTAGGAAAAGATAATCCTTTATTTAACTCATCAGATAATAAATTTTTATATTTATTTGGTTCATTATATAAAATATTAGCAATATTTTCTAAAATCTTAATATTTGAAGTTTCCGAACCAAATGATAAATAATCGATAACTCCCAAAGAATTTAAAATTTTGACTGCTCCATCTGCAAAATTTTCGGCACTTGAAATGGAATATAAAACAGGAAGTTCTATAACTAAATCAATTCCATTTTGTATGGCCATTTTAGTTTTTGACCATTTATCTATAATTGATGTTGAACCACGTTGAGTGAAATTACCACTAATTATAGCAACTGAAAAATCACAATTGGTTAATTTTTTTGATGTTTCTAAATGATATAAGTGTCCATTATGAAATGGATTATATTCGGCAATTATTCCTAAAATTTTACTCAATTAAAACGCCTTCTTTCTAAACTTTTTTATATTATCAAAATTCTATAAATACTTGTTAAATTAAAACTATATTGATATAATAACATAAAAAAAGAGAAAAGACAAGGAAGTGTTAATTATGGAAAAGGTAGTTATATATACAGATGGAGCATGTTCGGGAAATCCAGGCCCAGGAGGTTGGGGTGCAATATTAATGTATAAAGGAACAAAAAAAGAAATATCAGGAGCAAAAAATAATACAACAAATAATGTAATGGAACTTACAGCTGCATTAGAAGGGCTAAAAATGTTGAAGTTTCCATGTGAAGTCGAGTTGTATAGTGATAGTGCATATTTAGTAAATGGATTTTTACAAGGATGGATTTATAATTGGCAAAGAAATAATTGGAAGACATCTAATAAGGAGCCGGTTAAAAATAAGGAAATATGGCAAGAACTTTATAAGATGACACAGATACATGAAGTTAAATTTATCAAAGTTAAAGGTCATGCTGATAATGATTTTAATAATAGATGTGATGAACTTGCACGTAATGCAATAAAAACATTGTAATTTACGCACCAATTATTTATATGAACTGAAAACTTTAACAACAAAATATTACATTTGTATTACATTTTAAAATAATATTGCAAAAAATTAGGCTTTAATTTATAATAAAATTGGATATAGTTTATACATATGAGATAAGGGGAAAATAATTACAATTTTGACTATGTCAAATTTTATTGTTTATGCCTTGAGAAAGGATGAGATTAAAATGGAAACATTTGCAGAATACCTTTTAAATGAAAAAGATTTAGTAAGTAAAATGGACATTTTATACAGATTACAAAAGATGTTAAGAGAAAGAAAAAATATATCAATATACTTTAATAATGCAGTAATATTTAAAACAGAAATAGCAAGAATGTTTTTAGAATACACAGACATGGGAAAAGAAGTAGATGAAAACTTAGTGCTAACAGCATGCCTAGTATGCAACTGCAAAAAAATAGATGGACCACAAAGTTTAGAAAGTTTATATAGTTACGCAAAAAAAGGAGCAGAATTTTTATCAACATTAGGATTTAATAGGAGATTTTGCAAAATCTGTGAAGAAGTTAATAGATATAGTGGAAGTACTCCAAGAGAACCAGAAAGTGATATACTAGAATTAATAGATAATTTTGGAGGTTTATTACTCGATAGACCAGAAAGATTTGGTTTTTCACCAGAAAATGCTATTATACAAATGGAAACAGCTATATTTAAAGATAAGAAAAATCAATATTTTAAAGAATTTAAAGATTTTGTGGAATTTATGCAGGAGGTTGAAGTATAATGGATGCAAAAGAAAAAAATAAAAGTGTAAAAATGAAAGCTTTTGATAAATTAAAAAAAATTAATGATAAATGTTCAACAGTCAAAATAATTAGAAGCGGAGTACTAAAAAATTTTGAATTTAATACTAACAAAGAAGTAAGAAAACATGAAATAAAAGAAGAAATGTTAAATTTAAGTGAAACTAATAATTCAATGTTTGGAAAAGACGTTCTAGATGAATATGGCATAAAAAGAGAAGAAAATGGAGAATATGTAATGAATAATCAACCAAATGAAAAAGAAAGATAGTTGTCAATAGGGACGCCCCTTTTTGACAACTTCAATTTTGTAAAATGTATAATAAAGAAAGAAGAGGAACAAAGATATGTATGAAGTATTTGCAGATTTACATGTACACATAGGAAGATCAGAAAATGGAAAACCAATAAAAATAACAGCAGCAAGAAGCCTAAATTTTGCAAACATTGCAAAAGAATGTGCAGAAAGAAAAGGAATAAACATAGTAGGAATAATAGATTGTGCATCACCATATGTTATTGAAGATATTGAAAACTTTTTAAGAACAGGAGATGCATATGAACTAAAAAACGGAGGAATTATATATAAAGATAAGGTTTGCATTCTTTTAGGAAGTGAAGTAGAAACATCAGAAAAAGGAAGAAACGGAAAATGTGGTGCAGCACATAATGTATGTTTTTTTCCACATTTAGAAGATATAAAAGCATTTTCAAACGAAATGAGTAAGCATATTAAAAATATAACGTTAAGCACACAAAGATCAGATATATCAGGATATGAGTTAATTGATATAGTTGAAAAATATAATGGGATTTTAATACCAGCACATATATTTACACCATTCAAAAGCTATTATGGAAATTGTACAGATAGATTAGAAAACATATTTAAGGAAAAATATGATAAAATATTTGCTGTTGAATTAGGATTAAGTTCAGATACATTTTTAGCAGATGAAATATCAGAACTAGAAAATAAGACATTTGTAACAAATTCTGATGCTCATTCGTTGCCTAAAATTGCAAGAGAATACAACAAAATGCAAGTAGAGGATATATCATTTAAAGAAGTTGTTAAAGCTTTGAAAAATGAAGATGGAAGAAAAATAATTGCAAACTACGGATTAGACCCTAAACTTGGAAAATATCATAGAACTTTTTGTGATAATTGTAATAAAACTATTGAAACAAAGGAACCAGTTGAGGTATGTCCATATTGTGGAAGTAACAAGGTTACTTTTGGTGTTTTTGATAGAATTGAATTAATCAAAGATAAAAAAGAAATTAAGAGCCCGGAAAATAGACCACCATATATTTATCAAGTTCCTCTTGGATTTATCCCAGGTGTTGGCGGAAAAACTATTGAAAAGTTATTAGATAATTTTGAAACTGAAATGAATATATTACATAGATTATCAAAAGACGATATAGAAGCGGTTGTTGGAGAAAAAGTCGCAAACTCTATTGAAAAAGCTAGAACTGGAAATGCAAAAGTGCAATCTGGTGGTGGCGGAAATTACGGAAAGATTTTGTAAAATATTAATAGTTCTAAAAATCTCTTTATCGAATACACATTATGTATAAAAGTGTAAAACGATAAGGAGATTTTTAGATGAAAAGAAACAAACGATTAAAAATTTTAGAAACAATAAGTAACCATATAATAAACAACAAAAAAGAATACATATTAGTAACACTAATATTTTTGGTAGGAATATTTTTAGGAGTAATGTTCATAAACAACACACAAGAAGAACAAATGACAGAAATAACATCATACTTAAACAATTTTAAAGACAAATTAAAAAACACAGAAAAATTAGAAACAATGGGCATATTAAAAACAACCATTTTACAAAATATAACATTAGCACTAACATTATGGTTTTTTGGAACAACAGTAATAGGAATACCAATTGTTTTTGGAATAATATTATATAGAGGATTTTGTTTAGGATATTCAATAGCATCGATAATTACAATAATGGGTGTCGGCAAAGGAATTATATTTGTTCTGATAACTCTATTATTACAAAATATATTATTTATACCAGCAATAATAGCAATTGGAGTAAGTGGATTTAAATTATATAAATCGATAGTAAAAGACAGAAATAAAGATAACATAAAAGTAGAAATTTTAAGACACACAATATTTTCAGCATTAATGTTAATAGTTTTATGTATATCTGCAATCATAGAAATTTTGATTTCAACTAACATTTTAAAAAAATTTGTAAAATATTTTTGAAAAATGTATTTACTTTTTTTAAATAGTTTGATATAACATATAAAGAATTTATGTAAATAGAAAATTTTGATATAGGGGTAGGGAAAAATGGAAAAACAATTAAAACTTTTTTTTGAATTTTTAGAAAATGATAAAAAATTATCAAACAACACATTACAATCATACAAAAGAGATTTAAAACAATTCAGAAGATACATAGAAGGATGCGAAGTAGCATATACAAAAGTAGACGAAGAAGTAATGCAAAACTACATTGAATATTTAGAAGAATTAGGAAAAAAACCTTCAACTATTTCAAGATGTATAGCATCAATAAGATCTTTTTATCAATATGTATTAAAAAAAGGAAAAGTAAAAAAAGACCCAACAAAAAATATACAATCTCCAAAAGTGGAAAAAAGAACACCATGTGTCTTAACATCTAAGGAAGTTGAATTATTACTAGAACAACCAAAAGATATTGATTTAAAAGGAATAAGAGATAAGGCAATGCTTGAATTTGCATATGCAACAGGAATGAGAGTTACAGAGATAATATCATTAGACATAGATGATATAAACTTTACAGAAGGATATGTAAATTGTAGAAAAGCAAATAAACAAAGAATAATACCACTTGGAAAAATGTCTTTAAAAGCATTAAAAGAATATACAGACCATGCAAGAGAAATATTACTTAAAGATGATAATGAAAAAGCATTATTTGTAAATGTTAATGGACAAAGATTAACAAGACAAGGATTCTGGAAAATTATAAAATATTATAAAGAACAAGCTCATATAACAAAAGATATAACACCACATGTTTTAAGACATTCTTTTGCAACACATTTATTACAAAATGGAGCAGATTTAAAAGCAATTCAAACAATGCTTGGACATTCAGATATTTCTTCAACACAAGTATATATGCAATTTCAAGATGAAGGATTAAAAGATATTTATCAAAAAGCTCATCCAAGAGCTTAATTTGAGATTCAGAGGGATTGAGGGACGTTCCTTAAAATCCCTTTTTTGAGGGATTAGGTGACACTCCTTGAAAATTTCAATAAAAAGATTAAAAAAAAAGATGTAAATTTCTTGACAAATGGGAAATTTATGGTATAATAATTTATGGTTACAAGAAGAAGCAATAACTTCTCACCTTAGCAAATAAGCAAAAGGTTAGAAAATAAATAAAATTTTAAAGTGAAACTTTAAATTTATTTTGTGTATTGATTGACTTGTAACAAAAGTCAATTTTTTTTATGGAGGTGTTTTAACATAAAACAAGAATTACCAATTAATGGTCAAATAAGAGAAAAAGAAGTTCAATTGATAGGAGTAAATGGTGAAAAACTAGGAATTGTATCTACAAGAGAGGCTTTAGAAAAAGCAGGAGAAAACAATTTAGACTTAGTATTAGTTGCACCAAATTCAAAACCAGTAGTTTGTAAAATAATGAACTATGGTAAATATAAATTTGAACAAGCAAAAAAAGAAAAAGAAGCTAAGAAAAAACAAAAAATATTAGAAGTAAAAGAATTAAGAGTTACTCCAAATATTGAAGAACATGATTTTGAATTTAAAGCAAAAAATGCTAGAAAATTCTTAACAGATGGAAACAAAGTTAAAATAACAGTAAGATTTAGAGGAAGAGAAGTAAATAACTCTAAGGCAGGAGAAAAAGTTTTAAATAACTTCATAGAAAATTTAGAAGACATAGCTACTGTAGAAAAGAAACCAAAACTTGAAGGTAGAAATATGTTCACAATTCTAGCTAAAAAAGCGTAAAAACAACGCTTTAGATATAAAATAACTAAGATAAAAAGATAAGGGAGGAACTATCATGGCAAAATTAAAAACAAACAAAGCTGCAAAGAAAAGATATTCATTAACAGCAACAGGAAAAATTAAAAGAACAAAATCTAACAGAAGACATTTATTAGCAAATAAAACAAAAAGACAAAAGAAATCTGGAAAAGTTCAAAATGCTTATGCAAGCAAAACATGTGAAAATACAATTAAAAAATTATTACCATATGGTGGATAATATTTAATTAAAAATTCAAATTATAATTAACAAAAAAGATTTGATAGACGAAAAGAAAGTGAGGAAATAAAAATGGCAAGAGTAAAAACAGCTAGAACAACAAGAGCAAGACATAAAAAAATATTAAAACAAGCAAAAGGATATTTTGGAGCAAAACATTATAGATTCAGAAATGCAAATCAAGCAGTAATGAAATCATTATCATATGCGTATGTAGGAAGAAAAGATAAGAAAAGTGATTTTAGAAAATTATGGATAACAAGAATTAATGCTGCTGCAAGAATGAATGGAACAACATACAGCAAAATGATTGCTGGTCTTAAAAAAGCAAATGTTACAATAAACAGAAAAATGTTAGCTGAAATAGCTGTAAGTGATCCAAAAGCATTTACAGAAATAGCTGAAATAGCAAAAAATGCATAGATTATAAGAAGAACACAGAAAAGTGTTCTTTTTGTTTAAACTATGGTTTTATTGTTTCTTCATTTTTGGTTTAGAAATCAAAGAAGCCAAATATCCAAAAAATACAGCAGCAGCAATTCCACCAGCAGCAGCCTTAACACCACCAGTAAAAGCACCAACTAAACCAGTCTCATTAACACCTTCAATTGCACCTTTAGCTAGGTTGTAACCAAAACCAGTTAAAGGAACAGTAGCACCGGCACCAGCGAAATCAACTAAATATTTATAAATTCCAAGACCACCTAAAATTGCACCGGTTGTTACAAAAATAACTAAGATTCTTGCAGGTGTAAGCTTTGTTTTATCTATCAAAATTTGACCAATTACGCAAATAAGTCCACCAACAACAAAACATTTTAACAGTGGTAACCAATTAAAAACATTTATCCAATTTATATCCATATAATTATACACTCTCCTAACTATGTTTTTTTGTCCTTTTGGGGACGGTTCTTTTTGGGACATTATTACTAAAAAGAATATTCTGTGTAACCGCTCTGTTTCTAAGATTTTATATTATGCTTAATTTTAAAAAAATGTCCCAAAAAGAACCGTCCCCAAAAGGACATTAAAGTTCTATACTGATTGCATGAGCTATTCCAGGAATGGATTCGCCCTGTTGAGAACTGGTAGAATTCATTAAAGCACCAGTTGCAACAAGTAATAATTTTTTAATTTTCTTTTCTCTTAATTGCTTAAATAAATAACCTGAAAATACAGTACCACAACAAGCACATCCACTTCCACCAGAATGAGTATCTTGCTTAGCTTTGTCAAAAATTAAAACACCACAATCATTATAATTAGATTTAATATTATAACCTTGAGATTTTGCAATATCAATAGAAAGCTCTTTTCCGATGTGACCAAGGTCACCACTTATAATTGCATCATAATAACTTGGATTTCTGCCTGTATCTTTAAAATGTGTTATTAAACTATCGACAAATGCAGGAGCCATTGCCGCACCCATGTTATTAGCGTCTTTTATACCCATGTCAACAATTTTTCCTGGGGTGATGTGAGTTATATATGGACCCGTACCTGTTTTAGAAATTATAGCAGCACCACTTCCAGTAACAGTCCATTGAGAAGTAGGTGGACGTTGATTACCAAGCTCAAGTGGAAATCTAAATTGTTTTTCAGCACTACAAAAATGACTAGAAGTTGCACATAATGCATGTTCAGCAAAGCTTTCAACAGCAATGGCAGATAATGCCATAGATTCTACAAAAGTAGAACATGCACCAAATACACCGAAAAATGGAATGTTTAATTCGCGAAGACCAAAACTAGAAGAAATACATTGGTTAAGCAAATCACCAGCAAAGCAACAATCAATTTGCTCAGAAGGAATACCAGATTTACTAATTACTGTATTTACAGTTTCCTTTATAATTTTACTTTCAGCTTTTTCCCAGGTTTTTTCACCCCAAAACTCATCATCTAAGGTTTGGTCAAAATATTTGGCAAGAGGACCTTGGGATTCCTTAGGACCAACAATAGAAGCACATTCTGTTATAGTTGGGGGATTATCAAATTTAATAGTTTGTTTTCCTATTTTTTTCAAAAAATCAACTCCTTTTTTGACAAAATTATATTGCACAGGTTATAGTTTAGAAAGTATCCTTAATAAACTATAACTTGTCAAAATTATTTCTTTTCTAAACAAGTGTCATACTTTGTGTATTAAAAATTAAATAAACGATACCGACAATTATAGAGGCAGAAATACCAAATACAAGGACAGGACCTGCAACAGTAAACATTTTTCCACCAACACCCATTACATATCCCTCTGATTTGTATTCCATTGCTGGTGAAACGATAGAGTTTGCAAAACCTGTTATGGGAATTAAAGAACCAGCACCAGCAAATTTTCCTATTTTATTAAAAATATTAAGTCCTGTTAAAAAAGCAGCAATTCCAATTAAAATTATAGATACAATAGTACCAGATAAATTTTGGTCAAAACCACGTTCTTTACAAATATTCATTATTATTTGCCCAATTGTACAAATTAATCCACCAACCCAAAATGCATTAAAACAATTCTTCCAAATAGGGGAATTAGGTGATTTTTTATTAACATAGTCTTGATATGTTTGTTTTGTTTCAATAGGATTCATTAATTATCACCCTTTCTATTTAAATCTATAAAAAACGTTAAATCTAAATCTACAAAATATTCTGATATTTTATTTCCATTTATTTTTGCTCTTTGTTCTAAAACTTTTACACCTGATAGATAATCTATTGTTTTTGAAGCTTCTTCTATAGTTTTTACAATTGCATCTTTCCATGATGTTTCAGATGAGCCCGTTATTATTAAGTGTTTTTCTATATCCATACTAAACCTCCTAAAAAATCTTTTACAAATATTTTTTCCGTTTTTAGAAAATTTATACATTATGATTCATTATTATAAAGTGGCTTTCTTATGGTAGTTTGCTGTATAATAGTATTTTCAATTGCCTTCGGTTCAATACACAATATAATAATTTCTAAAATCTTTTTTGGACTCCCTTCCACTAAAGTGAACTCTTGTCCAAAAAAGATTTAATAAATTTTAATATTGTTTCAATCACATTCAGGCAATTGAAAATACTATTATACAGCAAACTACCATAATAAAATCACTTTACGGTGACAATGTTTCTCATATATTATAAAAAATCACATTGCAAAAAAACAAAAAAAGATATATAATTCAAAAAAATAACGGAGGTAAAAAATGATAGACAAAACAAGAGAAATAGCTTTAAAAACTCTATACAAAATAGACCAAGAACAAGCATACTCAAATATAGAATTAAACGAACAAATAAAACAAAACAGAAAAAACATAAACGAAAAAGACATAGGATTAATATCAGAAATAGTATATGGAGTAACAACATGGAAACTAACACTAGACGAAATAATAAAAAAACACTCAAAAATAAAACTAAAAAAAATATCACCATGGATAAAAAACATACTAAGGATGGGAATGTACCAAATAATATTCCTAGACAAAATACCAAAATCAGCAGCAGTAAATGAAAGTGTAAATCTAGCAAAAAGATATGGACATGCATCAAGTTCAAACTTTGTAAATGCAATATTAAGAAAAGTAGAAAAAATAGATTACGAAGAATTTTTCAAAATAGAAGATGATGCAGATAGAATTTCTAAAACAACATCTATGCCAAAATGGATTGTTGAAGAATTAATTAAAGAAAATGGTATAAAACAGGCGGAACAAATTTGTAAAAACTCTAATTTAAAACCAAGTATTTCGATACGAGTAAATAGATTAAAAACAACGAAAGAAGAATTGATACAAAAATTAAAACAAAAAGGTATTGAAATAAATGAAGCACAACAGCAGTCAAATAAAAACAAAGAAGAAACAAGTAAGCAAGAAATAAAAGAACAAAACTTTTTAATTTTAAACAAAGTAAAAAATATTGAAAATTTAAAAGAATTTAAAGAGGGATTATTTACAATCCAAGACATATCAGCAGGTCAAACAGCAAAATTATTAAATCCAAAATCAGGAGAAAAAGTGTTAGATGCATGTTCAGCGCCTGGAGGAAAAACAACATATTTGGCAGAGATTATGGAAAATACAGGTATGATAGATGCATGGGACATACATGAACATAGAACAAAACTAGTTGAACAAAATGCTAAAAGATTAGGAATAAGCATTATAAAAACACATGTTAGAGATGCAAGTATTTATGACGAAAATTTAAAAGAAAAATATGATAAAATTTTATTAGATGTTCCATGTTTAGGTATTGGAGTTATAAAAAGAAAACCTGATATTAAGTGGCAGAGAAAGCCAGAAGACATAGAAGAAATTACAAAAATACAAAAACAAATATTAGAAAATTGTTCTAAATATTTAAAAAAAGGTGGAACTTTAGTATATTCAACATGTAGCATTTTAAAAGAAGAAAATGAGGATGTTGTTAATTGTTTTTTAAGTAAAAATAACCAATTTTTTACAAGTAAAGAGGAAAAAATAAATATACTTCCAAGTGCTAATGAAGATGGATTCTTTATATGTATAATTCACAAAAAATAAACATAAACAACAGGTATTTTAAGCATTATTTTTCTTGGATTTTAATCCAAAACAACAAATGTTACAGAAATATTACAAACAGTTTACAATTGTATTATAAATTAGTAAAACCTATTGACTTTTTATCTAAAAAAGATAAAATAAAAGAGAAGCAATTGTAGTAATTTGCAAAATTAAGTATGAAAATAAAAATGAAATTTAATATATAAAAAAATATAAAAGGAGCAGAAATGTCAACTTGTCTTGGATTGTATATAGAAGAAAACCTAATTAAATATGCAAAAGTTTCAAAAGAACATGACCAAATAAAAGTCGAAACATTTGGTGTAAAGTTTTATGATGATTTAGATAAAGTTATAAAACAAATAGTTGAAGAAACATATAGTTATAAAACACCAATTAGCATAAACTTATCAGAAGAAATGTACAATTATTTTGATGTGTTTGCAATGCTAAGTAAAAAAGACTTACCAAAAGCAATCAAAACAGAATTTGAAGCATATTGTGGAGATAAAAATTACAATCCAAACGTATTTGAAACAAGATATGCGATAACACCAAATACACAAAATAAGGAAAAATTAAAAGTAATACATATAAGTGAAAACAAAATAGAATTAAACAAAGTATTACAAAGATTTAGTTCTTACAAATTACAGGGAATTGTACCTGTATCAATGTCAATATCAAGTGTGACTAAATTTGATGAAAAGGAAAATTGCTTAATTGTAAATATAGAAGCAAACACAACAGTAACAACAATAATTGACCAAAATATTTATGATATAAATAAAATAGATGTGGGAAGTCAAGAAATATTAGACAAAATTAATTTAAAAGAAAATTCATATCAAAAAGCATATGAAATTTGTAAAGAAACAACAATTTATACATCAGAGGGTAAAGAGTTAACAAATGAAGAAACAAGTTATTTAGAAGACATGATGCCAACATTATATGAAATAGTTGGAAGTATAAGAAAAATAATAAATGAAAGTTTAGATAAAATAGAAAAAGTGTATATTACAGGAACAGGTGCTTTAATTAACAATATAGATTTATATTTTGAAGAGTATTTAGAAAATGTAAGATGTGAAATATTAAAACCTGGATTTGTAAAAATATCACCTGATGTAAATATAAAAGATTATGTAGAAGTTAATTCGGCTATATCTTTAGCATTAAGTGCTTTAGGACAAGGAATATCAGGAATGAACTTCAAAAAAAATACATTGATGGATAAATTGCCAGATATACTAAAAATGGAAGTTGGTAGTAAAAAGAAATCACCAGTTACAGCATCAAAAAAATCTTTCAAATTTGTCACAATGGACTTTAATATACCATTAGATAAAATAGAAAAAGGAATGCTAAGAGGTGTTGCGGGATTATTGGTTCTTTTCTTTGTATATTGTGGATTTTCAACAATGATATTAAAACAAATAAATCTAAAAAATGATGAGGCTAATAAATCTATACAAGATACAAATTCACAAATTTCATTAGTAGACAAAGATATTCAAAGCATACAAAATAAAACAAGTGATTATACAACAAAAATAAACAATTTAAAACAAATAAATGAACAAATTGAAGAAAATAACAAAACAAAAAAAGCTATACCAAATTTATTAAATAGACTAATGTATGTTATGCCTACAGAGGTACAGCTAACATCAATTAAAAATACATCATCTACACATATAGAAATACAAGCACAATCATCAAGCTATGCAGATCTGGGATATTTGGCAGCTAGTATAAAAACAAATGGTATACTTACAAATGTTATAACTACTTCTGGACAAAAAGATAACAATATAGTAACAATAAAGATAGAAGGTGATTTGCCATGAAAAAACTATTAATAGGGATTGTAATAATTTTAGTTTTAGTATTAACTGGAGTAACAATAGTAAAAGGTCTTCAAATAGGAAATATAAAAATTCTGGGAATATTAGAAATAAAAAATGAAAATGAAAAATTAGATGAAACAGTAAAAAAAGCAACAAAATTGGCAAGTACTGATTATCAAAAAAAGATAGATGATTTAAATTCAGC
Source organism: uncultured Clostridium sp. (assembly GCA_900552555.1). Taxonomy (GTDB): domain Bacteria; phylum Bacillota; class Clostridia; order TANB77; family CAG-508; genus CAG-269. Next base: position 27,397 of record URZW01000007.1, read on the forward strand.
AACAAAAAAATTAGAAACAGAAAAAAGTAGTTATGAAGATATGGTAAGTGTAAGTACAGATTCTCAAGTTGAAACAGCAAATCAAAGTTCTAATTATATGAGTGATTTCTTATGGATAAGAGTAGAAAATCACGCTAAAAGTGTTGGAGTAATAATGAAGATGGATATTACAAGAAGCTCAACAGGTGCTGAAAATGTATATAACCTAAATTTTACTGCAACAGGAAGTTATGTGGGAATTGAAGAATTTATTACAGGAATAGAAGATGACTCTAAACTGGGATTTAAAATTGAAAACTTTGCAATGACTTCTTCATCAGAAAATGGTGGAGAGGTACAAGCAACATTTGTATGTAAAGATATAAAAATTCAAGGATTATCTAATAGCTCTGTAACAACAGATTCTACAAGTACAATAAACCAAACAAATACAAATAATTCAACAAACACAACAAATACAAATAGTACAACAAATACAACAATTCAAGTTGATTCATCAAATGCCCAAAACAATACGGCACAATAAAGATTTAGAAAGGAGTAGAACAAAATGAAAACAGCTAAAAATATAATAAAAGAATTAATAATATTTTTATTGTTAGTACTTGCAATTATATTAATTCTTGGAGTATTACTTTATGAATATGTACCAACAAATAAGATAATTCCTGAAAAGGTTTCGTATACTACTCCAGAAAATATAAAATCTGAATTACAAACAGATGAAAGTGTTGATAATACTGAAGTAGTGGTTACATATCAAATTGATTCAACAGACTTGAGTAATTACAAAAAAATAAATGAATATGTTCCAGGAAAGAAAAATCCATTTGCATCAATAAAACAAGATAATACAACAACAGATGGAAATACAACAAGTGATACAACAGCTAATGCAAATACAACATCAAATGGAAACGCTAATACAAGCAAAAATAATGATGCAAATCAACAAAGTAGTTCAAACACAAAAAATAATACAAGCAATGGATATCTTCCGGATAAAGGAACAAAATAAATTAGTTATTAACATTATATTTATTTTTATAAATATAGTATATATATATTATATCTAAAGAAAAAGGAGGGAAACATACGATGAAACAACAAAAAGGTATTACTTTAGTAGCATTAGTTATCACAATAATCATTCTTTTAATATTAGCTGGTATATCAATAGCAACATTACAAGGAAGTGGATTATTCAGTAAAACAAAAGAGGCTAAAAATGCTTCAGAAAATGCTCAAATAAAAGAAAATTCAACACTAAATGACTATGAGTATCAAATGAATACATATTTAAATGATGTTAAATAGTATTATAAGAACTAAGCAAAGGCATATGCATAATAAATATGTATATGCCTTTTAGAACAAATATGAGTAATTTTATATGTTAGAAAATATGAATAAATTTTTAATATATGAAAAGTAAAAGTAAGGAAAAAGCAATGGAAATATTTTTTTATATTATAATTTTTATGATTGGAATAACATTTGGCAGTTTCTATACTCTAGCAGTATATAGAATACCAAAAGGACAAGATATAACTCATACACATTCATATTGCCCAAAATGTAACCATAAATTAAATATATTTGACTTAATACCAGTATTTAGTTATATATTTTTAGGTGGAAAATGTAGATACTGTAAACAAAAAATAAGACCAAGATATTTAATTTTAGAAACAATATCAGGCTTAGCTTTTGTGGGATTTGCATACTTAATGGGGCTAAGTGTATATAATTTGGATGCAATAAAAATAACTGAATATGTATTTTTTGCTTTATATTTTACATTTATTATTTTAATGGCAGGAATAGATAAAGAATATAAAACAATAAATAAACCAGTATTAATGTATGGAGTAATAATTTCAATTATGTATATATTATATCTATACATAATAGAAAAAAATAGTATATATAGATATGGTATATATTTACTAGCTTTTGCAGTACTATTATTACTAGACACAATTAAACTAAGAAAAAAAGCACAAGATAGTTATACATACTCAATATTGATGGTTATTATAATAATGGCAATATTTACAGGAGAATATGCAACAATAAATGCAATAATTTCAACATTACTTATGATAGCAATAACAATACTTGTAAAAAAATTAAAACAACCTAAAAGCACAAAAACAACACAACAATATAGCAGTACGATAAAAATAGGATTATATTTAGCAATAACAAACATTATTTATTTGATTATGGTTTTAGCATATTGTAAATTTATCTAGAGAGGAAAAAAATGTTAGTAAAAGAGGAAAAAGGATTAACGGGTGTAGATATAGCAATTTCAATTGTTGTTATGACAATATTTATAGCTATGATAGCTAATTTGATAGCAAATATAAATTTGAACACACAAGATATAAAAAGAAAAGCAACAGCAACATCATATGCGATACAAGAAATTGAAAAAGTTAAAGCACAAGGTTACATAGATGATTATAATTCAAAAGGAATTGATAGTGAAGATGTATTAAAAGATGAAGATATCTACAGTAATTCTGAATTTTCGGGATATCACAAAAAAGTAACAATAAAGGATTATGTATTAGTAACAAATAATAAGAATAAAAAACAAGATGTTGTAAAAGAAATAATGGTGGAAATGTCTTATAAATTGGGAGGTAAAGATAAAAAAGTTACTATTACAACTTATGTTGCAAGAAAATAGTTACGGTTTTGTAATTATAATTTATAGAATATGATATTTTGAATATATTTCGAATGTGACCAAAATAGTGCTACAAATTCTTAAGTAAATACTCAAAAGGGTCCTGTATTCGGGTATTGTTTGAGTATTTACATTAGAATTTGTTAACATTATGTCGGAAACATGAGAAAAATATGAAAAATATCATTTATAAGTATTTTAACCAGTATCATTACTGAACTATAACTAAAAACATTTTAAATTTTTTGTATAATTTTATTTTATATGATATAATAAGCAAAAAAATAAGGAACCAAAAAATGAAAGTATTATATAAAAATAAAACAAAATATACAAAAGAAACATATGCAAAATATCTACAATTTCATCAAAAAAAATTTGGAAATAGATACACTTTTACCACAATAATAACTATATTATTACTATGCTTTTGTATCATTACAAATTTACAATATTATAACAAACCATTAGCTTTTATATTATTAATTGTTTTACTAATTTTCTGTTCTTATAGATTTTTTCACCCAATAAAACTAGTAAAAAAAGAATTAAAAACAGAAAAATTCGAAAAAGAAAAAGAATTCACATTTAAATTCTATGAAAAATTTTTTACAATTTCCGATACAAAAAATTTAGAAAAAATAAGATATTGGCAATTGCATAAAATATACGAAACAGAAGCTTTTTTCTACATTTATATAGATAAAAGTCATGCTTTCCTATTAGACAAATCAACATTTACTAAATGTAATGTATCAGAATTCTTAAAATTTATAAAAAGAAAAATTTGGTTTAAAATACTATAAATTTTTAGATATTTTCGGAATCCAATTCCAAAAATATCTAAAATCTCCATAATTGAAAAAAGATGAAGTCACCCCTCATCTTTTTTTACATTTACTCACCTTCAAAAATTCTTTCAAATTCATCAGCTTCAATTTTCTCTTTTTCAAGTAAAACTGCAGCAACCGCATGTAATTTATCAACATGGTCTGTAAGAATTTGTTTAGCTCTGTTATAGCCTTTATCAATAATAGCCTTTGTTTCCTCATCTATTATACCTGCTGTTTCCTCTGAATATTCTTTAGATTGAGCAAAATCTCTACCCAAGAACACTTCACTTTGATCAGAACCAAGCATTAATGTTCCTATTCTTTCACTCATACCATATTTTGTAACCATGCTTCTAGCAATTTTTGTTGCTCTTTCTATATCATTACTTGCCCCTGTTGAAACATCATTTAATATTAATGCTTCTGCAACTCTACCACCTAAAAGAGATACAATATTTTCTTCCATTTCTGTTTTTGACATAAAGTTTTTATCTTCTGTTGGTCTATACATTGTATAACCACCAGCCATGCCTCTTGGTACAATTGATATTTGATGTACTGGGTCTTGTGTTTCTAAGTAATGACTTACTACTGCGTGACCGGCTTCATGGTATGATACAAGTCTATTTTCTTTTTCACTTCTAACTCTTGTTTTCTTTTCAGGTCCCATAGTTACTTTAACCATAGCATCTTCAATTTCTTTCATTCCAATTTCAGTTAGATTTCTTCTTGCTGCAAGTAATGCCGCTTCATTTAATACATTTTCTAGGTCCGCACCTGCAAATCCAGATGTATTTTTTGCAATTACTTTTAAGTCAACATCGTCTGCTAATCTTTTCTTTCTAGAATGAACCTCTAATATTTGCTCTCTTGCTTTAACATCAGGAGCTCCAACAACTATTTGTCTGTCAAATCTTCCTGCTCTTAATAAGGCTTTGTCTAATACATCAGGTCTATTTGTTGCTGCTAAAACGATAACACCTTCATTATCTGAGAAACCATCCATTTCAACTAATAATTGATTTAATGTTTGTTCCCTTTCATCATGTCCACCGCCTAGGCCAGCACCCCTTTGACGTCCAACTGCATCAATTTCATCTATAAATATGATACATGGTGCATTTTTCTTAGCTTGTTCAAATAAATCCCTAACTCTTGAAGCACCAACACCAACAAACATTTCAACAAAGTCTGAACCACTTATAATAAAGAATGGTACACCAGCTTCACCTGCAACTGCTTTTGCAAGTAATGTTTTACCAGTTCCTGGTTGACCTACTAATAAAACACCTTTTGGTATTCTTGCTCCCATATCTGTAAATTTCTTTGGATTTCTTAAAAATTCAACAATTTCTTGTAATTCTTCTTTTTCTTCGTCAACACCTGCAACATCGTCAAAAGAAATTTTATTTCTGTCTGCTGGTGTCATCATTCTAGCTTTGCTCTTACCAAATGACATTGATTTTCCACCATTTTGTCCATTTGCTGCTCCACCCATCATAAAGAACCAGAATATAAAGAATATTATCAAAATTCCAAATGGTGTAAGTAAACCTAATATAATTGATAATACTGATTCAGAACTTTCTTCTAAAGTGAATGCTCCATTTTTAATAAATTCATCAGTATAATTCATAAAGTTTTCCATATTTGGAATATTTACTTGTTTTTTTATTTTATCATCAGATAGTTGAACCGTTGCAGAAGTTCCATCTGCATCTATAACTATTGACTCTACTTTTCCCTCATTTATCTTCGCAATTAATTCTGAATATTTTAGTTTTGTATTTGTGTTTGTCATTATTGATGACAACAATACTATAAATATTACTCCGATTATTAGCCACATTGCTAATGTTTTAATTCCGTTTTTCAAAATAATTCCTCCTTCTGCTTACTTTTAATAATTTTACTTTTGCAATCAATCTTTTTTTTTATTTCTTTTAGCAAAATATACTAAAGTTTTGCACTACTATCAACTATAAAAATTTTATAACACATATATTTTGGTTTTGCAAGAATTTTTGTATTACTTTTTTATTACAAAAAACTGTTGACTTTCTAAGCATTACGGATAGTCAACTTATGACAAATTATAGTTTATAAAATAAATTTTATTATTTTTTAAGCAATTTTATTATTACATCAAATTTATAAAATAAATTTTTTGATTTTTTACTAAAACTTTTATATTTTTATTTGGAGTTAGATATTTATTACCTATATTTTTTTTACATAATTTTATAATATCTTCTATATGTATTTTTTCTATTCCTTTTGTTGTTCCCAAAAGTCTTGATATAGTATATAACAAAAGTCTTGATTTTATAACCTTTTCTTGCTTGTTAAAACCTTTTAAATCCATTACAATTTGTTTTTTTTCTTCATGTTGCACATATTCTTTATACTTTTCTTCAACAACTTTTTCTAAATATTCATCTTCCTCTTTTACTAAATCTGATAGTCTATCCATTGTTTGAATTATATTTGGATTAAATTCTTCTTTAATGAATGGAATAACAATATTTCTTACTTTATTTCTAGTATAAACATTTTCAAAATTTGTTCTATCAATTCTTGGTTCAATTCCATTTTGAGCACAATATTCTTCTATTTCAAATCTTTCACACTCAATTAAAGGTCGTATATATTTGTTATTCTTTATTGGTTCAATTCCCTTCAAACCTGCTATTCCGCTACCTCTTAGCATATTCATAATAATAGTTTCTATTTTATCATTTTTATTATGAGCAATAGCAATTTTATTTGCATTCTCTTTTTCCAAAATTTCATCAAAAAATTCATATCTTGCATTTCTTCCCGCTTCTTCTGTTCCTATTTTTTTATTATTAGCAATTTTTTGAACATCTATACTTTTTGCATAAAAAGTAACTCCTATTTTTTTGCAAAAATTTTCAACAAATTTTTGATCATCTATTGCTTCTTCCCTTATCATATGATTCACATGTGCAACTATTATATCAAAGTTCATGTGTTGTTTTTTGTCATTTCTTATGTCATTTAAAATATTTAACATAGCAATAGAGTCCGGTCCTCCTGAAACACCAAGAACCAGCCTATCTCCATCTTTTATTAAATTATATTTTTTTATTGTTTCCAAAACTTCTGTCAATAGGGACGCCCCTTTTTGACAACTTTTCTTTTCCATTTGACTATCATTCCTTTCTGTCAATAGGGACGCCCCTTTTTGACAACTTTTCTATTTTAATTCTTTTGCTATATTTCGTACAGTTTCTCTTCCTACATTTATGTATATAGATATTTGCCTTAATGAAAGACCATAATACTCTTTTAACATATTAATTATCTCTTTTAAATTCTTTCTCTCATTTTTCAAAGTATCAAAATTAATATTATTAATTTTCATATACTCTTCTATAGCATTTTTTATCTCTACTTCTTTTTCTTCTTCTATTTCTAAAAAATTTTCTTTCTTATCTAAAATATCTTCTTTTATCAATAGCCCATTGATATTTCGTTGAATTTCTTCCATATTTTTTATATATTCGTTGTAACTTGAATACTCATATTCAGATGCTAACCTACAAATACCTGCTTTTACAGGATTATTATGTATATAATTTATACATGTATACAATTGTTTTTCCGAATAAATTACCTGACTTTTATATCTATCTCTAAATACATAACCTACCCTGTTATATTTTTTATTGTAATACATCGCATATAAAGTATTTACCTTATGCATAAAACGACTTAAGCATTCTATATATTCTTCTTTTATCAATATGTGAACATGATTATCCATGATACAATATGAAACAATATAAACATCAATTTCCTTTTTTACTTTATTAATAAATTTTAAATATTGCCTTTTATCTTCAACCTCATTAAGAATATACTCCTTATTTATTCCTTGAACCACGATATGATAAAAAAACATATTAGTACATTTTCTTGGACCTCTTGCCATATTTTCCTCCTTACTTCTTAAGGTCCCACAAAATTTATCCCCCAAAATGTATTTACATAATACTATATTCTTTTATAAAAGTCAATCATAAAAGTAAAAGTTGTCAAAAAGGGGCGTCCCTATTGACAACTAATCATTATATCTTCTTTCCAAATTAACAAATTTTGTATAACTTCCAAGCCATCCTAAATCCACAGTTCCAGTTGAACCACCTCTGTGTTTAGCAATAATGACTTCTGCCACATTTTTCTTTTCGCTATCTTCATTATAATAATCGTCTCTATATAAAAACATAACAATATCAGCATCTTGTTCAATAGCTCCAGATTCACGCAAATCTGAAAGCATAGGTCTATGATCAGGCCTTTGTTCAACAGCTCTTGACAACTGTGAAAGTGCAATTACAGGCACATTTAATTCTTTTGCAAGAATTTTTAAAGATCTACTTATTTCTGATATTTCTTGTTCACGGCTAGCGTTACGCTTATTACTTCCTTGTACCAATTGCAAGTAATCTATTACAACTAAACCAATATTTTTTTCTAATTTTAGTTTTCTACATTTAGCTCTTATTTCCATTACAGATATACCTGGTGTATCATCTATGTAAATTCCTGTTTCTGAAAGCGGGCCAATTGCTTCTGCTAATTTTCCCCAATCTTCATCTTCCAACTTACCTGTTCTGACTTTATTACTATCAACCATGGCTTCACTACATAAAATTCTGTTTACCAATTGTTCTTTTGACATCTCCAAACTGAATATTGCCACTGGTGTATTTCCTCTTACTGCTGCATTTGTAGCAATATTTAATGCAAATGCAGATTTACCCATTGCAGGTCTTGCAGCAACTAATATAAGTTCTGAGCCATGTAAACCTGCTGTTCTGTAATCCAAGTCTGAGAATCCTGTTGGAACACCTGTTATATGTTGTTTTCTATTATATAACTCTTCCAATTGAGTAAAACTATCAACCAAAATATCTTTTATAGGTGCATATCCTTTTTGATTTTTATCTTGCATTATATTAAAAATCTTCTTTTCCGCACCTTCCATAATATCTTCAACATCTTCTGTTGGGTCATATCCTAAATCTATTATTTCATTTGCAGTTTTTATCAAATTTCTTAATACAGATTTTTCTTCAACAATTTTAATATATTTAGTTGCATTTGCCGTTGTTGGAACCTTTTCAGGTAATTCTGCCAAATATTCAAAACCACCTACTTGCTCAAATTTTCCCATTGATTCTAATTCGGATTTTAATGTTATTAAATCAATTGGCTCTGCTCTGTTATACAAGTTCAACATTGCTGAATATATTATTCTATTATCTTCTCTATAAAAATCTTCTTCCTTTAAAACTTCTATACTACTTGCCACAGCTTCTTTATCTGTAAGCATACTTCCTATTACTGCTTGCTCTGCTTCTACATCATGTGGTGGTATCTTTCCTATGTCCATTGCTATTCCCCCAAAAAAATTTGTTAATTTTTATTAATTAATGTTTTATTGTAATTTGATAATATATTTTTTGTCATACCGCGTAAGCAACCAAAATTACTCAGAAATTATATCTACTTTTACTTTTCCAATTACTCCCTCAAATAATTTAATATCAACAGTAACTGTCCCTAAAGTTTTTATTGTTTCTTTTAAATCAATTTTCTTTTTATCAACTTTTATCTGATATTGTTTTTCCAAATTTTCCGCTATATCTTTTGAAGAAACTCCACCAAATATTTTTCCATTTGCACCTGATTTTACTTTTATTTTTAATAAAATTTTTGATAATTTGTCTGCTGTTCTTTCCGCTTCTTCTTTTTCTTGTGATTTTTTAAATGCTTTTGAATCTTGCATTCCCTTTAGTTTGCTCATGTTCTCTGCATTTGCTTCTACTGCTAAATTTTTTGGAAATAAAAAGTTTCTAGCATATCCATCTGATGCATTTATTACTTGGTCTTTTTTTCCTACTCCTTTTATATCTGCTTTTAATATTACTTTCATTAAAATCACAACCTTTCGCTTTTTTCTAACTTTATATAGTTTACACTATTTTTGAGGATTTTTCAACCGAACACAGTAACTTTTGTTTAATACATAAAGTAAAAAATACTAGAGTTTGCCGACTCTAGTATTTTTGTCATTTTTACAAATAAAAATTTCCTTAAAATTTTATTTTAGAAATGATTTTTCATTTTCTAATTTTCTATTTCTGTAAAATACTCATTAATTCTAATAATCAATTCCTGTTTAACTTCTTCAATAGTCATGCCCTCAACTTGTGCGCCAGCCAAAGTAATATGACCACCACCACCAAGTTTTTCCAAGATAACTTGAACATTAATATCTCCAATAGAACGACCACTAATGCAGATTTTTTCACCTGTATCACCTAAAACAAATGACGCCGTAACATCACTTATTGTAAGTAATTCGTCTGCTGCCTTAGCACACAATAAACTGATATCTTTAGATTTTTCAGTATCACATAAAGCAATTGCTATTGAATCATTAACAATTTCCGCTTTTTTAACTATATCTGCTATTTTATTAAATGATTCTAAGTCACTTTGGAACCATTTCTTAACTCTTATAATGTCAACACCACATCTTCTTAAATATGCTGCTGCCTCAAAAGTTCTAACACCTGTTTTAAATGTAAAACTCTTTGTATCCATCATAATACCTGCATATAATGCTTCAGCTTCTATTTTCTTTAATTCAACATTAACTTCTGCATATTGTAATAACTCTGTTACAAGCTCTGCAGCTGATGAAGCATACACTTCTTGGAATGTTAGTGTTGCATTTTCTATATAATCTGCACTTCTTCTATGATGATCTATAATAACTATTTTACTAGCCTTTTTCAACACTTCTTCAGATTCAACATAATTAACCTTGTGAGTATCTACAACCACCAATAAAGTATCTTCATCAATATTTTCTTCAGCTACTTCTTTGTTAATTATTACATCCTCATATTCTGGTTCTTCTTTTAAGCTCTCCATAAAGTTTTGTAGAGCAGGTCTATTATCTGCAATTATATATGCATTTTTATCTAAACTCTTAGCAAGTCTATATACACCTATAGCAGACCCTATTGCATCTATATCAGGATTTGCATGTCCCATAACCATTACTTTGCTTGACTCTTTTATAAGATTCTCTAATGCATGTGCCACAACTCTTGCCTTAACTTTAGTTCTTTTTTCAACTTCTTGTGACCTACCACCAAAGAATTTATAAATATCATTTTGCCTTACAACCGCTTGGTCTCCACCTCTACCAAGTACAATATCCATTGCTGTTTGAGCTGATTTGTATTTGTCTTTGTCAACTTCACCTTCATTAGAAATTGCGATACTTAATGTAAATTGTATTTTTTGTTTTGGGTCAAGTTCTTTTATTTTATCTAAAATACTAAATTTATCTTCTTTAATTTTTTCCAAATACCTTTGTTCAAAAATGTAAATATATCTATCTCTGTCTGATTTTATCAATATACCATTTGTCTCATTTGTCCATTCATAAATTACTTTATCTATTTCTGCAATATATTGAGCTTTTTCCTCACTCTCTAGCATTTGCATATTTTCTTCATAATTATCTATCATGATAATTCCAACACATGATTTTGAATCATTATATTCATTTTGCAATTTGATATTTTCTGTTTCGTCTATAAAGTACAAAATTGCCATGTATTCATTTTTTTCATTTTTAGAATATCTTTTAGAATTGACAAATTTTCCAACCATTCTGTATTGTCTTTTATTCACTTGAATATTTTTTAATATTGATTTATCTGTATTATCTTTTTTATTTTTAATTTCCTCTTTTAAATCATATATTAAATCATTTACAAAAGTGTTTATATCTATATCTTCAAATTCTGTTGCAAATTTTGAACTTTTCCATACTACATTTCCATCTGTTTCTAATATGATTAGTGGAAATGGTGAATTTATTAAACTTGTTTTTGCAGCTGAATCTACAGTTAATGTTAAATCTTGGAGTGTTTCTGATATCTCACTTTTTCTTTTGTTGTTAGCAAAGTATGTGTATGCTAATATTAATACATATAGTGCAATTGCTGGTATTATTAGCATTTTGTTTTGCCAACATATTCCTATTAATAAGATTAGTATTATTATTAGGTATATTTTTGTTCTTGATACTAAATTATCAAAAATTTTTTTATTACTTGTTTGCATAAATCTCTCCTTTTACATCTTCTATTTTACTTCGGATTTGGAGATTTGTCAATAGAGCAAAAATAGCAATCAACGGCACAACGCCAGTTACCACAAGAGGAACAAAGTTAATTGTTCCTTTATTCGTTTATTTAATTCCATAAATATGTGATATATAGTGTCCTGTCCAACCGTATAGATTTTCATAAGCAATATAAAAAGTATTTTTATTTATAAATCCAACATTCATTCTACTAGAATACGAAGAATTCGCAATTGCAGACATTTCTATTGCTGGATAACCATAATTTTCCTTAATTAAATCTATCGGAAATAATGTCGAATGATATTCTGGAATTGTTGAACCAGTAAGATTTATAGCCGTTATTATTAAAACAAATTCATAATCCTCAATATTATAATTATTATTTGATTTACATCCGCCTGAACTTTGTTTATCCACTGTATTAACTGAGGTATTATATTTTCCTGACCATAATAAATCTTTATGCGTAGCAAAAGACTCTCTATTACTTGCAACTGTATTAAAATCATCGATCTGAGATACATAATTATCTAATGTTTGATTTTCCTCTAATTGAGCATTTTGACTTTTTTCTTTAGCCTCTTTGGCCTTTTCAAAAATCCCTGTTTGTGTTAACACCATTATTGAAATTCCCGACAAAATAAGCAAAATTATTATTGTTACTACTAATGCAACCAATGTTATTCCTTTGTTTTCTTTCATTTACCTTCTCCTTTGTTTCATACTCTTAGCACTATTTTAAAACATATTGTTTTAAAAGTTAGTATAACAATTTGTTTTATTTTATAATCTTATTACTTAACTTGATAATATTTAAGAGAAAAACATATGCCATAAAAAATTAAAGGAGAAATTTAGCTAATGAAAACTAGAATTAAAGATTTAAGAGAAGATAAAGATTTAACACAACAAGAACTGTTTTTAATATTGCATGAGCCATTGCATCATCATTATCACTATAATTTTGTTTTTCTGCTTTATAACTGTGGTATAAGAATATTGCAAAATCCATTGTTACACCAAGTTGTAAAACAGCACTAATTGCTTTTGTTATATAAGATATTTCTCCTAAAAGTATATTTGAACCCATATTATACAAAATTGCAATTCCTATGCTTGCTAAAAGAAACATTGGAGCTAAATATGAATCCATTGCAAATTGTAAAACTAACATACATAAGATTATTGCTATAACTACATATGTTACAATTTCTGAATTAGCAATATTTTTTGTATCTAGTACTAAAGCAGACATTCCGCTTATTTTGCATTGTTTATCGGCAATTTTCCTTAATTGTTCTATTGATTCTAATGTTTTGTCTGAAGAAATTCCTTCTTTGAAAGTTACTAAAATTGCTGTATCTCCATCTTTATATGCTATATCTTTTACTTCGTCTGGTAGCATTTCTTCTGGTATATTCGAACCAAGTAAATCTGCCACACTTGCTACTTTTTCTACATTATCTAATTCTTTAAACTTGTCCTCTAATTTTTGAATATCTTTTGTACTCATATTTTCTGTAATTACAATTGAATATGAACCCATATTAAATTCATTTGTTAGTATGTTTTCACCCTTAACCGTATCTACATCATCTGGTAAGTATGCCAATATATCATAATTGATTCTTGTTGCTTGCATTCCTATAAATGATGGTATTAGTAACAATAATGCAATTATGAGAATGATTTTTTTATGCTTACATATTTTCTCTGCAAATTTTAACATTTTTAAACTCCTTTCAAATTTCAAGATTGAAGACCCGTCCCCCTAATCCCGATTTTTTATGATCGTCAGTCACTTTCTATATAGCACTACTTTTGTGACTATTGGTCAACACTTTTTACAAAATTTATATAAATTTATTGACCGAAAGTCAAATTTATGCAATAATATTAATATATACGATATAAAATTAATTTTTTATATTTTTTAAGGGGACAGAGCAACTATGAAAAATGATAAAGAAGAAAAAGAAAACAGACTACTAAACACAGCCTTCAAACTTTTTACAGAAAAAGGACTAAAAGAAACATCAATACAAGAAATAGTAGATAATGCAAGCGTTGCAAAGGGAACATTTTATCTTTATTTTAGAGATAAATACGAAATACGAGACATTTTAATTGTAAAAAAATCTCAAAAATTATTTTCTGATGCATTAAAATCTTTAAGAAAAAATTATATATCAAATTTTTCTGATAGTATTATTTATATAATAAATTATGTAATAGACGAATTGACAAAAAATCCTTTACTTTTGAAATTTATTTCTAAAAATTTATCTTGGGGAGTTTTTAGCAAAACAGTTCTAAATTTATATGATAAAAGTACTGACGAAGAAGAAACTGTTTATGATTTATTTTTAAAAGGTATTGAAGAAAATAATATTAAATTAAGCAATCCCGAGGTTACTTTTTTTATGATTATTGAACTTGTTGGCTCTACTTGTTTTAATTCTATTTTGTATAAAGAGCCTTTACCAATTGAAGAATATAAACCTTATCTATATAGAACTATTCGTAATTTGATTAAAGATGAAGAAATTAAAAAATAAATATTATAGAACAAATCTGAAAATTTTCAATTTTCAGTCTTAACTCTACTTTTTATCATACTCAAAAAAATTGATAATATATCATTTTCCAAAACAATATATTATCAATTTTTTTAACTTTTTATATGATTTCTAATTTTCAAAAACTATTCCATCAATACAATTCTCATATATAAATTGTTTGATTTTTTCTTTTTCATTCGTAGTATAAAACTCTGATAGTAATGTTGTAAATTCTTGCAATTTATCATCCGGAATTTTTATTATTCCACTACCATTTTGAATCATAATTTTATTAGCGCAAATTGTACTAGTTCTTTTATTGCCATCCCAAAACAATTGATTTCTCATGCCATACAACATATATTCAATTGCTCTTTCTGTTGGATTTTCAATTTCTAATATTTTTGTAATATCTTTTTTAACCTTTTCTCCATTTGGAATTTCTGGAATATAACTAGTTCCTGTAATTTCAACCTTTCCATTGCGTAATTGTCCCCATACTATACTTTCATTTCTTGCAACAAATTCATTTACTTTGCTTATAAATTCTAAATTGAAATCCAAGTCTATATTATTTATTACATATTTCCAAGCATCTCTTAAATTTAAAATACATTGTATTTCATCAATTTTCAATTCTGGTACATTAACTCCTTCTAAAATTGTTTTAGTTTGAGGAAATGTTATATTAAGTCCTTCAAGCCTTGCATTTGAATATATATTATCTACTAGATTTCTTTTTGCTAAAAATATATTTTGTTCTTGTGTCATATTATATTTATTTTCCATTTTATCAACTCCTAATATCCAAATTATAACATATTACTTACCATAAATCAAAATTTTGTTTTCAATTAATACTATTTAATTTTAATATATTTAGCATCCTCTTTCCTTATAGCAATAATAGTTCCTCTAACTAAAAAAGCTCTTGGGTCTCCAGATGGACTCACTAATATAGGTACAATATTTGTTCCTTTAACAAGTCCCATGTCTAGTAATCTTCTTTTAATTCCCTCACCACATTCAATTTTATCTATTCTTCCATTTTTATTTAATGGTAATTGACTCAAGTTTTCTACTTTCATATGTTCTCCTCCAAAATATGATATACTAATATATTATATTTTGTCGAAATATAAATGTGACAAACTATCTTTTATTTTCTCTTTCTAAATTCTCTGCATCTAAATTCATTTCTTTTTTAACATTTTCAATAATTTGCTCTTGTGGTAATTTATCTTCATTTTCTTTTAATTCTCTTAACAACTTGTCTCTGACTTCGTTTTCAGTAAATACTTCTTTAATTTGTTCTTCTCCCTGTTCATTTTCATAATTTAATATTTCTTGGACAAAATATTCTAAATCAAAATGTTCATGAGTTTCAGTATTTTCATCACCATCAAAGTCTTTAACATCTTTAGGCGTACAACCCTCATCAGTATGCTCTTGTATTTCATCTTGAACTTTTTCTTTTTGATACATACCTTTATTTCTATTCATTATTTCTCTAGTTTCAATTGGAATAACTGAAGTTTGAGAAGTCTCTATTTGAATTCCAACATTTTCATTTTCTTCTATTGTTTTTTGATATAAAAACATATTAACATTTCCCATATCATTTTCACAGCCAATACTCATTCCGTTAGATTTTCTAGTATATACAGACATATCTTTATTATCTCTAGTTGCAGTACTATTAGCTCTTATCTTTGTTTGCTCTCTTGTTGCACCATTTCCAACAGTATTATCCATTTCAAATTCGTCATTTAAAACCTTTGCAGTACCATCACTTTTTACACCTACCAAAGAATATGTCGTATTATTTCTTTTTTCTCCTGATGTAATTTCATCAACATTTTCTGAATATACTACATACATATTTTCATACCCATTCAAATCTAATCTTTTACCTAAAGTCTCTTTTCCATCGACTTTTTTATTTAAATCAACTTTTTGTATTCCATTAACTTTTATTTTGTCAGCCTGTTTTTTAGATAAAGTATTTTTCTTTTTTTCTTTTCCGTCATTTTCTTGTTCTTTTTTCTCAGAAAGTCCCTCTAATTCTTGTTTATCCATCTCCTCTAGCAATTTTTCAACTTCATTCTCTTTCACTTTTCTTCCTAGATGAGCAGTTAAAACTTCAGCTATTTCTTTAGTTTGCAATTTGTTCATAGAATTATTTTCAATTTCTTCTTCTGGTATTTTTTCTAGTAAATCTTTTATTGCTCCCATCTTATCTGGTTCAGAAGTAGCAAATGTTTCTCCATATAATATTTCTCCATTTCCTAATTCACCAGCAACACATTTATCTCCTAAATAATAGCTTTTTTGTTCAGTAACTCTTTCTTTACCATCTTCGCTTTTTTCTATTATTTCTTTTTCAACTATAAATACAACGTCAGCCGTTTCTTGTCCATTTATTTTGTCTTTCCATTCTGCTGAGCCAACAAATTTTATATCTTTTATTTTTATTTTTTTGTTTTCTGTTTGTTGCTTTAAAATATCATTTTCTATTATATCTCTAAAGCTTTCTTCTAATTTTAATATTTCTCTTTCTTTTTGGTTCATATAAATACCTCCTATATAATATTATACTCCAAAATCCAATAATTTCAAGGGATTTGTAACTATTCTTGCAAAATGTGATTTCATAAACACATACAATTTTATGTTTTATATAAGTATATTTTAAATCTAAAAATAACTTTTTTATCCAGAACAAAAGCGAACATTAATAACATAGGAAGTTCGGAGAACTTTCCTATAATATAAAAAAAGAGGAATTTTCTGTGATAATTTCTCAATTCCTCTTTTTAATTTATTCACTTAATTGATACTTACTCATCCAATAGCCTGTCAATTGTTTTTCTCCATTATCTCCCCAAGTAAATGCCTCTGGTACTTTATAACCTGTTGAACAATTATCATTAGTAGTATCAATAGTTATAAAATTAACATCTGTTCTTTTATTATCTAAACTTTCATTTTCTCTATCTTCTAAAATTCTATACTCATACCTTGGAATCCATACGAAATAGCTCTCTGTTCCATTTGCTATTGTAACAATGTTTGCCCATTTTCTATTACTATAGTCATACCAATTATCTGGAACTTTTTTCTTTATTGATATTCTTTCTTTTTCAGAGCCATCATCATTATAAATCACATAAAATGTGTTATTTTTATCAAATCCTGTTAAATCTGGTGCATATGCATCTATTGTTTTTATTTTCTTTGTTATTGCTCCTACATAAGCATTTGTTGATGCATTTCTTGCTATAATATTAATTGTATATGTTGCATTCATATTAAGTCCAGTATAATTATATTTTTCAGTTGCACTTGTTCCATCATGAACTTTATTTCCATTCAAGTAATATTCATATTTTAATGATACTGGTGTTGAATTGCCCCCTGTATCTGTTGTAGTCAATACTTTTCCTGTTATATCTCCAACTCTAATAATATTTCCGCCAGCAGATACCTGAGCATTTATTTTTGCATTTGTTTCCTCACTAGATAATTGATATTTAGCCATCCAATAACCTGTCAATTGTTTCTCTCCATTATCGCCCCAGGTGAATGCCTCTGGTATTTGATAACCAGCATCAGTTTTTGTATCTGTTCCTTTTATAAATTTTATAGAAGATGTCTGTGTATTTTGATTTAAACTATATTGATAACGAGGAATCCATACATAATAACTTTCCAAGCCATCATTTCTTGTAACTATATTAGCCCAATTTCTTGTACCATAATCATACCATTCTTCTGGTGCACTTTGGCTAATTGGAATTTCGTTATGTTCATTTCCATTCCCATCCCAATACACATAAAATGTAGTATCTTTATCAAAACCTGTTAAATCCGGTGGATTAACATCTGCAACTTCATATAATTTTGTCATGCTTCCAATAATACAACCATTTAAATCTAATGCCGTTACCGTTAATGTTTTATTTCCTTTTGCTAGTCCTGTAATTGTATAATCTTCAGGATTTTTACTTTCATGTAGAACATTTCCATTTACAGCATAAGTATATTTAGCAATTGTTTTATCTGTATTTGTTGATATTTCTTGTACTTTTATTGTTGTCGCAGTAGCTACAGTTTTATAATCAATTGTATAATTGTCTCCTTTTTGGAATTCTGATAATTGATATTTACTCATCCAATATCCTGGTATTGGTGTTTTATTTGAATCATCATCTCCCCAAGAAAACGCTTCTGGTAATTGATATCCTTGAGATTGTAATGTAGTCCAATCTGTTTTTTCATCTGTTTCAGGATTTTTGTAACTATTGTCAATGTCAACAAATTTTACATCTGTTCTTTCATTTCCAGTAACAGATTTTTCATCATCTACCTTATATACATATCTTGGAATCCATACATAATAACTTGCAATTCCTTCTGATTCAACATAAATGTTAGCCCACTTTTGATTTTTATAGTCATACCAGTCATTATCTGGTTTTTTACTTATCCAACTGCCAGCAACTAAATTTCCATTTACGTCTTTAACATATCTAGTATTTGATTTTACAAAGCCTTCATTTAATTGTGGAGTACATAAGTACACTCCGTTTACCAATTCATAATTACCATTAACAACTTTAATTCCACTATTACTATCACCACTGTCATATTCCCAAATAGCTATTCCCATTTGTTGACACCATTTTACTTGGTTGGCATTATTTTTTATTTTACTTTGTGAAACATAATATAACTTACTTTCATGAACTATTACATACTCTTCTTCTTTTTTTCCGACTTTTTTTAATAGTTTTCTAATGTCTTGTACGTTACTTTCGTCTACTTCTAATTTTTCGTCTTCAATTATATTTTTCAGAACTTTTCCTGCATATATTTTTATTTCTTCATTACTGTCTAAATTATTAACTTTTTGTTCTGTTAAATACATATTAAACTCTTCTGCAATTTCTGACATCTTTGTTTTGAATGACGCTTCTTTTGCTCTTTGTATTAGTCCATTTTCACCAAATATTCCTCTTATTGATACCATTGCTAATATTAACAATGCAACAATTGTTATAATTAAAGCTATTAAGGTTATTCCTTTTTTGTTTTTTAGTTTTAACCTATTTTCTTTCAATTTTCTCTCCTGTTTATTTCTTTTGTTTTATATTCCTGTTCCTACAACGATGCAAGCACGAGAAGCATACTTTTTATTTTTGGCCGCTGCTCCTTGATACTGTCCACCATTATACCCACTAAATGAAAATATACTATCTTTGTAACCACGTAAAATTGAAACATGATTATCATAATCAATCCAATCATTAGTTATCGTATTTGTACTACCATGCCAATTTTGTGTTTCCAATATAGCATCTCCTAGTTTTGCTTTATATGCTTCTACTTCATATATATCTTTATATCTATTACTTGCTTTTCTAAAATTTTGGTCAGTAATTGTTGGACATACTGCAGATGTTCTTTCACCATTTAAATTAATAACTATACCAGATGAATTTCCTGTTGTAGTTTCTCCAACATTTATTTTATTAGGATTACCATAAGCTGAAGCCGAAAGAATAGCCATTGCTCCATATTCAGTATTCTTTTCCATATGAATATCTAAATCCGTTGCCCCACTTGTTAAATTCGTAGTATTAATTGTATCTATCCTACCAAGTGTTCCTCCCATTTCCTGCATTTGCCTTATTTGTAATACCCAATCACCTTGCAATTTAACTGCAGGTGTTCCTCCATTAGACTGCAAAGCAGCATTTGATTTATTTGGCATAATTAGGGCAGACAAAGCCACACCTGTAACCATAATTGTTAAAATCTTATTTTTTATTTTCATAACTTCCTCCTTTTTTTCTACTGTACTTTTATTATTTTTTCCAAATTCCGGCATTTAAAACCTATATACATAAATTTTATAATCCCTCCTTTTCTTTTGTATAATTTTATAAATTTAAATACGATTTTTATCAATTATAATTTTATCATTAATGTCTTTTTCTGTAAATATTTTTTGCGATTTTTGTCAATTTATAATAGATAATTATCAAATATAAAATCATTCACAAAACAAGTAAAAGATTATACTATAATAAATAAGTAAATAAAAAAAGAAGGAGACTTAAAATATGAAAAACAAGAATATCAATGACCACATAGGAAAAATATGCCAATATTACAGACAAAAAAATAACTTAACACAAAACCAAGTTGCAGAATTAACAGGATTAGAACCAAGACACATAAGTCAAATTGAAAGAGGTCTATCTAAAGGTAGTATTGATACATTAATAAAATTATGCAATGCATATAAAATTACTCCAGATATAATTTTATACGACCTATTAGATGAAGATATTAAAAACTCAGTTTCTATATATGACGAAAAATTCAAAAAGCTAAGTAAAAGTGACAAAGAAAGTATACTACATTTTATTGATTATTTTCTCTCAAAATAAAAAACTTATAAAACTATAAGTTTTTTAAATAACACCCATACTTAACTCCTAATGAATAAGCTAATGCAAAATAATATTCTTCTGTTTCATAAAATAATTTTACAATTTCATTAAATTTTTCCTTTTGCTTATCATCAAATAATAGCTCAATATCATCCATTAAATCATATAGTTTCTGATATTTTTTATCAAACTCTTCACATTCTCTTAGTTTATCCATTCTTTCACTTATTAGATTAGTAATAAATTTATAATCTCCATTTTCAAAAAATTCTATTTTATTATCCATATTTAATCTCATTCCATCCTTAAAACATAAATCTCATTAAAAATTAATTAAGATTTAACACAACAAAATTATAATTCTTTTTCAAGCCTATTTTAAGTATACCAAATTTAAATAATTTTAAATATCCCGAACTCATATATAAACATTTATATACTACTTAACAATATTATACTTTTAATTTAAATAATTGTCAATATTTATTTGAAAGTTAATATTTTGGTCTATATTTGGTATTGACACATATACTATTATATACTAAAATAAAATATAGAGATAAATAATTTAAATTTACCAAAGGAGAATCATGGAAAATTTATTACAAAAAATTTATGATAATAAAGAATTTATACATATAATAAATAATTTAATAAAAAACGATACTGTACAACAAATGAAAAATTATAAACAACATTATGAAACAACATGTTTTGACCATTGTTTAACCGCATCATACTACTGCTATAAAATTTGTAAAAAATTAGGTCTAGATTACATATCTTGCAGTAGAGCTGCTATGTTACATGATTTATTTTTATATGATTGGCGAAAAAGAGAAAATGGTAGAAAAGGTTTACATGCTTTTACACATCCCAAAACAGCATATGAAAATGCTTCTAAATTGTTTGAATTAAATAATAAAGAAACAGATGTTATTTTAAAACATATGTGGCCTGTTACATTTTTTGCTTTTCCAAAATATAAAGAGAGCTTCATTTTAACATTAGTTGACAAGTATTGTGCATTAACGGAATCATATGAAGAAATTTTTAACCGCTTTTGCCAGAAAAAAGCTTTCCGATATGCTTATGTATTTTTGTGTTTATTATTTATAAAAGTTTAAAAGAGATTACATTTTATGTTTGTAATCTCTTTTAATATTTAACTATTAGTAAACTTCATATTTCATTACAATAAGTTCATTATTACTTTATTTTAATTTTTCAATCTCATCATCTCTTAATCCTGTTATTTCTGATATTTCTTTTTTAGAAAGATTTTTATTTAATAATTTTTTTGCAATTTCCTTTATTCCCTCAATTTTTCCTTCAACCTTACCCTGTTTTCTACCATTCATAAAAATCTCTCTATTTTCTTTTTGTATCATTTCAAAGACAGCCATCATCGCTACATCACCACCTTCCTTATCTAAATTTTTTAAAATTTTATTAGTTTCATTTTCACCAATTTTAATTCTAATTATTTTATTTAAAATATTTCTAAACATTTCCTTAGTTTCTATAGGATAAGTTTGTTTATCATTATTAATTATCTCCGCTATTTTTTCCAAATAATTTACAGTATCAGTTACTGTTTTTGTTTTTTCTATTAACATTGCTTTTGTATAAAAAGATTTTGATTTCAATAATTGTTCTTCACTATATTCATTAACATCAACTATATTAAACTTTGCAAATTGAATCTCCTCAATATTATCTAATCTTTCCTGAATATCACTTATATATGTCCCTGCATTCCATCTTCTATTACCAGTATATAATACTATCGGATATACAATAGGCAACTTATAATTTTTATGTCCATATCTTTTTCTATTAATTGCATTTTCCATTATCAAAACCTCATATTTAAGTATTCTAAACGGCATTGTATAATCAATTTTTGTTTGATGCTCTATTAAAAAGAAAATATTTTTATTTTTTAACTTATATATAATATCAGATTCTTGATTATTAAAGTTCATATCAATAAAACTACTATTATATTTTTCTAAATCTTTTTCTAATACTTGAACATTAAATATATCTTTTATTAATTTTGATACCTCTCCATTATTATTAAATATTGTTCTAAATGTTTTATCATGTTCATTATTTACTTTATTTTTAATTAGTTCATATTTCTCTGATTCTTCTCTAATATCACAATTATTATATACTTTCTCTTTTTTTATATAAGTTATATACATTTTATAATTTTTATAATCTTTATATGTAAATATTTCTATACCACTTCATCTCCTTTATTATAATATGTTCGTTAAATTTTGTCAACATTTATTTTATAGTTAATTTTATACTATTTTAATTACATCTATTCTATTATTTTCTTTTTGTATTTTACAATTTTTTCATCGCAATTTTCGACAAAAATCGCAAAAAAAAGTAGGACAATTCGTACTGTCCCACTTTTCACTTTTATTAATTATTCTGCTTTGTTTTCTGCTGTTTCAGCAACTGGAATTTCAACAACTTCTTCTTTAACTTCTTCAGCAGCTGGTTCTTCTGCTAAATCTTCTTTAATAGTAATTTCTCTATTTTCAATTCTAGCTCCAACCATTTCTTTAGTTTTAGCGGCTTTACCTACTCTATCTCTTAAATAGAATAATCTAGCACGTCTTGCTTTACCTACTCTAACTAATTCAACTTTTTCAACTAATGGTGAATGGATTAAGAATGTTTTTTCAACACCAACACCGTAAGATGTTTTTCTTACTGTAAATGTTTGGTTAACTCCTCCACCTTGAACTTTAATTATAATTCCTTCGAAAACTTGGATTCTTTCTTTGTTTCCTTCTTTAATTCTAACATGTACTCTAACTGTATTACCAACTTTTAATTCTGGTATTTTATTCTTAAGTTGTTCGTGTTCTATTGATTTAATAATATCCATTTTAGAATTTCCTCCTTTTTCTTATTTTTGAGCGGTGCCTACTTTGTTTGGCACGTCATTTCTATTTTTTCTAAAATTTTCTTATCCTCATCAGATAAATCAACTTTTTCCAAAAGGTCTGGCCTTTTTTCCAAAGTTCTTTTCAAACTTTGCTCTCTTCTCCATTTGTCTATCATTTGATGGTTACCTGAGCGTAATACTTTTGGAACTTGTTTTCCTTCAAAAATTTCTGGTCTTGTATATTGTGGATATTCTAAAAGTCCTTGTGAAAATGATTCTTCTGTTGTTGAACCATCTTTCAAAACTCCTTCTACATATCTACTTACAGAATCGATTAACACCATTGCTGGTAACTCTCCTCCTGTTAATACATAATCACCAATTGAAATTTCTTCGTCAACTATGCTGTCCAGTACTCTCTGGTCAATTCCTTCATAATGACCACATAGAAGAATTAAGTGTTCTTGCTTTGATAGTTCCTCTACTTTTTGTTGATCTAATTTTTTTCCTTGTGGCGACATATAGATAACTCTTGTTTTTGCTGATTTTTCAACATTTTCTATATTTTCTATTTTCTTTGAATTTGTAACATTCCTTACATCTTCAATATTTGAAATAACAGATTTATATGCATCATAAACAACATCTGGTTGAATTACCATTCCAGCACCACCACCATAAGGAGTATCATCAACTTTTTTGTGTTTATTTTTTGAAAAATCTCTAATATTTATTAAATTAACATTTATTAGTCCTTTTTCTTTTGCTCTTCCAATAATGCTCTCATTTAAAATATTGAACATTTCTGGAAAAAGTGTTAAAACATCAAATTGCATTTAATTTATACCCCCATAACGACGCTAAACAGCAGTTATTTTTTAAACTAGCCCTTTAAGTAAATGTGCAACTATCTTCTTTTCTTCTAAATTAATTTCTTTAATTACATCAGATATTGCAGGCAATAATAATTGTTTTCCAAGTTCGTCTTTTACAACATATATGTCACAACTTCCACTATTAAAAACATCATCTAATTTACCAAGTAATTTGCCTTCATCAGAATATACATCTAATCCAATTAAATCAACAATATAATATGTACCTTTTTCAAGTTCAGGTTCATCTTGTCTATTAACTTTCAAATATGAATTACGCAACAATTCTGCATCTTCCACTCTGTCTATCCCTTTGAATTTAATTAATACCATATCTTTATGATATTTTACTTCTTCAATTTCATATTGTTTTTTAGTTTTATTTGATTCAACATATACTTTATCTAATTTATCAAATCTAGTTATATCATCTGTAAAAGGTTTGACCTTGACCATTCCTTTTATTCCAAATGTATTAACTATTTGACCTATTTCTAAAAATTCTTGCATTAAATTATTTCCTTTTTTATAAATTTAAATTTGGAAAAATTGTTATTTGGCTTATACCAAATGGCGATTATTTTTCAAATTTCTAATCAATAAATTCTACAGAAACTTTCTTATGTTCTCTAGCACCAACTGATTTTGCAACAGTTCTTATAGATTTTGCAAGTCTTCCTTGTTTACCAATTACTCTACCCATATCTTCATTTGCAACTTTTACTTCAAATACTACAGATTTTTCATCTTGTTTTTCAGTTATTTCAACTGCATCTTTGTTATCAACAAGATTTAAAATTATAGTTTCAATAATTTCTTTCATAGCTTAATATCCTTTCACTACGTTTCAATTTGTTATTACATTAAATTCTAATAACAATAACAAAATTATTTTGCTGCATTTTCGATTAATTTTTTAACAGTATCTGTTGGTTTTGCACCATTTTTAATCCATTGTGCAACTTTTTCTTGATCTAAAACTATTGTAGATGGTTCTGTCATTGGGTTGTATGTTCCTATTTTTTCGATTATTTTACCATCTCTTGGAAATTTAGAATCAGCAACTACTATATGATAGAAAGGAGCTTTTTTCTTTCCTTCTCTTTGTAATCTGATTTTTACCATTTTAATTTCACCTCCTGGGATTGAGGGACGTTCCTTAAAATCCCCTTTTAAAGGGATTGTGGGACAGTCCTCTAATTTTTTATATAAACTTAAAAAGTTAATAACTATATTTTAAAATTTTTCAAAGCATTTTCATCAATACCATTCATAAATTTTTTCATTCCACCTTTACTCTTCATTTGCTTCATCATTTTTTGTGTCATTTCATAAGATTTAATGAATTTATTTATATCTTGTACTGTTGTTCCACTACCCTTTGCAATTCTAATTCTTCTACTTGCATTTAAAAGTTTTGTATTTCTTTTTTCCTTAGAAGTCATAGAACATATAATTGCTTCAATTTTCCCAAATTCCTTGTCATCAACTTTGATATCTTTAAATTGATTCATACCAGGAATTAGTTTTAATAATGATGAAAAAGAACCCATTTTTTTCATTTGTCTGATTTGAGCCAAATAATCATCTAAATCTAACTCACTCTTTCTCATCTTTTTTTCTAATTTTTCAGCTTCTTCTAAATCAAAAGCCTCTTCTGCTTTTTCTATAACTGCTAAAATGTCACCCATTCCTAAAATTCTTGATGCCATTCTATCTGGATGGAAAACTTCTATATCACTCATTTTCTCACCAGTTGCAGCAAATTTTATCGGCCTACCAGTAACTTTTTTAACTGAAAGTGCCGCACCACCACGAGTATCACCATCTAACTTTGTTAGAACAATTCCATCTATTCCAACTTTTTCGTTAAATGTTTCTGCAACATTTACTGCCTCTTGACCAGTCATAGAATCTACAACTAATAGTATTTCGTGAGGTTTTACACTCTTTTTAACATTTTGTAATTCTTCCATTAACTGCTCGTCTATTTGTAAACGTCCAGCCGTATCTAGAATAATTACATCATTCAATTTTGACATTGCCACATTTATTGCTTGTTTTGCAATATGTACAACATCTTTTGATTGTTCATTTGCATATACAGGGATATTTAATTGTGCTCCAACAACTTGTAATTGCTTGATAGCTGCCGGTCTATAAACATCACATGCAACTAATAATGGCTTTTTACCTTGTTTTCTAAATAAATTTGCAAGTTTTCCAGATGTAGTTGTTTTACCTGAACCTTGAAGTCCAACCATCATTATTATTGTTGGTGGATTTGGTGAAAAATTGACTTTGCTTTCTGTTCCACCTAAAAGTTCAACTAACTCATCTTTAACTATTTTTACAACTTGTTGTCCCGGAGTTAATGATTTTAAAACATCTTGCCCCAAAGCTTTTTCTTGAATATTTGATATAAATTCTTTTACGATTTTATAGTTTACATCCGCTTCTAATAATGCAAGTTTGACCTCTCTTAGCATTTCTTTTAAGTCAGAGTCTGTAATTCTTGCCTTACCTTTAAATTTTCTTGTTATTTCTTGCAATCTAGAAGATAATCCTTCAAAAGCCATAAGTTTTTTTCATTCCTTCCTAGTTTTAATTAATTTGGAAAAGAATCATTATTTGGCTAGATACAACGCCAAATGATAATTATTTTTCAAATTATACTAAACAATTTAATTCTTTTTTTACACTCTCTAAAATTTGAGCAACCTTTTTATCAGATGAAGTTTTTTCTATTTTTGTTAGTTCTGATAGTACATGCTCTATTGTTTTTTCTTGATTCGACATCCTTTTCATAAATAACAACTTCTCTTCGTATTCGAAAAGCTTTTTCTCCCCTTTCTTTATTATGTCTCTAACAGCTTGCCTTGTTATTTGGTTGTTTTCTGCTATTTCTGATAGTGACAAGTCATTATTGTAGTAGTCATTTAAGAAGTCAAATTGTTTTTGGGTTAACAATTTTCCATATAAATCACACAATATACTTATTTCTACGTTTTTTTCCATAATAACTACCCTCTTTTTTGTAATGCTATTATACTTTACACTATTTTTGTGTATTTGTCAAGGGTTTTGCACAATTTTTTCAATATTCATTACTATATTTGTTACAATTCACAGTATAACAAAAATATATTACATTACACTTTTTTTCTGTAGATATGCTTTTTTTTAGTTGACAAATTATGTAAAGTACTGTACAATATGTTTATATATTTTTTGTTACCCAAAAAGTTTTTTAATCTTGGAGGGTAAAACCTCCAAGCAAATAAAAGGAGGTTTCCAAATGAATCTTTTACCAATAATACAAATTGCAAATTTAAACGAAAGGTATGAAAATCCAAGTACTGAAGAACGCTTAAAAAATATTCATGAAATTCCAAATATTTTTAAAAGACATTGCAAATTATGCAATTCAAAACCAGAAAAAATTTGGAAAACAGTAAGATGGGGTTATATCATTGGAGATACCGTTAACATTTACTATTGTAAAAAGTGCTTACAAACCAAAGAAGATGTGTTATATGAAATTGATACTGATGAATCACAAATGGGTATAGCTTTTTGTGATTCACCCATAGGCATAGAAAAATTGGATTATTCCAGAAGCACACTTCCACCAATTGATGAATAACTTTTTATCTAAATGCAAATTGTATAGTGTAAAATTAATATAGAACAATCATTTTATTTATGATTGTTCTATATTAATTTTAGAGTTATACCTTACAATTATAATGCTATTTTTCTAATTTTCTTTTTTGTACTCTATAAGTAATTTTCGCAACAAAACTACTAGGCACAAAATGACTAAAGAAAATACCCAACTTTACATCAAAACCAGGTACAATATAAAATTTTCCCTTAAGCAATTCCTTTATTGCAAAATTAGCCACACTATAACTATTAGCCTCTCTCATATGAAACCTAACATTTGCAACATTATTAAAATTAGTATTTACTGGACCTGGACATAAAATACTAATTTGAACATTAGACTTTTCCTTTTTTAATTCTTCTCTAATAGATTCCGAAAGTCTTACAACATACGCCTTTGTTGAATAATAAGTTGCCATTAATGGTCCTGGCATAAAACCTGCAATTGATGCAACATTTAAAATTTTACCACTATTTTTTGCTTTCATATCAACTAAATATAATTTTGTTAAAATATGATATGCAATAATATTTGTTTTTATCATTGTCAATTCCTTGTTTAAATCTGTATGCGTAAAGTTTCCACAATCCCCAAAACCCGCATTATTGATTAAGATATCCACATCTTTTACACTTTTGTGCAAATCTTTACAATTCTGTTCTATTGATAAATCCATTGATATCACTTGAGTTTCTATATCATTTTCTTTTCGCAATTCTTCTGCTAATTCATTTAATTTTAGTTCATCTCTTGCAACTAATACTAAATTATATCCTTTTTTTGCTAATACTCTCGCCATATCTCTTCCTATTCCAGAAGATGCTCCTGTTATTAACGCTTTCATAACCTTCCCCCATTTTTTATACTATATTCAAAATCTCATTCATTGATTCTATCTTATAATCAGGTTCCATAAGAACTGTTTCTTTTTTCTTCCATTTGTTATCTATTTTTTGCTCATACCAAACAGTTTTTACACCTAGTATCTTTACCCCTAACAAATCTTCTAATAATTCATCACTAACAAAAACAATATTATTATACTCTTCTTTTGGAATATCTTCAAAAGCCTTCATATACACTTTCAAATTATGTTTTCTTTCTTTAACCTCTTCAGAAATAACTATTTTATTAAAATATTTTTTTATTCCTTCACGTTCCAAAATATATTCTACATTTCTAATTGAATTGTTACTTATAATTCCCAAATAATATCCTTGTTCATATAATTTAATAATTGTATCTTTTGTTTCTTCATCTAAAATATGAGATTCCAATAATAACATATCAATTTTTTCTAAATCTTCTTCAGATATATTCAAAATTAATGATAAATCTTTATAAATTTCTTTTTCTGTAACTTTTCCTAGAGAATTTAAAATTTGATAATTTTTCCATTTTCTAAATATATCATCCCATTTTAAATTATATTTTACTAATATTGAATTGATTTCACTATCAACATTTTTAAATTTATTAATCAAAGTATATCCCCAGTCAAAAAAAATATATTTATATTTCATAATTATTATCCTCTCTTTTAACCAAATTATAATAAACCATAACTATATATTAATCGTTTTTCAAAAAAAATAACAATAATAGTACTGTCTCAATTGACTTTATTATATCAAAAATATTGTTCCTAAACAATAAACTTTATAAAATATTGTTTTATCGACCTCAGTAAGCCAATTAAAAACAGACTATAAAATGTATCTATATTACATCTTATAGTCCTTTTTATTAAATAATCTATTTTTTACTAAATTTATTTAAAACAATACCAACTTTATGCACAATTTCAGTAGACTTTTTATTAGCAATATCCTTGCCAAAAGCCTTACCACTAACTGTAAAAGCTGACACTAAAGCACTCAAAACAAACTGAATATTAAAAGGCAAATTCATTTGAGTTGAAATCTTTATAGAAATCAATGCACTTATAGAACCACTTAATACACCACAAATATCACCAATAACGTCTGCACAAATATTTGCAACCTTTGGGGCATTTTTGATTAATTTAATTGAATCTTTTGAACCTTTTACTTTTTTGGTTGCTTTTGCATGAAATTCCTCTTCATTAGCAACTGTAACCGCTACACCTATAATATCAAAAAATATTCCTAAAAATACTACTAATACCAATATTAAAAGTGCAGGTATCAAGCTTAAATTTGATACTCCATTTGTTGATACATATGCAAATATCATTGATAAAATAAATGTCATTATAAATGATTGTATAACCCATTTCATATTCGAGTGTTCCTTTTTACTTTCTTGATTCTTTTTCATTAATTATTTTTCCCTCTTTCTTGCTATTTATTAATTATTTTATGCTTATCATATATTCACATACGGAAGACCCTATGCATCATTTTTTCTAAAATATTAATATATGATAAGTCCCAAATAAAAACTATAAATATAAAATTAAAACAAGCACTAAGGCTTGCCATTAATTTCTAAATTAAAATATAGATGGTAAAAATCTAAGTAAATTTTACGGTTTAGGTCTGGTTGAATTTCTCTACTTCCCGCTTAGCATTACTGCTAGAACCGTTTCCGTTTAAGGGAACCAGCTAAATTTATTTTAGCCACCAGATCGCCACTCAAATCCGTACCTTAATCCCCAGATTTTCAAGCTTTTGATAAAGCAAACATTCTAGAAGTTTTCCTTGACATACTTTTGCAAACTTACTAGTCTTTTTTGCAAGTATAATTTCATAATCCAGAATAAAAATTATTTGGCCGAACAATTTTCATTCCCGTCAAATTAATCCCAATACACTCACTCGAGACAGGCTACACTATGTATTTTGTGTCTTGGCACTCAACATAGGTTTAACTTAAATTTTTCTATTTAAGCCTCCGCGAAACTAGGGAATCACATATATGCCATTATATATTACCCTAACCCCTTTACTCCCTGGTTACACACAAAACTGGCATTTCGCGCACAAACAAGAAACTTCAACGATGTGCCCTTTAGTGGATTTTTAGCCCCACCCTCGTAAGTTTAAGTACGACTAGAATAATGCACCATCAATTAATATTATAACTTATTTCTAGAAATATTCCAATTTCTTTTAAATCTTTTCTTTAACTTTTAATGTATTTGTAGATTATATTTTTGTTATTTATGTTGTTTTTTCTTAAATTATCTCTATAAATCTCACTTTATCTTAATTTTACGCATATTAATAATTCATATATAATTAATATTTCAAAAATTCCCTTAATTCCTTTTTAGTATCTTCCAAATCTTTATCATTTGCTATATTTAAAACATTAATATTATGATATTTTTTCTTTATTTCATCAGCCATTTCAATATAAACTCTTTGTTGTTTTATACTATTTTCTGCTTTAAATTCAGCACCTTTAAAAACAGCCTTTCCATCTCTTTTCAATCTTTCAATATACTCATTTTCATTTTCCAAATACAATGTTATATAATATATTTCAAAATCCAAATTAGCAAATTTATTTAATAACTTTTCATAAACATCTGTAAATGAATATTCCTTTATTCCAAGTCTGCAATAATTTTCTTCTGTAAAAAAAGTCCTATCAAAAATCAAATTAATACTTTTATTTTCCATTTTTTTCATATATTCAAGTAAGTCAAAATACATATCTTCAGCTTTTTTCTTTCCTGTTACTGTGCTATCTGCTGTTCCACATAATCTATATAAATTTGAATATGGTAATGTATGTCTTAAAAAATCTGTTATTGTTGTTTTTCCTGCTCCTTGTGGTCCTTCTACTACTATAATTTTTGAATTTGCCATTTTACTCTTTTCCTTCCTTTTTTGTATCTTCTGTTTCTTCGTTCTCTGTATCATTTTCTAACATTTTATTAATTGAATTCATTATATCATCCATATTATCATCAAAATCGTCTTTTACTAAATTAAACATTTCAAAAAACTCCTTTCATTATTCTGTTACAATTCATTAAGAATTTTTATAAATTCCTTTGAATGTTGATATATTAATATTTTG
This sequence comes from uncultured Clostridium sp., assembly GCA_900552555.1. Lineage (GTDB taxonomy): Bacteria > Bacillota > Clostridia > TANB77 > CAG-508 > CAG-269. The sequence goes on from URZW01000007.1 coordinate 59,632, forward strand.
CAGTAAAAGCCCTATAGGTAGACCACAACTATATTTTTTTCAAAAAATATTAATATATCAACATTTTATATAACTAACACTTATATATTACTTAACCATAACTTATTATACTATTTTATATTTTTGATTTCAATAAATTTATAGATTTTTATCAACATTTGTAGTAAAATATAATTACAAATTTCAAAGGAGGTCAAAATGAAAAAATTCGAAAAATATTCAACAACACCAGAAAATCCAAACTGGGAAAAATCCATCAAAAGAGAAACACCTCTATACTCAAGAAATAATGACATAAGAAATGAATTTGAAAGAGACTACACAAGAATAATACACAGCAATGCATACAGAAGATTAAAACACAAAACACAAGTATTCTTTTCACCAGAAAATGACCACATATGCACAAGAATTGAACATGTAACACATGTAGAATCAATAAGTTACACAATTGCAAAATACTTAGGGTTAAACACAGAGCTTACAAAAGCAATCTCAGTTGCACACGATATCGGCCACAGTCCATTTGGGCATGAAGGAGAGAGAATATTATCTGAAATTTCCAAAAGAGATTTAGGCTATCCATTTTGGCATGAGAAAAATGGACTAGAATTTGTCGATAATATTGAACTTTTAGAAGATAACAGCAAACACATGCAAAATCTTGATTTAACATATGCAGTAAGAGATGGTATCATTTCTCATTGTGGAGAAATTGATGAAAATTGTGTGCGTCCTAGAACAGAATATATTGATTTAACAGATTACACATATCCAAATCAGTATGCTCCATACACTTGGGAAGGCTGTGTTGTTAAAATATCAGATAAAATTTCTTACATCTGCCGTGATATAGAAGATGCTATAACATTAGGAATTTTAGATGAACATGTTGATGAACTTTTCTCTTTGCTAAATATAACATCAAATAATGAACAAATAAATAATACTATTATAATTAACAATTTAATACACGATTTATGTGATAATTCATCACCAGAAAAAGGTTTATGTTTTTCTAAAGCGGCCTTAGATTTATTAGATAAAATTAAGGAATTTAATTATAAAAATATCTATTCTTGCAATAGAATTAAACCTTCAACAAGATATTTTAACTTAGTTATTAATGAAATTTACAATCTATTAAAATCTGTTTATGATGGTTCTGATACATTAAATAATTTAAAAAATTTAAGTATTACATACCCAAAACTAGGAAATGGTTTTATTAATTTTATTTCTAATTATTATAATTTTGGAAATAGAGAGAGTTTAAAATTAAAAAACAAAGTTTTATTTTCTATTGATAATGAGAAAGATTTCTATAGAGCTATTATTTGCTATATTTCTGGTATGACTGATAATTTTGTTATAGAAATTTACAATGAAATTATACATTTTTAAATATTTTAAGGAGTGTCCCCAAATCCCTAAAAAAAGGGATTTTAAGGAACGTCCCTAAATCCCTAAAAAGGAGGTATCTAAATGGACAAAATTGCAATTATTTCTGACATTCATGGAAATATAACTGCATTAAATGCTGTATTAAAAGATATAAAAAATAGAGAAATAAATAAAATTTTTTGTTTAGGAAACTGCATAACAAAATGCACTCATCCTGATTTAGTAATAGATAAAGTAAAAGAAGTATGTGACATAATTTTAATGGGTAACTGCGATTATGCAATATGTAAACCATCTTCTAAAGGAAAAAATTTTTGGACAAGAAATAAAATTGGTGAAAAAAGGGTAAAATTTATGGCCACATTACCAATATCATATGACTTTTATATGAGTGGACATCTAATAAGACTTTTTCATGCTTCTCCATATAGCCTTGATGAAATATATAATCCAATGTTTTCTAACAAAAATTCAAAATATAGTCATCTTGAAATAGAAAATCCAGAACGCCTTTTTGAAAACACCCCATTTATTGGAAAGACAAAATCTGACCCAACTCCAGATATTGTTGGATATGGTCACATTCACACACCATATTGTGTAAGATTTAAAAATAAAACTCTTTTTAATACTGGCAGTGTTGGAATTCCAGTAGAAATGCACAATGATATTATAGATGACCCAAATAATAAATTTTCTACGCTTGCATCATATATTATATTAGAAGGATATTATGGAAGTAAAGATTTAAAATCAATATCATTTAATTTAATTAGAGTTCCATATAATATACAAAAAGAAATTGAAGATTTGCAATCATCTGATATTCCTAACAAAGAAGTAATAATAAGAACTTTAAAGTCAGCAATTTCTAACAACATATAAAGGAGTTTTTCTATGGAAGATAAATTAAAAAAAGCAAAAAAAATATTAAAAAAATACAACCAAGAACATTTATTACATTTTTATGATGAACTTTCCGAAGAAGAAAAAAATAAACTGGTTAATCAAATACTATCAATAAATTTTGAAAAAATATTAACTATTTATAAAAATTCTTTTAACTCTAATTATGACAAAAATATTAAAGTTTCACCTATTCCTCATATAGAAAAAGATAAACTGTCTTATAATGAAATAAATTACTATTCAAAAATTGGTGAAGCAATTATAAAAAGCCATCAATTTGCAGTTGTCACTATGGCTGGCGGTCAAGGCACTAGGCTTGGTTATAAAGGGCCAAAAGGAACATACATGCTAAATCTGAAACCTGTAAAAAAATCTCTTTTTCAAATAACGGCTGAAAATATAATGGAAAATAATAAAAAATATAATACTATTTTACCATGGTACATAATGACAAGTGAAGAAAATGATGCCCCAACTAAAGCATTTTTTGAAATTAATAATTTTTTTGGATATCCAAAAGAAAAAATAAAATTTTTTAAACAAAACAAACTTCCAATTATAAACATAGATGGAAAACTAATTCTTCAAGAGCCTTACTTAATTAAAGAAGCATCAAATGGAAACGGTAATGTTTTTAAATCTATGAAAAATAATGGAATTATAGATGATTTAGAAAATCAACATATCAAATGGGTTTCTTTTGGTGGAATTGATAATGTTTTGCTTAAAAATTTCGATCCACTATTTCTAGGCTTAACAATTGTAAACAATTTATCTATTGGTTCAAAATCTATATTTAAGAAAGAACCTTTAGAAAAAACTGCTGTTTATTGTTTAAAAAATGATAAACCTGCAATTTTAGATTATGATTGTATAGATTTGGAATTATCCGAAAGTAAAATATCAAATACTAATACATATTTGTTTAGAGAAGCTAATATTTTATCACATATTATGAGTTTAGATGCAATTAAAAAGTCTGCAACTTTGGATTTATACTATCACAGAGCTTTTAAGAAAAACTCCTTTGTGAATGAAGAAGGTGTAAAACAAGTTCCTGATAAACCTAATACTTTTAAATTTGAAAATTTCATTTTTGATGCTTTTGCTCATTTTAATGGTATGCTTCTTCTTCGTGTTGACGAAAATGAAGAATTCGCTCCCATTAAAGATTTCACCGGTATTTATAATCCTGATACTGCAATTGAAAAATATAACAAATATTACAAAATTTAAAAAGAGGAATTGATAGCTTTAATCCCAAAATTCCTCTTTTATTTTTAAAAAAATTTTTGAAGGGTTGTCCCAGAATCCCCCTAAAAAGGGATTTTAAGGAACGTCCCTAAATCCCTTTTTTCCATCAACTATTCTAGTAACTATCATTGAAGAAACATCATCTCCAACAACATTTAAAACAGTTGCAGGCATATCTATTATAGTTGCAATTATTGTCAAAATTGGCAAAGCAGCAACCGGGTAACCCAACATTGTTATAATTAACATTTCTGAAATAGTTCCCCCACCTATTGGAACCGCTGTTATTAGTAAATTTGCAAGTAATGCAACACCTAAAACTCCCAAAACATCACCTGTTGTTGCCAAACTTGTTCCAAATAAACCTACTAAAAACATAATTTTAAATACTGAACCTATTATAGAACCATCTTTGTGGAAACTTGTTCCTAAAGGTATTGTTGTTTCTGCTATATCATCTGGAACACCCATCTTCTTTGTTGATTCTATATTTATTGGAATACACGCAGCACTTGAACATGTTCCCATTGCTGTAACAGTTGCAGGTATAACATGTTTCCAAAAAGCTTTTACCCCACTTTTTCCATTTGCTATAAATGCATAAACACTATACATTACAAAATAGTAAAAAACAGAAACAACTAAATATATTAAAAATGTTTTTAGATATCCAACTGCAATCGATGTTCCAAAACTTCCTATAAATGAAGCCATGTAACATCCAAGTCCAATTGGAGCATAGTACATTATTATTTTTACTATGTTTTCCATTACACTATTTGCTGATTCCAGTACTTTTCTAAACGGTTCTCCCTTTTCTCCTGACATATTTATTGCAATTCCTACTATTATTGAAAATACTAATAATGCAATTATATTGTCTTTTGAAAATAATTTTGAAAAATCATTTACTGTAAGTAATTTTACAGTTCTATCAGCTATTGTCATATCATCTTCATCTGATGTTTCTGAATCTTCTGAATTCTCTGCACTTTCTAATGTTGTTCTTATTTGTTCTCCATCTTCAGTATTTATAAGTTTTACAAAATATGTACTTGCAAATCCTATTAATACTGCTACAACTGATGTTAAAACAAATACTAACAATATTGAGCCTATAATTTTTCCTAGTCTCTTTGGTTGTTTCATTTTTGATATTGCGGTTGTTATGTTTAAGAAAATTAATGGGATAATTATAACTAATAATAGATTTAAAAATAAATCACCCAATGGGCTTAATAAAGTTGCTTTTTCTTTAAAGATTATTCCTATGATGCTTCCAACAATTATCGCAACTAGAAGTATAATTGTTGATTTGTAATTTAATAAAAATTTTTTCATAATACTACCTTTCCGTTCGCTTTCTTTTTGTCTTTCTTTTTGAAATTTTAAAATATTTTTGTTTATTATATTTGGAAGTTTTTAGTTCAAATATTTCTTTATTTTTTTAATTTCATTGCGAACTCTTTTTTAGGTAACTCAAAATATAATTATATTTCGAGGATTTGTCTTATTATATAATAAAAGTATTCTAAATTTCAAGTTTTTAGAATACTTTTTCATTTTATTTTTATACATTTTTAAATTGCAATTTTAAAAATGTATATATTTTGCAAATTAAAATCTATAAATTTTTTAAACCTACTTTTTTATATTTCTCAACTTCCTAAAAAATTCCTTTAAAATACTCTCACATTCATCTTGTAAAACACCTTTTTCGTACTCAACTTTGTGATTAAACGTATAATCTTCTAATAAATTATATACTGAACCAACTGCACCGGTCTTTTGGTCACTAGCACCAATATAAACCTTTTTAATTCTAGAATTTATCAAAGCTCCTGCACACATTGAACACGGTTCAAGTGTTACATACATCTCACAATCTATTAATCTCCATGAATTCAACTTTTTACTTGCCTTTTGAATTGCTAATATCTCTGCATGTTTTGTTGTATCATATTTTGTTTCTTTTAAATTATGCGCTCTTGCTATAATTTTTCCATCTTTTACTATTACCGCTCCAACTGGTACTTCTAATTTGTCATATGCTTTTTTTGCTTCTTTTAAAGCCTCTTTCATAAATCTTTCTTCCATTATACAATTTTCCTTTTAAAATATCGTTTTTTGTTGTTACATCTCAGTAAAAATAATTTTTATTTTTCAATGATATATAGGATTATACAATCAATTGTTTCAAAAATCAACATTTAAATTAAAACTATTTTCTATAATTCTTCAAAAATTGCATTTGTAAATTATCTTCAATATGCTGTTCTTCAACTGTTCTAGATTTTTTAGTAGATATCAATAACATCCATAGGAATAAAAAAGACATGATTATAAAAATAATTGAAATAATAAAAAACATGGGCACCTCCATTCTTATAAGATATAATATTCATTGAAATAAAAAATATTCATAAATTTGAAAAAACCATTAATATTATAACATTATAATACAACAATGTCATGAAAAATTTGTCGAAAAATATAAAAATTTTATTATTATTGTTACAATTCAAAATTATAAAAAAAGAAAAAGAACCTACAAAATAAAATTGTAAATTCTCATTCTTTTCTAAAATGTCCATTTCAGAACCGTCCCCAAAAGGACATTATTCTGTTACATCTGCAACTTCCTCAAGTTTCTTTTCTGTATTGATATGAAGATCTTGATATTTCTTCATACCAGTACCAGCTGGAATTAACTTACCAATAATAACATTTTCTTTTAATCCAACTAAATCATCAACTTTACCTTTAATAGCTGCTTCTGTAAGAACTCTTGTTGTCTCTTGGAATGATGCTGCTGACAAGAAACTATCTGTAGCAAGAGATGCTTTAGTAATACCAAGTAATACTCTCTTACCTGTTGCTGGACGTTTACCTTCAGCGATTGCTTCATTGTTTATATCTTCGAATTCATACATATCTACTAAAGAACCTGGGAACATATGTGTATCTCCATTATCTTCAACTCTAACTTTTTTAAGCATTTGTCTACCAATAACTTCAACGTGTTTGTCGTTGATATCAACACCTTGATTTCTATAAACTTTTTGAACTTCTGATGTTAAGTATTCAAATACTCCTTCTGGTCCTTTTAAGTCAAGTATTTCTGATGGATTTATAGAACCTTCTATAAATGGATCTCCAACTTCTACCATATCTCCATCTTTAACTTTCATCTTAGAACCAAATGGTATTGTATATGTTCTTGAATCATCTTTAGAAGTTACAACAACTTCTTTCTTCTTCTTTGTTTCTTTTATCTTTACTTTACCAGCAATTTCAGAAATTATTGCAACCCCCTTAGGTTTTCTAGCTTCAAATAATTCCTCAACTCTTGGAAGACCTTGAGTAATATCTGCTACACCGGCAACACCACCAGAGTGGATAGTTCTCATTGTAAGCTGAGTACCAGGCTCACCAATTGATTGAGCAGCTATAATACCTACAGATTCGCCAATAGATACTAAATCTCTTCTTGCCAATCCCATACCATAACATTTTTGACATACACCATGTTTTGATCTACATGCTAGAACTGAACGTACTTCTAGTCTTTCAATTCCTGCATTTACTATTTTATCAGCAATTTCTTCTGTTATCATAGTATTTGTGTCAACAATAAGTTCATTTGTATTTGGATCATATACATCATTGACAACATATCTTCCAATAATTCTTTCTTGCATTTTTTCAATTATTTGATTTCCATCTTTAATATCATAAACAATTAAACCTTCATGTGTTCCACAGTCATGTTCTCTAACTATAATATCTTGTGATACATCAACTAATCTTCTTGTTAAGTAACCTGAATCGGCTGTTCTTAACGCTGTATCTGAAAGTCCTTTACGAGCACCATGGGCAGAAATGAAGTATTCTAAGGCGTCTAGACCTTCTGCAAATGATGATTTAATAGGAATTTCAACGGCTTTACCTGTTGTACTAGCCATAAGTCCACGGATACCAGCAATTTGTCTTAATTGGTTCATGTTACCTCTGGCTCCAGATTTAACCATCATATAAATTGGGTTTAAGTCATCAAAGTTTTCTTCCATTGCTTGTGTAATTTTCTTTGTAGCATCTTCCCAAACTTTGATTACAGAGTTATATCTTTCATCGTTTGTAATTAAACCTCTTGCATATTGTTTTCTAATAACATCTATTTTTTTATCAGCCTCTTCTAGTAATCCTTTTTTAGCTGGTGGCACTTTAACATCACTCATAGAGAATGTAATACCAGCAAGTGTAGAATATTTAAATCCTAATGATTTAATATAATCTATTACTTCTGCAGATTCAATTACACCATGTACTCTTATTGCTCTTTCAATTATTTGTCCCATGTTTTTCTTAACAACTGGGAAGTTAATTTCATATTGTAATGGATCTTTTTCTCTGTCTATAAATCCTAAATCTTGAGGAATTCCTTGGTTGAATATAATTCTACCAACACTTGTCTCAATTTTTCCTGTCATCATTTCTCCATTAACTTCTTTTGTTACCCTAACAAATATTTTAGCATGCATTCCTACATCATGGTTTTCATAAGCCATTATTGCTTCGTCTGGGTCTTTAAAGTATTTTCCTTCACCTTTTTCTCCATCCAAAATCATTGTTAAATAATAGCTTCCTAAAACCATGTCTAGTCTAGGTACTGCAACTGGTTTACCATCTTGTGGTTTTAATAAGTTGTTTGTAGATAACATTAAATATCTTGATTCTGCTTGTGCTTCTGGTGATAATGGTAAATGCACAGCCATTTGGTCACCGTCGAAGTCAGCATTGAATGCTTCACAAACTAATGGGTGAAGTTTAATTGCTCTACCTTCAACAAGAACTGGTTCAAATGCTTGAATACCAAGTCTATGTAGTGTAGGCGCACGGTTTAACATTACAGGGTGGTCTTTTATAACATACTCTAATATTTCCCATACTTCTGGTCTTAATCTTTCAACCATTCTTTTTGCATTTTTGATATTTTGAGCTATTCCTCTACCAACTAATTCTTTCATAACAAATGGTTTGAATAATTCAACAGCCATTTCTTTTGGAAGACCACATTGATAAATTTTAAGTTCTGGTCCAACAACTATAACTGAACGTCCAGAATAGTCAACCCTCTTACCTAATAAGTTTTGACGGAATCTACCTTGTTTTCCTTTTAACATATCAGATAATGATTTTAAAGGTCTATTTCCAGCACCTGTTACAGGTCTACCTCTTCTGCTATTATCAATTAAAGCATCAACAGATTCTTGTAACATACGTTTTTCGTTTCTTACAATTATTTCTGGAGCTCCTAATTCTAATAATCTCTTTAATCTGTTATTTCTGTTTATAACTCTTCTATATAAGTCATTTAAGTCAGATGTTGCAAATCTACCACCATCTAATTGAACCATAGGTCTTAATTCTGGTGGAATAACTGGTACAACTGACATTATCATCCATTCAGGTCTTGTATTAGAAAGTCTAAAAGAATCAACTGTGTCAAGTCTTTTAACAAGTTTACCTTTCTTTTGCTCACTTGCATTTTCTAATTCTTTTCTAATCTCTTTAGAAAGTTTTTCTAGGTCAACTTTTTCTAATAATTCTTTTAAAGCTTCTGCACCCATTCTTGCTTTAAATGAACCTCTACCAAATTTTTCTTCTGCTTCGTGATATTCTTTTTCAGTTAAAACTTGGCAATCAGCTAAATCACTAGTACCCTTATCTGTAACGATATAAGATGCAAAATATACAACTTTTTCTAGGTTTCTAGGTGATACATCTAATATTAAAGCAATTCTACTTGGTATACCTTTAAAATACCAAATATGAGCTACTGGTGCAGCAAGCTCAATGTGTCCCATTCTTTCTCTTCTTACTTTAGATTTTGTGACTTCAACACCACATTTATCACAAACTATTCCTTTATATCTAACCCTTTTATATTTACCACAGTGACATTCCCAATCTTTTGTTGGTCCAAATATTCTTTCACAGAAAAGACCATCTTTTTCTGGTTTTAATGTTCTATAATTGATAGTCTCTGGTTTTTTAACTTCACCTTTTGACCATTCTCTTATTTTTTCATCTGATGCCACTCCTATTTTTATTTTATTAAAAATATCTAATTCGTCCACTATATTTCCCCCTAATAATATTTTTGGGTAATCATAAAACAGAGTAAAAGCACTATCCACCGCACGAGCAATTCCTTCCTGTCGGCTTTTCTCTTTTTACAATTTATTAAATTAATACACTTTTTAATTTTGACATTAAAGTCTTTATTTTTTCCAATATACTGTTGGACAAGACGCCCCTTTTTATTCGTTTTTTTATTCTTCGTCGTCAAAGATAGCATCCTCACCCTCATCATCTAAATCCTCAAAAAGCTCATCACTCTCCTCAGGCTCTTCCTCATCAAGTAAAATATCACCATCAGAATCCTCAGCAGTATAACCATCAGCCAAATCATCCTCAGCAACAACCTCATCTTCAGCTAAAATCTTTTTATCTTTTTCTGGATCAAAATCAATACCATCTTCAATATTTTCCTTCAATTCAAGTTCCTTATTATCTTCAGAATATAAACGAACATCCAATCCCAAAGATTGTAATTCTTTAATAAGAACTTTAAAGCTTTCTGGAACTCCTGGTTCAGGAATATTTTCACCTTTAACAATAGCCTCATATGTTTTAACTCTACCTACAACATCATCAGATTTAACTGTTAACATTTCCTGTAATGTATAAGCAGCACCATATGCCTCTAATGCCCACACTTCCATTTCTCCAAAACGTTGACCACCAAATTGTGCTTTACCACCAAGAGGTTGTTGTGTAACTAATGAGTATGGTCCAGTTGAACGAGCATGTATTTTATCATCTACTAAGTGATGTAGTTTTAACATATACATTACACCAACTGTAATTGGCTTATCAAATGGGTCACCAGTTCTACCATCATATAGAATTGATTTACCATCTGGGCTCATACCAGCTTGTTGCAATAATTCTTCAACATCTTCTTGTGTAGCACCATCAAATACTGGTGTTGATACATGCCATCCTAAAGCTTTAGCAGCTCCACCTAAGTGAACTTCAAGAATTTGTCCTAAGTTCATACGAGATGGAAGACCTAATGGGTTAAGTAAAATGTCTATTGGTGTACCATCTGGTAAGAATGGCATATCTTCTTCTGGTAATACTCTAGAAATAACACCTTTATTACCATGACGTCCGGCCATTTTATCACCAACTGATATTTTTCTCTTTGTTGCAATATAACATCTAATTATTTGATTTACACCAGGTCCTAATTCATCTGAATTATCTCTAGTAAATATCTTAACATCTACTATTGTTCCAGCTTCTCCATGAGGTACTCTTAATGATGTATCTCTAACTTCTCTAGCTTTTTCACCAAAGATAGCTCTTAATAATCTTTCTTCTGCTGTTAATTCAGTTTCTCCTTTTGGAGTAACTTTACCAACCAAGATATCTCCTGGTCTAACTTCAGCACCAATTCTGATAATTCCGTTTTCGTCAAGGTCTTTTAATACATCTTCGCCAACATTTGGAATATCTCTTGTTATTTCTTCTGGTCCTAATTTTGTATCACGACATTCACAGTCATATTCTTCAATGTGTATTGATGTAAATACATCTTCTTTTACAAGTCTTTCATTTAAAAGAATAGCATCCTCGTAGTTATAACCTTCCCATGTTGAGAAAGCAACTAAACAGTTTTTACCAAGTGACATTTCTCCATCTTTTGTTGCTGGTCCGTCAGCAATGGCATCACCTTTTTTAACTATTTCGCCTTTTTTAACTATAGGTCTTTGGTTGATACATGTACCACCATTTGTTCTCTTAAATTTACGAAGTTTATGTACTACTGTTTTTCCATTATTATATTTAACTGTAATAGCGTCACCTGTAACTTTTTCGATAACACCATCATCTTCTGCTAAAATTAATATTCCTGAATCTTTTGCAGCTCTATATTCAATCCCTGTTGCAACTATTGGTCTTTCAGATATCATTAGAGGAACTGCTTGTCTTTGCATGTTTGATCCCATTAATGATCTTTTTGCATCATCATGCTCTAAGAATGGAATCATTGCTGCTGCTACAGAAACTAATTGTTTTGGTGAAACATCCATATATTGAACTTTGTCTTTTTCAACTTCAATAATTTCATTTCTGTATCTAACTCTAATTCTGTCATTTATGAATTCTCCATTTTCATCCATTGGTTCAGATGCTTGGGCAATTATGTAATTATCTTCTACATCTGCACTCATGTATTCAACTATATCAGTTGCTCTATGTGTTTCTGGATCTATTTTTCTATATGGTGTTTCAATAAATCCATATTCATTTATGCTAGCAAATGATGAAAGTGCTGAAATAAGTCCAATGTTTGGTCCTTCTGGAGATTCAATTGGGCATAATCTACCATAGTGTGTATAATGAACGTCTCTAACCTCGAATCCAGCTCTTTCTCTTGTAAGACCACCTGGTCCTAAAGCAGAAATTCTTCTTTTATGTGTTAATTCTGAAAGTGGGTTTGTTTGGTCCATAAATTGTGATAATTGTGAACTTCCAAAGAATTCTCTAATAGATGATGTTATTGGTTTTGTGTTAATTAATGTTTGAGGTGTTACAACATCTAAATCTTGAATTGTCATTCTTTCTCTTACAACTCTTTCAAGTCTTGTTAAACCGATTCTGAATTGATTTTGTAGTAATTCACCAACACATCTAATTCTACGGTTAGCCAAGTGGTCAATATCATCTACATTTCCAACTCCATGTGATAAATCTAGTAAATAGCTAATAGATGCTATCATATCTTCTGTTGTAATATGTTTTGGTACTAATTCATCTAATCTTTCATGTATAACTTTTACTAAATCTTTCTCATCAGTTGTATCAATTATATTTTTTAATACTTGATAATTTACATTTTCTTTTATATTTGATTCACTTAAATCTAATGTTGGTAAAACAGCATGGATATCAACTGTTCCATTTCCTATAACTTTTACAGTTTTTTCTCCAACCGTTACTTCTACCATATTAATTCCAGAATTTTGGATATCTTTAGCAACATCTTCAGCTATTACTTCACCTGCTTGTACAAATACTTCACCTGTTTCAGCATCCATAATGTCTTTAGCAGCAACTTTACCTGTAATTCTTGTAGCTAAACTTAATTTTTGATCAAATTTATATCTACCAACTTTTGCTAAATCATATCTTCTATTATCATAGAATAATCCATCAAATAAACCTCTTGCAGCTTCTACTGTTGGAAGTTCCCCTGGTCTTAATTTTTTGTAGATTTCAATTAAAGCTTCTTCCTGAGTTTTAATTGGATCTTTTGCAATTGTTGCTTCAATTAATTCTTCGTTTCCAAATAAATCTCTTATTTGGTCATCTGTAACTAATCCAATTGCTCTTAAAAGTGTTGTTACTGGTACTTTTCTTGTTCTATCAACACGCACATAGAAAATGTCGTTTCCGTCTGTTTCATATTCTAGCCAAGCACCTCTTAATGGCATAACTGTTGATGTATATGTTCTTTTTCCTGTTTTTGTATCAAAAACATCTGCATAGTAACATCCTGGTGAACGTACTAATTGGCTTACAACAACTCTTTCTGCACCATTAATAATAAATGTACCGCTATCTGTCATAAGTGGGAAATCACCTAAATAAATTTCTTGTTCTTTAATTTCTCCTGTTTCACGGTTAATTAAACGAACTTTTACATGCAGTCTTGTTGAATATGTTGCATCTCTTTCTTTTGCCTCTTCAATTGAATATTTTGTTTTGTCTTCCATGTAGTAGTCAAAAAATTCAAGAACTAGATTTCCAGAATAGTCTTCTATTGGTGATATATCTTTTAATACTTCTCCTAATCCTTCTTTTACGAACCAATCATATGAGTCTTTTTGTACTTTGATTAGGTTTGGCATTTCGATAAAATCTCCAACTTTTGCGAAATCTTTTCTTGAAGCTTTTTCGTATTGAATGTCTCTAATTTTCAAATAAATCACTCCTTATAAATTTTTGAAGCAGTTTGTAATTCTAGGATTGTGCTTTTGCACTTAGAATTTAATTTTATTTGATTTTAAGAAAAGTCCTTCTTAGAATATATCTACTTTTTTAAGTTTTATAATTTGCCTGCTTTTCAAATTATATTTCTTAATTTTTCGTTATATTTAATTCCTCTTTTCTTAAATTTTTAACTTGTTATTTTTTGATTTGTTTCTTTTGAATTAAATTTTTACTTGATGTTGAATTTTCGTATAAATTCACTATATATGATACCATAATTTTCCCACATAAGTCAAGGGTTCTGGAATTATTTTTTTTTTAAAATTTGCTACTGTATAATGGTTTTCTTATGATAGATATGAAGATGATAGTATTTGCAATTGCCTGAATGTGATTGAAACAATATTAAAATTTATTAAATCTTTTTTGGACAAGAGTTCACTTTAGTGAAAGGGAGTCCAAAAAAGATTTTAGAAATTGTTATATTGTGTATTGAACCAAAGGAAATTGCAAATACTATCATCTTCATATCTATCATAAGAAAACCATTATGTATTAACTTAAAATTCTCAGCATATGGTTACAATTCAGTAAAGATATTACATAAAATACTTGTGAACGATATTTTTGGAATTATCATTATTAAAATATAGTTATTATTTGGAAAAAAATGTAAAAAAATCATTGTACAGTATTGCTTTTTTATGTAAATTGTTATATACTATATTCAGTAATGCTATTTATTACTAGAGGTTTCAGCACCAAAGGAGTAAACGAATTATGAAACAATTTTTTAAACGATTCATTATCAAAACATGTTTTCTTGCTATTTTATTAGTAAGTCTAAAAACATATACTGATACGATCGTTAAAGCTGATGCCATATCAACTTCAAGTTTAAAGAAAGCTGAATCTAAAAGCAAATCTCAAAAAGTTGAGACAAAAGTATCAACTGAAACTGATGAAGAAAGCCAAGCACAGCTTGAAAAAGGCTTGCTTCAAGCACACTATGACAGATGGTGTGAAGTTGAATATGATTTTGCTAATGTAGACTATATTTATGATAGTCTTACATATCCACTTGCCAAAGTCATATACGCTGAAGTAGGTGGAATCCATCAATCCAAAATTCAACAGTATACAGGATATGTGTTTATCAATTTGATAAACTCAAAATATTATCCAAATACTGTTGAAGGTGTTTTAAAACAATGCTATGCCGAAGAAACAAATCAAAAGTTTCAAAAAAATGAATGCTCGGAAGAAGCATTGGAAAACGCCAAAGTTGTAGTAAATAATTACTACAATGGCACCATGCCAGTTTCACCCGCAATGATTTATCAGGCTGAATTTGGGCAAGGTGTCAAACGTTTTAAAATTGAGAACGAATGGTTCGGATATGACCAACGAATTCTCAATGATTTGTAACTTATAAACGAAACCTCTAAAAACCCCTTGTGTCTTTTTACAAGGGGTTTTTCATATTAAAAATTTTAAATTTTTATAAACAATTTCCTCTATTCTCCAACAGTATACTTCATTGTCCAGTAACCCGTTAACTGCTCTCCATCATCTTCTATTCCATTACTATTCTTATCAAACCAGAAAGCATCTGGTATTTGATATCCAACATC
>URZW01000008.1 GCA_900552555.1 uncultured Clostridium sp.
TACCGCTTCGGTTTATTCTCTAAAGGATTTACTGTTTACTTTTCAATGTACTTTTTTTGCATTTGTTCTTCTTGTAACGAACGTTTTAGATTATACTATGTTTTATTTTCTTTGTCAAGAGTTTTTCGAAATTTTTTGAAAGTTTTTTATTTTTTTGTCAAAATAAAAATTAGTAATATATGTATCTATTATTATGCTAATTTTCTTACTAATTCTTTCGTTAATCTCATTTATTTTTCTTCTCACAAAGTACTTACTTATAATAGCATATCTTGTCGAATTTTGTCAATAGTTTTTTAAAAAAATTTTAAAATATTTTTTATATATTTTAAATTCAATTTTTGTCCTCGCCAAATGCCTATTTATAATAGCACATTCATATTTTAAAGTCAATAGTTTTTATAAAATTTTTAATAATTTTTTTTATTCAATGTTATGCTTCACAGCCTTAGAAATTTTTAATAATTTAAAAACTTTAAATAGTACCTCAAATTTCGACAAGAATTAAATCATCACCTATGCATTTGATGTTTTTCCATGGTATAACAATATCATTATTAGAAGAAAACATACTCATAATTCTATTACTACCCGGAACAATTATAGAAGTAATTACACCAGTATCTAAATCAGCACATACATCTTGAACATATCCTAATCTTTTTCCATCTGTAATATTTACAACTTCCTTATGTTTAAAATCCAATCCTTTATCTTGCATTTTCACCCTCCAATATATAAAGCCATTTTTATTATACTATTCCACTAACATTATATTAGAACAAATCCAAAAAATTTAAAATATTTTTAATAAACTTGTTCAATTACAGTTCAATAATTAAAAACATGAAATATCATTCGCGAATATTTGTAGTCTTCTCATTATATAAAAAATAGAAAATATATTTTAAAACGTACCTTTTATCTGTATAATCTTTTTATATGTTCAATTGCATTTTTCTCCAATCTAGAAACTTGTGCTTGAGATATTCCTATTTCATCAGCAACTTCCATCTGTGTTCTACCATCAAAAAATCTTTTAGTTATTATCATTTTCTCTTTATCATTTAATTTTTTCATTATTTGTTTTATTGTCATACTTTCTATCCATGACTCATCCGTATTTTTGGAATCCTTTACCTGATCCATTATATATATGTTTTCCGCTCCATCATTATAAACAGGTTCTTGCAGTGAAACTGGATCTTGTATTGCATCAAAACTATATGCAATATCTTCTCTCTCAACACCTAATTCTTTTGCAATTATATCAATAGTAGGTTCTTTACCTTTTTCTCTAATATACTTTTCTTTAAATTGCATAGCTTTATATGCCAAGTCTCTTACAGACCTACTAACTCTTATACTATTATTATCTCTTAAATATCTTTTTACTTCTCCTATTATCATCGGCACTCCGATATGTGCTAAATTTAACATCTTGACTTATATCAAAATTATCTATTGCTTTTATTAATCCTATACATCCAACTTGAAATAAATCATCTGCTTTTTCTCCTCTTCCATAAAATCTTTGTATTACACTTAAAACAAGTCTTAAATTTCCTTGAATAAATTTAGTCCTTGCTTCTTCATCTCCTTCTTTTATCTTTATTAGTAATTCTTTCTTTTCTTCATTTGATAATAGTGGCAATTTGCTTGTATTTACTCCACATATTTCAACTTTATTGAACAAATAAAAAACCTCCTTTAAAATTACTTAATCTAAGTATTTCCAAAAAAGGTTTATTTAATACTAATTTGATTTGATTCACCATTTCACATATAAAATCAACCAGTCTTACTCATTATTTCTTTTTTCATTTTATTTATTATTTTCTTTTCCAATCTAGAAATATAACTTTGTGATATTCCGAAGTTCATCCGCAACTTCTTTTTGTGTTTTTTCTTTTCCTGTTTTAAATCCAAATCTCATTTCCATTATATTTTTTTCTCTATCATTTAATTTTAATATTGATGCCCTTAATAAAGTTTTATCTACTTCATCTTCTAAATTTCTTGATGTAATATCTGGGTCTGTTCCTAATATATCTGATAATAATAATTCATTTCCATCACAGTCCTTATTTAATGGTTCATCTATCGATACTTCTCCTTTAGTTTTATTATTTTTTCTTAAAAACATTAAGATTTCATTTTCAATACATCTTGATGCATATGTTGCCAATTTAATATTTTTGTCTGAATTAAAAGTATTAACACCTTTCATTAAACCTATTGTTCCTATAGATATCAAATCTTCTATTCCTATCCCCGTGTTTTCAAATTTTTTGGCTATATATACAACAAGTCTTAAATTTCTTTCAACTAAGATTTGCCTTGTTTCTAAATTATCCTCTTCTGATAATTTTTTTATTAATTTTTCTTCTTCTACTGGTTCCAATGGTGGTGGAAGTGTTTGACTTCCCGCTATATAAAATATCGGCAAATATTCTATTTCATCATTTTCATTTATGTATTTAGCACATATGGTGCTTATATTATCAATTTTTCTTTTTAAAAATTCAACAATATTCATTATGTACCTCCTAAAAATTTATAGTATTAATATAGTTCAAGTCCGATTAGCGCTTTGTATTCTCCTTTTTTTGTTAGAGATTTATTATATATTCCTATTATTGCATTTTTATTTTTCTCTTTTTGTTCATTTATAACTTCGATTTTCTCTGGTTTTATTCCAACTAGCATTCCATTTTGTCTCCCTAATGAAGCAAATGGTATTATCTTTAATTTTGGAATATATTCATTTTTTATATCTTCTGGTATTTTCCCAAAATCACCTCCTAATATAGATTCAGTATTATTTAATATTTCTTTTGGTAATAAATCATATAATGATGTTCTCTCTACTACAGCAACCGGTGTACCTGTTATTGGTTCTTTTAGCATATTTCCAGTATCAACCATTGCATCTAATACTTTTTCTTTTCCATTTATTTTAATTTTTATTTTGCAAATCATGTCTTTTTTCGTTATTTTATTTTTAGCCAGTTTAAAAGCTACAAATAAAATAGCAGTTCCTACTATTGCTCCTAAAAATATCACTTTTAATACATATGTTCCAACATACATTCCATTTTTTATTATTATATTTTGTGGTTTAAGTACATATATTAAATATGTTGCTACCCCTCCAAATGTAAATGTTGTTACATAAAACATCACCAATTGTTTATACATTTTTTTTACATTTTGTGGATAAAATGCTACATATACTATAATTATTGATAATATTATTTTTATTAATATATTTGAATATATATTTAATTTTAATATATACTCCGTCACTGCATATATCGCTCCTATTAGACTTGCAAAAAATATTCTTGTATATGAAATTTTATCTTTTGATATTATCCCTGTTGCATATAAAATTATATAATTCATTATTAGGTTTTCTACAATTATAATATCTATATAAATTGTCATTTTGCTCACCTACTTTTTGTATTTTACTACTTTAATTTTGAGAAGTCTGTCTTTTCTTATTGTAGAAAAAAAGAAATAATCGAGCATTTTCGATTATTTCTTTCTAATTATTATAAATAGTTATATTATTATTTTACTTAAATGTCCCAAACAGAACCGTCCCCAAAAGGACATAACCAGGTATTATAAATTTTTATTTCTATTTTTTCTTAAAAATGGTGGAATATCTAAATCATTTTGTGAAGAACTTACATCTGAGCTAGATGGTATTGAATTGATTTTTTTCTCCCATGTTTTTGAAACTATATTATCAACACCTATACTTGATATGTTATTATCTGGTTTTTCAAATCCTGTTGCAATAACAGTAATTTGAATTTCATCTTGCATACTTGGGTCTGTAACTGTACCAAATATGATATTTGCTTCTGGGTCTACACTGCGTTGAACTAATTCTGCAGCTGTATTTACTTCGTGTAATCCTAAATCTTCTCCACCTGTAATATTGATAATTACTCCTTTTGCTCCTTCAATTGATGTTTCTAGTAATGGACTTTGGATAGCTTCTTTTGCAGCATCCTCTGCTCTGTTTTCTCCTGATGCTCTACCAACACCCATATGTGCCATACCTTGATTTAACATTATTGTTTTTACATCAGCAAAGTCTAAGTTTACAAGACCTGGTACTGCAATTAAGTCAGATATACCTTGTACACCTTGTCTTAATACATCATCTGCCATTTTGAATGCTTCTATTATTGATGTTTTTCTATCTATTATTTGTAATAATTTGTCATTTGGTATTACTACTAGTGTATCTACTTTTCCTTTTAAGCTTTCAATTCCTCTTTCTGCTTGTGAAAGTCTTTTCTTTCCTTCAAATGTAAATGGTTTTGTAACAACACCTATTGTTAATATTCCCATTTCTTTTGCCGTTGATGCAACTATTGGTGCAGCTCCTGTACCTGTTCCTCCACCCATTCCGGCAGTAACAAATACCATATCTGCTCCTCTTAATATTTCAGCTACTTCTGATTTACTTTCTTCCGCTGATTGCGCACCAATATCAGGGTTAGCTCCTGCTCCTAGCCCTCTTGTTATTTTCTCTCCTATTTGAATTTTTGTATTTGCTTTTGATTGTTGAAGTGCTTGTCTATCTGTATTTACAGCTATAAAATCTACACCTTTTATTCCTGCATCTATCATTCTATTTACAGCATTATTTCCTGCGCCTCCAACACCGATTACTTTTATTGTTGCTGTCCCATCCATCATTGTTATATTGTTATCTTCGTATTCCATCATTTTGATTTTTCCTCCCTTAAATCTTTGTTTATATTTATATTTTAAAATTAATAACTATTTCCTTATACTAATTATTGTTATTATAATTTTAACTGTAAAAAAATTCTTTTATTCTTTCAAATATATTTTTAAATACATTTTCATTTGATTTTGTATCTATACTACTTGATACTGTTTTAGTAAATGGTCTTGAAGCTATATATCTAACCAATGCATATGCTGTTCTATATGCAGGTTTTGTAGTTCCTATTAGTCTTCCAGTAGATATTTTTACAGGTATATTTAAGTTTATTTTTCCTGCGACATCACTTTTACTAATATTTACTATTCCTTGTCCTGTTAATATGACATTATTTATTCTTGATTTTATTCCTTGATTTGTTAAATCTTTATTTATTATAAGAAACATATCTTCTATTCTTGCTTCAATTATCTCTATTAATTCAGAACTTTTTATTATTTTGTTTTTATTGTTATCTTTACATGTATTTAAAATAATATCATTATCATTATCTATAAATGATTTTAAGGCTAGTCCATATTGTCTTTTTAATTTATCCGCTTCTTCTTTTTCAATATTTAATACTAATGCAATGTCATTTGTTATATTTTCCCCACCTACTGGCATTGAATTAGTATATACATATGTTGTTCCTTCAAATACCCCTATATCTGTATTTTCTGCGCCAACATCAATAATTGCAATATTATCATGCAATTCATTTTTATCTAATATTAAATTTCTTTCCGCTAGAGTTGTTGGAACAATTCCATCTATTTCCAAACCTGCTCTTTTAAATATGTTATTTAATTGTCTTACATAATCTTTATCTGCTAATATTATTTGAGCACTTATTGTAAATTTAGAACTCAAACTTCCAACTGGGTCTGTAACTATAGTTCCATTATCCAATATTACTTTATCTGGTACAATATCTATCAATGTTTTTCCATCTGGTATTTCGATATCTTTTACTTGCATAATTGCATTTTGCACATCTTTTATTGATATTCCAGCATATCTGTCTTTTGCATCTTTTGTTATACTGTTTTGTACTATTGTTACATATTTTCCTGGAATAGTTACGTATGCTGAATTTATTTTAAGATTTGTTTCATCTTCGGCATCTCTTATAGTTTTTTCTAAACTTAAACTTATTTCTTCTTCGTTTATTATTTTTCCTTTTTTTAATCCACTACATTTATATGATGTACTACATATAGTTTCTATTTGTTCAAAATTGTTAACTTCTCCTACTACTGTTGCTACTTTTGTTGTTCCTATGTCTACACCAACTATAATATCACCTATAGCCAAGTTAATTCCCCCATCTTTTTTGTTATAAATTTCTTGATGTATTTATATTACATTTTTTTTCAAATGTCAATAGAAATTGTTATATTTTTGTAATAAACTTGTAATGTATTTGTAATATTTATTTTCCTATTAACAGTGTCTTTTCTTACTATTATTTACTTTTTCTTTTTATATCTCTTTTTCTTGTGTTTTTTCTTGACTTTTCTTTGTCTTTTCTTCTGATTTTTTTTTCATTTTTTCTGTCCATTTTTCGACATAATATCTTCTTATTGTTCCTAAATTATTGAACATTCTTCCAACAAATACAACAATGGCTGCTAGATAAATATCAATATTTAATTTTTCACCTAATACAGTTAATAATATTGCTAGTATTGCATTACCAAAAAATCCTGAGATAAATATTTTCATATCAAATCTTTTGTTTATAACAGATGCAACACCGCCAAAAACTGAGTCAAGTGCTGCAATTATTGCAATTGCTAAATAGCTTGAATATGTATATGATATTATTGGAGCATTTAATCCAACTGCTACTCCCAAAATGCATGCTATTATCATAATTAAAAAAATCATCATTCATCATTCCCTTTTTCATAAATTTTATTGAATATATTTATGTGTTATATCTTTACTATATTTAGGTATACTTACTTTACCTTTTTCTATATCTACTTCAAATCCATAATTCCTTAATTCTTCAACATAACCACCATTTCCTAGTAATGTACTTTCAAGTTTTGTTGAATCACCAATTGCTCTAATTTCATATGGTGATATAACTCTTTGTTGATTTATAAAAATTATTGAGTTACTCCCTACATCTACAATGTCTGACATATTAATTATTCTTTGTCCATTTATTGATATTGCTTCTGCCCCTGCTAGTTTTAGATAATCTACAATTACTAGTAAATCTTCTGCAGAAATTGGATTTACACTTTCTTCTTCATTTGTATTTTGATTGTTTATATCTTTTATTTTGATAGTTATTCCTTGTCCTTCTACGTCTGTTTTTCCAAGATACATATTTGTTTGTTCTAATTCTTTTTCTACTAATTTTGAAGAGTCTTCTCTTGATTGTTCTTTTTCTTTGTATTCTGCTAATTTGGCTGTTTTTTCATTGTATTGTTCTTCTGCTTCTTTATACATCTTTTTCCAATTTGCAAGTTCTGTTCTTAATTCTTCTTCTCTCATTGTTTCTATTGATGTAATATCTGTTTCTTTTACAACTTTAAATTGCATAGACATTACAATTGCTAAAGCAAAACATGCTATTGCAATTGTTATACATACAGTTATTTTGCCTTTTTTCATTTTAAATTTTCTTCCTTTCGCTTCACTTCGTTTCGCTCATCGCCATCCAAAATTTTTTTCAAAAATTTCGTCTGTCAAATCTTGGGGTGTTTCGCTCATCGCCATCCAAAATTTTTTCAAAAATTTCGTCTGTCAAATCTTAGGGTGTTTCCATCATCATCATTCAAATTTTTTAATTATTAACTTTTATTATTTATATATTTAAAGTTTAAAACACCTGAATATTTAGGTATTGTTATTGAATTTGATTTTTTAGGTGTACTTACTTTTATTCCTCTTTCTTCAAGTTTACTTAACCATCCACCTGGTCTTGATAAATTAGCTAATGCTTCTGGTGAGCCTATTGCTTTAATTTCAAACGGTGAGCCTATTTTTTCACCATTAATATTAATTATATTTCCACCACAAATAATAGGAGTTGTTAAAATTACTCTTTGATTATTTATTGATATCGCTTCTGCACCCGCATTTTTTAGTTCATTAACAACTTTTAGTAAATCAATATCATGTATTAATAAGTCACTTGAATTTAAAACTGATGTTGAATCTATATCACTATCTGCAAGTGTTATTGTTATACCCGGTCCTGTAACTTCAGTTAATCCAATCATTTTATTTCCATCATTTATTTGATTTTTTGCTTCTTCTAACTCTGAATTATTTTTTGTTGCACTTTCAATTTGTTCCTGTAGTTGTGCATCAACTTTTTCAGTTTCTTTTATTAAATTATCATATTTTTCTTTGTATTTTAACACTTCTGCTCTTAAGTTATTTTCCTCATAATTTTTACTTGATGTTGAATTTGTATTTTTTACAGTTTTTACCTGTATACAAATTCCTGCTGTTAATGCAAAACACATAATTCCTAAAACTAAAGCAATCGCTTTTTTATTAGTCATCCATATCTCTCCCATCTTCATAAATACACATATCTTATGTATATCATTTAAATTAATAATTTATACTTTTTCCCTAAATCTAGGTTTAAAATCTC
This sequence comes from uncultured Clostridium sp., assembly GCA_900552555.1. GTDB lineage: Bacteria > Bacillota > Clostridia > TANB77 > CAG-508 > CAG-269. The sequence continues at coordinate 8,385 of URZW01000008.1, forward strand.
CATTAATATCTCCATTTAGATAAATAGTTCCTTCTTTTCCTTGATTTTCTGTTAAAATTGCTGGTACATAAAGCATTTTATTACTCAAATTACTATTATTTCCTAAATGAACTATTTTCTTTTCTTCATCCATTTCCATTATATAATCATTCGAATCTGTTATATCTATGCTAGAAACTTTTTTATCTAAATCATAACTTTTACATATATTCATTATTTGTATAACTGTTTCTAATTTTTCCAAGTCAACATCATTTAGCCTATTTCCTTCCACAATTTGTTCTTGTGGCGTTGATATTCCTTTTATTACTGGCAAATCTAGTTTTTGTTCTGATATTTCTAATATATATCCTTGATTATTTATATAAGCATATCCATTTAAAAATTCAACATTATAATCTTGTTTTCTTTCCTCTATTGTAATTTCTATTTTATTTGGAATTTTCCTTTTTATTTTTACATTTTCTACATATGCATTTGTTTTTATATCATTTATTACTTTTTCTTTGTAAAATTTAAATATGTTTTGACCTACTTGTAATTGTGATAAACTTACTATCGTTTCTGCGTTTATTTGTTCATTACCATTAACTTTTATATCTTCTATATTAAATATTGGTGAAATTAATGCAAAACAAATTCCTCCTATTATTATTGCTAATAACAATAGTGTTTTTATTACTTTTTTTATTCTTTTCTTTTTTCTAATAATTTTTGCTTGTTTTTTTGTCATTCTTGATTGATGTCTTTGTTGGATTTTTTGATTATTTCTGTTTGTCATTCCTATTACTGTTTCTGTATCAAAATCAAATTGGTCTTTTTGTTCATTTTTTCTTCGTTTTATTCTTTTTTCTCTTTCTTTTGCTTTTTTCTTTTCTTCTCTTTCTTTTTTAGCTGTATTACTAGAAAGATTATATAAATCGTCTATTTCTTTCCTTTGTTGTTTTGTCAAAATTTTCACCTCCAAAAATTTCTAGTATGTATTGTATCAAAAAAAAAACTATATTTCTATAGTTTTTACAAAAAATTCATATATTATTGTTATATTTTGTTTCAGTTTTGTAAAGTTGATTTGTGCAATACCTGTAAATGATATTTTGAATATCTTTCGAATGTGACCAAAATAGTGTTACAAATTCTTAGGTAAATACTCTAAAGTGTCCTGTATTCGGGTATTGTTAGAGTATTTACATTAGATTTATATTAGCACCCAAACCTCTTAATTTACAATCCAATTTTTCATATCCCCTTAAAATATATTCTATATTATCTATTTGGGTCATTCCCTTTGCACATAAACCAGCTAATACAAGTGCTGCTCCACCCCTTAAATCAGTTGCTTTAACATCTGCGCCATACAATTTTCTAGTTCCGCGTATTACCGCACTTTTTCCCTCAACTGTAATTTTTGCCCCCATCTTATTTAGTTCTTGAGTATATTTATATCTATTTTCAAATATATTTTCTATAATTATAGACGTTCCTTTTGCTGTTGTAAGCATTGCTGCGAATACTGACTGCATATCTGTTGGAAATCCAGGATATGGCATTGTTTTTATATCAATTGCTTTCAGTTTTTTAGGTGCTATTATTTTAATTTTATTTTTGTTTACCTCTATTTTACATTCCGCTTCTTCCAATTTATTTATTATTGGAGTAATATGTGTTGCATTTACATTTTCTAGTATAATATTGCCTTTTGTTGCAGCCGCAAAACATAAAAATGAACCTGTTTCTATTCTATCTGGCATTATATTATAACTTATGTCTTTTAATCTCTTAACACCATCAATTTGTATCTCATCCGTTCCTGCTCCTACAATTTTCGCACCCATTTTATTTAGAAAATTTTGTAGGTCTATTATTTCTGGTTCTCGTGCTGCATTTGTTATAATTGTCATTCCATCTGCTAATACACTTGCAAGTATTGCATTTTCTGTTGCACCCACACTTGGAAAATCCAAGTCTATTTTTTCTCCTTTTATTTTTTCTGCATTACATTCTATATTTCCATGATTTTTATTTACCTGTATTCCCAATTTTTCAAAACTTTTTAGATGTAAGTCTATTGGTCTTGAACCAATATCACACCCTCCTGGATATGAAAATACAGCTTTTTTATATCTTCCTAGTAAAGCTCCCGCAAGTATTACTGATGAACGCATTTTGTGCATTAATTCTGGTGGTATTTCAAATTTTTCTATTTTTGATGTATCTATTTTTATTTTTCCGTTTTTCTTTTCTATTTTTGCTCCTAGTGTTTCTAGTATTTTGTACATCATCTGCGTGTCTTGTATGTTTGGTACATTATATAATGTGGTTTTTCCAGCATTTAATATCGTCGCTGCTATTATAGGTAATGCAGAATTTTTTGAACCAGATATTTTTACTGTGCCTTCTAATTTTTTCCCGTCCTTCTATTATGTAACTTGACATTTTTTTTCCTCCTTTTTACGTTTTTGCTATATTTTATGAATTGTTTACGTAAAAAGTGAATCGAACAAATTTCTAAAAATAGAAGCTACAACTTATTCAAGTCATAGCCTCTATTACAAGCTTATCAGTTTTTATCTGCTACCTTCATTATCTTAAATGATGTAACTGAAGGTACAACACTTTCTAATACACAATTAGACTCATACCCAAATCCAAATATGTACGAAGGTGATTTTGTATCACCATTTTTAACAGAACCACCTACAATTCTATAACTTCCATCCTTCCACACTATTAATCTAGTATAGTTTAAAGTATCTGGAATGTTACAAATGCTTTCCCAGCATTCCCCATTTTGTATGCGCTGTGCCTGCTCAAAAGAAAACTCCACCCAATCAGTTAGATGGTCTCCCAACTTGCAAGCCATCTTTTTTAGCTGGCATACAGTTTGTGGCTCTACCCATGTTTTTTCAGGTTTGAAAGTATAAAATGTCCTATGATATTTCTTAGGCTCATTATCTAATCTTTCAAAAGCTTGAAGGATTAATTTCCTTAAAACTTCCTGCTCTTTATCTTCTCTTTCTTTAGAAAAAAGAGAACGATCGAGCTTTGATGGGTTAACTTCAAATAGTTTGCCTTCAACAGGCATTTTAACTATTTGAATAGGTTGTTCTTCATCAGAAAAATGTTTTTCCAGAATAGTTCTAAGCTCTTCTTCTGAAAATTGCATTTCCCTACCATTTACTTCTAAGCTTATTTTCATGTCTTATATCCTCCTGTATTATATATTTAAGGTATCAACCTTATATTATATATTTTACCACATATTTACATATTTTTCAATTTTTTAAAAGTTTTTTTCTGGCATTTCTAAATATAATACAATTAATAAAAATCCCATGAATTAATCATGAGATTATATTATTAATTTTTTAACTTTTCTTTTAAATTTTCCAATGCTTTCTTTCTTGCACTAATTTGATTTTTTTCCTCTGCTGAAATTTCAGCCAATGTTCTTCCATCCTCTAATTCAAAAATTTCGTCAAATCCAAATCCATTTTCTCCTCTTGGAGCATCTGCAACATAACCTTGAATCTCTCCTACTGCTGTAATAGTTTTTTCACCATCTGACAATGCCATTGCTGTAACAAATTTTATTTTTCTTTTTTCATGTAGTACACCATTTAGCTTTTCTATTAAAGCCTCATTTCTTTCTCTGTCTGTTCCTTTATGCCATCTTTTTGTAAATACACCTGGAAATCCATCTAAAAATTCAATTTGAATTCCTGAATCGTCTGCTAAGCACATTTTTCCATTCAATGTTTTTGCTATTGTTTCTGCTTTTTTTCTTGCATTTCCTTCAAATGTCTCTTGATCTTCTTCTACATCTATATCAATACCAATTTCATTCATTGGTATTATTTCATAATCTTCTAATATTTCTTGTGCTTCTTTAATTTTTCCTTTATTTCCAGAAGCCATTATAATTTGTTTTTTCATTTCTAATTTTATCCCTCTCTCAATGCATAAACTCATTATTATTTTTTTTACCTTTTCGACAACTTCATCAATTGTTAGGTTTGTTGAATCTACAACAATTGCATCCTCTGCTTTTTTTAAAGCACCGACTTTTTTATGCATGTCATTATAGTCTCTCATTTTAACATTTTCCAAAACTTCTTCATATGTTGTATCTATTCCATTTTGTTTATTTTCTTCATATCTTCTTTGAGCTCTTATTTCTTCACTCGCATCTAAATAAATCTTTATATCAGCATTTGGAAATACAACAGTACCAATATCTCTACCCTCTACAATAACATTTTTTCCATTTGCAAGTTTTCTTTGAACTTCTACCATCTTTTCTCTTACCGGAATTATTGAAGAAACTTGAGAAACTATTGATGTCACCTCTTTTGTTCTTATTTCTTTACTTACATCTTCTCCATTTAATAAAATGATGTCTTTATCCCCTGTATTATTGATTTGGATATCTATATCATTTGCTATTTTTATTATTTGTTCTTCGTCTTTTAAACTAACATTTTCTCTTAAAACCTGCAGAGCTACACATCTATATGTTGCTCCCGTATCTAAGTTCAAAAATCCTAATTCTTTTTCTATTCTTTTTGTTACTGTTCCTTTACCACTTCCTGCTGGTCCATCAACTGCTATTATCATTTCTTACACCCTTTCCTTTTACTTTATTTTTTTAGAAACAATTTTATTTATTGATATTTCTTTGGGAATAATTACTTTACCACACACTACATTTCTGGGCTTTTCTATTTCATATATTTTATTTAATAATTCATTTTCTTTTTTAAAAAATATTGCAAATAAATTTTTTCTTATTCTAGAAAATATATCTTCTTTTACAATTATTAAACCTGTTTCTACTTTTTTACCCATATTATTCCCTCTTTTTCATCATTATATATTTTTTTTATTTTTTTAGCAATACTATTTTTTCAGTAACACAAATTTTTTTTAGTAATACAATAATAAGAGGTGATTAATGTGGCATATTCAGAAAGAGAACTATTAGCAAGAATGATACAATGTGAAGCAGGTGGCGAAGGAGATATTGGAATGAAAGCAGTTGCATCTGTAATAATGAACAGAGTAAATGTTCCAGTTGGAGAATATTCAAGAGTATCTCAAAATGGAAACATACGAAATATTTTATTCCAAGATGGTCAATTTGACTGTGCAAGAGAAACTATAAGAAATCAATATAATCCTCAAAACATTTATAATATGAATCCTACTGAAGAACATTTTTATATTGCTGACTGGGCACTTTCTGGTAATAAACTTGTAGAAGCTGGTGAATGCTTGTGGTATCTAAATCCTTTTAAGCCTACCTGTGATACAACTTTCCCACGAAATGGTTCTGGAACTTTCCATACAAGAATTACAAATCATTGTTTTTATAGGCCAACCGCTTCTTATTCAAATACTTAGCAATAACAAAATCTAATATTAATAATATTTGCTAAAACAGAAAAAACGCTAATAATATTTACATTTTTTGTATTTAGAATTTATTTTGAAAGGATGGATTTTTTATGAATGAAAACCAAAGTGAAAAAAGAAATGTGGTTACAAATAACCAGTCTCCTGAAATTTTAACAAATAACATATATACCCCTGCTTTTTTAAGAGAACATATTGGAAAATTGGTAAGAGTGGAATTTTTAATTGGTACAAATAATCTAACAGATAGAACAGGAATTCTTGAAGATGTTGGAGTTAGTTACATTTTATTAAGGTCAATTGAAAGTGGAAATTTGCTTTATTGTGATATTTACTCTATCAAATTTGTATCCATAGCAGAATATCCATATAGACCAAATATGTACAATTATTAGACTATATGCACAAAAACAACTTGAATTTTAATGTATAATGATGTATAATTCTACCATAATAAAAAGAAGATACTTGTTTAAACTTTCCAATAAATCTGTATCTTAGGAAGGGAATGAAATCAAAAATGGAAAAACTAGTTATAAAAGAATTATACAAAAATACAGAAAATTACATTAACAAAGAAGTAACTTTAGAAGGATGGGTTAGAACAGTAAGAGACTCAAAAACATTTGGATTTATTGAAATAAATGACGGAACATTTTTCAAAAATATACAAATCGTTTTTACAGATAAGTTATCAAACTTTAATGAAATTTGCAAACTTACAATAAGTTCTTCAATTAAAGTTACTGGAACACTTGTAAAAACAGAAAATGCAAAACAACCTTTCGAAATTCAAGCTACAAGCGTAGAAATAGAAAGTTTATCAGATAGCACATATCCACTTCAAAAGAAAAAACACTCATTTGAATATTTAAGAACAATTGCACATCTTCGTCCAAGAGCAAATACTTTTAATGCAGTATTTAGAGTTAGAAGTAGCCTAGCATATGCAATACACCAATTCTTCCAAGAAAGAGGTTTTGTATATGTAAATACTCCTTTAATTACAGGAAGTGACGCAGAAGGTGCAGGAGAAATGTTCAATGTTAATTCTTTTGATTTAACAAACATACCAAAAACAGATGATGGAAAAATTGATTTTTCAAAAGATTTCTTTGGAAAACCTGCTCACTTAACAGTTAGTGGTCAATTAAATGGTGAAACATTTGCAGAAGCATTTAGAAATATCTACACATTTGGTCCTACTTTTAGAGCAGAAAATTCAAACACAGTAAAACATGCTGCTGAATTTTGGATGGTTGAACCTGAAATATGTTTTGCAGATTTAGCTGATGATATGGATTTAGCAGAAGATATGATTAAATATATTTTCAAATATGTTTTAGATAATTGCCCAGAAGAAATGGAATTTTTCAATAACTTTATAGACAAAGGTTTATTAGAAAGATTAAATCATGTAATCAATTCTGGTTTTGTTAGAATTTCTTACACAGATGCAGTTAAAGAATTAGAAAAACATAATGACGAATTTGAATATAAAGTTAGCTGGGGTATTGATTTACAAACAGAACATGAAAGATATTTGTGTGAACAAATATTTAAGAAACCTGTTTTTGTTACAGATTATCCAATGGATATAAAAGCTTTCTATATGAAGCAAAATCCAGATGGTAAAACTGTTGCTGCTGCTGACCTTTTAGTTCCTGGTATTGGAGAAATTATTGGTGGTAGCCAAAGAGAAGAAAATTATGATAAATTATTAAATAGAATGAAAGAATTGAATATGCCCATCGAAAATTACGAATGGTATTTGGATTTAAGAAAATATGGTAGTTGTGTTCATTCTGGATTTGGTCTAGGTTTTGAAAGAGCTATTATGTATTTAACAGGAATGCAAAATATCCGTGATGTTATTCCATTTCCTAGAACACCAAAGAATTGTGAATTTTAAAAAAACGGGATTTAGGGACGTTCCTTAAATTCCCTTTTTTTCGGGATTGAGGGACATACCTTCAATCTCGATTTTTTCATATTTTTGCATTATTTCACATAATATGTTATAATTAATATTCTTTTAATATTATAAAAAATAAAAAACTCAAAGCAACATTTTTTTAATATTAATATATAATAATCAATTTTTTTAACAAATAAAAAGAGATTTAAAGACTGTCCCTAAATCCCTCCAAAAAGGGAATTTAAGGAACGTCCCTCAATCCCCCCTCATTGACATTTTTTTATTAATTCATCAATTGAAAATATTTCTTTTTTCCCTGTTTTTGAAGTCTCCAATTCATATTTTCCATCTTCAAACTTTTTACCCATAACAAGCATATAAGGAGTACCTAAAGCATAAACATCATTAATTCTATTACCCATATTCAAATTTTCTCTATCATCAATAATAGCATTAACACCATTATCTTGAAGTTTATTATATAGTTCAAATGCCTTTTCTTTATTCTCATCACTATATATAATTTGAACTTTATATGGAGCAATATTTTCTGGTATTGCAAATCCTTTAACTCTATCATTTCTGATAATTATATTGTTTTCAATTGTAGTTGCAATTATTCTACCTAAACCAATTCCATAACATCCCATATAATAAGGTTTGCTTTGACCGTTTTCGTCTTGATATGTTAATCCCATTGCTTCTGAATATTTTGTTCCTAACTCAAAATTATTTCCTAATTCAACAGAATTATATTCTTTCATATCTTCTAGGCTTAGTCCTTGTAATCTATCAATAAATGTCTCTTTATCTTCAAAGTCTAGGACTTCTTTATTAATTCCAACATTCTTTTCTTCATTGTATAAAATAATGTCTTCACCTAATTTTGTAATGGCTTGGAATTCTTCTGAAACTCTTCCGCCCATTGTTCCACCATCACTTACAACTGGAATGATATTGATACCAATTCTTTTGAAAATATTCATATATACATCATGCATTTTTTCAAATGTTTTATGCATATCTTCTTGTGTTTTGTCAAATGAATATGCATCCATCATTACAAATGTACGAGGTCTAAATAAATATCCTCTTGCTCTAATTTCTTTTCTGAATTTTTCTCCAATTTGATAGTATGTTGCTGGTAAATTTTTATATGATAATAATCTATTTGCTCCAAAAATCGTAGCACATTCTTCTGCTGTAGGTGCTAATCCATAATCACCTAAATTGTTACTCATATTGAACATTATATCAGCTTCTTTTGTGTATACATCCCATCTTCCAGATTGTTCCCATATTTTTCTTGGTTGTAATTTTGGAAATTCTGCTTGAATACAGTCTGCTTTATCTAATTCGTCAATAATTATATTTTCTACTATTCTTTCCATTTTTGTCCATATGTTTCCATATCCAAAAATCCCACTTTCAAATTGATATAATTCTCCTAATTTCATTAATATATCTTGGCCTGAATAATTTTTATCTACATCATTAAAGTTTATTTTCTTTGGGTTTAATTTACTTAATTTCATTTCTATTACCTCTTTCTGTTATTTTCATGTCCATTTTGTCATTTTGTGAATAAGTTAACTGTTTGAGCAAAGCGATTTACAGCTAACTTAAGCTTTAGCTCTGTTCTTTTGGGACATTTTTTCAATCATACTATTTTTTCTCTTCTTCCCTTTCGGGCTCTGTAGCCTCTTGTTCAAAATTTTCATTTTGTAATTCTTGATTTTCTTCAGTTTCAGTATTATTTTCTACTAAATCTTCAATTACAATTTGTTGATTTTCATCTAATTTATATCTTGGAAGTTCAGGCAAATCATTTAAAGAAGTATAACCAAACATCTTCAAAAATTCATTTGAAGTTACATATGTCATTGGTTTACCCGGTAAATCCGATTTTCCAGCCTCTTGTATTAATCCATATTCTAGTAACTTATAAATACAAGCATCTGCACTAACTCCTCTTATAGACTCAATTTCAGCTCTTGTCACTCTTGGATTATACGCAATTATTGCAAGCGTTTCTAATGCTGCATTTGACAAATTCGGTTTTGACCTTTTATCTAATATTGGATATAAATATTCGTATAATTCTTTTTTCGTACATAATTGATAGCTATCTTCTATTTTTATAATTTCTATTCCTCTGCTTTGTATTTTATAATCTTCTTGCATTGAAACTATTATATTTTCTAAGTCTTCTTTTGGCATTTCTAAAGAAATCATTAATTCTTTTATTGATACCTGTCTTCCTGCAGCAAAAAGTATCGCTTCAATTATAGATTTTATTTTATCTATTTCCATTTTTTATCATTCCTATCTATAGTTTTTAGAACAAATTAGAATGCAAAATTTTGAATGTTTTATTTGTGCATCCAATTAATTTCAATATGTAATACTTTTTAAATCACCTCTATATTATCACATTATTTGGGCTTTATGTCAATATTTGTATTTTATTTTTTCATTTTTTATTGCCAATTCAAATATTTTGTGGTAATATTTGTTTATAAGAAATCGGAGGTAATTCATATGAGTGAAGAAAAAAAGAAGATAGAAATAGTTGATGGTGATGGTTCTAACTTAAACATTTCTGGTGTTTATGACCATTTAAATTCTAGCAAGCCAAAATCAAGTGATAATAAACCGAAAAATATTGTAATTCCTGAAGAACATAAAAAAATTAAAAAAGATAATGAAAAAAAATAATTTTCTGTAAATCTCTTGCCAAAACAGGAAATCTATGGTAAAATAATCAATGTTATAATGAAAATAGACTAAGAGGAGGTGCAAAACACATGCCAAATATTAAATCAGCAAAAAAGAGAGTTAAAGTAATTGAAAAGAAAACTTTAAGAAATAATATGATAAAATCTGCATATAAAACAGCTGTTAAAAAATTCGAACAAGCTATTGAAGCTGGAAACATGGAAGAAGCTAAAACATTATTCTCAGAGGCTACAAGAAAAATCGATCAAGCTTGTACAAAAGGTGTTATAGTAAAAAACACAGCAGCTAGAAAAAAATCTAATTTATCAAAAAAATTAAACGCAGCTAATGCTTAGGCAAAAAATGAAAATTATGCATAGTTTTTGTTTTAAAAAAAGAATTTCTACCTATAAATAGAAATTCTTTTTTGTTTTTATAACTATGCCCAACTTAACTTTATCACACAATTTTAAACTAATCTCTTTCATTTTCACCATCTTCTAAAAAAGCAACATCTTTAGTCTTCTCTCCTAAAATTTCATTAGCACTCTTTCCAAAAAATATCTTCCCAACAACGCTGTTTCTAACCTTTTCAGCAAATCCTAATGTTTTTCCCAACATTTTTTGTAATCTACTATTATTATCTTTCAATGAATTATTTTGGGCAATCAATTTTTCTTGTTTATTATCTAAATCATCCAATATCTCATTTCTTTTTTTTGAGTAATATTCTTTTAATTGAGGATATTTTTCAGTATATTTTTGTACATTAGCCTCAAATTGTAATACAATATCTTTTATTTTTTTATTAGAAGAATATTCATTTTCTATTGGATCACTTTCAATTTTCCAATTTCCATCATCATATTTTTCAGAATATTCGTTTTCATTAGTATCATATTTCACAATTTTTCCATCTTTTCTAATAATTTGTCTTTTTATTGGTGCTTTTATTTTATCAAATGTTGCATTTTCCCAATAATTTTTAGATATACTTTCATCTTCTTTTATTTCCATTTTTTCTTCAATACCATACTCATTTATCGAAATCTTTTCAGCCATCATTTTATATAAAGCATATCCATTATCTCTAATTGGATCATCCATAGCATAATGAACTTCTCCTTTGCCTTCTTCTAATCTTTCAATAGTAATACCTTTATTATTTTTTTCTCTTTTCATATGATATCCATTAAAATCTATAGTTCCATCACTATTTACAGACATATCTTTAATCATGCCATTTTCTATTCTTTCTCTTATTACTGGCATATCAAAAATTTTAGGATCTGCTCCTTTTTCTATCATTGTATTTATTAGTTCATTATATTTATCAGCCATATTAACTTTACTTCCTTTCATCGTATGTATATTATAGACTTCATCCCTGTATATTTTTATATAAATCACTATATATATTATCTCAAACTTTTATTTTTTTTACAATAGATTTTCTATATTTTTTGGTTATTGAAGTTACAGTTTAGTAAAAAATTCTTGAAATTTTCGGTTTAACTCAAAAAATACTACTAGTATAAATTACCATTGATGTTTATATATATCAATGCTATTATTTATATAGGTGATGATTATGTTAAAAAAAGTTTTAAATAGTTTTAAAAGTCTAGATAAATTAACAAAATTAATTATGAGTTACGGTTTAAGATTTTGTTTTATAATTTGCCTAGCCTCACTTGCAATCCTTACTACATATAATTTTTCTTTTACAATTCCTATACTTTTTACTATTGGTTTTATTTTATTTAGATTGAGCCTTATTTTCGGTATTGAGTTTATTATTTGTGGTTTTGTTGTTGATGGAATAAAAAAACAAATTATATAAATTAATGTATGAAAGTTGGTCCACCATGGTCGACCAACTTCCACACATTAATTATTTATTCAATTCAGCTAAGAACATCTCATTTAACATTTTTGGATTTGCTTTTCCTTTTGTTTCTTTCATTGCTTGACCAACCAAAAATCCTAACGCTCTGTCTTTTCCTGCTTTGTAATCTGCAATTGATTGTGGATTTGCTTCTAATATTTTAGAAACAACCTCTTTAATTGCACCCTCATCAGAAATTTGAATCCATCCTTTTTCTTTTATTATATCTTCTGGGTCTCTCGGATTTTCAAATAATTCTGTTAAAACTTTTTTACCAATACTTGAACTAATTGTACCTTTATCAATTAAAATAACTAATTTTCCTAATTGATTTCCATCAAATGGAATAGCAATTGGTTCTGTTTCAGTTTCATTTAAAATTCTTGATATATCAGATATAATCCAGTTATTTACTGCTTTTGGATTATTACATACCTTTATTGCACTTTCAAATAAGTCCGATAAATATTTTGATGCAGTAATAATATTTGCATCTTTTTCAGATAATTCATATTCTTTCAAATATCTTTCTTTTCTAGTCTCTGGTAATTCAGGTAACGTTTTCTTAATATTTTCAATATATTCTTCTGAAAGTTTTATTGCAACTAAGTCTGGGTCTGGGAAATATCTATAATCTTGTGCATCTTCTTTATCTCTCATTGAAAATGTTTTTCCAGATACATCATCCCATCTTAATGTTTCTTGTTCTACTTTTCCACCATCTTCTAGCACATCAATTTGTCTATCAATTTCATATTCGATAGCTCTTGTAATACTTCTAAATGAGTTCATATTTTTCATTTCAGTACGTGTTCCAAAAGGTGTTCCTGGTTTATGAACAGACACATTGACATCTGCTCTTAATGAACCTTCTTGCATTTTACAGTCTGAAACTTCAATATATTCTAGTATTGATTTTAATTTTCTTAAATATGCTTCTACCTCTTCTGCACTTCTTAAATCTGGTTCAGAAACCATTTCTATTAAAGGAACTCCCGCTCTGTTTAAATCAACTAGACTTCCTCCCCCAAAGTCATCATGGTTTAGTTTTCCGGCATCTTCTTCTATGTGGATTCTTAATAATCTAATTTTCTTTTTACCTTCTGATGTTTCAATTTCAATATATCCATGTTCACATAGTGGTTTATCAAATTGTGATATTTGATAAGATTTTGGTAAATCTGGATAATAGTAATTTTTTCTATCATTTTTACTATCTCTTGATATTTCACAGTTTGTAGCCAAACCTGCTTTTACTGCATATTCAACAACTTTTTCGTTTAATACTGGTAGTGTTCCTGGCATTGCCATACAAACTGGACATACATGTGTATTAGGTGCTGCACCAAATTCTGTTGGACATGAGCAGAATATTTTTGTTTTTGTTGAAAGCTCTGCATGAACTTCTAGTCCTATTACAACTTCATAATCACTTCTTGACATTATTCAGCACCTCCTTTGAATTCTGGTTTATGATTTTCTCTAAATTTAATTTCTTGCTCTAATGTATATGCTGCATTTAAAATTGTTTCTTCTTGGAATCTATTTCCTATTAATTGCATACCAATTGGCATTCCTTCTTTGTCAACTCCTACTGGTATTGATATTCCCGGAAGTCCTGCAATATTTACAGATACTGTACAAATATCTGCTAAATACATTTCCAATGGATTGTTTGATCTTGAACCTATGTCAAATGCTACTGTTGGAGATGTTGGTGTTAATATAACATCATATCTTTCAAATCCTTTGTTAAATTCATTCATAACTAATGTTCTAACTTGTTGTGCTTTTTTGTAGTATGCATCATAATATCCTGATGATAACACATATGTTCCAAGAATTATTCTTCTTTTTACTTCTTCTCCAAATCCTTCACTTCTTGACTTTTTATATAATTCTTTTAAGTTACTGTATTCTGGTGTTCTATATCCATAACGAATTCCATCAAATCTACCTAAGTTTGAACTTGCTTCTGCACATGCAATTATATAATATGTTGCTAATGAATATTGAGCAATATCAAGTGAAAATTCTTCAACTTCTACTCCAAGTTCTTTGTATTTTTCTATTGCTTTTTGTAAAGTTTCTTTTACTTCTTCATTTATACCCTCACCAAAGAATTCTTTTGGAACCCCTATTTTTAAGCCTTTTACATCATTTTTTAATGCTTTTGTGTAATCTTTTTTAGGCATTTCTGCAGATGTTGTATCTCTTTCATCATGTCCTGCTATTAGATTTAAAAGCATTGCACTATCTCTTACATCTTTTGTGATTGGGCCAATTTGGTCAAGTGATGATGCAAATGCTACTAGTCCATATCTTGAAACTAGTCCATATGTTGGTTTTAGTCCTACAACTCCACAAAAACTTGCAGGTTGTCTTATTGAACCACCTGTATCTGAACCAAGTGCCCATGGAACTAAGTTTGCTGCAACTGCTGCTGCAGAACCACCTGAAGAACCTCCTGGTACTTTGTTTAAGTTCCAAGGATTTCTTGTTTTCTTAAAATATGAATATTCTGTTGAACCACCCATAGCAAATTCATCCATGTTTAGTTTTCCTAAGTCTATCATATTTTCTGCATTTAATTTTTCAACAACTGTTGCATCATATGGTGAAACAAAGTTTTCTAACATTTTAGAACTACATGTTGTTTTTACACCCTTTGTGCACATGTTGTCTTTTATTCCTATTGGAATTCCTGCAAAGTCTCCGCTAATTTCTCCATTATCTATTTTTTCTTGTACATCTTTTGCTTGCTCTAATGCTTCATCTGTTAGTGTTGTAACAAATGCTTGTACATCTTCTTCTTTGTCATTTATTCTGTCTACATATGCTTTTGTTATTTCCGTTACTGTAAGTTCTTTGTTTTTTAATTTTTCTTGCAATTCATGTACTGTTAATTCTGTTATATCCATCACATTTTCTCCCTTCACTCTTATTATCTCTTATTATTTGAAATGTCCTTTTGGGGACGGTTCTTTTTAGGACATCTGTCCCAAAATGGACATTTCTTTTTCAAAATCTTTCCAAGAATAAACTCTTTTCCAATTTTTTTCTTCTAAAGTTTTATTTATTCTAGAATCCATCATATATGTTTTTATACCAAGTCCTGCAATTTGTTCACAAGTTTTATAACTATCGTCTATGAATACATCTATTTTACATTCTTCTGATATTTTTCTTTTATCTGTATGACCAATAAAAATTTTTGTATAATTTACCTTATTTTTCTTTAGCCATTCTTTTGTTATTTTTGCTATAATTCCACTTTCTCTATCCCATCTAGCTGTAATAATTATTATATTATTTTTTACAGATAAATTATTTATTACTTCAACTGCATCTTCTTTTGGTTTGACATTTTCCATTATTTTTTCATAATATAAATCCCAAAACTTATCATTTTCTTCATCTGTCCAATTATATAAATGTTTTGCCCACATTGGATCAAAGATTTCTATATTTTGAGGTTCAAATTTTCTTTTCAATATACTTTCTGTATATTCTTTTGCATAAATATCAGTTTCTTCACTAGTTTTTGTGATTGTATCATCTATATCTATTCCTATATTCATATGCTATTTTCGTATAATCAATTATATATATAATTGATTAATCCCTTTCTCATTAAAATTTTATAAAATAACAGCTCTATTCATTTTCAATGATGTCTTTTTTTTATCACGATGTCCCAAACAGAACCGTCCCGAAAAGGACATTAATTTATGACTTTTGGTATCTTAAACATATGTTGTTCCTCTGATGGTGCATTTTGCAATAATGCTTCATTATCTTCAAATACCTTAATCTCATCTTTTCTAAAAACATTTTTCTTTTCATTTGCACCAACTGTAACATCAAGTCCATCAACAGGTGCGTTATTTACTACTTCCGTAAAGTCTAATATGTCTTGCAAATTAAGCGCATATTTTTCAATTTCTTCGTCTTTAATTTCCAAATCTGCTAATTTAGCAATGTGTAATATTTCTTCTTTACTAACTTTCACCTTAATATCTCCTCCTTTAAATCTTCTTTATTATATACTCAAATGTATAAAATTACAATAATAAAATATAAAATTTGACATATAGTAAAATACTTTAAAATACTCTATTTTTTTATAATTTCAATGTGTACATCTCTTAATTGATCTCTTCTTACATTACCTGGTGCCCCCATCATTAGGTCTTGTGCCTTACTGTTTAGTGGAAATGCAATAACTTCTCTAATAGTATCTGAATTTGATAAAAGCATCAACATTCTATCAATACCAGGCGCAATTCCTGCATGAGGTGGAGCACCAAATTGGAATGCAGTATATAAAGCACCAAATTTTGTTTTAACTTCTTCCTCTGTGTAACCAGCCATTTCAAACGCTTTCAACATTATTTGAATATCATGGTTTCTAACTGCACCAGAAGAAAGTTCAATACCATTACAAACTATATCATATTGATATGCAAGTATTTCTAATGGATTTTGATTTTCTAACGCATCCAAACCGCCCTGTGGCATTGAAAATGGGTTATGACTAAATGCTAATTTATCATGGTCATCTAACTCAAACATTGGGAAATCAATTATCCAACAAAATTGGAATACATCTTCATCTATTAAGTTTAATCTGTTTCCTAATTCAGTTCTAATTTGTCCTGCAAGTTCTGTTGCTCTCTTCTCATTATCAGCAATAAAAAATATTGTATCATTTTGTTTTAAATCTGCTAATTCTATTAAAATTTTCTTTAAGTCATCTGGTATAAATTTATCAATTGGACCTTTAAAACTCATATCTTCTTGAACCTCTAAATATCCAAGTCCTTGCATTCCAATTGACATAGCATATGCTAACATCTTTTCATGGAATCCTTTTGACATATGTCCTTCAACTTTTATAGCTCTTACAGTTCTATCAATAAATGGCTTAAATGTACATTTTTTGAAGAAATCTGATAAATCTATAATAAATAATGGATTTCTTAAATCTGGTTTATCTGAACCATATTTAAGCATTGCATCTTTATATGTTATTCTTGGAAATGGATATTCTGCAATTTTTTTATCAGAGAATTTTTTAAATGTGTTGTACATTACTGGTTCCATTACTTGAAAAACATCCTCCTGTGTTGCAAAACTCATTTCCATATCTAATTGATAAAATTCTCCTGGAGCTCTATCTGCTCTAGCATCTTCATCTCTAAAACAAGGTGCAATTTGAAAATATTTATCAATTCCAGAAACCATTAACAATTGTTTAAATTGTTGAGGTGCTTGTGGCAATGCATAGAATTTTCCTGGATGTAATCTACTTGGCACCAAATAATCTCTTGCTCCCTCTGGTGAAGAACTTGTAAGTATTGGTGTTTGAACCTCCAAAAAGCCTTGTTCTTGCATTTGATTTCTTAAAAATTGTAAAACCTGTGCACGAAGTTTTAAATTATTTTGTAATCTTTCATTTCTTAAATCTAAATATCTATATTGTAATCTTAAATCTTCTCTTATTTCTTGATTTGTGTTAATTTCAAAAGGAATATTTTTAGTTCTTCTTCCTAAAACTTTAATATCCTCAATTTTAATTTCAACAAGACCTGTTTTTAATTTTGGGTTTATTGTTTCTTCATCCCTCTTCTTTACAGTTCCATAAACTGTAACAGTTGATTCAATTGGAATATGTGATGTAAAGTCAACATCTTTTGTCTCTCCTGATGTTACAACTTGTGTTATTCCATACATATCTCTAATATCTAGGAATACTAACCCTCCTAAATCACGTATAGTCTGCACCCATCCAGCAATTCTAACTTTTTTCCCAACATCTTCTAGACTGATTTCGTTACAAGTATGTGTTTTGTACTCATTCATTTTTAACTACCTCCCAAAAGTTGTCAAAAGGGACGCCCCTTTTTGACAATTTATTTGTTGTCAAAAAAGGGCGTCCCTTTTGACAACTTTTTTGCAATGAACAACAAAAAACGCCCACTGCATAATGCAGGGACGAAATAATTCCGCGGTACCACCCAGCTTGAAAGTATTTGCTTTGCAAATATTTTCCACTTTATAAAAATTGCTCCAATGTGTTTCACAATTCAGGTTGACCTTAAAGGGCTTTCAGCCGGTGACCCTTTTTCTCTTTTAGTTACTTCTAATTGCTTTGTATTGTTCAAGCGCAATATATTTTTTATTATTATGTTACTTATTTTAGCACCTTATTCAGTTATTTGTCAATAAAATTTTTAATTTTTTTAGTATCTTATTTAATAAATTCATTTTAATTACTCAAAATACTGCTATCTTTCAATTTCAAAACTCTATCCACATTTTGAATAGTAGACAATCTATGAGCAATAATTATAACTGTACTATTTTTTGAAATTTTATCAATAATTCTCTGTATCATCTTTTCTGTCCTCAAATCAATATTAGAAGTAGGTTCATCAAAAATATAAATATTAGCTTTATGAACTATAGCTCTAATAAAAGCAATAACTTGTAATTCACCCTTTGATAACCTATTTACATCAACAACCTCATCTAGTCCATTATCTAATCTTTCTAATAATGGAATAGCTCCAATTTGTTCCATAACATCTAAAATTTGCTTATCTGAAATATCATTTTTTTCTAGTACAATATTTTTTCTTACAGTATCCTTAAAAATATATGAATCTTGAGATATGTATGTAATATTATTTCTTATTGATTTTATTGATAGTTCATTTAAATCATATCCATCTATTGTGACTTTTCCTTTTGTTATAGGATATAATCTCATAAGAATTTTAGTAATAGTTGTTTTACCTACACCGTGTTCTTCCAACAATTGCAGTTTTTTCTCCTGCACTAATTTTAAATGAAATATCACTTAAAATACTTTGTTTATCATAAGCAAATGAAACATTGTTAAATTCTATATTTCCTTTTAGATTTTCAATATTTAAGCCTTTGTTTATCTCTTCTTTTTCTTGTATTGATAAAATTGTATTGATTCTTTCTAATGATACTTGAGATGTTTGAATCTCTTCTATTTGATTAAATAATTCTTTTAATGGTGAAAAACATTGTCTAATATAATATAGGAAAATATAAACTGTTCCCAATGATATTCCACTATCAATATTTAGTACATAATATAAAATTGCGTACATTGTTATAGCCTCTACTAATACGCTTATTGGCCAAGGAAGTGAATCTATCCAAATATGTTTATATCTCAATTTTAATTCTTCTTTGAGTAATTTATTAACTTTATCTATATTCTTATCCTCTAAAGAAAAGAACTTTGTTAATTTGCTCTTATTATATGTTTCTGAATACTCTTTATTTTGTAAATCACGTTTTTTCACTGTTTGTTTTTGAATTTGCTTTAGTTTTTTTATAATTAAAGATTCATTTATAGCAAATACTATTGTAATTATAGTGCCTATAAATGCTAATTTTGTATTTATTATAAACATAGTAATAAACATAAAAACAATATTTACTATATCATTTAAAATTACTGGTATATCTTCTGAAAATAGTGTTTTTACATTTTCTGCATCAACTGTCAACCTAGTATAAATATCAGAAGATGGAAATTTTTCAAAATCATTAATTTTTAATGATAAGACTTTGTTAAAAATTTTGCTTCTTAATTCATTTAACATCTTGTTAGATAATAAATTTGTTTTTTTATTTCTTACAACTTCAACTAAAATTATTAAAACTCTTGTTAAAATATATAGTACCACAATAATTAAAATGGATTTACCGAAAGTCATTTGTTGTAATTTTATCAATTATTAATTTTAGAAAATATGGTGCCAAAACATTTAAAATATTGACTAAAACTAATAAAATAGCTATTGTAATTATTGTTATTTTATTTTTCTTTATTATACTAGTCAACTAACTCACCTGCCATTTCATATTGGTACATCTCTTGATAAATACTATTTCTTGATAATAATTCATCATGTGTTCCATTATCTACAAATTTACCATCTACCATCAAATAAATTTTATCCATATCTTTTACATCTGTTACTTTATTTGCAATATTAATTATTGTTTTTTCTTTCATTTGCATAATATTATTTAATATTTCCTTTTCAGTATTATTATCTAATGCAGAAAAAATATTATCTAATATAATAAAGTCTTTATCAGTAATTATATTTCTTGCTATTACAACTCTTTGTTTTTGTCCTCCTGATAATTTATGTCCATTCTCACCTACTATTTCTTCAAATTCATTTTCCATTTTAAAAATGTCTTCTAAAATGCATGAATTGTTTGTGGCGTTTATAATTTGCTTGCCATCATATGTATTTTCTAATGTAATATTATTTTTGATTGTATCATCTAGAAGGATTACTTTTTGTAAAATATAACTTATATCATTAAATACACTATATTTATTTATTTTTGTTATATCAACACCATTAATGAATACTTTATTTTCTTCTATTTCATATAAACCTGATATAATATTCATAAGTGTTGTTTTTCCGCTTCCAAATAATCCTATAATTCCTATTTTATCATTTTTATTTATTTCAAAATTGATGTCTTTTAATACATATTTGTTATTGTTTGGATATTTATAACTCAAATTATTTACCTTTATGGTATCTATTTCATCTATTATTTGTTTATTTTTTGTATTATATATATCTAAACTCATAATTTGATCCATCCTATTAACAGATTGCTTAAAATATACAATTGAACTTGTAATTTTATTTATCCTGTTACTAATGCCTCCAAACATTTTATCTATAAATGCTATAAAAACAGTTAAGTCTCCAACTGTCATTTGTCCATTTTTTATACAAATTACACTATATATTACTGTCAAAATGTATGATAAGCCTTCTGCTATATTGGTAGTATTATTTATTGTATTATCTATTTTTCCAACTTGATAATCTTTTTCTTGCATTATTTTATTGTTTTTGTTAAATACTTTTCCTTGTTCTTCTTGATTGTTATACAATTTTATTAATGTAAAATTACTGGTATTTTGTTCAATTACATTTGACATATTTATATATTGTTTTCTAGACTCTTCTACTAGTATATTTTTCTTTTTATATAATTTTAATATAATGATTAATGTTACTGATAAAATCGCTACTAACATTATAGATAGTCTTATATCTAGATCTTTACCTGATATTACAATTACAAGAACTGGTACCATAACTAAATGGGTGATATTTTGAAAAAATTCACCAAGAAATTTTTTTATCATTGGTATTTCTTTTGTTAGATATGCTAAAAATTTTCCTTTTTCAGTAGTTTCGTAGTAATCTTCTTTTACGTATTGTAATTTTTTATAGATTTCCCTTCTTAATTTCATATCAGATGTTCTGCCAACTGCATAATAAAATAATCTTTTTATTAAGTTTGGTAATATTATAATTGCTGACCAGAATAGTAGTATATATATTTCTTGCATTATTTGTTCTTTGGCTATGTTTGTTTGTAATATCATATCTAATATTTTACCGGTTATTTGTGATATTAATAATGAAATATATGATGCTATAATTTCAAATATCATCCCCATTATATATAGTGGAAATGTTCTTTTAAATTCGTCTATTATTAATTTACTATGTTTTCTTTTTTTCATCTTTTGTCTCCTTGTGTGCATTAATTTAATCATAAAAATTATACTATTTTTTAAATATTTAAGTCAAGGTTTTAAATAATAAAGATGATTTATTAATTTTTTAGTTTTATACTACCATTTTAAAATTTGTTAATTATATCAACTTCTATTGCTTTAATATAGAACAAAAGCAGAAATTAATAACATTAGCACTTATTAAGACATTTTTAAGTCCGCGTCTTTGTTCGCGTGCGAAATTTGCTTCATGCAGATTTCTGTGCAAAGTATTTATATTATAGGAAGTTCAGAGAACTTTCCTATAATATAAAAAAAGAAGACCATTTCTGGTCCCCTTCTATACGAATTCATATATTTATATATTCACAAATTATTTATTATTATTTACTAAATCTTTTAATGCTTTACCAGCTTTGAATACTGGAGCTTTTGATGCAGGTATTTTGATTTCTTCTTTAGTTTGAGGATTTCTACCTTTTCTAGCAGCTCTTTTTCTAACTTCGAAAGAACCAAATCCAACTAATTGAACTTTATCTCCTTCTACTAATGCATTTGTAACTGTTTCGATAAAAGCATTTACTGTTGCTTCAGCTACTTTTTTTGTGTCTCCTGTTTTTGCAGCTATTGCTGCGATTAATTCAGCTTTGTTCATTTAAATTACCTCCTATAAGATTGAATATTTATGTACTTTTATCGCCTGAACTAAGCAATAACTGTACTCATTAACACTATTCGCCAACTTTCGATAAAATCCTTCTTTTTTTCTAATAAATTTTAATTTTTTCTAAAATTTTAACTATTTTATCGCCTGCAGGCATCATTTTAAACTCTTCTTTTGTAAAAACTTTTAAAACAACAATTGCTAATACATATATTACAACAGCAACCATTATCGCTATTATTGTAGCCATTCTCTCAATTATTATTCCTTTTAAAGCTAAATATGTAAAATATGAACATATTCCCATAATAACTGTTGCAATAACTGGCTTAATAAAAAATTTTGAAAATGTCAAATTCAATTTTATATTTCTTCTAAGCATTGTGAACGCTATACAAAATGCAACTAAATGACAAGCAACTGAGCCCCAAGCTGCACCATAAACCCCAATGCTTGGTATTTTTATTAATGTGATATTAAAAATAAATTTTACAAATACACCTGTTGCTAATGAAATTGTTGGAATCATCAATTTCCCATATCCTTGTAAGACTCCATTTATAGTTTGGTCCAAAATTGTAAAAATTATTGTCAATGCACTAATTTGTAATATTAATGCTCCATCATTTGCATTTGGGAACAATAAATTTAAAATTGGTTGCGCAAAAATAAACATTCCAACTGTACAAGGCAAACCTATCAACATTGAAACCAACAATGAAAATGATGTTTTTTCAGTAATTGTTTTATTATCACCTTTTGCTTTTGCTGCTGATATTGCTGGAACTAAGGCTGTCGCAAATGCCACATTTATTGCCAATGGCAAACTTGTTAATGTATCAACTTTTCCACCTAAAATTCCATATAAAGCTGTTGCTTGGTCTTCTGGCATAAACGTCCTTAAATTTCTTACAACCGTAAATGAATCAACATTTTTATTTATTGATGACATTATTGCTGTTAACGTTATCGGAATTGATACTAACAAAATTCTTTTTATTATTGTTGATACTCTTTCATATTTATAATTTACTGTATTTTTAATTTCTGTTGCAACTTCTTTTCTTTCTGACCTATAATATAAAAATAAATAACTAAATCCTAAAAATGTTGCAAGCGTCGTTGCTAAATTTGCACCTGCTGCCATCCATTCTGTTGAAACATTTGATAATATTGCAACAACTTCGACAACTATAATTGTAAGCAATGTTTTAAAAACTTGCTCCAATGTTTGAGATTTTGCACCTACACTAATTTTTTGTCTACCATTAAAATATCCCCTCATAACTGATGCTACTGTAACAAAGAATATTGCTGGTGATAATGCAACTAATGTCATTTCTGCATCTGGTATTTGTAACCATTGATTTGCTATAACATTTGCTCCAAAGAACAACAATAAACTTCCAACTAATCCTATTACCGCAAATGTTGCAAACGCAATTTTAAAAATTCTATGTGCCCCTTTGTTGTCTCCAACTGCAACTCTTTCTGATACCAATTTTGATATTGCACTTGGAACTCCTATCGAAGATATTGTAAGTAGTAGCGCATATATTTGATATCCACTTGCACATATTCCATTCCCTTTGTCTCCGAATCCTTGTCTATTTGTTAGATATAATGTATATACTAAACCTAAAATTTTTATAAGAACTTGTGAAAACATTAGTGTAATGACGCCTTGCATAAATCCTTCTTTTTTAGGTTTATTATTTATTTCTCTTTTTTTACTACCTATATTTATCATCTTACCTCCTACAACTTTTCTATTATAATTATTATTTGATTACACTTTTTAATATGTTTTATTTTAGCAAAATATCAAAAATTATATTTACATTATAATTATAATTAAAAATTTTATCAATACTTTTCAAAAATTTCCTTATTCTAATTGACATAAAAACGTAAAAATGATAAAATTACGTTACAATGTAGCAGGTTAACATTGAATAAAATAATTTAATGTAGGAGGTATAATTATGGCAAGAATAAAAAGTAAAAATGTACGGAGAATTGAAAGCGTAGAGAAAGTAGATTCCAAAAATGCAGTGGATACTCAAAAGAGCGCAAAACCAAAATCAAAAAAGGTAACATCATTCGGATCAGGAGAAGGAGAAACTCAGGCATCTGGGAAAAATTATCAAAGAAGAAAGAAAATTCCAGAAATACAGAATGTAGAAAAAACTGTATTGCAAAGTATTATCGGTCAGGATAATCAAGTAAGGCAGATTATCACAGCCATATACAGAGCAATAAATTTTAAATCCATTAAATCCAATGTTCTGATTATCGGAAATAGCGGTACTGGAAAAACTGAAACAATTAAACAAGTCGCAAAAAGGCTTCATATTCCGTATACCATTGAAGATGCTACTAAGTATACTCAAGAAGGATATTATGGAGCAGACGTTAATGACATGATTTATAATCTGCTTGAAAACGCAGAAATGGACATGGAAAGAGCACAAAATGGTATTATAATTATTGATGAAATCGATAAAAAAGCAGGACATGAAGAACATGATGTTTCTGGTACTGAAGTTCTTAAGAGTTTACTCAAGATTATTGAAGGAACTAGAATAAAAATTCCATCTCCAGAAGATCCATTTGCTGAAGAAATTGTTGACTTTGATACTAAAAATATAATTATAATATTTTTAGGAGCTTTCTCAGGGTTAGAAAAAATTAGAGACAAACGATTAAATACAAATCCGTTAGGCTTTGTTGGAAATAATCAGGAAAAGAAAGAAAAAGAAAGATTTCTGAAGCAGGACTTAGTTGAATATGGTATGCCAGAGGAATTTGTAGGTAGAATTGACACAATAATAGAAATGAACAAGCTTACTAAGCAGGATTTAGCATTGATATTAAGAAAGTCAAAGTTATCTATTTTCAGAAGGTATCAGGCTGAATTAAGAGAAAAAGGAATTACATTGTCCTATAGTGGCAAACTCTTTGATTGCATTGCAGAAGAATCTCTTGCACTTGATACAGGAGCAAGAGAGCTAAGTAATACTGTAAATTATATCTTTGAAAATATTATGTATGATATTCTTGCTAATCCAGGAAAGTACAGTAAATGTACTTTGGAATTAGATATTGTACACGATAATTCTAAGTACGAGTTATCTTAAGTGCCATACTTCTAAAAAACAAAGTCGTCTTATAGAAATTTTCTATAAAACGACTTTAGTTTTTTATATATTTTTATTAATAAAAAATATTCAATTCATTTTGATGTTACATTTTTTACAAATTTTTCAAAAATCATTGACAAACCAACTTTTTTGTAATAAAATATTTAAGCATTATGTAGAATATGATTTAAATTAGAACTTCTCCCCGGTAGTTATAATTTAAATGTCATATATAAAAATAAAAATAATAGGGAGGGTAATTATTACCATGAATAATACAACATATAGCCCAAAAAAGGCTGAAATAGAAAGCAAATGGTACATAATTGATGCAGCAAACAAACCATTAGGTAGAGTTGCAACAGAAGCTGCTAAATTATTAAGAGGAAAACACAAACCAACATTTACACCTAATATTGATACAGGTGATCACGTTATAGTATTAAATGCTAAAGACGTTATTTTAACAGGAAACAAAATGAATCAAAAAATTTATAGACACCACTCAGGATACATTGGTGGAATGAAAGAAACACCAGCTAGAGTAATGTTAGAAAAAAATCCAGAAAAAGCTATGACATTAGCTATTAAAGGAATGTTACCACACAACTCTTTAGGAAGAGCTCAACTTAAAAAATTAAGAGTTTATGCAGGAGCAGAACATGAAAATCAAGCACAAAAACCAGAAGTATGGGAGGTAAAATAATATGGCTAAATCAGAAAAAATAGTTTACGCTGGAACAGGAAGAAGAAAATCTTCAATTGCCAGAGTTAGATTAGTTGAAGGATCTGGAAAAATTACTATTAATGGTAAAGATATTGATGAATTTTTCGGATTAGAAACTTTAAAAGTTATAGTAAGACAACCACTTACAGTTACAAACACAACTGATAAATATGATGTTATTTGTTCAGTTCAAGGTGGAGGATTCACAGGTCAAGCTGGAGCTATCAGACATGGTATTGCTAGAGCATTAAATGCTGCTAATATCGAATATAGACCTGCTTTAAAATCAAACGGATTCTTAACAAGAGATCCTCGTATGAAAGAAAGAAAAAAATACGGTCTTAAAAAAGCAAGAAAAGCTCCACAATTCTCAAAGAGATAATATGCTTTTATGCAAAATATACAAAACTCGGAAGTTTTAATACTCCCGAGTTTTTTTTATTCTATTACAAAAAAATTCTCTGCCTGAATTAATCAAGCAGAGTTTCCATCACAATTAAATATCCCATTTTCCCCAAATTACATTATAAGTCACGCGTTTAACCAACAATGAAATATTCAAAATTTCTAATGCCACATTATTAGGTGATGGAAAAAACTTTTCTATTGGTTAAACCACTTTTATTATAGCATATTTTATATTTTATGTCAAATCATTTTACATATTTTTCCAACATTATTGTAACTGGTCCATCATTTACTAAGCTAACTTGCATATCAGCACCAAAAACACCAGTTTCAACAATTTCAACTTGTTTCTTACATTCTTCAATAATATACTCATATAATTCATTTGCAAAATTAGGTTTTGCAGCATCTGTAAAAGATGGTCTATTTCCACTAGAACAATCCGCATATAATGTAAATTGAGAAACCAAAAGCAATGAACCATTAACATCTTTTAATGATTTGTTCATCTTTCCATTTTCATCTTCAAATACTCGTAAATTAATTAATTTTTTTACTAAATAATCTGCTACTTCTTTTGTGTCAGTGTGTGTTATTCCAATTAAAACCACATATCCTTGTTCTATTTTTCCAACTGTTTTTCCTTCTATATCTACTTGCGCATTTTTAACTCTTTGAACTATAAATTTCATTTTTATATTGATTCCCCTTTGTTATTTTTATTTATAGATTATATCAGGAATATGAATTGTTATCAATCAAATTTTTTCATTTAGTTAAATTTTTTATTCAATAATATCCAAAACATTACTAGAATCAATACCATCAAAATTATAATAAGTATTTGGAATTTTACCAACAATTACATTCTCAATAAGAAGAACCTGATTAGAGACCT
The DNA here is from genome assembly GCA_900552555.1 of uncultured Clostridium sp. Taxonomy (GTDB): domain Bacteria; phylum Bacillota; class Clostridia; order TANB77; family CAG-508; genus CAG-269. The sequence continues at coordinate 35,780 of URZW01000008.1, forward strand.
TTTCAGAAATAGTATTGTAAGGAGTCAAAATACAAACCTCACAGTCAACTTGCAAATACACCCTGTGCAAAGTTTGATTAATTCCCTGAGCAGAAAATTCACTATGCAAATCAGTTTCAACATTGCCAATAGACGATATTTTAATTGGAATTCCAGGGCCTCTGCCGGAAAGTAATTTTGAACCTGTAAAACTTCCAATTGAAATTTTTATATTTTCACTACCTCTCTTATTAATTGAATTCTGTATTTTGACTGCAACATCTGATATTATCTCATTTATTGGAATTATATTGGATTTTATCATTGTTATATTTCCATCATTATCTTTTTCAATTGTAAATAATTCATCATATGTATGGTCTTTCATAACATTTGTTGCTTCATTATTAGATATTATTGTTGCAATTGATTTTGCTTTATCCTCGCATAATGCATTAAATATTGGAGAAATTGCATCTAATACAATTTTAACTGTACTAAATGCAATTACCATTATTATAAAAATCTTTGCTATTTTTTGTTTTCTCTTTAAACTTTTATCTCCTCCATTCGAAAAGAAAATCTTTGGAAGTCGTATTCTTGGTCTTGAATATATCTTACTATTCATAGTTGCAAATCCTTTCATATTTATATACTATAAAAGAATTATTCATACACTTTTTCCGAAATTTTTTCAAATTTTGGTATATACAATTTTTGACCTGGATATATTTTATTTTTATCCTCAATTCCATTTGTTCTGGCAATTCCATCAACTGTACTACCAAATTCCTTAGCAATATCCCATAAAGTATCACCTTTTTTAACAACATAAATTACCAAACTATAATCTTGCTCTTCCCTCTCACCGTCTTCAACTATGCTATCTATCATATTCAAATTTGCAGTTCGATACATACTTGTGTCAGCTTGAACATCCACATTACAACTAATATTTCCACCATCTTGAATTATAAAATCTTGTGATTTTATTCCCATATCACAATTTGTATTTAATGACTCTCCATTTTGAAGATTTTCAATTGTATATTCAAATGGAATTTTTGCATCTTTAACATTTATCTGTTTTCTAGAGTTTTCGAAAATAAATTTCATATTCAATTCTGCTTCATACATAATTTTAGTATTTATTTTATTTTCATTTAATATAACTGGCGTAGTCTCTACATCAAGCAAATTCAAACCATCAATATCACTCATATTAATTTTCTCTCTTATTTGCTTAACACCTGAAATATTTTGTTTGCTAGTCATTGTTGTAATTTGCTTTTTCTCAAAATTCAAGTTTTGAGTTGGGCTATACATATCTTGAATCAAATTGATTTGCTTTTCTTCATATGCACAGCAAGTTACTTCTATTTCTATTTCAACATATATTGAATGCTCATCTTGTGAATTAGGTTTTATAATTATATTTTTAATTTCATAATTTACATCACATATATTTTCTTCTGACACATCTGGAATATCAATAAATCCAACAACCGGTATTTTATATGTAACAACATTTATCCTATTGTCTTCAGTTAGATACATTATCTTTATTTCCGCTTCTGCTTTAGTCAAAACCTTATTATAACTGATTTTTATATCCTTATCAACTAAACATACCTGTGCTTGTAAAATCTCTGCTAAATTGTCCATATTATCAATTTGAATATTATCTTTTGCATAAATCTTTGTACTTCCTGTTCCCACCAATGAATTTAATTTTAAATCTTCCTTTAAAATTTGAACATCATCTTCGTTTTGAACTTCATTAATTATCTCAACATTATCATTTGAATAAATTTTCAAGTTAACTTCCAATGTTGCCTTAATGCCAATTTTTCTGCCATTTATCACCTTTGCTTCTATTGATTTTATCTTGACATCAGAAATTGCATTCATTCCCTCTTGACAGTTTGGAACATTCAAACTTTCTGAAAAATCGACACTTGTGTTTAGCCCTCTTACTGTGTCATCTGCCCCGTCTGGCATATACATTATGTACGTATTTACCGTTCCATCCAGTCTTACTTTTTCACTTTGCACCTCTTTTTTATATATTGATGCTATACCACTTGTACCAATTGTGTTCAAAATGTCTGGCTTTGAATCTGGTACTATCATATCTCCCTCTGCTAATATGATTTCTTTTCTTTCTGCTATTAATTTATTTATATTTAAGTTTTCTCTTTGTGCTTCTATCATTTTTTACCTCCTTACAGTTTTTCTTTATAAATGTATATGAGGTTGTTTTGGGTTTATGCACTAAAAATCATATTTTATAAATAATTCTTTTATGTTAGATAAATTTTTTTATAATTCTATAACTGCATCCATTTTTGGAATACGTTCTTTTTTTATATATTTTCTTCTTTTTGTATTTTTTCTAAAAATTAATTTGTACTTTTTCTCTTATAAATGTACACGTTCTTCTTTCTATAAACTTTAAAAATGGAACCTGCAAAGCAGATTCCATCTCGTTCTTGAAAATAATATATTAGTCCATTGCAAGCATAGCAACGCCATTTAATGGGTAATTATAATATTTGTAGGACCAGTACCACAGTTCAGCCACAGGACCGAAAGAACCACTGCGCTTGCAAAAACCACCAGCAACCCAAAAGCCAGTACCTTCCTCACATGGAGCTGGAGTTTCATCCCATGAATGTTCTTCCCATGGATCTTCTGCAATGAACTTCCAAGCATTTCCTAAATCACAAAATCCACAAATTTCACTGCTACCTGTTGGTTCATAGTCGTTTTTTGGATCATTACGAGCATAATTAACATCATAATAATGTCCAATATTTTTGGAATCATCACATACTTCTATCCATGCACCTGCAAAAGTACTAGGGTCTATTCTGCACTCCAGCTCACTCTCTGGAATAGGAACACACCGTCCACCATTTACTTCAGGAACTGTGATTTCCATTTCAACTGTTCTCATAAAATTGTCCTCCTTAAAAATAATATTTTTTGAAATAAAATCATATATTCATCAATTCAAAATATATTTTTATTATAGCACATATTTTATATTATGTAAATATATCAGTAAAAATCAGTAATAACGAATATAGAAATTTTTCATAGAAAATTAAAGACTTTCAGACTTTTATTTTCTTTAAAAAAGTCCGTAAAGTCCATATATTGCTATATTTTAAAATTTGACTTTTTCAATGTCCTTCTATATCATCTTAACAAATTCATATTAATTTATTAAAGCATATTTGTATTATTACAAATTTTCTTGATTTTGCTACATTTTTTATATTATATTTTTTTTACACGTTACCACTGTATTCTCTATGGTACTATTACTATATTTAATGTTGAATCATATTTATATTTACTTATTATATCTTGTGAAAAACTTGCTAATTCATTTGGTATTACTATTGTTGTGTATTTTTGTTTTTTTAATTCTTCTATTTTGTTGTCAATTTCTTCTGGTTCTTTTATTTCTTCTATATTCATTCCTAATAATTTTGGGATTTGATAATCTTTTTCTTTTTCATATTTAATAAAGGATATTTTCATTTTAAATCACTTCTTTCATATAATTATTTTGATTCAAAAAAAATCTTTTATTCACATATTATCTCCCCATGCTAAATATAATAAAATAAAAACGGAATTAAAGCACTGTCCCTTAATCCCTAAGCCAAAAACCGTGTCGTTATTTTGACACGGTTCTTTTTATGCACTCTTTAATTCAAGTCTTAACTTATCAGCAATCATCGCTATAAACTCTGAATTAGTTGGTTTTCCTTTGCTTGCTGAAATTGTATAACCAAATATTTTTTCAACTGTTTTTTGGTCTCCTCTACCCCATGCAACTTCTATTGCATGACGTATTGCACGTTCTACACGACTTGGAGTCGTTTTATATTTTATGTAAAATTCTTGTTTGTAAAAATTTGGCTATTGCAATAAATATTCGTTGCATTTACCTCGATATGTTTATTGTATTGATTGTAATAGAATATCTTTCTATTGTCAATTTTATGAACTAAAAATTCTTTCAAAATGTAATATTTTACATCTATCATAAACATAAAAAAAGTGTCAAGTCATTTTATAGGTTCATTTAATCATACAACACACCACCTCCACACCAAAACTAACAAAACAACAACTTATATTATTCGATAGATAATTTTGTTTATAATTGAAAATGAGGTTAAATGGAGTTTTTCATAATTTTGTGAAAATCAAAAAAGAAAAAGACGATGGAGTCTGTTTTGAATTAACGCGCGCGCGCGCGTCAACAATTGACAAAACACAATACTGGATTTCAACTCATTTCTTATATTTTAATATTACAGAAAATGAGCCGATTCATTTGTGTGAAATATGTACCCAAAGGCGCTCTAATAATAATAAAATTTCTTTTTTATGATTTCTAAAAAATGACTTCATATTGTCAATCTACAATGACGACGTTTGCTATACAACTGTTTTTAGAAGTTAGATGTATAAGTTGTTGTCTAAAAAAATAAAATCGTTCTAAATCGTACTGACAGAAAAGAAGAAAAAGGGGGAATAAAATTCCCTCTTAATTATTCGCTAATTATCGTATCTAATATCTCATTTATTACTGGACTATCTATTCCAATATTTCCTCCAATAACAAACTTAACTAAGCCTTTATCTGTATAAATCAAATAATTTTTTATAACTACATTTCCCGTTTGACATTCTACATATCTAGCTTTTACGGGTGTTATTTTTGAAATAGTTATATCCTTGTTTTCTTTAATAGTAAAGCCACTAGTTACTTGTGCATTTATAAAGTTTGCTACTAGTTGATTTTTATCATATTCTCCAGTCATCTCATTAGTAGAATACGAAAACATACTGTCTCCATTCTTTTCTTGTAATGCCAGTTTATTACCTCCTTGTGCTATCATACTACCATATTTTAAATTTTCATTATCATAGTAAAATCTTATCTTGAAAGTATCATCTTGAAAACATTGATATTTAGTATTTTCCTTATATTGCTTTTCTTTTTCTTCTATTTCTTGTTTTTTCCTATCTTCTTCACTAATTGTTTGATTATTTTGAACAATATTAGAATTATCAATAGTATTGCTATTACTGTTATTATTTTTAGTAATATTTGATATTATTATTACTGCTCCAATTACTAATATAACACAAATTATAATTATAGATATATTTTTCTTTTTCATATCTTTTACTCCATTCTTTAAAATATTCTTATCATACTACAATTTACTTAATATTTTCTTTTTAGACTGCTCAAATTCTTCATTTGATATAGTTCCACTTTCTTTTAATTTTTGTAATTTATCAAGTGCATCTACATTGTCTACATTACTGCTTGTTGTTGTATTATCTTTTAGACAAGCAACTACTATTAAACCAATTATACCTAAGAAAAAGCCCCACCAGAAGCAATCACTAATACCTTTTGAATTTCCTATACTTTGTGTTGCGATTCCCCAAACGCTACACCAAATAACAATACCTAAAATAATTAGTAATCCCATATTTTACACACCCTTTTATATAAAATCTTCTTTTTAATTTTTATTTTTGTCTTTTGCCTCTCCTTATTACTCATCGATTACTACTTTAATTGTTCCACCTTTTTTTATTTTTATTTCATATCCCTCCATAAAACGTGGCTCTTGACTTGTTATAATCGTTCCATTATTTCTTTCTATTTCTAGTTTAACACCAATTTCTTTTGCTTTTTGTTCTGCTTCTGTAATGGTCATTCCAACAAAATTTGGTATTTCAATTTCTTTTACTGTATTCATATTTAGTAAGACTATTGCTCCTATTATTAAAAATACTATAACTAAAAATATGATTACATACATAAAGTTGAATCCCTTTACCATATTTGATTTTTTTCTTGTTTTCTTTTCCATATTATCTTTTCTCACTTTCTAAATAATCTCTTATGTGTTCCAAGTTAGTTCTTGAATCGTGTAATATTTCAATTACTTCTCCAACTGCATATAAAAGTAATACACTTAATATTGAAATAATAGAACCCAGTAAAGCTATAAAAAAGTTTTCCATACTAATTCCTAATATAATACTTGCAATAATTCCTATAACTGCAATAGAAACTGCTAATCCTTTTATTATACTTGCCACATTGTTAGTTGTGTAATATTCTTCTTTTTCTTCCATATATGACTACCTCCTGTTTTTAATATTGATTAGCATATTTTTCAAATATGTCAGGATATTTACTTTGATATAAATAACCTATATTTTCTACATTATCATAACTTTCTTTTGCCTGTGCTTTAGTAATACCAAACTTTTTAGCACACTTTGAATATGCTTTATCATCTGTTATTGTATCTTTTTCTTTCCACGCTATTAAATTGAAATAACAATATACTTCATAATCAAATCTTTCTTTTTTTATTCTTGCTTTTTCTTCTGCTTCTTCCTGTGCTTTTCTCTCTGCTTCAATTCGTTCTTTTTCTGTTTTTGCATTATTATATAATTCGTTTATTTCTGCATTATTTTCATTAAGCAAATTAGATAACGTAGACATTACACTACTATAATTATTTTGATTCATATATTCTCTTGCTTTCGCTAGTGCCTCATCTATTTCTATATGCTTACTAACTGAATTATACAAATCTGTGATTTCTGCATTTCCTATATCTTTAAAATCAAATAATGTATTTTGGGCTGACTTATAGTCATTGTCATTTATAAATTCATTAGCTGTTTGTATTGCTTGTTGAATAGACTTGTCTTGAATTTCACTTATTTTATTTTGACATTCTTTATATACGTTTGTAGTGTTTTCCTGTTTTGCTTTGCTCAATTTGATGTAAGCATTTATATAATCATCTTCATTTAGACATTGTATGGTTTCAATGTAAATATTTATATTTTTATAATTGTTATCTATATGTTCATTATCAAAATCCTGTTTTACATTTTCCAAGAACTCCAATAAATTGTTAGCATTTCCTTGCTTAATGTTTTCAATATTTTCATCAATCACTGTGTAGATTTTTTTAATTGCCTCATATTTAAAATCAATATATTTTTCTTTATATTCATTAACGGTATCTTTAAATTCCTGTGCATTATTTTCTTTGACTAAATTATAGCAATTATTTAATTGCACATAATATATTATTTGTTCTACACCTCTTATAAATGTAAGTAATATTCCTAATAATAAGATTGCTATTAGGGATTTTACTATTTTCTTTCTTAATTCTTCTGGAAATACATATCTTGTTTCTTTATTCAAAGATGTATCACAATGCTTGCAGAAATGTAAATCTAAATTATCGTATTCATTGAAACATCTAGGACATTTCATTACTTGTATTTTTTCTATTTTAAATTTTTCAATTAGTTTTTCTTTATTTTTATCAATTAAATTCATTATAAATATTATTATAACAAACGCAAGTATTGATATAATTAAAATCCACATAATTTTTACCTTTCATATATATTATTTTTTAAATTCTATAAAATCTCCACTCTTACCATTTTCGATTTTTCTTAAAGTCAATCTATTATCTCTAAAATTTCCCTCATATATGATACTTTCATTATCTGGTATTAATGTTATTTTTCCATTAAAATATTTATATGTTCCTTTATACGTTACATTTGCATTGTATGTTGTTCCTATAGTATAGCCAACATTAAAGTTCATCTCAAAATGTTTATCTTCATATAATTTTAAATTTGCTGAATATCCTAAAGAAGATGAACTCCATTTTCCTATATTTTTATTAGGAAGTTTTCCTAATATTGCATATACAATTATTGCTATTAATATGAATGCAATTATAATGCTACCACATATTACTATAATTTTCTTATTATTTTTCATAAAATCCTCCCTTTAAATCATTGTCATATAAACAATTTGACTTAATATAATAAATATTACTGCTATTATTATTGGCAATAAACTTGCTATTAAGCATCCTTTTGCATATCTTGGTCTGCTTGAAACATTTATAGCAAAAATTATAATACCAATTATTGGTATCAAAAAACATATAATCATTAATCCAATCGAAGCTTTTTCACTATTATTTTTATTTTTGGCTCCACAATTAGGACAACTAACTGCATTTTCTGACATTTCTTTTCCACATTCACTACATTTTATTAATGCCATCTTCAACACCTCCTTAATAAAAAATATATATTAAAATATTAATAACAACTCTACAATTTTCGACAATATAATTATATAACTATTATTCATATTTGTAAATAACTTTGACGACTAAAAATAATTAATTTTCCTAATATAATATACTTATTATTCATATACTATATAAGGAGGTATTCTTCAATGGAAAATCTTAGAAAAATAAGAGAAAAAAGAAATATAAATCAACTAAAAATTGCTATGGATATTGGAATAACTCAGGAATCTATTTCTAAATATGAAAATGGAAATGCTTTTCCATCGAAAGACGTTCTTATCAAATTAGCTGACTACTTAAATTGTAGTATTGATTATTTATTAGGAAGAACAGATAACCCTAATGTAAATAAGGATTCCAATAATACAAAAAATGAAAATGTAGAAAATTTAATTTTTAGATATAATAATTTGACTAATGAAAACAAAATAAAACTTGAGGGTTGTTTACTTGCAATAGAAAAAGAGCAAAATCAAAAGTAGGAGAATAATCTCCTACTTTGTTAGGTACTAATATAAATATTATAATTTCCATTCATTTCTATTATGATTTCCTGTCCTAATTTTATATCGATTACATCATCTAAACAAATTTCCGCTTCTTCATTAAGCTTAAAATTATAATTACTAAATATTATATTTCTACTTGTAACCATACTTTTTAAATTATGTATTGAAATCCCCAGTTTTAAACTTCCATCAATTCTTATTGTAATATTTTTTCCTGCATATTTTTTCAATTCTTCTTCTAATTTTTTAAAATCTTTCATCTGTTCCTCCAGTTTGTTTCTTTTATAATAATACTTAATTCATCTAGTTGTATTTTTAAAATTCTATTATCTATGTCAATATAGCATATTTGTGTTATATTAACAACAAGTTTATTTTTCTTTGTATAATCTGTTATATGTAACAAGCCATTTTTATTATTGAAATATAATTGAATATTATATAATTCAAATCTTAATTTATAATCTCCCATAGTTTCTATTAAAACATTTTTATTTCTAAAAATTTTTAATTTTTGATTAATTTGATTTTCTTCTACTTTCATAACCCCTCCTATAATTCTATCAATAAATTAAAATCATCATATTTTAGTTTAATTCTGTATTCGTCATCAAAATTAATTTTTCTTAATGTTAGAAAATTAATTGAAACATCTTTATCTTCATTTGATATAATTATTTTATTTTTACAAAATGTTATATTTGCATTATTAATCATTGTGTTGGTTTGGACTGCACCATACGTTTTTACAGTAACAGTCATATTTTTAAAGTTCTTTAACAATAGATTTTTTAATTTATCATAATTTGCAATACTAATCATTATCTGCCACCTCCAGATTCTCATATTTTTTCTTTAATTGGTACCATTTTGTTTTTTTGCAATGTGCTAACTTCCAACCGTTCTTCATTTGTGATTTTTTTATCTTTTACTTGTTTAAATAACTGTTTTAGTTGTACTATATTTTCATAATATTTTGGTCTGCCTCTTTTTTTATTTATTTTTATATTTTTATTTTCCATTTTTAAATTCTCCTTTATTATCATATATTTTTGCAAAATCATAGAATTTATTTCGTTTTAGTCCAGTTAGTTCTATTGCTTTTGTTCCTGTGATTATTCCTTGTTTCCATTGTGTATAAATTTCTCCAAAATTAGTAGGTATATCAATTTTAGGTCTGCCGTATGGTCTGCCTTGTTCTAATGCACATTTGATTCCATCTGATTGTGTTCTTAGTATTGTTGCTCTTTTGTTTTGTGCTTCCCAGCAAAAAATCTCAAACACAATATTTCTTATCATTTTAGCAAGCGGTTTTATACTTTCTGCATCATAATCAAGGTTCAAAGAGGGTAAACTCAAAACTCTTACATTTATTTCATTATCCATAAAATATTGCCATTCTTTTCTTAAATCGTCATTCCTGCCTAATCTATCTAAATCATCTATAACGAATGTATCTCCAGTTTCTAAGCATTTTTTTGCGTATAAATAACCTGTTCTATCAAAGTTCTTTCCACTTAATTTATCCCAATATATATTTTTTTCTGGTATACCCAGTTTAATAAATTCTTCTATTTGTCTATCCAAATTTTGACCTTTTGTGCTAACCCTAGCATATGCTATTGTTTTTGACATTTCCATCATCTCCATTTTTAAATTTTTTGTTTAGAAAAGTGGTATTGACTTTCTAAATATTTAAAAAGTGTTTTGACCACATTTCTAAATAAGCTTTTTATATATTTTTAATTGTTTGAAAAAGTATACTTTTATCAACAATGTATTTTTTCGATTATTTACTACATAAATAAAGTATAAAAGCTAATTCAACTATGATTTTCAATATAATCAACATCATTTGTAATTCCTCCAGTATTTTTCATTTTTAGATTTTGGAAACTGCCGCAAGTTCTATATTTATATATTATAAGAGTTGCGGTCATTTCCATTTTTTCTTAATCTTCTTTTCTTACAAAAATAAACTTCAAAACATCATCATTTATGCGATAAAATCGTTCTAAGTTCTTAATATTTTCTGGTGTTGCCTTAATTTCAAAAATCACATAGTAACCGTTTTTTTGCTTTTGAACCTCATAAGCTAATCGTTTTAATCCTAATTCTTCTATTTTTTCAATTTCTGCTAAATCCTTGATATAATCTTTTACTATATCAAGCACCTTTGTGTAATTTTTTTGTGTGTAACTTCCACTTATAATTATTATGTTTTCGTATTTTTTTAAATTTTTATTCTCCATCTTCAATTCCTCCAATTTTTTTAATATGTAGAAATTGACAAACGTTTGTTATAGTATTTGTCAATTCCAAAATAATCTTTCTAACACATACAACTCACAAAATCATCATTTGCTACAATAATATGGTCTAAAAACTGTATGTCCATTAACTTTGACATATCTTTTATTCTTCTTGTAATATTTATGTCATTTGCACTTGCTTTTGCTATTCCAGAAGGATGATTATGAGCAAGTATGAATTTGCTTGCATTTGCTAACAATATTGTTTTAAAAATATTCTTCAAATCAATATTACAAAAAGCTACTCCGACCACGACACACTTCTGAATAAGCTACAATTTGATTTTTAGTATTCAAACATACAAGTATTAAACTTTCTTGAGTTGCTTTGTCTAGCTGTTCATATTCATTTATAAATTTAATAATATCTGTAGCTGATTTTATTTTTTGAGAATTGTATTCAAAATTTTTCTCTTTTAACATCTGTAATTTTATCTTTGAAAACTTCATCGTTTTAATTCTCCTTTTTTAATAGTTGGGAGCATAAGCTCCCACACCTTAACAATATAATTTTTCTAGTTGTGCTTTTGTTCCTACTTCAAAGCCCATTTGCTGTAAAAATTCCCTAATATGCCTTGTTGTTGTCGCTGAATAAAATCCAAATATTTTTGCTTTTCCGTTCCTGATTTCTGCCACTACGGTATTATAACTTTGTAGTATAATAGTTCCATTTTCTCTTAATACTTTAGCTTTACCATAAAAACTCTTTACATTTGAATAAATTGGCTCTAATTCCATACAAAAAACCACCTTTCTTATTTATTTTTGAATGGTGGCTTGATTTTTTTCTTATAATACTTTATAATTAAAAACAAGCACATTCAAATCGCTTTTTGATTGTGTTATAGTGGCTCATCTAATCCGTTGACGTTTGCGAGACATAGACGGTTTAGGTGAGTTTTATTTTATTTTCGTGATTATAATTTTATTTTTTAAGTATTCTACCTCAAGATTATCATTTTCATTTATTCCTGTTTGCTCTATACCTGTTTTAGTTAGGTTAATTTTATAACCTACTACTGTTTTTTCTTCTTTCTTTTTACCTTTCTTTGACTTATAATCACGACAGACTATAAGTTTAGCCATTTTTCCTCCTTTCCAAAATTATTTATAACACAATATTTATACTAGGTACTAGTATATTTTTATTATACACTAGTACCTAGTATTTGTCAATACCTCATTCAAAATTTTCTAATTTTTTTACATTCTAAAAAATCACAATATATTAAGGGGTGGGGGGGGATTAAGGAGTCTCTTTTTGTCCTATTCAAAATCGTTATACGGGTATGGGCTAATCTACTCCTAGACCCAACATAAGTATTTGTATGTTATCTAATATTGTTTGTTTCTTTCTAATAAATCAAAAAAACAAAATTACAAATCTTAAATTTCATTGATATAACAACCTTTTAATACATTATATATGTAAATTGGGTTTGTGTAGTGGTGGGATATATTAAGATAGATATAATAAAAATTGGGTATTTAAATTTATAATAATAAAAACTTTTAAAATATGAATTTTTAGTTGATATAAAGGGGTTTTGTGAATTTTTGTAATGATGGAAAATAAGAATAAAAATGTGATATGTATTGATATACGAAGATTAAAAGTGAGTTATCTATAATTTTGATTTTGAAGAATTTTATTGACTTAAATGCTAGTTATTTATGTTTGAAAATTTTTAAATATAATTCTTGGATAAAAATAATAGATATGCAACTGCTTGTATAAGTAATAGTTACACATCTATTATATCATATTTTTTAAGAATTGTAGAGGTTTTAATCCTCTATATTATCATCAACATAAGTTGCTTGTTTAATTGGAAAATTGCTATATAAATATACTGTACAATTATTCCTTAATACTCTAGCACGTCCAACCGCTTGCTCTAACTCTGAATTTATATACCATAGTTGTATATCTCTTAAAAACTTATTATCATAAGTATTAAACCAGAATTTACATTTATGATATTCTATTTCTTGATATTTCATTTGCTCATTACTAAAATCACTTTGAAACTGTGTTAAAACATAAGCATATAATTTATATACTGCTTCATTACAATGTGGTGTTCCAACAATAAGTATATCTTGACCTTGTAAACAATTCTTGCCCTCTGTATTTCCAAAATGCAATTCGCTATTCTCATCACTAAACTTTAAAAATGTAATTTGATTTTCTACTGGTATTTGTGGATATTTCTCAACTATTTTCTTTAATTTTTCTGGGTGTGTTTCTAAGTCATTTCTGCTACAAGTATTTGTTATATGTTGTTCTATTTTTCCCTTTATTTCTACTTCTCCTATATCAAATACTTCTATATCATCTCTAAATAGTAAATTTCTATAAAGCGAAGGTTCAATAGTTGCTGAAAAAATAACTGTGTCTACGTTTGGTAATTCTCTTTTTTCTAAAAAGTATATTTCATCATCTCTATTAAATTTTATACTTATTTCTTGTTTTTCTGCTAATTTCCTGTGTTCTTGCATTATTTCTTTATTAGGATTATATTTCCAGAAGCAACAAGAATTTATGAATCCCATTACATCAAAATCAAAATATTCATCTTTTAATGCTTTTTCAACTTCGTTTGTTTTTACTTTCATAGGTGCTATTTGTACTGTTTGATTATATGGTGCTGAATGTATATTAAAAATTCTATTGTCAAAAATTCGATTAAATTCTTTTGAAAACATACTCAATTCTAGCAACTGTCTCATTGATATTTTTCTTACTTTTAACATAGTTTTCAATATATCTTCATCAATAATTACACTATGATTTTTAAAAAACTTTTCACTAAAATAGAATAATCTCTCGTGTGTTGCAATAACGTGTCCTTCAAATTTATTTACTTCTTTATTTTTGTTTATATACCTTTTAATATTACTCAAATCAAAACTTTCTGTTTCTGTAATTGTTCCATTTTCTCTTTTTTTCTCAAGTTCTTTCATTTTCTTATTAAGATATTTTTTCTTAGCTGGAAACAACCCCATTTTATTGAATCTCTCAATTACTTCTAGCATTTCTTCATCTTTTAATTTCTCTAAAACTGGCGTCTTCATAACATTATCTGTTCCAAACTTTTTGACTATATCACTATATATCTCATCTTTTAAATCATTTGTAGGTGCAACAACTAACTTACTTTTACTGTTATTACTTAATGCTTCTTCAACATATCCAAAAGTTTTTCCAAAACCTGTTGGTGCTTTTACTATACTTAATCTATTCATTTTTAAACAACTCCTTTAATATTTCTTTATATTTTGCCATTCCTTGCTCTAAGGTTATCAATTCATAACTTCCAACTTGTACTAACTCTTTTCTTTTAGTCTTAACCGTTTGTATAATATTTTTACCGTGTTTACAAGTTTCTTTATAATCGCAAAAATTATCACATCTTTCTGGAAATAATAACTGTGAATGTATTTCATCTGCCTTATATTCATACCAATCAGTCGAACGAGCTATGTTATGCTTAGAACTTTGTATTACATCTTTAAAAAAACTCAATCCACCTTCAATGCAAGTTAGATTAGTGCAAACTCCAAACAATTCATCAAAAGTTAAATATTCATCATTTACAAAGTCTTGTATCATAAAACATTTTTCAAATAGCATTTCTCTAGGTATGCTTCTTGCTGGTTTTCTACTTGCTTTATATTCTGCATTTGTCTTAGTTTTATATGTGATTTTTCCTTTTGCATTTGTTACAGTAGTAACTTTCTTCTTTATTTCTTTAGTCTTATTCATTCTAATAAAATATACTATATTATCTACTGCACATATTTTTCTAATTGCTACATATACAATATTTTCTTCATCAAGTATTTCTTCATTTAAAATTTCTTTTGCTTCACTAGGTAATACGTAGAATCTATATGCCATATCATATTCTACTGGTTTTGAATACTTTTCTAATGTATAAAATTGTTCATCTGTCAATTCTTTTTGCTTTATATCTAAAATCCCATTGCTTAGTACAAATCCTGTTTCTTCACTAATTGCTCTCATTTTATCTACTCTATTTTTATAATGATTATCTTTTATATAGTTGTTTAATGCACTTGCTAAATCTGTCAAAGATAATCTACATAGATAGGGATATTCCACCATTTCAATTATACCTTTACCACCGAAAAACATTCTGCAACAGTCTTTACAAGACTTATCCGCCTCAGGAAATATTGTCATCAATAGTTTTATAATTCCCTCATCTACACCAACATCATTTATAATAAAATCTGCTATCCAAACTACTCTAAATTTATTCAATTCAACATCGTCGCAAGATAATGTTTTATACATAAAAATAGGTGGGATATTATATTTTAATGCTCTCTGTAATACTTCTTCGTGAGTAATTCCCTCATCAAAATCTAGTGCAAATACTTGTTGTTGTGAAAAAGTATTTTTTCTTCTTGGTGCATAATTTCCATCACTTTCAAAAACTGCTGGACAAAATGTATGCCCTTTATTTCCAACCATATCTGCAAACTTAGAAAACTCAATCCATTGCTCTTTTGTTCCTATTCTATTGTTCAAACTCTTTATTTCTTCTTGGTCTTTAGGTTTTTCTGTATAACCTACATCATCAACTGTTACTTTCACTAAAAAACTTCCAAATTTCTCATTTGTAAAATTGTCATACCACCCCAAAGCAACAGGTTCCAAATCCTGTGTATCCATACATTTATAGCTATTACTTAAATTCTGAAATTCTTTCCTTGTTTCTTTTCCATCTGCTTCATAGTCTTTTTCTTCAATAGCGAATCCTGTATTTATAAATAGTTTTTCGTTCATTTTTTATTTTACTCCTTTTTTTGGAAATGACCGCAAAATCTATAATAGAATAATATAGAAAATGAGGCCATTTCCCATTTTTCTATTCATATTTTAAAAGTTCTCTGTCTTGTTCTTCTAAAATATCATCAAAATTTAACACTGTTTTTGCCATTTCTTCTGTAATAAGTAGCTCTTCTTCCAGCTCATTTCCATCCCACTTTTTTGATGAAGATTCTATTTTTATATAAAAATTTTTTGTATCTTTTATTAAATACCCTATATATCTATCCCATTCTACAAATCCATAAAAAACAAGATTGTAATAGAATTTATCTATATCTTTTATGGATATAACTTTTTCTATTTTTTTGAATTTTTTAGGTATCACTACTTTTTTATTTGAAAGTGCATTTTCTAGGCTTACCATCTTTGAATTTAACATTCTTTTTCTTTCTTTTACACTTTTAATTTCTTGTGATATACAATCCATATCAACTAAATTATATTTTTTAATCTCTTCAACAACTTGTTCTATTTCGTCCATTATAAATTCCTCCTAAATTATTTCTTTTAATTTTTTATTTACTTTGTCTTGAACCACTAATACTAACAAACACTCATCTCTACAATGTAGTTCTACTATGTCTGTGCGTTCTGCATCATACAGTATAGTAAAGTTATGTAATGCAATTTCTAATTCTGTTATTACTACATCTAATATTGTACTAAAATTCTGCATTATAAAGTTATACATATCATCAGTTGTCATTTCTGTTTGCATTGCAAAATTAAAAAGTAAAAGCACTAGTATTCTTAATAAATGTATCGAAAATGTAGTTGTTGTATCTGTTTTGATAACAACTATGTCATTTTCTAGTACATTCTTTTGAATTAGTGCCTTTTTTATTATATCTTTAGACATAATGAAAAGACCTCCTTTCTCAAGTTTTGTGTATAATTAACAAGCCTAAAAACTTGACAAAGTGGTCTCTTTTGGTGTAATATATTCTTATACATAAATTTTTTGAGTAGAAACTTCGTTTTAGTTATAAGCTAGTTTTTATTCAATTAAAAAAAGCATATTAGATACTGGTAATATCTAATGTGCTTTTTATTTTATCATATCAGCTATCAAAAGTCAAGTTAGATGGAAGCTTATACTCCTAGAGCCACTTGTGTTTCGTCTAATGACAAGTAACTAAAAGTATGGTATAATATATTATCATTTTTTCTTAACTTTAAGATTCATCAGTGGAGAGAATCTTTGATAGCCTTTTCTTAAATCTTCTGTTTTTAAGTCTAAATAGCATTCTTCTGTTACTTGTACTGATGAGTGTCCTAAAATTTGAGATAGTGTATATATATTTCCGCCCGATTCATTAAAAATCTCTTTGCAAAGTTATTACGAAGCATATGAGGGTGTATCTCTGGCTTTCCTATTCTTTCTCCATAAATAGTAAAGTTACTTTCAAAACTTCTTACTTCTAATTTTGTTCCTCTTATTGTACAAAATAAATATTCACTATCTTTGTATCTATCTCTATATTGCAACCATCTTTTTAATTCTGTTGCCATTTGTATTGAGAAAAATACATATCTATCTTTCTTCCCTTTTGTGTTGTCTGCTGGTAAAAATATACTTCTATCATTAAAGTTTATGTCTGTTTCATCTCTAATCATTAAACATTCGCCTAATCTCATACCGAGTATCAAATATTAATTGAGTAATAATATAATCTCTATATTCGTGAAACTTAGATAAATCAAAACACTTTAGTAATCTATTAAACATATCATCTTCTAAATATTCTTTTACTTTTCTTGGTATCTTCATTGTTTTTATTTTATTTACAGGATTAACCTTTATCATTCTATTTTCATACATATAATTGAAATAGACTCTTATATTTCGTATATAGTTATTAATAGTTACTAAACTTACTTTTTTTCCAAAATCCCCCCTGTTTTGTGGATTGTTCATTTTCTTTGACGTCTCATTATATACAACTGTATATTTTCCACGCTCCTTTAAGTTTGTAATGTATTCTTTTAAGTGCTTTTCTTTTACTTGCTCTGTCCTAGTAATTTCAAATTTTTCCTTTAAATAAATTTGCATTAATCGTAATGTCTGCTCATAACTTCCATACGTCTTTTTAGATAGCCCCTTATAATCACAATAGTTAATAAAATCATCAATCTCAATATCAATCCTATCCATAAAAAAATCCTCCCTATATTTATTATTTTTTAATAAACATAAGGAGGCAATTTTTCTATTTTTATTTTATATATTTTTTCATTTTTGCTAACCAATAAATTTTTTAGTTTATTGCATTAGATTAAAAGTATTCATTGCAATGCAAACGAATTTTTATCCGCACTCATTTCGCTTTTCAAGTATTTATTGCAATGAGTGAGAATTTTGCAAATTTATATATTTTTACTCTTACAACACCTTTACAAATTTTTACGCACTCTTTAATTCCAATCTCAACTTATCAGCAATCATTGCTATAAATTCGCTGTTAGTTGGTTTTCCTTTAGCTGCTGAAATTGTATAACCAAAAATATTCTCAACTGTTTTTTGATCACCTCTACCCCATGCAACTTCTATAGCATGACGAATTGCACGTTCAACACGGCTAGGAGTTGTATTAAACTTCATTGCAATTTTAGGATATAAACTTTTCGTTATCTGATTAATAACATCAATATCATTAACAACCATAATAATTGCTTCACGCAAATATTGATATCCTTTTATATGTGCAGGAACACCAACCTCATGAATTATATTAGTTACAAGTGCCTCCAAATTTTCTTGATTTTTGATGCCATCTGCTGGTATTTCAACATATTGTGGTTTTATCTCTCTCGTAATGAAACTATCAGTACTTTTATTTGGTATAAAATTTTTTAATTCCTTTATTCTTTTTATTAATAATTCTATATCAAAAGGTTTTACGACATAATATTCTGCACCCAACCCAACGGCTTTTTGTGTAATTTTATCTTGACCAACTGCTGAAAGCATAATACACATTGGTTTTTTATCACATTTTATTATATTTAATTTTTCCAATACACCTATTCCATCTAAATGTGGCATAATTACATCCAATAACGCTACATCTGGCATTATATTTGTTATCATATCAATTGCTTCTTCACCATCTTTTGCTATTCCAATAACCTCCATATCATCTTGCTCCTGAATATATTTTGCTAATGTTTGAGCAAATTCTTGATTGTCATCTGCAATTAAAATTGTTGTTTTTTCTTTCATAAATTTTCCTCCCCATTTCATCCACCCTTTTCATTTGTTTTATGTTGATTATCTTTTGTAACCTTTCATTACCAACAAATTAAAGAACTGTAAATTTTTTACAGTTCTTATTATAATACCTATTTTCATTCTTTTCAATTTATTTTTCCAAATATTTACAAAAGTACTAATTTATTATACTTTTATCTATTAATTTTTTAGATAAAAACTTTAATTTTATCAAATTAACTTTTTTTGTATTAAAATCCTCAATTAATCTTTCTTTATTACATTCTTCTAACTGGATTTTACAAATAATTTTCTCTGAATAATCATAATCTTTTATATAAATATTGCTTTTTTTACAATAATATTTAAAAGACTCCAAATTATTATATTCCAACTCTGCCTCAGCCTCTAAGCCAATACACTTTGCAATTTTTTCCGCAACATTTATTGCTTCTAATGTAGCATCAGAATATGCTCTAACTAAACCACCTGTTCCAAGCAATATTCCTCCAAAATATCTAGTTACAATTACTAAAATATTCCCCAAATTGTTTTTTTTCAAAATGTTTAACATTGGACCACCAGCAGTTCCTGATGGCTCACCATCATCACTTGATTTTTCTATTATTTGTTCATCTTCTATGACTCTATATGCCACACAATTATGTCTTGCATCATAATATTTCTTTTTAATTTTTTTTATGCACTCTTCAGCTTCCCTTTGATTTTCTACTCTTATCAAATTACATATAAATTTTGATTTTTTCACAACTATTTCAGTCTGTACATTTTCTCTAATTGAAATAAAATTTTCCATATTTTATCTCACTTCCTCCTTAAGTTTAAGTCCTAATACACATCATTACCTGCAGTATATCCTGTAGAATACGCAATCTGAAGATTAAATCCACCAGTATATGCATCAACATCAATAATTTCACCAGAAAAATATAAACCATCAACTAATTTAGATTCCATTGTTTTAGGATTTATCTCTTTAATATTTATTCCCCCACTTGTAACTATAGCCTCATCAATAGGTCTAAATCCTTTTATAGTAACTTCAAAATTCTTCAATAATTCAACAAGGCTATGTCTTTCTTTTTTATTAATTTCATTAACTTTTTTATTAGGATTTATTCCACTTTTTTCAATAACTACTGGAATCAACTTTTGTGGCAACAATTTATCTAAACTATTTTTAAATTGCTTATTCTTAAACTCAGCAAAGTCTCTTAATATTCTCTCATCTAACTTTTCTTCAGATAATGCTGGTTTAAAATCTATGTTTAAAACAATTTTTTTATTTTTCAAAAATTCATCAATATTTTTATATCTAACCAAATGTGCTGAACCACTTAAAATTGTAGGTCCTGATACTCCAAAATGTGTAAATAACATCTCACCAAAATCTTGATAAATGATTTTATTATTTTCCTTATTTTTTAATTCGATATTTACATTTCTTAAAGATAAACCTTGCAAATCTTTACACATATTTTGTTCGAAGGCTTCCAAAGGTACCAATGATGGTCTGATTTTAGTTATAGTATGTCCTAATTTTCTAGCCAATTCATATCCATCACCAGTTGAACCTGTTAGCGGATAACTCTTTCCACCAGTTGCTAATATTACTTTATCCGCTTCAAAAGTTTTAATATTGTTTTTATTCTTATCCATATTATGGATATTACCTCTGTTATTTTCTTGGTTCTCTACAGTCTTCACTTTCAATTTTCCATTTCCATCTCTTGGAACAATTTCAGTAACTTGCATATTATATTCGATTTTAACATTTAACTCTTTCAATTTTTTTGTAAAGCATTTTAAAACATCCAAAGATTTGTCTGTTACAGGAAATATTCTATTTCCTCTCTCTTCTTTAACTTCTAAACCTTCTTCCTTTAAAAAATTTAATATATCATTATTAGTATAATTTTTAAAAGCACTATACAAAAACTGACCATTACCAGGTATATTTTGTATAAACTCCTCAATTGGTAAAGAAGATGTTATATTACATCTTCCTTTACCTGTAATCAAAAGCTTTCTTCCAAGTCTTTCTTTTTTCTCTAATAAAATTACATTGTTTCCATTTTCAGCAGAGGTAATTGCTGCCATCATTCCAGCAGGGCCACCGCCAATTACTATTACATTCATATTTTTCTCCATTTCCTTTTCAATGTAAAAGCCAAAATTGTAATTATTTTTCAACCCCCATTTTTTGAATTGCTTTAAGAATTCCAAACTTACCATACTCATAAGTAAGTCCTCCTTGCATATACGCAATAAACGGCCCACGAATTGGTCCATCACAACTCAATTCAATTGTTGACCCTTCTGTAAAAGTTCCAGCTGCCATTATAACCTTGTCCTCATAACCACCCATGTCACTAGGAAATGGAATTACATTTGAATCGATTGGAGAACCCATTTGGATTCCTTGACAGAATTTAACTAAATTTTCTTCACTTCCAAGTTTAATTGTTTGAACAATATCTGCTCTTACTTCATCATATTTTGGTTCAACATCATATCCTAATTTTTCTAATATTCTACTTGCAAATATTGCTGTTTTTACACTAGATGCCACAACTTGTGGCGCAAAGAATAAACCTTTTAGCAATTGTGTATTTTGTCCTAATGATGGACCTATTTCTTTTCCAATTCCAGGTGCAGTTAATCTTTCTGCACATAGTTCTATTAAATCTTTTCTACCAACTATATATGCTCCAGATGTAGCGATTCCGGCTCCAAGATTTTTCATTAATGAACCTACTGCGATATCTGCTCCAATTTCTATTGGTTCTTTATCTTGTACAAATTCCCCATAGCAATTATCTACCATAATTATTACATCTTTATTAACTTCTCTAATTGCTTTTATTGCCTTTTCAATTTTTTCAATTGTCAAACTTTTTCTTGTTGAATATCCTCTTGACCTTTGAATTTCAATTAATTTGACATCTTGTTTTTTTAATCTTTCTTGAATTGTTTTTATATCAAAATCATTTTCTATAAGTTCTATTTGTTCATATTTAATACCAAATGCTTTCAATGAGCTTTTACTTTCTGTATCATTACATCCTATAACAGTTTGAAGTGTGTCATATGGTTCACCTGTTATACTAATCATTGTGTCATTTGGGCGTAATAATGCAGATAATGTTATTGCTAGAGCATGTGTTCCTGATATAAATTGTGCACGTACTAGTGCATCTTCTGCTTTAAATACTTTTGCATAAATTTCTTCAATTTTGTTTCTTCCTGCTTCATCAATTCCATATCCTGTTGATGAGTTTAAATGCATTTCCTGCAAGTTACATTCTTGGAATGCTGATAGAACTTTCATACTATTTTTTTCACATATTTCGTCCATCGCATTAAATTGTTCTTTTATTTCATTTTCTACTTCTTTTGATAAATTTTCTAATTCTGTATCAATTCCTAATTTTTCTAACATTTTTTTACCTTCTTTTCAATTTTATTTATTCATATTTTTCAGCAAAATTATTTTTGCATAAAATTTATTTATAACTTCCAACTAATCTACTATATTTTACTATATTTTCTAATAAATTGCAATTAATTTGCAAATTTATGTAAATTTTGCTATACTAGATATTAGAAGTTTAAAATTCGTAAGGAGGTCACACTATGCACAAACCATTTGATGATGAATTAGAAAATAAAAAATTTGAAGATTTATATACTAATATCTCAAAAAAATTGGATAAAATAATTTTATCAACTGACTCTGACATAATGAGATATATGGAAATCGTTTGTTCTACACTATTACTAGAAATAAAAAAAAAAGAATCTGAAGAATTAAAATTCATTATGATAACCCATATGAGTGCTTGGCACATACGATAAGGGAACAAATAGAAAATCATAATCCTAATTCTATTGATACCGAATATTATTTAAAAAATATTTATTTACATCAAAAAAATTTGCTTAAAACTTCTGGATTGATGGCTTCTGAGAGTTCTGTTATTGATTTTGAAATTGATGAATATATTAAAAATGAATTACCTAATCTTATTAATAAGGTTAATAAATATAATTCTATAGATGATAATTTAGAAAAAGACTAGAAACACATTGATGGTTCTAGTCTTAAAATTTTGGTTCTATAATAAATGTTGGGGTGGGTAAAAAACTCCAACATTTTTTTAAAAAAA
>URZW01000009.1 GCA_900552555.1 uncultured Clostridium sp.
TCGTAAAAATTATTATTTTATCGGATTATTTTCCGAAACTTCTTGACACTAATAATTTTAAGAATTCACAAATGATGTGAAAAATAAAAATGACATTGATTATTTATCAATGTCTATTGAATAATTATAATTATCTTAATTTTTATTAATTATTTATTATTATTCAATTCTTTATATCTCTTAATTTTCATAGTAGAAGTTTTTTCAAACTCTCCATCTTTAATCTCAAGAGCCTTAACTGCTTTGTACGAAGTCAATTTTTTATTTACTTCTTTAATATTTTTCCAAATCACATCATAAATTTCTTTTTCAGAAAGGTCTCCATGTAGTTCTTTGATTTTATCATAATCTGGAATAACCCTTGCAGTAATAATCAATTCTTTTTCTTCTCTTCTGCTATTTGCTTCTGGTTTTTTACCATAAACCATAGATTCTTTTATTTCATCTACTTTGTCTAATAGCATTTCGATTTCTTCTGGATATATATTTTTTCCATTTTGAGTAACAATAACATTTTTGCTTCTTCCTGTTATAAAGATGTATCCATCATCATCTATATATCCGATATCTCCTGCATTGAAGTATCCGTCTTCATCTATTACCTTTTTAGTTTCTTCTTCATCTTCATAATATCCTAACATTAAAGTTGGTGATTTTATTAAGATTTCTCCCTCTCCGTTTTCGTTTGGATCTTTTATTTTGATGTCTGCTTGAACTATTGCTTTTCCTGCAGAACCAACACATGGTTTGTATTCTGGTGTTAATGCTGCTATTGGTGCAGTTTCTGTTAGTCCATATCCTTGTAGGAAGTTGATTCCTATATCTTCTAGCCAGTTACCAACTTTTTTGTCTATTGGTGCTGCAGCAGATACTATTATTCTTAATCTTCCTCCTAAGTTGTCATATATTTCTTTGAATACTTTTTTCTTGATGTCTATTCCTGCTCCTTTTAATGCATTTGTTACTGATATCATTGTGTTTACCATTTTGTCTTTTTTGCTTTTTACTATTTTTTCATTTATTTTTTTGTACAAACTTTCTACTAATAATGGAACAGTTAGAATTGCTGTTGGATGTGCTTCTTGTAAGTTTGGTACTATGTATCTTAGTCCTTCACATACTGCTATTGATGCTCCTGTTGCCATTGGTAGTAAAAATCCTATTGTTGATTCATAGCAGTGATGTAATGGCAATACTGAAAATAGCATGTCTATTGGATATAGTTTTACATATGCTGTTACTGCATTAATGTTTTCTGCCAGGTTTCTGTTGTTTAGCATTACTCCTTTTGCATTTGATGTTGTTCCTGATGTGAAAAATAGTATTTTGAATTCTTCTGGATCTATTTCTATTTTTTCAAAGCTACTATCTCCTGATTTTATTATTGATTTTCCTAAATCAATCAAATATTGTAATCCAACATGTTTGTCTTCTAGTTTGTTTTCTGATTTCATTTCAATAAAATATTCTACTTCTGGGATGTCTTCTTTTATTTTTTTGATATCATCTGCTTTTTTAGGTGAATATATTATTGCTGATGCTCTTGATCTTCTGATTATATTTTCTAATTCATTTAATGGTAATTCTCTGTCTGTTGGTACTGCGATTCCTACTCCACATAGCATTGCCATATATGATACATACCATCCGTATTGTGTTTCTCCAATTATGATTACTCTTTTATTTCTTAGGTTTAAGACATTTGTTAATGCTGTTCCTAGTCCAAATACATCTTCTTTGAATTCTTTGTATGTTGTTATTTTGTATGGTGTTTTGTGATCTGGTTTTTCTAATATACAGTCTTCTTCTGGATAATTTTTTACTGTGTTTAAAAAGAATTCTTTTACTGTTTTGTAGTGTGTCATGTCTTCATATGGTGTTTCTCTTTTTTTCTTTAAATTCTTTTTTTCTAGTTTTTCATAGTCTATTTCGTTTAATTCTTCCATTACATCCATTTTCATTTTTTTGAATTTCATCTTTGGAACTTTTATGTCTCTTAATCCCATTTTTCATTACCTCTTTTATTTTGTTTTTTCACATTATATATGATTTTGCTTATTTTTTCAAGTATTTTTTATTATAATACTTGGTCAGTTTTTTATTTGTTCCAATTCACGGCTTATATAAAACAAATTATGAGTAATGTGTTTCCTTACTCATAATTTATTTTATATAAGCCGTGAATTGGAACTTTTATTTAAATTTTCCATTAAATTTAACAATTTTCTGTTGACTTTATCATATAATGGTGGTATACTGAATAACTAGAAGAGTATACTAGTGTAATAGAGATAAGAGGTGATAAAATGAAAAAGGACCAAATTATAGAAGCAGCAAGACTTTTATTTCATAAATACGGATTTAAAAAAGTGTCGATGGATGAAATAGCAAGAGAATCTGGCGTAACCAAAAAAACTATTTACTCCTATTTTTCAAGTAAAGAAGATTTACTAAAATACTTTATTCAAGAAGAAATTCTTAACATGAAAAATATAGTAGAAGAAATTGACCAAAAAAATCTAGACTTTTTTGATACAGTAAGCCAATCAATCTGTAGTCTTTTAAAATATAGAAGAGATAAAGATTTTCTAAATGCAATAACGAAAGAAGCTGAATGGTTAAAAAATCCGATTATTGTCAATAACCTAGAGTTAATTGATACACAAATTCAGAATTATATAAAAGGTAAATTAGAAAAAGCAAAAGCTGCTGGAAACATATATTATGAAGATGTTGATATCACTTCGTTCTTGATATATAAAATGTATATTGCTCTTATGTTTGAATGGAACGAAAATGAAAAAAAACTAGATGAACAAATGATAGCAAGCAGTATTACTGCAATTTTAAAAAATGGTTTAAGAAAGGATGTAAATTAATATGAAAAAAGAAAAAATTTTAAAAATCGTAATTTTAGCTGTTGTCATATTAATTCCAATAATTTATAGTTTCTTCTATTTAAAATCTTATTGGAATCCATATGGTGATTTAACAGGTTTAAAAATTGCTGTTGTCAATTTAGATGATGGTGAAGATAATGAAAATCAAGGGGCTGAGTTCTTAAAATCTTTGCAAGATGATGGTACTTTTGATATTTGCCCTGTATCATTAGATGAAGCAAATGAAGGTATGCAAAATGGTGATTATTATGCAACAATTACAATTCCTAGCAACTTTACAAAATGTTTAAATAGTGCTTCTACTACAGATAAACAAATATCTACAATAACTTATAGTCCAAATCAAGCTTCAAATTATTTGTCTTCTCAAATAATTAATAGTGCTGTAAAGACTATGGAAATAAACTTACAAGCAAAAGTTAGTAGTGCAATAGCTGGTAATTTAGCTGATAATTTAAAAAGTGTTCCAGATAGTTTAGAAACTGTTTCTGATGCCTCAAGTCAATTATTAGATGGTTCAAAAACTTTAACTTCTGGTTTAAAAGAAATTAGTGATGGTACTTCAAAATTGAATAATAGTTATACTGAATTTGATAATGGTGTTAATTCTGCATCAGATGGAAGCAAATCTTTAAAAAGTGGAATTGACCAAGTTAATTCAGGTGTAGATAGTTTAAGTACAGGTTCTAATTCATTAAATACTGCTATTTCTCAAATAAATGCTGGTGTTGATGAATTATCAAAAAAAGGTGCTGATGGTATGAAATCTTTATCTAATGGTATTACATCTGTAGATGACGGTGCTTGTAACTTAAATACTAACTTATCTGCATATGTTGATGGAACAAAACAATTAGCAAGTGGTACTACAGCATATGTAACTGGTGCTTCCGGAGTATTCAATGGTATTGATAAATATATCAAATCTGTTAATTCTTCAAATGAACAAATGGCTACATTCTTAGCAAGTGTTGCTAATTTAAAAACAAGTTCTGACCCAGAGGCACAAAAATTAGCCATAAAAGCTCAAGCAATAATTGATAGTAATGGTACTTCAGAATTAAAAAATGGTGAAGACCAAATTAGAGCTGGTATTGTTCAATTAACTGCATCAAATTCCACACTAACAACTGGTGCTACAACATTACTAAATTCAAGTGATGCCTTAAAAGCTGGTTCAAATAGTTTATATGCTGGTACTCAACAATTGGCACAAGGTTCTGCTTCTTTAGGACAAATAACATCTGGTATTACTAATTTAAAATCTGCTTTGAATCAAGTTCAAACTGGTACTAAATCATTACAATCTGGTGTTGGTACTTTAAAAATTGGAACTACTAAATTAGCTTCTGGTAGTGATAGTTTACAAAGTGGATTAATAACATTAAGTGATAGTTCTTCTCAAATAAAATCTGCTTTAAATACTTTAGACACTGGTACAACTTCAGCATATACAGGAAGTACTCAATTAACAAGTGGTTTACAAGAATTTAATGATGAAATAAATAAAAATATTGATACTACAAATAACGATTTGAAAAAACTTTCTGGTATAGAAGATTTTGCTGAAAACCCTGTAGAATTTAAAACTGAAGCCTATGGTGAGGTTAATTCTTATGGTATTGCATTTACTCCATTATTCTTATGTATAGGTTTATGGGTTGGTGCTTTAATGTGTTATGTTGTTTTATATTATGACCAAAAACATAGATTTGGAATTTTAGACCATGATAATAAACACAAATTTATACAAAATATTGTTTACATTGCTTTAGGTGCTGTTCAAGGTGTTATAGTTGCTGCATTATTAAAATTAGGTTTAGGCTTTGAAGTTCAAGATATTGGATTATATTATTTTGCAAGTATCTTAATTGGTATAACATTTACAAGCATTATTCAATTCTTAATTAGAAACTTTGGTGATGTTGGTAAGTTCTTAGCATTGATAATTCTTGTTTTACAATTGGCTGCTTCTGGTGGTACATTCCCAGTTGAGACAATTGATAAAGGTTTCCAAGCTGTTACACCATTCTTACCAATGACTTATTCTATTAAATTGTTAAGAGAAGTTTTAGTACCTACTGCAACAAACTTTAAATCAAATTATATTATGATTTTACTTGCTATTACAATTTGTACTTTGGTTATAACATATATTGTTGATATATTTAAAGCTAAAAAGCAAAAAGAATCTGCAAATAATGTATAAAATGTTATAAGTTTACAGTCCCCTGAATTTTGATTCATATGGGGGCTGTATTTTTGTTACAGTTCAGTAAGGAAATTTCTTGGGGATAATATTTATTTTTTAATATTCCCCCTGTTCATTACATTCAAAAATATATATTATCCCCAAACATAAAGCCCATATAGCAATCAAAAATTTTAGTAATCTGTTATTAATAAAACACATGCAATAACAAAAAAATAACCTAGAATCTTAAAATCCTAGGTTATTTTTTATTTATTTTACATCTTTTGCTATTCTTTTATATACAAAATAACTGAATGTTCCAACTATTGCAACAACTACTATTGCGATAACTCCGTATTCTTGTAACCCTGTTTTTGGCAAAGTTTTTTTTGCTGTTGTGTTATCTTTTGCTACTGTGTTTTTTGTTTTTGAACCTGTTGTTTTATTTTCATTTTTTGAGATTGTAATCTCATCATTTTTTGTAGTATTTTCTGTTGTTGATTCTGCTGCCTTTGCTTTGCTGATTGTTACACTAATATCATTAACATTTATATCTCCTGTACCCCCATTTGCAACTATTCCACCTGATACTACAATATTTTTTAATGTTACTTTTGTTGAATCTACACTTATTGATGATTTTACTTTTAATGTTATTGAAAATACTGTTTCTGATGTTTTTACTTTTTCATTTTTTAAAGCTGTCATTTTATTTGTTTGTGATGCAAATGTTGGTGTCCAGCTTGTTGCTGATTTTATATCTGATGTTGTTACTGTTTCAAAAACATTAGTATCATAATCTAATTGTGCTGTTAAAGCATCAATTCCATTACCTGCATTTATATTTGTTAAATTTACATTTACAGTAACTGTATCTCCTTCTTTTAGTTTTGAATCACTTGTTAATGACATACTTACTGCATAATTTGTATCTGCTAGTGCAATTGTATTTATAGCTATTAACATTACAATTGTCATTATTGAAATAAGTGTTTTTAAATTTGCTTTTGTCATTTTCTCTACTCCTTTCTTATGTATTTATATATTTTAAAAAAATATTAAACTTTATTATTTGTTCTTTTTGTATGTTAATTTTTGTATTCCTAATATAGCTTTATTTAATTCAGAGAAGTCTGTTGCTGTTATTCTTGTACTATCATCAATATCTGCTGCTTTAAATCTAGCTCCTTCTAATTCTTTTTCTGATATTCCTAGGTATGCTTTGTTTAATTCTGATAAGTCTTGAATTGTAGTTCTACCATCTCCGTCTATATCTCCCATAACTACAGCTGTTATATCAATTTCTTCGTCATCTCTAGTTACTTTTATTGTCATTCCTGTTCCTACTAAATCACTGTTTCTTAAAGCTTTTCCTTGTGCATTATATATAGTAATTTTTCCATTTGTAGAACAATTATCTATAAATTCTGATACTGTTGTTTCTGGTGATATCTTGTCTAAGTATATATCACCTTCTTCATAATTGTCAATATCATTTTCTCCAATTTTGTATGTTTTTGATGATAAATATAATCCATCATAATCCCATTGTGCATATACTTTTATATTTTCCAATTTTGAAGTATCTATACTTTCAACTTTTGTTCCTGTTGAATCTGGTGCAGTATACCATCCTTTAAATGAATAGTGTTTTTGATTTGGTAAATCTGCAAGTTTGATTGTTCCATCTTCAACTGTATATGTTGTTGGGTTTGCTGAGTTGTCGCTTCCTTTTGTGTTTTCGTATGTAATATTATATTCTATTGGATTTACTTCATATTTTGCTGTTACTATAACATCACTTTTTATATTTTTTAAATCTTTTTCATTATTCCATCCAATGAATTTTGCTTCATATCCTGCTGGTACGTTTGATTTTTTTGGTTCATTTCCTGAATTTTGTGCATCTTTTCCATATTCTACAGTTTCTGTTGAAATTGTTGTTCCGTCATCATTTTTATAAGTTACTTTATATTTGTTTACTTCATACTTAGCTGTTAATGTTGTGTCTCCTGTAGTTTTTACTGTTGTTGTACTCTCAATTTTGTTGTCATTTGAATCAAACCATCCAATGAATGTACTTCCTTCTTTTGTTGGCGTTGGTAATTCTCCATATGGTTGATCATATGTTACTTTCTTTGTTTGTGTATCTACTGTTGCTCCATCACCTGGATTGAATGTTATTGTGTATTCTTCTGCTGTCCAATGTGCATATAATGTTGTGTCAGATGTTGGCATATATGGTGTATCTACTTTTGTTCCTCCTGTTTTTTGTGTATACCATCCATCAAATTTGTATCCTGCTTTTGTTAATGTTGGTAAATCTACTGTATTTTCTGTATATGTTGCTGTTATTTCCCCATCATCTGTTCCAAATGTATATGTAGAATTACTTATTGTTCCTGAACCTGATTTTACTTTCCATCCTGCAAATGTTGTTGTTTGCATTATATCTGTTGTTTGTCCATCATTATCTAATGTTACTTTGTATTTTGTTGGTGCTACTGGTGTTTCAATTTCTGTTGTTGAATTGTATCCACCTTGCTCTGTCTTTTTGTCTGTACTTCCACCAATTGTTCCACCATTTGGGTCTATTGTTAATGTGTATTTTTGTTCTTCCCATTGTGCATATAATGTTACATCTGATGTTGCATTATATGTTTCTCCTGCCTCTCCTACTTTTGTTCCATCTGTTTTTGATGTATACCATCCTTTAAATGTTGCTCCAGATTTTGTTGCACTTGGTAATGTTATATTTCCATCTTTATAATTTGCTGTTAATGTTCCATCTTTGTCTGTAAATGTATATGTTGTTCCTACAAATTTTCCTGCTCCTGTTAATGTCCATTTATCAAATGTTTTTGGTTGTACTAATTGTGTTTGTGTTGCATTTCCTCCGTTTGCATCAAATTTTACTGTGTATCCATTTGGTGCTGTTGGGTTTTCTATATTTTTTGTTGTATTATAGTTTTGAGTAAAATCTTGTGATTTTGTTTTTCCTGACCATGTTCCACCATTTGGATTTACTGTTAATTTTGATTTTTCTGCTGTCCAATGTGCATATAATGTTATATCTGATGTTGGCATATATGGTGTATCTACTTTTGTTCCTCCTGTTTTTTGTGTATACCATCCATCAAATTTGTATCCTGCTTTTGTTAATGTTGGTAAATCTACTGTATTTTCTGTATATGTTGCTGTTATTTCCCCATCATCTGTTCCAAATGTATATGTAGAATTACTTATTGTTCCTGAACCTGATTTTACTTTCCATCCTGCAAATGTTGTTGTCTGAATTATATCTGTTGTTTGTCCATCATCATCTAATGTTACTCTGTATTTTGTTGGTGCTACCGGTGTTTCTATTTCTGTTGTTGAATTATATCCACCTTGTACTGTCTTTTTATTTGTATTTCCACCAATTGTTCCACCATTTGGGTCTATTGTTAATGTGTATTTTTGTTCTTCCCATTGTGCATATAATGTTCCATCTGATAATGCATTATATATTGTTCCTGCATCTCCTACTTTTGTTCCAGTTGTTTTTGCTGTATACCATCCTTTAAATGTTGCTCCTGTCTTTGTTGCACTTGGTAATGTAACATTTCCATCTTTATACTTTGCTGTTAATGTTCCATCTTTATCGCCAAATGTATATGTTGTTCCTGTAAGACTTCCTGCTCCTGTTAATGTCCATTTATCAAATGTTTTTGGTTGTACTAATTGTGTTTGTGTTGCATTTCCTCCGTTTGCATCAAATTTTACTGTGTATCCATTTGGTGCTGTTGGGTTTTCTATATTTTTTGTTGTATTATAGTTTTGAGTAAAATCTTGTGAGTTTGTTTTTCCTGACCATGTTCCACCATTTGGGTTTACTGTTAATTTTGAACTTACTTCAATCCATTTTGCTGTTAATTTTGTATCTTTTGTTATATTAACTTTATCTGTTGATGTTACTTTTGTTCCATCTTCAGTATACCATCCATCAAATCTTCCTCCTGGTCTTGTAGGTGTTGGTAATGTTCCATATGTTTGATCATATGTAACTTGTTTTGTTGTTGTTCCAACTGTTCCATTAGTTCCTGGGTCAAATGTTATTGCATATTGATTTGCTGTCCAATGTGCATATAATGTTGTATCTGATGATGGCATATATGGTGAATTTACTTTTGTTCCACCAGATTTTTGTGTATACCAACCATCAAATGTGTATCCTGCTTTTGTTGGTGTTGGTAATTCCACACTATTTACTGTATATGTAGCTGTTAATTGTCCATCTCCATCTCCAAATGTATATACTATTCCACTTATATTTCCTTTTCCTGTTAATATCCATTTGTCAAAATTCTTTGTTTGTTTTAATTGTGATGTTGTTCCATCATTGTCTAATGTTACTGTGTATCCATTTGGTGCTATTGGGTCTGTTACTGGTTTTTGATTAGTATATTTTCCATTAATCGTTTGGCTATTACTACTTCCATTCCATGTCCCTCCATTTGGATTTACTGTTAATGTGTATTCAACTTCATTCCATTGTGCTGATAATGTTGTTGCTGATGTTGGTAAATATTGATCTCCTATACCCCCAACTCTTGTTCCTCCTGTTGCTGCTGTAAACCATCCTTTAAATGTTGCTCCTGTTTTTGTTACACTTGGTAATGTTATTGTTCCACCTGTATAATTTGCTGTTAAAATACCATCTGTATCAGCAAAAGTATATATTGAATTATTATTAAATGTTCCTCCACCTGTTAATGTCCACTTGTCAAAGCTCGTTGGTTGAATTTCTTGTAAAACACTTGTATTTCCACCATTACTATTAAATTTTACTATATATCCATTTGGAGCTTTACTTGGATTTGCTATTGTTTTTTTAGTTCCATAATTTGCTGTAAATGGCTGTGTATTTGAACTACCATTCCATGTTCCTCCATTTGGATTTACTGTTAATGTTGATGTAATTGCTTCCCATTGAGCATATAAATTCAAGTTTGTATCTGTATTATATGCATCTCCAACTTTATATGATGTACCTGTTCCATCACTACTTGTATTCCATTCTTTAAATT
Organism: uncultured Clostridium sp.; assembly: GCA_900552555.1. Lineage (GTDB taxonomy): Bacteria > Bacillota > Clostridia > TANB77 > CAG-508 > CAG-269. Next base: position 10,164 of record URZW01000009.1, read on the forward strand.
TATATCCTTCTCTACTTGGTGTACCAGCTATTAAATATGGTTCTCCTCCTACTTTTTTTGCTGTTGCTGGCATATTTGTTACATTATCTGTTGTATTTGGGTTATATGTTACTGTATATGTTTTTATTACTACACTTGGTAAATCTATTGATACTTTTGCTATAGTCTCATCATCACCACTTTCATTAACTAATGATACATTATTAATTATGACTTTAGTTGTATCTGTATCTTGTTTAACTTTTAGTTTTAATGTTCCTATTAATCCATCATCTGGTATTTCATAAGGATCTCCTGAACTTTCTGATATAGATATTTTGTATCCATTACTTCCTGAAGCAGCTACTGTTTTCATCCAGAACCCATGTCCATCATCAGATAATAAATTTGAATTTATATATATGTTACTTTTTGTTATTTTTTCAAAAACATTAGTATCAAAATTTAAATATCCGTCAAAGTAACTTGTTGCTCCACCAGTTACATAAATTTGTATATTAATTTCATCTCCTGTTTTTAATTGTGTACAATCTGATTTTAATGAAACAGTTAATGCGGCTGCATTACTCATTATTGGTAATACAAATTGAATTAAAATTGATAAAATTAATATTATACTTACAATTTTAAAATTATTTGTTTTAGTGTCTTTTTCCATTATTACACCCTCCTATTATCATTTTTACTTTATCATTTATTTGTTTCTTTTTCAACTGGTCGATGTTCTTTTATTTTTCTTTTGTTATGTAAGTGTTTGCGGATATTTAATTTTGCTAATTTTATTACTTAAATATTATATTTATATTACAGTTATATTACATTTAAAAATGTTGTATTTTAATTCTTAGTTTGCTTTTTAGTATTTATATTTCAAAAATATTGCCACTAAATTATAACGTTTTTAAAATGTTTTAAAAATATAAATATAATATTTAAATAATAAAATGTATGTAATAGAGAAGTTTTATCTCCTCTATTACACTATTTTATATTAATCTTTTAATAACATTTGGTTCAATTCAGATAAATCTGTTGCTGTTATATTTGTATTCTCATCTAGGTCTGCTGCTATTGCATATTCATTTTCTAGTTCTATTAGACCTATTACATTTTGATTCATTGTTGATAAATCTGTTGCTGTTATTTTACCATTTCCATCTAAATCTCCCATTACTGCTATTTGTAATTCTATTTTTTCTTCATCTTTTGTAACTTGTAATGTCATTCCAGTTCCTATAAATTCACCATCACTTAATTCAGTTCCGTCTTGTTTTATTACTTTAATTGTTCCATTTGTCTTTAGGTTATTCTTATAAGATTCTAGTGTTGTATTAGCTTCTATTCTTGATATATATTTATCTCCTTCTTCATAATTTTTGATGTCATTGTCACCAATTTTATATGTCTCACTTGATAAATATAGTTTCTCTACAGGCTCTGGTTCTTTGTTAATAGTTATTGTTTTTATTGCATTATCTATATATGTAGTGTTGTCACTATCATATGAGTAACATGAACCATTATCTACCTTAAAATATGTAGTTTCTAATTCAGCATTTTCTTTAACTTTTAATGTCAATTTACAAACTTCTTCAACTTTAGTATCTTCCTCAAATTCCATTATTATTTTGTTCTTTGATCCGCTGTAATTAAAGTAATTTAACTCTTCATCACTGTAATTGTTACTAAAGTCACTGTTTTTTACTTCTTCAAATATATCTTTATCATAGTATATATATCCATCAAAATATGAAATATTTTTGTTTATGTTTTTTAAACTTATTGTTAATTCTATTGTCTTATCTGTTTCATATTTTGTTGTATCTGCAATGATTTCAATATATGGTTTATCTGTGTTTTCATCTGCTTTTGTGTTTGTAATTCCTATAAAAATTATAATTGCCATGATTATTATTGTAACTATTTTTTTAATTGTTCTTTTCATTTTTTACACCTCCCATTTGACTATTATCATCATTTGCTAATGCTTGTCTTAGCATTGTTAGATCTGATGGTCTTATTCTTCCGTCTAGATTTACATCTAACGCTAATTTCTTTTCTACTGTATCAAATTGAGATGTATCATCTTGGCTTATATATTTACTTGCTTTTGTCTTATCAGATCCTTCTAGTTTTCCGTTTCCATCAATATCTCCTAATACTATTATTGTTAATTCTATTTTTTCTTCGCCTTTAGTTAATACTAATTTCATTCCTGTTCCTATTAGTTCTTTTTCTCCTAATACTTCATTGTCTTTTGTTATAATTTCTATTTTATCTGCATTTGTCGTAATATTGTCTGTTAAGTATGCTGTATTTGTTCCTTTATTTTCTTCTTCTTGTCTATATGCTCCTATTCCTGGTTTTACTCCGAAAATATATTGGTCTCCTTCTACATATTCTCCTGCATTTTCATCTGTAGAATATTTATCTTCTGTTGATATTACATATTTATCTGTTCTTAGGTATAGTGGTTGATCCCATACTGCATATAATGTAATGTTTTGATTTAGTGTGAATTTGTCTCCTGGCATAAAGTCTGTTTTAGTTGCATTTGGTAATGTTGCCCATCCTTTAAATGTATATCCTGTTCTTGTTGGTTCTTCTGTACTTAATTCTATTTCTTCGTCTTCATACTTAGTTTGGTCTGCTGGTACTACTGTACCCTCTCCATTATCATTTGCGTCATAGTGTATTGTATATTGTTCACCTTTGTCTTCTTCATTTAATATGTCTATACTAATTGGTTTTTCTGTATCATATGGTGCTTTTGTGTTAATTCTTAAGTAATTTTCATTACTTGATTTAACATCTTTTATATACATCTTTCCTGTGTCTTCATCTATTGCAAACTCAATGCTTAATTCAAACTCTTCATCAATTTTCTTATATCCTTCTGGTGGTACAACCTCTTTGAATATATATGTGTATACTCCTGCTTCTTTTGGTTTTTTCATATGTGTTAATCTTACTGTATAATCTTTGTCTTGTTCAATGTAACAATAATCTAATTTTCCAGGTCCTAATAATGTTTCTTTTGTTTCTGTATATACTGATGTATTGTTTTCATCTGGTATTTGTACTTTGAATATAGCCATATTTTCAATTGCTTTTCCTGTTTCACTATCAACTTTTGTTATATCTAGTGAATATTCGTCATCTTTTATACTGTTGTCTACATCATTTCCAATATTAATACCTAATATTTGTTTGTCAACTTTTGAAGTTGAAATATTTTCTAATCCTTCTCCATCTGTTTTGGCACTTATTATTATAATATTTCCTGATTCATCTTTTCCAAATGTTACTGGAATTTCAACCGGTTCTGTTAATTTTAAATATCCTTCAGGTTCTTTAAGTTCAGTAATAACTAACTTATATTCTCCAACTTCGCCTGGCATTTGTAAATTATCCATTACCAATTTACCATTTTTATCTGTATATGAATCTTCAATCAATGTGTCATTATAAGTAATTTCTCCGGCATCATTTTTCTGTTGTAATTCAACTTTAAATTCTGCTTGATTGTCTGTTATATATTTATTTGTTTCTGTTGATATTTTATTAATTGCTAATGTAAACTTATCTTTTTCTTGATTATTCTTTGGTAAAATTCTTATTATTCTGTTTCCTGCTGAATCGTATTCTATATTGTTGTCTACACCTGTAAAGGCTTCATTTGCAACGTCTTCTTTAAATTCTCCAGAGTCTTGGTTTCTGTAAAGACTTACATATTTTACGCCTTCATCTAGTTCATATCCTTCAGGAGCCTCTAATTCTTTTATTTGAGCTGATATATATCCATATCCGCTGAATGGTGCTGATCTTATTTCTCCATTCTCATCTGTAACATCAACCCAGCTTATAGTTTTTGGTCCTCCATATTGTTGATTTACAGTGATTTGATATTTTGCATTTGGTAATTTTCTTTGATATGCATCTTCATCTTCATCAGTGTCTTTCGCATGTTTTTCTACATATATAACATAATTTTCTATTTCTTTCTTATTTCTAACAACTAACGCAATATTTCTTCCAGTTGTTTTTTCCTCATCAATATATCCATTATCTTCTGATGATAACATTTCATAATATTTAATGTATCCTCTAGAATCATATTGTACCTCTATTTGTATATCGTCTATTGTTCTATATCCTAATGGTATATTTTGATGTAGTGTGTACAATACTGTTTTTCCTGCATAAGCTTTTCCAACATTTTCTTTTGTTTCACCCTTTTCATCTGATAATGGTGTTGTTGCATTTAAGTCTGTTGGTATACTGTTTGTTGCTGTTAGAATTTCTGATGTAATATTATAATTTACTCCTGAAATATAATGTTTTTCTTCTTCTAAGTCTGATTGGAATAATTCTGTTACTATATCAAATGTAACTTGTGATTCATTTTTTATTACTATTGTTATTATTCTATTTACATCATCTGTTTTTACATCAAATCCGTCATTGTTTATAACATTGAATTCTACTGTTGGGTCATCATCTAAATGTGGTACATATTTTGCACTTATTTGTATATTTTGGTTTTCATCTGTAGATGTTTTTTGATTTCCAAATATATATCCTGGTGCTGTTGTTTGTTGACTTAAGTCAATATTTATTGTTCCTTCATAATCAATATTATCTATATATGTTAAACCTTTTTCTACAATTATTGGTGTGCTTTCTTCTGGATTTTCAAGTTTTTCATCTGAATACATTACTCCGTCTATTCCTAAATTTCCAGTTACAGATACACTTCCATTTGATGCTGCAGCTTGTGTATTTTTTTCAATTTTTATTTGACTTCCATCTTCTTTTGTAATATTCATGTAAATTCCTGATCCACTTATTCTCTTTCCTGTGTCAACATCTTCTGTAACTACTTTTACTGTGTATGCTGGTGATACATCACCATTTTTTATAATTGCATACATATTTCTGCAGTTTTCATTTTCCGGATGTTCTGTAGTAAGTTTTAATCTACTTTCTTTGTTAGATTTTTGTTCAGCAATTCTTCCATATTGATCATATTTTACAGTCATTACCAAATCAACTATTGGATTATATCCTGCCGGTGGTGTAACTTCTTTAAATGTATAATTCCAAATTTGTGATTGTGGTGCTACACCTAAATCAAAGTGTATTTGTCCATTGTTGTCTGTTATTTTATTTTCCTCTGTTGTTAATGTTATTTCATTACCTATTTTATTTCCACCATCATCTATTTGTTGAGCTGTTACTTTGAATTCAGCATCTTTTAAAGCAACATTTGTGTTTATATCTTGTTTAAATAGTGTTATTTCTGTTTTTGTTTTGTTTTTAAATGTTACATTTATTGTGCCATAAGTTTCATCAACTGTAACATTTGCTTTTGTTGTTGTGGCATTTTTACTATCGTTATATCCTTCTGTTGTTGGTTTTAAATCTATACTATATATATCTACACCTTTTACCAAATTAATTTCTACTTTGTTGTCAATGTCATTTTTATAACCGTCTCCTGCTTCTTTTTGAGCTATTTTTATTGTTATATCTCCAGATTGTGTTAAGTCTTTTACTGTTGTTTTTCCATTTTCATCTGTTAATTCTGGTGTATATTCTGTTCCGTTAATACTTACATCAAATTTTGAATCTTTTATTCCTAATTCTTCATAACTTTTATTTTCATTTTTAATTATTAAGTCATATGCATTATCATTTGGAACATTTATAGCGAAGTGTACTCTTTTGTCCTTTAATCTTTTTATTTTTCCAATTGCTATTTCAGGTTTAATTTCTGATAATACACCATTGCTGTTTTGTACTTGGTTAGCTGATGCAATACTTCCATCTGGATTATATCTAATTATAAATACGATATCTTCCATTGTCCTATATGTTGCAGGTGTTTCGTCTTCATGTATTGTATATTTTATAGTTTTTCCAGAAATAGATGTTTCAAAATTATCTATTGTTTGTACTATATTTCCGTCATTTTCTGTTGTAATTTGTTTTGAACTTGTTACTCCAGAATTTACATCCTCTTTTGTTATTGTGAATTTTACTCCTGCCATAGATAAATTTGTTGTCTTATCATATTTATATAAACCAATTTTTAAGTCTTTTGGCATATTCATTATTTGCATATTTATTTGTCTTGTGTTCATATATGCTGTAGAATTAAAGTTATTTATAACTTCATTTCCTTTTATTATCTTATAATCTTCAACTTTTCCAATGTCATTAAATTTAACATCTAATTCTATTGTAGTTGAATTTTGATAATATCCATCTGCTGTATTTGTTTGGCTTATATAATATTTTACAGTTTCTTTTGGATATACTGGTCCTGTTACAACAGTTGCATATCCGTTTTCATCTGTTTGAGGATTTCCTAATGCTACATCACCTTTATCATTTTTAACTTTTAAATATACATCTGATATTCCATCATCTTTATAGAATTGATCTATTGCTCTTAAAAGAAGATTAAATGCTGGTTTATTTTTAACATTTATTGTTAAGTCTGGTGATGTTTTATTGATTTTTTCTGTATTATCACTTGTGTTTACAACTTCAAAGTAATCACTCTTTGATTTAACGCTATTTTTTCCTATATTTCCATTTTTATCAAATGTTACATAGTAATCTATTGTGTCTTGTAATGGATAGTATCCTTCAGGTACTTGTGTTTCAGATAATGTATATTTTATTGTTTTATTTGCATATACTTTTCCAATTGGTGTTAATTCTCTTGAAACATCACTTGTTTGTTTTGAATTTATACTCGTTTTTAGTCCTTTATCTGATATTACATCAAATTTGGCTACTAATTTATTTATAGTACTGTCATAGTAATCTGTTTTATTTAATGTCATTTGGAATTTTCTACTATATAACATATTAATATATATATTTCCTGTTTTACTATCCCATGTGATATTTGAAACATTGTCATCTCCCCATAAGTCTTTTCCTACTGATTTTACATTAGAGATTTTACCATTACTATCATAAGAAATATCTAAATTAGCATAGTAGTCTTGTTCATTGCCACTTCCATTAAGAGTTGTACTTGCCATATCTGATGGGAATATATATCCGTTGTAGTCGCTTCCATATCTTGTTGAACCGATAATATATTTATTTACATTATCTTGTGTTGCTGCTCCCCAATATTTAATACTAAATTGTCCTTTATTATTTGTATCTCTATATCCTACAGGATTGAATTCATATGATGTGTTCGTACAATATGTGTCATTTATAAATGGTGTCATTCTTATATTTGATATTGGTGAACTTGATATATCATCTACTGCTGTTACATTAATTTTTGTTGTTAATCCATATCCTATATAGAAGTTAATATTTCTATTTGCTTCTGTTTTGTCATAGTAATAATTATATTCTTGCATATTATTACTTGATAGATATGTTGTTCCATCTTCTGCGATGTATGGTTTTATTTCTGTATCATCAACTCTTCTTACTATTGATTGGTCATAATTGATTTCTCCATGTTCATCAAATGTTACTTGAATAATTGCAACTAATTTTTGTATATATTGTGTTAAATGTCTATCTGTATATTTTTGATAATTAGTTGGTTCGTTTTCTTCAAATACATAGAATAATCTTGTTTTGCCTTTTTCTATTGGTACAAATAATTCATCTGTTGCTTCATAGTAATCTGCTTGTGCTAATGATCCATAATATCCATATGATTCACCATATCCAATGTATCCTGCATCTACAAGTTCATCTCTTTCTCTTGGTGTTCCTGATTTGTGTCTTAATGTTGTTACTGTGTATTTGCTTCCTTCTAGAGCAATTGGTTGGCCATCTTTACTAATTTCATCTTGATATGTGAAATTATCCATAGCATTTAATTTTAAATCTAACATTGGGAAGAATTTCATTGTAATATTTAATCTGTAATCTGTATGGTCTAAGCTTACACCATCTTCTTGTGTTTGTATATATCTATTGTCAACTAGCCATCCTACATAAGGATTTAATCCTGTTTGTAGTTTTGCATCTGTTATTTTTCCTTCATCATCAAATGTTACATTTATTAAGTATTGATATCTTACATTTTGATATTTAGTGTCTTTGTAATATTTTGAACCTTTATAATATCCAACATTATTACCTGATTTTGTATCATCTGTACTATCTAGATAATATGATGCTTTTTCATCATCACTATTTGTATCATTTAAAATCGTTAATCTTAATGTTCTTGTTCCAGCTCCTTTGTTATATTGTCCAATTGTTTTATAGTCTTCACCTTGAGCTATATCTGGTTTTCCATCATTGTTTCTGTCAGCACCTGTTAATAATGCATTTTCATCCATTAATTTGTAATTATCATCTGGTTTAGTATAATTTGTGCTTCCTTCTTCTGTTAAGAATGCATTTACTTTCATATTGCTTAATTTTTTATTTACATCATATGTGTCTACTGCTGTTAAGTTAATTCCAAATGCTTTTATTTCGTCATTATATATATCTAAGTTAATTTCGAAATTATCTGCATCATATGATTCGATATTTATATAATCTCCTGCTTGTACTGGTGTTATTGATGTTATTTTTCCATCTGGACCATATGCAACTTTTATAATTATATCTTTATCTATCCAATCATATCCAGCTGATTTTTGAACTTCTTTTATTGTATATAACATTTCTTTGTTATCAACTGTTCTGTCTATATATGATGCTGTATATCCATTTGCATCTGTATATGAAGTTTCTGGTGTTTCTGTTTGATTTACTTTGTTTGTTGCTGATGAATTAGAATATACTTGTTCATCAATTTTACTTACAATTGTAAATCCTAAGTCTTTAATTTTAACATCATGGTTTGTTCTATCACTTGCTGTTATATTAAATTTTAAAATTGGATTATTTTTTAATTGTACATTTACAATAAAGTTATCTGCTGGGTCTGTAATATTTGATACTTTATTTGCTGTAGCAATTTTACTTAGTGTGTCTGCATTTTCTAGTTGTACATTGCTTACATATCCATTTGCATCAAATGTTACTACTACATTTATGTCTGTTCCTAGAGATTGATATCCAACTGCTGGAATGTCTTCTTTTATTGTATATGTAACAATTGTATTGTCTCTAGTTTTGTCTAAATGTGCAACACCTAATCCTTGACTATCTGTTATAACACCTTTTGTACCTATAAAATCAACTTTTTCATTATTGCTTTCTGTATATTGTGAAGAAACACTATATTCTGTTCCAACAACTGGTGTTGTTCCATCTCTTCTATCTAAATTTTCAATGTTCATTTTAAATTCTGGATAGTTTAGTACTTGTATTGTTACAATTCCTTTATTATTTGAATTGTATGTTGAGAAGCTTGATGTTTTTACAAATGATACTGTTACAAATCTGTTTGTTGTAGCATCTTCTCCATTTTTGTCAACTAATTTTACTGCTGTTATTTCTCTTTCAGAGTTATAACTTACTTTTACATAGAAATCTTCTACTGTTGCATATCCTGTTGCTCCTAACGTTTGTCTTACTTTATATATAACATCTTCACTTGTTCCTAATATTCCAGAGTATATTCCTGTAATTCCATTTGCATCTGTTGTTCCTGTTCCTACATCTTCTGTTTTTGTTTCTGTTACTTCAAAATTTGAACCTTGTAGTTTTGTATCTTTATTGAAATAATATAAGTTTGTTATTTCAAATGGTACTTTTGGTTCTACAAACAATTTAATTGTTACTTGTTTGTTTCCTGTTACAGTTATTGTGTCTTCTTTTACATCACCAGTAATTTCTGCATTTGTTATATTTTCTTTATCATATGTTACTGTAAATGTTTTATCTGCTAATTTTGCATATGAGTTTTTAATATTTGTTTGTGATAATGTATATGTTAGTACACCATTTTCTAATACATATCCTACATCTATTGAATTTGAACCTGTTGCTGGTAATACTTCTGATGGTGTTATTTTGTATTCAACATCGGAAATATTAGTATTAGTTACTTTATCAATAGTTTCCACTTTTACATTTAGTGGATCTTGATGGTCTACTAAAATTTCAATATCTATTTTTCCAAAATTAAATTCGTCATTGCTTTGAATTAGGTTTTTAATTTTCCATAATTTATTATAATTTGCATCTGTTTGTGCATTTTGAGTTGCTGTAATATCAATTGCTCCAGCCTCATTAAATACAACATTTACTTTTATATTACTATTTAATGGTTTATAGTAATCTGCAACATGGCTTGTTGAAATTGTATATTCAATAGTGTTGTTTTCAATACTACCACCAACTTTTGTGCTTCCATTTCCCTCTGAATCTGTTGTTAATTTTCCTGTTGCACCTTTGTTTGTATCAATTTTGAATGAGTATCCTTCAACTCCTTTATTTGAATTTGAATCTTTAGCTGTTATTCCAAATCCAAATGTATCTAGTTGATAATCTATAAATGTTATTTCATAATTTGTTTTTAAAGCTCCCGCTGATGTCATTGTTGATGCCATTTTTGATAACTTTAATCTATCTGATGTTGCATCTTTTCTCTCTAATGTTATTTCTCCATCTTCACTAATTTCTGTTACTTCTAACATTTCTGTACTTTGATTTATTCCATATCCTATTGGTGCTTCTACTTCGTTTAGTTCAATTGTGCTACCTATATTTACATTTATTCCTGATACTTCAATATCTGAGCTTCCATTACCAACTTGGATATTGTCTTTTCTAATAACTGTACTATCAGGATTTGTTACTTTTAGGTTGTATTTTGCACCTGTTAGTGCTTCACTATTTATATCTTCTTTTTTGAAGTCTAATGATAAATTACCAACATCATCATAGTCTGTTCTTAAATCAAGTGTTAAGTTTGCTAAATATACACCCATAGAGTCTGCATCTTGTTGTCCTTCTTCTGTATCAGAAGAACTTGAGAAAATTGGGTCATGTACTAATAATCTATTACCATAATATGGTTCAACACTTGTTAATTTTACACTTCCATCTCTGTATTTAAATATTAGTCTTGCTTTAAATGTTGTTCCTTTTTTAGGTGAATATCCTGTTGGACTTTCTTTGTCTACATTCATTTCACTTATTTCTAGGTCATAAACTATTTCATTTCCTTCTTCTCCTATACCAGGTACTCTAATTGTGTCATTTGCAACTTTATCTAATATATATGATCCATAATCAAATGTATATACTCCATTTGAACCTTGTTCGCCAGTTTTTACTATTAAATCTAATCCTTTATCTTCTTTATCTAATAATGAACTTGATTTGATATTTAATACAACTCCATCTTTGTATGCATTATTCATATCTTGTTTTGTAATAGTTAAGTTTAAGTATGTATCTTCTGTTGTTCTTTTTCTATTTAAATGTTGATATATTACGTTATTTGTATTAGATGGGTCTTTGTACGCACCTTGATTTGGCTCTTCTGTATTTTTATCTCCTTTGTCATATGGTGATTGACTTATTCCTACTAAAGCTCCACTATTGTTATATGTTAATTCTATTTCTTGTGTTGTGTCATCTATGCTATATCCAGGTTTTGCACTAACTTGTGTAACATCTATTTTTACATTGTTACTTTTTATAATACGTGTTGTTATTTGTCCAGAAGTATTTGTTTTTCTTCCTTTAATTGTTTTTGTTCTTGTTGTTCCATTTACATCCCATTCAATATTAATATTATATGAAGCTCCTTCAATTGCTGTGTTTAAGTCTTCATGGTCTGATAATTGAATTTTAAACTCAGCAGTATTATCAATATTTAATTCATATGCAAGTGTTATAAATCCTGTATATTCAACACTTTCGTCATTATTAACTGATGAAGAATGTTCATTTATTACAATGTCATTACCATTTGTTACATTTATTCCATCAATATATCCGTCTTTGTCAAAATCAATATTAAATGTAATATCTTGTGAGTTTGTTGTATTTTCATATTCAGTTGGTAATGAATCTTTATCTAATACTAATTTATAAGCATGTTGTCCTATTGTATTGTTGTCTATTGTATATGATAATTCACCATTTCTATCAGATACTGCTTTACCATAACTTTTTCCATCTTCAGTATTTATTAATTCATAAGCAATTCCAGCTCCAACTGGTACATCAGTTTCTGTAGAGTCTACTAAACTAATCTTAACTACATTTTGTTCTGATTTCTTTTTGCTCTTTAAGTTAAGTATTAAGTTTTCTTTATTTGCATCTTGATCTAGGTCTAAATTTTGTTCATTATTTAATACTGTTATTGCTTCATTATTTCTTACAATTATTAATCCTTTAGTTTTTGTATCTGCAACATATCCTACTTTTGGAGCTTGTTCTGTTATTTCTAGTCTTACATTTCCTTCTCCATAGCATTTTACTTTTATTTGACCATTTGAGTCTGTTGTTGCATATTGTTGTCTTACTTGTCCTTTTGAATTTGTTGTTTTTATTAAATATGTAACTCCCTCTAATTTTGAATTATCTGTGCTATCTGATAAATTAATTTCTAATTCAAATGGATCTTTTGCAACATTTTCATTTCCAATTACTATTAATGTATGGTTTTCTGCATCAGAACATAATTCTGTACTTACTACATCTGGATTAAATTGTGTTGCTGGTTTAGATTGTATTATTCCATTTTTATATTCTATTGTTATTAATGTAATTGCTGTTAAATTATATCCATCTGGTGCTGATACTTGTCTTAATAAATAATTATATGTTCCATCTTTTGTCATAACTGTTGGTGAGAAATGTAATGTTCCATTCTCATCTGTTGTTCCTCTTAATACATCCATTTCATAATTATTGTTTAATTTGGGTTGTATTAATTCAAATTCTGATTCTGAAATTGTTACTTTGTCATTATTTAATTCTTGAACTTTTAATTCAAAATCTGCTTTTTGTGAATTAATTGGTACTGTAACATCAACTAATCTTTTATTAGGTTCTATAGTCCCAACTAGTCCTGATTCGTTGTCGTCATATTCCAATTGTTTTGTTGTCTTATTATTTGTAACCTTAAATGTTACAGGATTTGTATATGAATATCCTACTTTATCTACTGTTGGAGTAACTGTAAATGTTATTTCTCCATCCATTCTTAAAGCCCTTACATCATCTGGTGTGATTGTTACATATCCATTGCTGTCTGTCTTTTTAGTTATGTTACATACTTCCTCTTCTTCGCTTCCATCATCATTAGTTTTTATTCCAACTATTTTAACATCTATTCCGTCTACTGGTAAATCTGTGTTAGATTCATTTACTGCTTTTATTCTTAAGTCATATCCTTGACAAATTTTTATAACAGTTGAATTTGTACCTTCTCTTGAATCTGAACCATTTAATATTGTTTCAACTCCTGAATTTTGATATTTGATATTTTGTTCTTTATTTGTACAAATTTCTTTAAAGATAACTCCTGCATCTATATCAACATTTGTCTTTAATGTTAGTTTGAATTTTAATGTTGCTGTATCTTGATTTCTAATTCCGTCTATATTCCATGTATATCCATCTTTATTTTGTACTACATTTCCATTATCTGCTGAAAAATCAGATATAGTAAAATATTTTAGTATTTCATCTGAAAATACATTTGATACTTCTACATTATTTATAGCTTTATTTATGCTATCATAAATTTGTTGCAAATCTAATAAATCAATTTTTGTAGTTATATCTTTTTGTGAATTTTCGCTTAAAAGCAAATAAACTTCTCCACATACTGGTTTATCATCTACTATATATGATGTACTTGTCATATCTACTAATATAGATATTATATGTAAATCACTATCTTGTTCTGTTAAACTTTTCATTTTATCTGCAACATAGTCTGTTGAATCTGTAAATACTATAATGTATTTATTTACTTTTTTATTATCAGAAGAAGCTCCTGTAAGACTATTATATGCATTATCTAGACCATCTGTACTTTTATTTCCATCTCCAAATACTAATCCGTTTATTGTATTAGTTATTTGTTCTTGGTTATTTGTTCTTCCTAATTTAAGTCCACCATTATTAGAAATTGATACTGAAGAATTTTTTACATTTGTTAGTATTCCATTTGCTAATTCTATTGCTTTGTTTTTTGTTACATTATTAGTATCATTTGATTCCATACTATATGATGTATCTATAACCATGGCAATTTGATTTTCATAATTATCTATTTGATTAATATTTTTTAATTCAAGTTCATAGTTGAGTTCTTTTGAATCAAAATATGAACTTCCTTCTTCTTTTACTATTCTTTCTGTTGCTTGCATGTTTTCATTATTATTTGGTGCTTCTGATTTAACAACATCAACAACATAGTGATTATTATTTGTTGAGTATATTTTTCCAACTAGAATTCCAATGGTAATAATTGCAATTAATAAAATTACTAAACACTTAGATTTTTTACTAGAATTTTTCTTTACCATTTTGATTTCTCCTTTTCACTTTTATAGTAATTTTATTTTAGTAGATTTTTTTTTTCATTTCAATACACTAATTTTGGTCATTTTTCCATTCTCTGTTTTTTTTCTACGGAAAGATATATCTGGCATTTTTCTTTTTTATAAAACATTTATATTAAAATTTTGTAACAATTTTGTTAAATTTTTTTAAACCCTTTACGGCGATTAATGTTTTTGGCTATTATACTTTTATTAAATTTTTTATATTATTAAATTTACTATCACCTATTCCACTGACATTTTTTATATCATCAATATTTTTAAATTTACCATTATCTTTTCTGTAATTTATTATTTTCAAGGCTGTTGATGGTCCTATTCCTGGTAGTGTTTCTAATTCTGTTTGTGTTGCTGTATTAATATTTATTTTTGTGTTTTGATTTTGTTTATTGTCTGTATTTGTTTTTTTACTGTTTTCCGTAGTATTTCCTGTGTTTTTTTGAATTAAATTTTTATTTTCACTTTGATTATTATTAGGTTCTTTTTTGTCTGGTATATATATCTTCATTCCATCTTCTAAAACTTCTGCTAAGTTGATATTTTCTATATTTGCTTCTGCTGTTACTCCTCCTGCTATTTCTATTGCGTCTGTTACTCTACTGTTTTCATCTAGTTCATATACTCCTTCTTTTCTTACTTGCCCTGTTATATAAATAACTATTTTTGAACTGCTTTCTGAATTAGTTGTGTTTTGTTCTTCTGTTGTATTTTCTTCATTGGTGTTTGTTATATCCATGTCTTCATTTATTTCTATTAATTTTCTATCTTTTATGATTTTTTCGTATATTGTTGTTCCAACTATAATGATTATTATTAGTATGATTATTATTATTTTTTTGTTTATTTTTTTCATAAATTTCCTCCTTTTATATTTTTGAATTCTATAATTCACGATTCTTGTAGTTACAATTCACAGCCTTAGAAATTTTTGTGTTTAAGTTGCCACCTTAAGGATTATATATTTGATATTATATCATGTTCATTACGTTCAAAAAGAAAATCTAAAATACAAAAATTTTCTGAGGCCATGAATTGTAACTATTGTAAAAAATTTTATAAAAATTTTGTCAAAAATAATTGAATTTTTCCTAAAAATATTATATATTAAACTATATATTTTTTTAGGAGATTTATAATGAAATTAAGCAAAAAATTGTTTACAATAATATTAATTATGTTAATTTTTATTTTTAATATACCTACCTGCTATTCCGCATCTGAAGCACCTAACATTTCAGCAGGTAGTGCTATTTTGATAGATAATTCCAGTGAAAAGGTTTTATATTCAAAAAACGAAACCCAAAAAATGTATCCAGCAAGTACAACTAAAATTTTAACAGCAATTTTAACACTAGAAAACTGTAAATTGGATGATATTGTTACTGTACCATATGAGGCTATTGCTACAATTCCTTCTGGATATTCTGTTGCAGCCTTACAAGCAGGTGAACAACTTACTGTAAGTCAAGTATTACAAGTAATGATGGTTCATTCTGCTAATGATGCAGCTAATGTTTTAGCTTATCATGTATCTGGTTCTATTGAAAGTTTTGCTAACTTAATGAATCAAAAAGTTGCTGATTTAGGGCTAAAAAATACCCACTTTACAAATCCTAGCGGTATGCATAATGAAAATCATTATACTACGGCATATGATTTAGCAATAATAATGAAATATTGTATGAAAAATTCAAATTTCAGATTGCTAGCAGGGTTAAAATCTTGTACAATACCTGCAACTAATAAATATGAAGAAAGAATTTTTAAAACTACTAATGAGTTATTAATTTATGATAATAGAGAAGTTCAAAGCAATTATTATTATAAATATGCAATTGCTGGAAAAACTGGTTATACTACTGAGGCAAAAAATTGTTTAGTTTCTGTTGCTAATAAAGACGGTTTTGAACTAATATGTGTTGTTCTTTCAGCTGGTGTATATCCAAATAATTTAAGTGCAAAATTTATAGATACTAAAACTATTCTTGAATATGGATATAATAATTATGCAATTAAAAAAATAAGAGAAAAAAATGCAATTGCAACTCAAGTCGATGTTAGCAATGGTTCAAAAGAAACTCGTAATTTGGATTTATTAATTTCTGATGATATTACAGCTTTAGTATCCCAAAATGAAACTAATACAGATTTTGAGTCTTCTATTACCCTCCAAGATAATTTATTTGCTCCAATTGCTCAGGGACAGGTTGTTGGAAAAATTACTTACAATATTGATGGTGTTGAATATTCTTCGGATTTAATTGCATCACATAATGTTGAGATGTCTAATTCATCAAAATTAATAATTCAAGTTATTTTAATTATTTTTATTTTATTTTTACTATATAAATTATTATTTGGAAATAATAAGAATAAAAAATTTAAAAGAAAAAAATATAGATTTTAATTTTATAATTAATTTTTAGGGCATGTAAGTTTGTTAATTTCAAACTTTTATCATGCCCAATTTTGTTATTCAAAATCTTTACCTATTATAATACTTACATCCACTAAACTTGTAGAAGATTTATTTGTTGATATATTACCAACTCCTAAAACATCTTTTATACTTTTTAGATTTTCATCTGTAATACTTTTTTTGTTTGTTATAACTGTTTTCGCGATTGTTGAAGTATTACCTGTTTTTTTAACCTTATATCCAGCATCTTCCAATAGTCTTTTTGCTTCTATTACTTTACCTTTATCTCCAGAACCATTTAGTAATTCAACTGTTATTTCTTTTGAGCCTGTATGGTTTGTAGTATTATTTACTATTAAATTTTTTGATGTTGTATTGCTTGCTGTATTATTTGAATTTGTGTTATTTGATGTAGTATTTTCATCTTCATTTTGTTCATCTTCGTAGAACATTGATTGTATTAATTCTTTTAATGCTGTTTTATCTGCTACAAATATACTTACCCCATTTGTATCTTTAACATCTGGTGTTGTTCCTGGTAAAGTTGCTGATTTAATATTTTCTGTATCAAATTCTACTGCATATGGAATGTAATCTTTAACATAAGAAAGTTCTAAGTTTGTTTCTACATTTTTATGTGCTATTTCAAGTATTTGTCCTATTTTGAATATATTGCTTGGTTTTAATGTTTGTTTTAATGTTGCAATTATAAAATCTCTTTGAGTTCTCATTCTTCCAAAGTCATTATCTCCATATTCTGTTGGATATGATGTCATTCCAACTCCTTTTTGATAATTATTATGTCTAAATCTTAAAAGTTGTTCTGCCTTATTTCCATCTATTAGTTGTTCTCCTGCTTTTAAATCAATATGTAAATCTTGTGATGTATCATCATAATTCATATCTATTGGTACATTAAATGTTACACCACCTATTGCATCAACTAATTTTATTAATGCTTCTGTTTTTACTACTACATAGTATTTAATATCTAGTCCTGTTAATTCATTTACTGCCGCTAAGGTTTTTTCTGGTGTTTTGTTTATATTATATAATGCATTTATTTTTTGTGATGCTACTGCTCTCTTTGTATTCTTTCCTGTGAATGTATCTCTTGGTATTGACAATAGATTAGCTTTTTGTGTGTTTGGATTATATGAAGCTACCATTATTGTATCTGTTAGTTCAGAGTCTAAATCTGTGCTTATTCCTAAAATCAATACTTTTATTTCTTTTAAATCTTTTTTTGTGTTTTCATCATGCCCTACAACTGTTGCAAGCATTCCACTTAGTCCCCCACCATTTTTTATTGTTCTATATGTAAACCATGTTATTCCTATTAATAATAATATTATTATTAATAGTACTATCTTTTTTCCTGTTTTCTTTTTTCTCTTTTTATTTATTTTATCTTCTGCTATTTTTTTTTCTTTCAAAATACTCACTCCTAATTTTGTAAAAATCATGGTCTTATTATATCAAATAATAAAAAAAAACGCAATAAATTTGCGTTTTTTTATCTAAAATTTAACAATATTTTTATATAATAGTTTTGTAGCATATGAATCTTGAATATTACTGTTTAAATTACTTTCTGGTTTCATTTTTATATATACTCCCATTAGCAATACAACTATACATATTATTAATATTCCTCTGGCTAGTCCATATACCATTCCCCCAACTTCATTGAATTGCTTTAGTATTGGCAATCTGGCAATTCCATCAATTAATGAAATTATTATACTTAGTATTATTTTTACAACTACAAATAATACTATTGATGTAATTGCATAAACTATACTTTTAGCTATATTATCAGCTTCTCCTGGTAGAAGTTCATTTTTTACTTGGTTTGTTACTTCATTTGTTATTTGTGATGAAATATTATTTTTATCTTCATTATTTTCTTGAATAAAACTTGATGTATTTTCTATAATTGTATTTTTTATTTTTTCATATATTGGTGTATTTTTTATTATCGTTCCTGCTACTGGTCTATATAAAATTAATGTTATTACAATTGCAATAATACCTGCAAACAATTTTGCTCCTAACTTTACTAGCCCTTTTTTGTATCCTAAAAATGCTGATATTACTATAATTGCTATTAAAATTAAATCTATTACAATACCCATAATTTTCACTTTCTCCTCATTATAAATTTATTATTTCAATCTTATCTCTATACACTATTCCTGCAATTGAATTTGATAACACTATACTTGTTATTTCTTGGTCTGCTATATATTTTTTTACTAGCCACCCACTTGTATTTACAAATTCAACTTCTGACCCTAGGTTTAGTGCTATAATATTTCCACTTGTATATATTTCTTTTGTTACAGCTTCTGCCGTATATAAAGCTGTACTTTTGTTGTCTGAATTCATTATATTTATTACTGAATCTGCTGTGAACAATCCTGATGATTTTTCTTCTATTGTAACAGATGAATTTGATAATTCTATTGATGCAAATGATATTTTTTTGTCTTTAAATTCTTGTAATGTTTCTACTGTTTCATCTGATTTTATTTCTGTTATCTTGTCTGTATACATACATAGTAGTTTGTTTTTTTCTTGATATTTTATATTTGTTATTAATTCGTTGTTTTCTCCATTATATTCTTTTTTTATTGTATCTTCGTTTTTATTTTTTGCATCTTCTATTGACATTACTTTTATATTTGATTGTATCATAGTTCCTGATGTATCTACTTGTGCAATTGCTAGGTATTTGTTGTCTTCTGATATTGATGTTGATACAACTCTTGTTGATGCTAAAAATGTTTTGAATAGTGATGTACCTTGGCTATCAAATAATTCAACTACTGTTTTATAGCTTGTATCTACTATTGTAACTGCTACATATCCGTTTTTATTTACTGTTATTTGTGATATATTTCCTTCTATCTTTCTTTCCCATAATATTTCTTTGTCTGCTATTAGATATAGTTTTTGTCCTTTTTCTTCTGCAACTGCTAGATATCTATTATTACTGTTAAATATTGGTTTTGAAATTTCTAGTGTTAGGGTCTCTTCTTCTTTTCCTGTATTGTCATATATTTTGAAGTTATTTTTGTTTAATATTCCTATGTATTTGTTAAATGCATATATGTTTGAATTGTTTTCCTCTTCTATTTCTATACTTGGTAAATTGTTTTGTGTTTTTTCTTTTTGTAATATGTTTTTGTCTATCCAGTTTCTTGCTTCTTTGTTGTTTATATATATTATTACTGTTGTTACTAATGCTATGATTATTATTGCTATAATTGTTGCTATGATTATTTTTTTCTTGTTTATCTTTTTTATTTCTGGTTCTTCCCAATAATCTTTCATTTAATTTTTTCCTTCCTAAGGTTTTTATTTTTCGAATTGGTATTTTTAACCTTTTTCCTTTGTTTTGTTATTTATGTTATATCAGTTTTTTGTTTTTTTTGCAATATTATTTTTTATATTTATATTGTGTCTTTTTTTATTTTTAAATTTAAAAGTCATGCATTTTTATTTTGCATGACTTTCATAATTATTGCATTTTTTCTATTTCTTCTTTGGTTAGTTGTGTGATTTCACATATCATATCTATTGGTAATTCTTTTTTTAGCATTTTCTTTGCTATTTCTATGCTTTTTTCTCTGGAACCTTCCGCTTTTCCGTTCTTCTTTTCCGTTCCTTTCTTCCAACTTTAGTTGCATGATTAATAGCATTTATTCTATCCATTTCCCATTTTTCTCTTAATTCAGCAAGTCTTCTTAACTCGGCATCTCCTGTTAAATAATTCATTTCTATTCTTTCTTCCTTTAAGGTTTCATTTTTATTTTCTGCCATATCCACCAACTCCTTACTATTATCATCTATAAATGCAATCCACTGATTGATTTTTTCGTTCATATCAGGCTGTATCTTTCTAAATTTTGGTAATTCTATAAAATGCCATTTAATTCCTGTTAATACTTCATAATCTCGATGTTTATCTAATACTATAGCCGTTTCAGATATGTAATCTTCTACATCAAACATATTAAATCCTAATATGTTTATCATTATTATCTGGCTAATATCTTCATAATCTGTACCTATTTTTGTTTTTCTTGCCTCTACCTTTCCTGCATACATTGTTGTTCTTTCTTTAAAGTTCCCCTCATCCCTCATTTGCATTTCAATTGAAACTATAGTTCCATCTTTTAATCTTGCTTGTAAATCTAGTCTTCCACCTTTTTCTTCTTTGCTTAGCCTTTCTAAATTTACTTCTTCTCGTATTTCGATATTCTTTATATTCATTTTTAATAATGCATTTAGAAAATCTATTAAAAAGCGCTCATTTCCTTTTCTTGCAAAAAAAGCTTGAAATATAATATCATTTTTTAAATTATATATTTTTTCTTCTGTTTCTGAAATTAATTGTTTTGTGTTTTCCATTTCATTGTCCTTTCTAATTATACTAAATTAATATATATATTGCAATACTATTTAGTAAATATTTATTTATATTTACAATTAAAGAGACAATTATAGACTATAATTTTT
Source organism: uncultured Clostridium sp. (assembly GCA_900552555.1). Classification (GTDB taxonomy): domain Bacteria; phylum Bacillota; class Clostridia; order TANB77; family CAG-508; genus CAG-269. The sequence continues at coordinate 31,599 of URZW01000009.1, forward strand.
TGTTTAAATATCGGTGTATTAGCATCATTAACACTTTTATTTTATTTTTTATAATACTTTTGGGTATTTTTTTCGATTTAAGTTTTGAATTTAATTTTTATTTAATCTTGGATTTTTAAGAATTAATAATTAGATTAAATTTTAAAAATATTTATTTGTCTTTCCTAAGTTGTTTGATTTTTATTTAAGTTGTTTAAAAATAATTTTAGTCATGCAATTGTCTAATTAATTGCATGACCATATGTTAACATGATTTTACATAACTTGTCAAGAAAAATATTTTGACATTTTTCGACACAATCATTTTATCTGTAAATAATTTTTTATTCATCTTTTCCCAATATATAAGGGTCTCCGTCTATTCCAGAACCACTTTTAATATAAACTCCATCTGCCATTGTTACTACAGGTCTAATACCCCAGCAACGACTGTTGCTATTATTAATGTTACCGTCGTTGTACACAAACCTTATGTGGTAGCTGCTACTCATGTCAGCAGATGCAAGCCAATAATATGCTCCTGTGTTTCTCATTCCATTAGTTTTATTTGTATTATTGGTTATTGCATATGCTTCCATATAATCCATTGCATGTATATCTTTTATTTGATTTCCATTCTTATCTGTTGTATTTGCTATTAAATCTTTTTGACTTTGATCTACATACATTTGCCAACTTCTTGGATTTATTACTTTTCCTATACTCAATGTGCTATACCCTGTTTGTCTCTTTCCACTTGATAATAAATACTCTACTCTTATATTATCATAATTTGTTGTATAATAATATACAAAATTTTCTGGACTTCCTGCATGTGTTATTTTTGTTACATATGTTTTTTCATTTTCTTCTTTACTTTCTAATATTTGCCATCCTGAATATTTTGGTATTCCCCATCCGATTTGTGGTGTTACACTTTGATTTCTACTAGTGGCTATATTTTCACTTGATATATCACTTTTATTTGCGTTATCCCCTTTATATGTAAATCCTCCGAATGTAAAGTTTAATCCTTTATCTTTATCATTTAAATTATATATATTATTTGTTCTTTTTTCTTTATTTAACATATATAAATTCTGTTTTTTCAATTCATTTATTTCCTCTTCTGTCCAATCTCCTGCATCGTATTGTACTACTCCTTGGGCTGACATATACTGATTTACTATTACTTCTTTTTCTTCTTCTATTGTCTTTCCATTATATGTTCCTCTTACTATAAATGTATATTTTCCATTTGATGTTATTGCATATGGTACTGTTTTTGAATTATCTGATTTTAATACCACTGAACAATTATTACCTTCTAATATTGCTATTATATTTACATATAATATTGTTCCTTTATTTTGCGTATTTGCTCCAAGTGAATTTGTATTACTTGCACTATTGCTTGTACTTACTGCAACTGCTGTATATTGTATTTTTAACTCTTTAGTCGTTACTTTTATATCTATATCTCCAGTAACTTTCTCAATTTTTATCTTTCCCGTATTAATATCAACCACATCATTTCCAGAAGTTGTAATAGTTTGGCCTCCCATGGTTACGGACAATTCTGTTACTGCATAATTTCCCGTTGTTGTTATCGTTGCTTCATATGTTTTGTTATATGCTGCTTTTGTTTCATTATTATCAATTGTAGCTCCATCTCCTATAGTTTTTGTAACATTATAAAAATAATCATCTATTTTAATTATCTTTTCTGTCTTGCTTCCATCACCTGAAGTTACTACAAATTTATATTCTACTCCTAATTCCACATCATAATCTATAGAAATCTTTTTCTCTACTCCAGAAACTACTTTTAGAGGGTTGCCCTCTGGATAATCTATCTGTTTAATTCCATTTATATTGTCTGTTACAACTATATTTATTCTAACCTTATTATCAGTTCTTGAAACCGTCGTGTATTCTACTTCAACACTATTTACATTATATTCTGTTGATATAATATTTAAATTTTGGTCTATCATGAATTTACCAGTTATTTTGTCTTTTGTCATTATTATTAATTTGCCATTGTATGATGCATCTTCTTTTAATTGTGGATTATATTCTGTTGATATAATTTTATTTGCCCAGTCTTGAGTTACATCATCTAATGTTGCATTGCCTTGCTTTTCAACCTGCAATTCCTGTAATCCTATTGTTAACTGCTCTTTCATTTCTGATTCAATCTGTGCTTTTTTAGCTTGTTTCACCTTAGAAAATAATCCATTTTCTCCACCTAATGTTGCTATTGCAATTCCTGCAAGCAATAATAATACAATAACAGTTATAACCATTGCTACAAGTGTAATTCCCTTATTTTTCATTTGTACATATTCCTCCTCTTATAGAAAGATATTAACACCTTTTTACATAATTGTCAACTCTTTTGAGTTAACTTCCTTTTACCTTATTTGTTATACTATAAGCGAGGTGGTTATATGTATTTAAGTTCAGCAGTTAGAAAAAGAATTGATCAATTATGTTATGATAGAGATATAACGATAAACAAAATGTGTACAATATGTGGAATTACACAATCAACTTTAGCAAACATCAACAGTAGACCAAATACAAATTTTAATATTTTAACAATTATGAGAATATGTAGAGGACTTGAAATTGAATTTAAAGATTTTTTTGATTCCCCTTTATTTGATATTAATAATATAGATGATGATTAAAACAAGATACAATATTGATTTTTAATTAATATTATATCTTGTTTTTATATATTATACAGCAAACTATCATAAGAAAATCATTATATAGTAGCTATTTTTCAGATATGTTCTATAAATTTATTTACTATTTTTTATGCAAATCTGTATAATTTGAATCAGACCTAAAACCCCCAATATAGGATATAACAAATTAACCAAATTAGAAAAACCAAAACCAGAAAAAATAATAGCACTCAAACACATCAAAACTGCAATAACATTAAAACTTTTTTTGCTAGAAGAAACATTCTTTAAAAATCCTATTCCTAAAGAAATGGCAGTTGTAAAAATAGAAATCAAAATAATAATTCCATATACTTTTTTAATACCTGGCCAGATGCTATTTATTGCATATACAGCTGGCATTTGTAATTGCTTTATATCTACATCTATATTTATTAAAAATAGAAATACAATACTTAATAAAACAATCATAATTACACTGACTATAATTGCAATATATTTTATGTTTCTGCTATTATGTATAAGTTCTTTTATTGAAATTAAAACCGGTATAAGTAAAATACAGTTATAACTTGCATATAAAATACTCGTTATAAACCAATTTCCTTCTTTTTGTATGACTATATAATTATTTAAATTTTGGAAATCAATATTTTTTAAATTTACTATTCCGTATTACTAAAACCACAGCTATTAAAATTGGTATTAATATTTCATTTATTTTTACAATTCCATTTATATTTGTTTTAAATAAAATAACACATAAAATTGCTAAAATACTACTTCCTATAAAGTTATTTAAATTAATTTCTTGCTTTAAATATGCTCCAAAACCTGCTATCATTATATAAAAAGATACCAAAATAAATATGTTTATAATTGAATTTATTAATTCTTTAATTTTTTCATTTTTTATAAAAAAATCCAGAAATTCTTTATAATTTTTTATGTTATTTTTTTCAATTATTTTAAATGTTTTATATATTGTATATCCTATAATTAGACTTGATATTATAATTCCTAATATTCCATTTATTCCATATGAAAAGAAAAATGTGTAGACTTCTTGACCTGATGCAAATCCTGCACCTATTAAAGTTCCTATAATCACAAATGCAACTTTTAAAATATTCATAAAAATAAGCCCCATATTATTTTATGGGACTTGCTTTTTAAATATGAATATTTTACATTTAATTATAATAATTTAAATTATTTTTTTCTTCTTCTATTAGCCCAAACTACAATTCCTGCTATTATTATTAATAGTGGTACAGCAGTTATAATTGCCAATATAATTCTATTTTCTTGTTCTGTTGCTGTGTAAGTAACACTTCCTGTACTCTTTCTTACTGTAATATCTTCTTCTCTATCTGATAGATATGCAATTGAATTTAAAACTAAATCTTTATTTTGTCTATATGCTACCATTGGAGTTTGTGTTGACTGTGTTAATTGATAATCTGATACAAAGTAATTCTCTCCATATATAATTAATTTTGATTTAACTTCTTTGGTATCTGTTTCGTTATTTGCTGTTGTTATTGTTTTATCAAATTGAGCTCCTACAAGGAATGTTCCTTTTGATTCTCCTGCTTGTGCTGAATCTGAGTTATTTTCAAAGTTTGTTCTGAAATAAGCATTATCACTTGTTTTTACTAGTTCTGTTTTTGTTGTATTTAAATTTGTTAATTCATCATCACTTACAACATTTATTTTTGTAGCATTTATAAATATAACTCCTTCTGAATTATATAATTTATTTGTTGCATCTGCATATTGTATTACTGGCATTATTAAATCAGGTGAGTTTGATACCATTTTACTTGAATCTGTTTCTCTTATAATTCCTAATTCAAATGGTTTTACTCCATATAATGCTAAAACTTTATTTACATTTGGTAAATCAATGCTTTTAGCTAATGCTGCATTTAACCATAAGATGTTTCCACCTTTATTTATATAATCTGTTATTGCATTTGTTGCTACATCATCAAAATCTTTTTCAGGTGATGTTATTACTAATGTTGTACAGTCATCTGGAACTTTTCCTGTTGATAATATGTCTAATGTTTCTACTTCATTTACTTCGTTTTGTAAATACATATTTAAATATTGCATTCCGCTTGTTAATGTAAATGAGCTATATCCACTCAAGAAATATACTTTTGGTAATTCATCTACAGATACTGATCTGATTGCTGCTGTTAATTTTTCTTCTGCTACATTTATAGATTCATATGTTGTAGAGTCATATGTATATAAATCGCTTGATGCAAGTACTTTATATCTGTTACCACTTTCTACAATTATTCCTTCACTACTTGTTTCTATTCCATATTTTTGTACTAAATCTGGTCTGCTTTCTTGTGTTACTGCTTCTACTTTTATTTTATCATTTACTTTTGTGTATTGTCTTGCTAAGTCAAGTGTAGAATCATCATCAGAATATCCTACAAAATAAATATTGATGTCTTTATCTATGTCTTTTACTTTTTCTTTACTTTCACTTGTTAGTGTGAATAGTTTGTCTTCTGTTAAGTCTATTGGTGTTATGTTTAGTTTTTTCATTAAAACACTGATACCAATAAATAATCCTAATATAATTACTACTAATAAAAATGTTTTAGTTCCATTTATTAGCCATTTTTTCTTTATAGTTTCTATAAATTTATTTGTTTTTTCTGATTTTTCTTTTTTGGTTTTTTTTGCTTTTTTATCTAATTTTTCTGTTGCTTTTTTAGCCTTTTTTTCTTCTTTGCTTATTTTTTCAGTCTTTTTATCTTCTTTCACTTTCTTACCATTCCTTTCATTAAAGTCTTAATTATATATTTTGTGTAAACCACTATTTATTTTACACTTTTTCTTCTTTGCATTACTGTTATTGTCAATAATAAGCATGCAATTGTAAATGTTACAAATGTAACTGTATTTCCTATGTCAATTTGTCCTTGTGTAAATTTGTAAAACATATTTATGAAAGAAAAACTTTCTAAACTTGAATTAAATTCTGGTAAAACCCAAGTTATAATGAAAAATCCTATTGAGATTATTCCTGCTATTATTTGGTTCTCTGTTAAACTTGATGTTAACATTCCAAATGATATATATGACATTACAAATAATAAAAATCCTAATAATGTCGCAAATGTTGTTGTTAATTTTGGAACTCCATAATGGCATAAAATTCCGAAATACATAAATGTACATAATTCAGTAATTAATACTATTAATAATGCTGCTATAAATTTTCCTAAAACTATTTTTGTTATACTAATAGGTGATGTTAATAGTAATTGTTCTGTTCCTGTTTTTCTCTCTTCTGAGAATGACCTCATTGTTAGTAATGGTATTATAAAAGCTAAAACTAGTATTGTTGGTAGTGTATAGTAAATATATTCAAAATTTATATTTCCAGAGCTTATTACGCTAAAGAAGAATGATATACTAAATGCTATTAAAAATACTCCAATAAATATGTACCCAATTGGTGTGTAAAAATATGATTTAAATTCTTTTTTGATAACTGCCCACATTATTTTTCTCCTCCTTCTATCAACTTCATAAATGCATCCTCTAGTGTTGTATCTGCCTTTTTCATTTCAAAAATTGTAATGTTTTCTTTTGCAAATTCATTAAACACTATTTTTCTTAAATCTACATCTTTTTCTGATTCAAGTACATATTCTTTTGTACCATCTTCATTTTCTTTGATTAATTTGATGTCTTTTATTTCTGGTATTTTTTCTTTCATTGTTTCTATTTTGTTGTCTGTGTCTTCTACTGTTACATATGTTGCATTATTTGTTGATACTTTCTTTTCTAGGTTTTCTGGTGTGTCTATGGCAACTATTTTTCCTTTATTTATTATTATTACTTTATTACATATTTGACTTACTTCTGATAATATGTGTGAGCTTAATATTACTGTGTGTGTTTTTCCTAGTTCTTTTATTAGTGCTCTTATTTCTGTTATTTGTTTTGGGTCTAATCCTACTGTTGGTTCATCTAATATAAGGATTTTTGGTTTTCCAACTAGTGCTCCTGCCATACTTACTCTTTGTTTGTATCCTCTTGATAGGTTACGCGTTAGCTTCTTTTCTACATCTTTTAGGCCTGTTTGTTCAATTATTTTTTCTACTTTTTCTTTTCTTGTTTTTCTGTCTACTTTTTTTAGTTCAGCCATGTATGTTACAAATTCTTTTACTGTTAGGTCTGAATATAATGGAACTCCTTCTGGCATGTATCCTATTTGTGATTTTGCTTTTCTTGGTTTTCTTGATATATCATATCCATTTATTATTATTTCTCCTTTTGTTGGTTCGATATATCCTGTTATCATGTTCATTGTTGTACTTTTTCCTGCTCCGTTTGGTCCAAGTAGTCCTATTATTTCACCTTCTTCTATTTTGAAGCTGATATTATCTACGGCAGTAAAGCTTCCGTATTTTTTTGTGATGTTTTTTACTTCAATCACGAGAAATTCCTCCTTACATTTTATTTTCCGTAAGACTTTTGTCTTGCTTTGTTGTTACTATAATATCATTTTGTTTTTTTGTTGTAAAGTTTTTCACAAAGATTTCACATTACTATAATAAATATTATTTTTATTTAAATTACAGTTCACGGCCTTTGAAATTTTTTTACATTTTTTTGTCATTTTTTCATTGACATTCTTATTTTTTTGTGTTATTATAGTTATTGTTCAAACGTCATGGGTCAATAGCTCAGTTGGATAGAGCACACGCCTTCTAAGCGTGGGGTCGGGGGTTCGAATCCCTCTTGGCCCACCATGTTGAATATAATATGAAAATCACCTAACAATAAAAAGAACGATTTAAACCGTTCTTTTTATTTTACATCATTATATTCTTTTAATTTAATTATCAAAAATACACTTATTCCCATAAAAATTGCTATTATCATTACTGTTTTAATAATCTTATTTCCTGCATCTGGAATAACTTTATCACTTACTGTATTATCTTTTTTTATTATATTAGAAGGTTTAACTGTATTTTCTTCAATTTTATTTTCTGTTATATTGTTTTCTTTTTTCTTTTTTTCATTTTTTATAACTATATTAATTTCTTCCCCTGTTTCAGGATTAACCACTTTTCCATTTTTATTTATTTCAAATGTATATACTTCATTATTCAAAACATAACCTTCTGGTACACTCTTTTGTTGAATTGTATATTTTCCTGTGTTTAATCCTTTTACATAAAGAATTCCATTTTCATCAGCAGTTCCAGTGTTAATAACATTTCCACTTTCATCTTTTATTTCAAAAGAACTTCCGGCTATTGCATTATCTTCTGTATCTGTATTTGTTATTTTAGCTTCATAATCTTCTATTGTCATTTTTATTTGGCTAAATTCTATTTTAGAAAGTATACTACAGCTATGTTGTACATATGATGCAATTAGGCCAAAGCTTTCTCCTTCATGTGAAGAATAATCTAAATCTGAATTTAATAATTCATTTCCACCTTCAGTTACTTTTATATTTGTAGGTGTAGCTTCTACTTTTAAGTCATGAATTAAAGATTTTATTTTTGGTACTGATTTTATTAATGTTCCATAATCAGAAATTGATTTTGATGCAGTTGTTTCAAATTTGCTTATATCTATATCTTTAAGTTTATATAAGTCAACATTTGAATCTGTAAATAATACAACATATCCTGACAATTTGTTATTTTCCTTTTTGGCGTTAAAAATAAAACCTGCTCCATCTAATGTATGATAATTTGCTTTTTGTTCATCTATTCTAAATTCAAATATCTTTTTTCCAGGATTTTTATATTCTTTATAAAGAAAATCTTTATAAGAAGTAACTCCATATCCATAAAAATCAATTGCATTGTCTTGTATTTGTATGTGTTTTCCATTGTATGCCATATCTTTTGTTGTTTCTCTTGTGTGCCATTCCCAATAGTCTTCTTTTTGCCATTCATCCCAATTATTGGTATCTTCTTTATTATCGTTAGCTTGAACGTTTATACTCAACAATATTAATATTAAAAAAAACATTATACATATTTTTATGTATTTAAATACCCTTTTGTTTTCCATATTTTATCTCATTCCTTTTCCAAAGCACAGATCTAGTTTAAAAATTAAATTTTTAAACTTTTTTCTCCTTTTTATAATATATTTTTTTATTATATTACTACATATATAATCTTTTTGCAAATGTTAAATATTAAATTTTTTTGGTTTTCATTAGGGTTTCTTGTTTTTTCAAATTTTATTAAATTTATTTTAAATTTTTATTACAAATTTATTACTTTGAATATTTTATTATTTTTAAAATTATTGGGTATAACTATTAGTAATACATGATTTTTTATGTTTTATTGTTATATCAATGTTTTTTAACTTTTTAAGTGTTTTGTTTTCATATTACTAATTAGTTTAATTCGTTAAAATGCCTTGATATACTTTATTTGGATATGTTTGTGAATAATATGGAGGTATATAAAATGAAATCTTTAAAAAAATTGGATATTGATAAAGTACTTGGTGAAGTTTTTAAGGCGTATCGTGTAAAAAATAAATTAACACAAGAACGAATTGCTGAAAAATTAGGAATTTCCGTAAAATATATTTCTAGAATTGAAAATGGTACTGGTGGTGTTAAAGTCGAAACACTTGTAAATTATATGAATATTTTAGGAATTTCTCCTAATGTTATATTTGAAAAATTAATTATTAATAAAGATTTAGAAAATCAAATAAAATTGTCAAAAAAAGCAAGTAAGTTATCTGATGAAAAAATTAAATTCGTTATTTCTATTATAGATTCTTTAGAAAATTTATAAAAAATTATATAGTTTGTAAATAACAAGCTGGATTGAAGTTTTATCTATCAATCCAGTTTTATAATTTTATTCTTTCCAGAATGCTTTGTATGTTTCAAAAGCTGAGTATATATCAAATTTACTTGTTACTTCATATGGTGCATGCATTGAAAGAACTGGAACTCCACAGTCTATAACATCTGTACCTTTATTTGCTAGTATATATGCGATAGTTCCACCACCGCCAATATCAACTTTTCCAAGTTCTGCAACTTGATATTTTATATCATTTTTTTCTAACACATTTCTAACCCATGCTACATATTCAGCATTTGCATCAGATGCTCCAGATTTTCCTCTTGCTCCTGTGTATTTGTTTAGACTTATTCCTTTTCCAACAAAACCTGCATTTATTTTATCTGAAACTGATGCATAAATTGGGTCAAATCCAGCATCAACATCTGATGATAGCATTTTTGAGAAGCAAAATACTTTATCTAATAGGTTTGGTCTATTCACTCCTAATTTGTTTAGCATTTCTGATATGAAGAAGTCAAACATATGTGATTCCATTCCTGTATTTCCCATACTTCCTATTTCTTCTTTATCTGATAAAATACATACTGCTGTATTTTTAACATTTTCTAATGTCATCATTGCTGCAAGTGATGTATATGCACATACTTTGTCGTCTTGACCATATGCTGCAACTAATCCTGCATCAAATCCTAAGCTTCTTGCTTTAAATGCTGGTATAATTTCTAGTTCTGAGCTTTGTAAGTCTGCCTCTACTATTCCATATTTTTGATTTAAAATGTTTAAGATGTTTAATTTTACCTTTTCTTTAGCATCTTTATCTTGATATGGAATACTTCCAATTAAAACATTTAGGTCTTCACCATCTATTCCGTTTTTAAGTTTCTTTTCCATTTGTTCTTGTGCTAAATGTGGTAGTAAATCTGTTATTGTAAATATTGGGTCATCTTCGTCTTCTCCTATATTTACTGTCATTTTTTCACCATTTGGTTTTACAATTACTCCATGGATGCTTAATGGAATTGTTGTCCATTGATATTTTTTGATTCCTCCATAGTAATGTGTTTTGAAGTATGCTAATTCTGTATCTTCATATAGTGGATTTGGTTTTAAGTCTAATCTTGGTGAGTCAACATGTGAACCAATAATGTGAACTCCATTTTCTATGTTTTCTGTTCCTATTATTGCTAAATACATGCTTTTTCCTCTATTTACAAAGTATATTTTATCTCCTGGTTGTAATTTTTCAAACTCTGCTATATCTTTGTATCCGTTTGCTTGTGCCATTTTTTTGGCTTCTACTATAAATTCTCTTTCTGTTTTTGCTTTATTTAAAAAGTTCATGTAGTCTTTTGAAAAATTGAATATTGCTTCTTTTTTTCTTGTGTCTACTGTGTTCCATCCGTTTTCTTTTTTGTGAAATAGTTTTTCTTCTAAACTTTTTTCCATTTTTAATCACATTCCTTTCTTTTTTGTGTCTTTTGTTTTTTCCTAGTATATCACTTTAATCTTTATTTTTCCACCTTTTTTTGTATTTATTAATTTTTTTAGTAAATACTAATTATAATTCACAATTTATAAATTATTAAGAATGAAATTATTCATTAATTTCAAATATATATTTTTTATTATGCTGTGAATTATAAGAAATATATGTGAATAATATTTTTCACATGTATTTCTTACATTATATTTACTAAATTGTAATAAATATTTTTAAAGGAGAAATTTTATGAATTCTTTATGGTTAACTGAAAATAAAAATGATAATAAATTTGACAACTTATCAGCAAATATTGAAACTGATGTATGTATAATAGGTGCAGGAATTTTTGGAATGACTTGTGGTTATTATCTATCAAAAGCTGGTCTAAAAGTTTCAATTATAGAAAAAGATGAAATTGGGCACAAAACCACTGGCCACACAACTGCTAAAATAACATCTCAACATGGTCTTTTTTATACTTATTTAGTTGAAACATATGGCGAAGGTTTTGCAAAAGATTACCTCTCTGCAAATCAAGAGGCTATTGAAAATATTAAGGAAATTATTGATGCAGAAAAAATAAATTGTGATTTTGAGAGACAGTCAAACTTTGTTTATACAACAAATTCATCAGATGTTCAAAAATTTAAAAAAGAAGTTAATGTTCTAAATTCCTTAGGGTTTCCTGCTAATTTTGTTACAAAAACAGGTTTACCTTTTGATGTTGCTGGTGCTGTTCAATTTAAAAATCAGGCTCAATTTAATCCTATAAAATATTTACATGGTTTAGCAAAGTCTATAATAAAAAATAATGGTAAAATATATACAAATACTACTGTTTCTGATGTAAAACATATTAATGATATTTTTTATACTTTTACTCCTAATGGTGTTATAAATTCTAAATATGTCATTCTTGCATCACATTATCCATTTATAAATTTTCCTGGAATATACTTTTTTAAAATGTATCAATCTTCATCTTATGTTATTGGTGTTGATACGAAAACAACTTTAAATAATGGTATGTATATAACATCATCTATGCCAACTTATTCTTTTAGAACTGCAAATTATAATGGAAGAAAAATTCTTTTACTTGGTGGGTGTGGACACAAAACTGGTACTCCTTCTTCTTATAAAGATACTTATGGGGTTTTGGAAAATTATGCAAAACAGTTATATCCAAATTGTGAAATTCTTTTTAGGTGGGATACTCGTGATTGCATTACATTAGATAAAATTCCATACATTGGTCGTTTTTCAAATGTGATGGGCAATATTTTTGTTGGCACTGGTTTTAACAAGTGGGGAATGACTTCTTCTAATGTTGCTGCTAATATTGTGTGTGATATGATTTTGGGTAAAGAAAACGAATATGCTTATGTTTTTGATTCAACTCGTGTTCATCCTATAAAAAATAGAACTGAGGTTAAAAATATGATTACTGAATCTGTTAATTCTCTTGCTTTAAAGAAGTTGAAAGATTCTAATATTGATTTTAATGAGATTCCTATTAATTCTGGTGGAATTATAGATGTTAATAATCAAAAGGTTGGTATTTATAAAGATACTTCTCGGTAATGTTTTTGCTGTTAAACCTATTTGTACTCATCTTGGTTGTTTACTTTCTTGGAATGATGCAGATAAAACTTGGGATTGTCCTTGTCATGGTTCTAGATTTGATTTTATGGGGAAAAATATTTATGACCCTGCTTTTGATAATTTGGAGATTTTTGATTTAGGTTTATAATTATTAATTATGATGATGTTTTTTGTTGGTTGAGAATTTTTGAATTTAAATACAACTCTGGTTTTTTTGCTTATTTTTCAATATTTTTTTGAGTTTTTTTTATTTTTTTATTGACTTATTTGATTGGTTTTGCTACAATTTCTTTAAATTCATATATTTATATTATTTTATTATTTATTGAACTAGATTTCTTCGTTTTAGATTAATCTAGTTCTTTTTTATTTTTATTGATAATTTTATTTACTTATGATAATATGTTTTTATAAATTATATTCAAAGGAGGAAAAATAAAATGGATGAAAAACAACCTATAAAAATAAAACTTTCAACAGTTATATTAATTTTTATAATACTAATATTAATATTTGTTATTATAGGAATGTACATGTATTATAATAATGATAATACTAATCCTAATGCCGTTTCTTCAACAAATTCTTTACAATCAGCGGCAAACTCAAATAAATCTAACACAGGAGAAACTGCAAAATTGACAGAATTAAATATTGGTTCTGATCAAATTACTAAATTATATAAGTATATACCAGCTTTAGATTCTGACTTAATTGAAAAAAATGCTTATCAATCTACAAAAATTACAATGAATAATTTGACTAGTGATTATTTGCTAAAAAATGCTTTTAAAAATTTGGAACTTAAAGATAGTGACAAAAAGACTTTTGATTCTAGCACGACTGATGTTTCTTATATGTATAGATTTGATGCAAGTCTGTTACAATCAAAAGTAAAAGAAATGTATGGAACAAATATTGATAATCAAGATTTTAGAATAAGTGCTTCTGAACAATGCGGTTATGAAAACGGCGAATATGTTTATAGTGTTGGTGGAGCTTCATCAGAATATATTCGTAATATAAGAAAAATTCAAAAAGCATATTCAGATGATGAAAGTTTATATATAGAAGATTCATATTTGTGTTTAAAAATAGTTGATAATGATGACTCATCTTATGCTAAGTTATTTATTTCTTCTGATAGTTCTAATTCATTATTTGATTTAGATAATCTTAATGAATTATATAGTATGAATAATGATAAATTGTCTTCTTATATTTGTAATAAGTATGGTTCAAGTATGGCTTCTTATAAACATACTTTTAAAAAAGCCTCTGATGGTTCTTATTATTGGTACAGTACAGAACCTGTAAAATAATATTATTTTAGATTACAAATGGCAGTAATAATTCTTGGCTGAAAGACAATAGTTTGGGTGGAAAACTTTATAATTTTTCCACCCAAACTATTGTCTTTCAGCCTTTAATAATTCATATTTATTGGAAATATTACAAAATTGTAGTATTTCATGAAATGACTTTGTACATTACTTTTTTTTAATATCGAACTTTTCCATTCTCTGTTTTTCTCTATTAGATAAATCTTTTAACCATTTGGCAAACACATTGATATCATTGTTCTTTAATAGTTCAAAATATTTTACTCTGTCTTCTTTGCTAATTACAATAGGTGGCAAATTATTTTTTAATAATTCATAATTTATAAGTAATCTACCTGTTCTACCATTCCCATCTTCAAATGGGTGTATTTTTTCAAATTCAATATGATATTTAGCAATTTTATCAAAAATATTTTGTTCATCATGATTATAGTTATATATATAGTACATCATTAAATTTGGTACTTTTTCAGGTTCTGGTGGAATATGTTCACTACCTTGAATAAATACTTGTACAGTTCTATAACCTTCAGTGTCTTTAATATCTTTATTTATAATCTCATTTAATTTTTTTATAAATCTTTCGTCAAATTCTTCATTTTTTTGTAAATTTTTAAAAACTAATTCTAATGCTTTTTTATGATTGATAGCCTCATATATTTCTCTTGGTTCTTTTCCTTCGATTTTAAACCTATTGTCATTGTAAAGAATAGCATAAGTTTCAGCATAAGTAAGTGTATTTCCTTCAATAGCATTAGAATGATATGTACTTCTTGTAACTAAATCTTCTAGATATTCTTTATTATTTAAGATAAATTCCAATGTTTTCACTAATATCTCCTCCTTTTTATCTTAATTTATCATAGTTTAAAGTTAAAAACAAGGATATATCTAGATTGTTCTTGATATCCTTGTTTTTGTGTCCATATTTTAGGTTGGACTTCCTGCGCTATTATAAAATTTATTGGTCGAGGTGACAGGGATCGAACCTGCGACCTCATGGTCCCAAACCACGCGCGCTACCAACTGCGCTACACCTCGAAATTAAATTTTATTTCAATTTCTCCGCGCTTATATATAATAGCATACTTTTTCTGCTTTTGCAATAATTTTTTTTAAATTTTTTAAATTTTTTTGGTAAATTACTTGAATATTATTAAAAAAGCAATTATAATATAGTGTATGCACCAGTAGCTTAGTTGGATAGAGTGTTCGGCTACGAACCGGAAGGTCGGGGGTTCGAATCCCTCCTGGTGCACCAGAAAACTCTCAATTATTTTGAGAGTTTTTAATATTTTATATATAATAATTTTGAATAACATTTTATTCAAAAAATTGTTTTAAATCTAACTTATCATCTATTTTACTATAAACTACTTTATACTGTTTATCTTTTATAGACTTTTTAATAGCCTCAACATCTTTTTTAAAAACCCCAACAAATCTGTAACCTGCTGAGTTAGGATATTTTAAAAATAAATATGTTATTTTCATATTATGATTTATAATTCCCATAACAGCTTTTTCTTTTTTATTCATTCTAATTTGTTTTTCTGTCATTTTTTTATTATTCGCTCCTTTAAAAGTTTGCTGTAGATTATAACTCTTTTCAACTTCCTTTGTTCTGTCCTTTTTTAAAATACTTACAAAATATACAATAAATCCTATCACAATTAAAAATAGAATTGCTATTCCAATATATGCTGAAATATATTGCGAAATAATAAAATATATAATAGCATATATTATATACATGAATTTATTTTCTGTTTTACACGGGTCACATTCTATTAAAATTCCCATTACTATTGGAAATAATGCACCACAAACTATTCCTTTTTGAATATCATAGGTACTATCTAAGCAAAACCTATATCCTATATATCCAAATAAGCAACTTGCAGTTATTACACATATCAACCCTATCATTAGTTCTGATAATTCTTCACTTATTAAATCGTTTTTTATCTTTTCTTTTTCTTCCGTTTCTTTATTTAACATCTATATACTCCCCATTTATTCAAAATCATTCATTATATTTTTATCTTTCTTAAATTATCTCTGGATTGTCTTCTAAAATTTTATCAACAATATTATCGTTACTAGTTAAGTTAAATGTAACAACATAACCCTGTAAATACCTAGCTTTAACTCTTAAATTATAATTATCTTTATTTACATATATCTTAGCCTTTCCTTTTCCATTTTTAGCTTCTTGAACCAAATTAGAGACAGGAGAATTTCCATCAAAAGCAATAACAATTGAACTTCTTCTTTCAAAAATTTCATAATTAAAACTTTTATAAATACCAAACTCTTCATTTTCTGTTGAAATACGAACTCCACTAATTTCATCACTTAAAAGCCTTTCCCCAACTTCTTTTGAAATCATTTTAGGGATTATTGCATATATTTCAAACTTTTTATTTGATTTTTTTGAAATATCTATTATAGCTTTTTCGTATCCTTCAACCTTATGTCCTATTGCAAAATATACTTTTGTATTATCAATTTTTGTAATTAGATCTTCTAATAGTTTTAATCCTTCCTCTGTTACTTTTGTCTCTTTATTTTTAGCATTAAAACTTCCTCCTGCAATTATTATAGGCATTTTGTCTGTTGGTAGATTTTTTATTTTATTTTTTAATATTTCTTCTGATTCTATATTTTCATTAATTCTTAATGGTATATTGTTGTTTTTATTTTCCTCTTCAATTTTAGCCTCTAAGTCTAGCATAGCTTCTTTTATGCTTCTACCTGCTAAAAATTCATTAAATTTTTTGCTTTTTTCTTCAAAATATTTATTTTCATGTTCTAATATTTCATCTTCTACTTTTCTCATTTTTAGAAAATCTTCATTGCTTAATCCCAATAAATTTTGTAATGCTAATTGTTCATCAACTGTATCTGTTCCATAGGCTCCACATCCATCCGTTCCTTGTACACATTTTATATCATTTTCTAAATATTTTTTTATTGGATGATTTTTTAATGTGTTTAAATTATTTAGCCTTACATTTGAGGTTAGTTGAAATTCTAGGACTGCTCCTGCTTCTTTTATTTCTTGCATTAGTTTTCTTCCTTTTTCAGAATCTAATTTTGGAGTATATAGTCCATGTCCTATTCTTACTCTTGGCATTTTTTGTCCTGGTTTTAAACTCTGTTTTACACATTCAATTGATTTTTTTACATTGTCTCTTAAACTATCATTTTCACCAGCATGTATTCTTACAGTATATCCATTGTCTTCATTACATACATATTGAACAATTTCTTCTATTGCAGGTTTTAATTCTGATATATCATTTATTTCTTCTCCTATAAAGTCGCTTCCCACTACATATGGGCTTTTTGATACTGCTTTTAAAACATTTAAATTTTCTCTTAAATAGTTGCTACTTGTTTTTGCATCTTTTATTATTGTAAGTGGTATTCTTCTAATACCTACTAAAAATCTTATTTTTACTCCTGTTTCTTTTTCTATTTCTGGCATTATTCCATGTAAGTCCTCTAATAAACTTATGGCTTTCATTCCTTTTTCACCTAAATGTGTATCTGTAATTTCTATGTAATATATTCCTTGTCTTTGATATTCTCTTGCTATCCATAGTAATTTATCTTGTCTTAAATTAATTTTTGCATATGGACTGCTTTCTTTTGAATCTTCTATCATTTTATTTAATATTTTTCTTATTTCTCTATCAGGAATTTTTTCTATTTTGTTTTTTTCAAGATTTATTTTTTCTTCACTTTCTATTCCTCTTGCAAAAACATATCTATATAAATATAATTTTTCAAGATTTGTAAATACTGCTTGTCCATCTTTTAATATTTCTAAGCTTTTTCTTATTTTTGATATGTTTTCATCTGCATTTTCTAGGTTGTTTAATATTAAATCTGCAAAATTTATAAATGTATTATCATCAATTCTTCTTGTTAAATATTTTCCTTGTAATTCTGAATTTTCGAATTGCTTTTCAACTTTTTTTCTTTGTTCATATATTTTTTCTTCTTGCTCTTTTGTTATTTTTAAATCGATTTTTTTGATATAATACAATGGATATCTAATTTGACGTTTTATTCCTAAAGCTATTAAACAATCTGCTGATAAGTTTGCATTCATATGTGTGTGTAAATCTGTTCTGAATTTTGCTTTTTTTAATATGTATGATTTTACTAGAGTTTGGTTTATATTTAGATTGTATCTTTTTGTTTGTGACATTAGTGTTTTGCTTATTGCTGGAATTGTTGCTTTTATCTCAATTCTTCCATCTGTATATATGTTTGCTACTTTAATTCCTCCTAGTCTAAATATATATACTTCTTCATTGTCTCCATTTATACTTGCTGGTATTTTGCCTTTTATTATTTTCATGTCTTTTTCGTTTTTTATTGTTTTTAGTCCACATATTTTTGCTAGGTTTGTTATTAAGTTTCCTGTTCCATGGTTTGGCGTTTCTAGTATATATGTTAGTTCATCTTCGCTTGTTTTATATAGATTTACTATGATGTCTTTTTCTTTGTCTAAATAAAACTTATTTATTATTTTTGAATTTTCTATTGTATTTGTTTTTTCCATTATATTTTTGTCGAGTTCTTTAGGCTCGCTCTCCTCCGTTCCTTTTAATAGTTAACTCAATATTATATCATATTTTTTGTTACACTTCAAGGATTTATGTTGACTTTTAAAATAAAACCAGAAAATTTCAAAATTGATTTTTCTGGTTTTATTTTTTATTATTTAGATAACTTTATAGGCAATTAATAAAATAATTAAATATTTTTTTACTGCATTCATAATCTAATAATTCTGGATGCCATTGAATGCCTAAAAAGAATTTTCTGTTTTTACTTTCAACCGCTTCAATTATACCATCACTACTATATGCCGAAATATCAAGAGAAGTGTTAGAAATCGCAAAAGAGTGAAGTGAATTCACCATAATTTCTTCTTTATTTAATATTTTAAATAAAATAGAATTTTTGTTTATTGTAATTTTGTGGCATATGTCTTTGCTTATTCTATGATTATTCACTCTTTTTATAGCATGTCCTCCAAAAGTTTTTCCCATTAATTGCATTCCTAAACATATACCTAAGGTTGGTTTATCTATGTCATATAAATATTTAATAATATCATAATCTAAATCATAACTTTTTTGTCCGCCCTGGAAGAATTATTCCATCACATAATTTAATTAAATTTTTATTTATATTTAAGTTATCACTATTTAAAAAGTCAAATGGAATGCACATAATTGATATATTATATTTTCTTAAATACTTTATTAAATAATCTCTAACACCATAAATTGCGTTGCTATCTTTTGTTTCATAGTTTCTTAATATAATGCCAATTGTTTTCAAATCATGTTCCTCCCTACAAATTACTATTTGTCTAGTAAAATATTAATTTTAATATATTTTTCCGTTTTCTTCTTTATATTTTTCAAAAGTTTTCATACATTCTTCTCTATCTAAATGAGTTAAGTGTATTAAATCCTTGTTATTTCCCTTTAAATAATCATAAATAACATCATCTCTGAATCCTATCTCTCCTGCATCCTCTTTTGTACAGCCATAATATACCTCTTTGATATTTGCCCATATTATTGCAGATAGACACATTGGGCATGGTTCACAAGATGTATATAAGATACAATTTGATAAATCATATGTGTTTAATTTTTTGCATGCTTCTCTTATTGCTACAACTTCTGCATGAGCCGTTGGGTCATTGTTTTTTAATACTCTGTTATTCCCATTTGCAATTATGTTACCTTCTTTGTCTGTTATCACGGCTCCAAATGGTCCTCCCTCTTTATTTGATATTCCTTTGTCTGCATTTTCTTTTGCAATTTTCATGTATCTATTCAATTTGCTTCCTCCTTTTATGTTTTAAAAATTTTTTCCATTTATATTTTTATTAATATTATATTCTATTTTGTTAATTATCTCAATAAATTCATAAAAAATATCTTTTTTAATATATTTTAATAGTTATAGTTGAATAATGATAATGCCAGAAATACCTGTGTATGATATTTCAAAGATTATCATTACTTAATTGTATTTTTTAATAACTCTTTTTAATTTGGAGGAACTTAAATGATTTTAAAAACTTTAAAAATAAATAAATACTTCTACCTTATAACATCAATTTTATTAATAACTATAACCATAACAAGTTATATTTTTATTTCAAAATCAGCAAATTTTGGTCCAGAATTATTTTGGAACAACTACTCCAGTACTTCACTAACTGAATCTTCTGATGGAAATTTTATAAACTGGGTTGATTTTAATATAACATCTGAAGCACTATCAAAAACAGCTAAATTGGACATAGACTCTCACAATTCTGATTCTGAAATTAAATACAATTGGATAGAGTTGTTGGCATATCTTGCTTGTAAAAATGGTGGTAATTTTAAAAATATTAAACAAAATGATTTGGATAAATTGGTTTCACAATTAAAAAATGGAAAATCTATGCCAGATTTAACTCAAAATATGAAGTATTATAATTATTATTTTAATGCATATTCAGCTGTTTTAAGTGGATTTATTGGTAATTATTCTGTTGAAGTTGCAGACGAAAACGGTACTACTCATTTTGAAGATAAATATGGCATTAAGGCTTTTTTGCCTATTGCTAAGAATTATAGCTTTAGTCATTATGATGATTTTGGTGCTTCAAGGTCTTATGGTTTTAAGCGTACTCATTTAGGAAATGATTTGATGGGGAGTATTGGTACTCCTATAATTGCTGTTGAATCTGGTACTGTTGAACATTTAGGTTGGAATCAGTATGGTGGTTGGCGTGTTGGAATTAGGAGTTTAGATGGTAAAAGGTATTATTACTATGCACATTTGAGAAAAAATCATCCTTATGCTTCTGGTCTTACAGAAGGTTCAAAGGTTACTGCTGGTGATGTTATTGGTTATTTGGGGATGACTGGTTATAGTACAAAAGAAAATGTGAATAATATCAATGTTCCACACCTTCATTTTGGTTTGCAACTTATTTTTGATGAGTCACAAGTTGATGGTAATAATGAAATTTGGATTGATGTATATAATATTATTGAATTTTTGATGCAAAATCGTTCTGCTGTTTTTATGAATAATTCTGATACTAAAGATTTTGTAAGGAAATATAACTTTAAAGAATAAGAGAGGTGAAAATGTTTTTATTTTCACTTACCTTATTTTTTCCCGTAATGCAATTGAAATTATTTTATTAATTTTCCCCCTAGAAATTTGCAAATTAACAATATCATTTGGACTTTTACTATATATATACTCCCTTAAATCATTCATTGTTTCAAGTTCATTTCCATCTATTGACATTATAATATCTCCTTCTTTTAACTCTGTTTTTGAAGCAGGTCCATTACTTATGATTTGAGCAACATATATTCCATTATTAAAACTAACATTACTATTCAAATATGGTACAACCTCTTTATCATATGCATACACACCCATTGTTGCTTGTACAAAGGAATTATTATTAGTAAAACTATCAATAACAGGCTTTACCACATTTATTGGAACCGCAAATCCTATTCCCTCCGCTGATGATATTTTTACTGTATTAATTCCGTATTACTTTACCATTTGGATAAATTAATGGTCCCCCACTATTTCCCGGATTTATGGTAGCATCTGTTTGTATTAAGTCTGACATGTATGATACTGTATTATTTTCTTCGAGCTTTATAGTCCTATTTTTGCTGCTTATAATTCCTGATGTAACTGTTCTTCTAAACTCAAAACCTATTGGGTTTCCAATTGCGTATACAGTTTCTCCTACTCTTATTTTGCTAGAATCTTCTAATTCAACATATTTTAAATCTTTTGCATCAATCTTTGTAATAGATAAATCTAAATCTGTATCACTCCAAACAACTTGACCATCATATTTCTTCCCATTTTCTAGAGTAATATAACATGTGCTATATCTTCCTCCTGTAACATGTTCATTACTTAATATATATCCATTTTCAGTTACAATAACACCAGTTCCAAGTCCCAAAGATGTTTCATTTCCGCTAGAAAAAATCGAATTTCCTGTGTTTTTTAATTTGGATATTCCTACTACACTTTTTATTGTTTCCTCTAATGTATCTGCCACATTTTTGCTATTTTCAGTTACTTTTTCCACAGTTTGTTCATTTACTGTGGATTGTACTCTTTCTGTTTGATAGTTTGAACTGCTTATATCAATTTTTGTATATGTATTAACTAAATAAATTGATATTAAGCATAAAAATATTATAAATATACATATTATAATTGCTTTTTTTATTTGATTTTTCTTTTTACTTCTTTTTGATTTCATAGTTCCTCCTCTTTAAATTTTTTCCTTTTTTATTTTTTTTAAACAATTTTAGATTAATTTGCTTGCTTTTTATTTTTATAATGAATATAATTAGTTTAATTCTTATGATGTTACAGGTCATTAGGGAATTTTCTTGAAATACCTGAGAAAAATATGAAAAATATTATTTACAGGTATTTCAAGATATTTCCTTACTGAACTGTAGCCTTATGATATGGAGGTTCTTATGAATAAAAAGAATTTAGATAAAAATATTAATAATTATAATATAATAATAATAAGTAATGAAAATAAAATTATAAATAAACTTTCTATTCTTTTTGATAATTCTAAATATAATTTTGTTTTATTTAAAGACCCTTTATCAGCTCTTAAAGAAATTAAAACAAAGAAATATGATTTAGTTATTGTTAATTCAATTTTTCCAGAATATTTATTAATTGAATTAATAAAAAAAATTAAATTATATGATTCTTATATTTTTACAATTTTAATTACTGAGCATTGTAATTTATCTTCTGCTTTAAATGT
>URZW01000010.1 GCA_900552555.1 uncultured Clostridium sp.
CACAAGGACACTAGCTCCAATAATCGGATCGCCGAATTTAGAGTCTTTCACTACACCTTTTACGGTAATGTCTTGAGCATAACTGCTAAAGGAAAGAAAAAGTCCCAAAAGAAGTAGGAACAAACCTCTTTCCCGCAAAGAGAAGAAATGCTTTTTCATGCTTTACAATTTAAGATTACTAAATTAATTTTATTTATTTCAATTTTTTTTATAGTCAAAAAAATGATTACTAAAATCTTAGCAATCAAAATCTTAAAAAAAATCAAAAATTAAAATTTAATATTTAATATTGTTTTTAATCTTGTAGGGAAAATATATTAATCTTCGTATTCCCCCATATATGAGATATATTTGAAAGTTTTTTTATTGTTGTCCCACATAATTTCTTTCCTAGTCTTTGAACATTTTCCCTACAATTAATATATATTTATAAAAAATAGTAATTTAATATACAAAATTATCTGTGATAAGTTTCACCATTAGATATTTTAAAAGCTCTAAATATTTGCTCTAATAAAAATACTCTAATCAATTGATGTGGAAATGTCATTTTAGAAAAACAAATTTTTTGATTTGCTAAACTTAAAATTTGTTGATTTAATCCAAGTGACCCACCAATAATAAAAGTAATTTGACTAGATTGCATAGAAATATTTTCAATGTTTTTTGAAAATTGTTCAGAAGAAAGTTCTTTTCCTGTTAGGTCTAGACAAATAACATAAGAGTCTTTTTTTATATGATTTATTATGTTAGTGCATTCTTTTGATTTTATTTCATTTTCTATGTTTGGATTTATTTTTTCTGGTATTTTTTCATCAGGCAATTCTAATATATTTAATTTGCAATATTTAGATAACCTTTTTAAATATTCATTTAGTGCAGCT
The DNA here is from genome assembly GCA_900552555.1 of uncultured Clostridium sp. Taxonomy (GTDB): domain Bacteria; phylum Bacillota; class Clostridia; order TANB77; family CAG-508; genus CAG-269. Next base: position 885 of record URZW01000010.1, read on the forward strand.
TTTAAAAATTTTTCTTTTATTTTTCCGACACATATTATATTTATTGTTAGCATAATTAAACCTTTCTAAAAAATATTAAAATGATATTTTGGTTCCTGGTATGTCACGGCTTGCAACATTTAGTTTTAAAGAATTTTCATTATAATTACTGTTAGATATAACTTCATCAATAACTGTTTTATAGGCTAATTCTGGAAAGTTACTTTCTTTGCTTAAATGGCCTAGTGTTGCTTGTTTAAGTCCTGATTGGAGTAAATGTGCAATTGTTTTTCCAGCTGTTTCGTTTGGTAAATGACCATTTGGCCCTGCGATTCTAGTTTTTAATATGTAGGGATATCTAGAAAATTTTAAGACTTCTGGATCATAATTTGATTCTAGTAATATAAAAATACTATCTTCTAAATTTTTTAGAATTCCATTTGTCATATGTCCAATATCTGTTGCAATACTGATTTTTTTGTTGTTTTTAAAGATGTTGAATCCGCAAGGATTTGCTGCATCGTGTGGAATTGCAAATGGTTTTATTTGTAAATCTCCAATTTCAAATTTTTCTTCTATTTTTATATTTTTAATATTTTTTTCTAATATTTTTTCTTTTTGTTTAGGCATTGCGTCTAGTGTTTTTTGATTTACATATACAGGTAAATCAAATTTTTTCGCAAAGGTTCCTAAGCCTTGAACATGGTCTGTGTGTTCATGTGTTACTAGTATCCCATTAATAGAAGCAGGATCAATATCTAAGTTTGTTAAAGCTGTTTCTATTTTTTTGCTACTGACACCTGCATCAATTAATAATTTTGTGTTTTCTGTTTCTACTAATAAACTGTTTCCACTACTTCCGCTATATAAACTACAAAAATTAAACATATTGTATTCTTCCTTTTATTTCTTTTGCTTGTATAAATTGTAATTATTCATTTACTCTTTCTATATTGGCTCCTATTTTTCTGAATTTTTCTTCTATATTTTCATAACCTCTGTCAATGTGTTCTAGATTATAAACTTCTGTAACGCCATTTGCAGATACACCAGCGACTATTAGTGCTGCACCAGCTCTTAAGTCTGTTGAATATACAGGGGCTCCAAATAATTCATCAACGCCTTCAAAAATTGCTGATTTTCCTTGTGCTGTAATTTTTGCTCCCATTTTATTTAATTCAGCTGTGTATTGGAATCTTGATTCCCAGATACTTTCATTTATGATACTTGTACCATTTGCTGTAGATAAAACGACTCCCATTTGTGGTTGTAAATCTGTAGGAAAACCTGGATATGGTAGTGTTTTTATAGTTGCTTTATTTGGTCTTTTACTGTACCAAACTCTGATGCTATCTCCATTATCTTCAACATTTCCGCCTATTTCTAGTATTTTAGCTGTTAATGGTTCTAGGTGTTTTGTTATACAATTTTTTATAAGTAAATCACCTTTTGAGGCTATAGCTGCAAGCATAAAAGTACCTGCTTCGATTTGGTCTGGAACTACTGAATATGTAGCATTTCCGTGTAATTTTTCAACACCGTTTATTTTTATAACATCTGTTCCTGCTCCTCTAATATCAGCGCCCATTGTATTTAGAAAGTTTGCAACATCAACTATATGAGGCTCTTTAGCAGCATTATCTATTGTTGTAGTTCCTTTTGCTAAAACACTGGCAAGTATTATATTTATTGTTGCTCCAACAGAAACAACATCCATGTAAATTGGTGCACCTGTTAGGCATTTTGCTTTTGCTGTAATTGTACCTTTGCCAACTTCAACATTTGCTCCTAATAGTTCGAAACCTTTTATATGTTGGTCAATAGGTCTTGCACCTAATTTACAACCACCTGGCATGCCAACTTTTATATCTCCAGTTCTACCAAGCATTGCACCAATTAGATAGTAAGATGCTCTGAATTTACTTGTTAAATCTAATGGTGCTTCTGTTGTTGTTATATTTCTTGTATCTATAGTTAATTCATTTTTTGTATTCCATGTTATTTTTGCACCCATTTTTTCTAAAATAGTGCATAAAATTTGGACATCACTTATATTTGGAATGTTGTTTATTGTACATATTCCATTTATTAATAATGTGGCTGGTAATATTGCTACTGCCGCATTTTTTGCTCCGCTTATTTCTACTTCACCTTTTAGAGGTGTTGGTCCTGTTATTACTAATTTTTCCAAATTGATTCCCCCTGAATAATATTGTCTGCATAAAATATACCATAAAGAGTGAAGTATTGCAATAGTTTGAATTTAATTTTTAACTGTTATAATTAGTTTGTTTTGATTATAATAAATTAATTTTTGGCTGTTAATAATCCGTTATTTGTGAAGAATTCAATTAGTTTAAATTTTAATTTTATTTCTGAATTAGAATTGTCAGAAATTATTGAATATTCTTCATCTGATAAGACATTTTGTAATTCTTCTTTTGACTCTTCTGGAACTATGCCGGAAGATACATCTATAAAACAAAGAGATGGGAACATTACACACCACCAATTTCTACCTTCTGCTTTTCCAATTTCAACTCTTAATGCATCATAATATCCTGCAGGTAATGAAATATCACCATATTGTTTTGTAGGAAATTCAAAATTTCCAATATTTATTTTTACATCATATGAATATCCTTCATTTTTAATTGTTTCTAGTGCTACTTGTTTGAATTCTTCTTGATGTTCTGTTACAAGTTCAATTGCTTCTTCTTTAGATGAACAGTTTGAACATATATTGTTCATATATTCTAATAAATTGTCTCTTACTTTATATTTTAAGGATTGATCTTCATCACTATTGCTGTTTGCAATTACATGTAGTCTGAAAACACTGTTACTTATATCTGTTGATACGGCTTGTACATATGAAAATGCACATATTGTTGTATATATTAATAGTAGAAATGTTATTGTTAATAGTCTTCCTATTTTGGGATTTTTTTTGTTATTTAAATTTTTTTTCATGTGTTACCTCCATTAAACTTTTTTTGTAATTTATTCTTTAAATTAATTATTTACATTTTATATAAATTTATACATTTTTAAATTTTTATAGTAAAATGAAAAATAAATAAATTATTGTTACAATTCTAAATTAATAAAAATAAATATTTTAAATTAATAATTTATAAAATGTGAATTGTAACAAATCATTAATTTTATAAAACAGTAAAGTTAAGATTGAATTATAAAACAATTTTTGAAATATAATTGAAATATTTCTGAAATATTTTTGAAATATTCTTGACATCTAAAAATATAAATGGTAAAATTTACCAGTACTCAGAAATGAGATTACTCTAAAGAAAAAACTTTAAAAGATTGAAAGGGTTGATATTCTTATGATGAAAGAAAACAAAAGAGAAGAAAAATTATGCTTGTTTTTTGCAAGTGATTATCATTTTGAAATGATAAGTTTACCTTATATTAATGAAAGTTTAAAGAAAAATGAAAATGTAATAATAATGACAGAAAATAATTTAGATAGTAGTGTAGATAAAGTTTTATCAAGAATTAATTTAAATGAAGAGGAAAAAAATAAATTGACAAAGATAAATTGGAAAAATGATGATTTAAATAAATTTAAAGAACTAAAAAATGCTAATAAAGATGGAAAAGATACATTAATATTCGTAAAAGGAAGAGAAAATTATATAGATAATATGAATAAAAATATTCAAAATTGGACAAATGATACAGATATTAAAATTGTGGATTGCTATGATATAAATGAAATTCAAGATGATGTAAGTAGTATTGCAAAGAAATATGATAGAATACTATCAACTTCTGGAGTGGAAAAATTGTTATAAAATTTAATAAAACACTTGATAAATTTGAATAAATAGTATAAAGTATAAAGTACATAAAAATTTGTAGTAGTAAAAATGCTATTGAAAGGAAGAAGAAATATGGATAATACATTAGAAGAAGCAAAAGCTATTTTAAAAAAGTATAATCAGGAACATTTATTAAATGGATATGAAAATTTAGATGACAAAAAGAAAGAACAATTGTTAAAACAAATTTTAAATATTGATTTTGAATTAATTAAAAGTCTTTATGAAAATACAACGGAAGATAATTCAGAAAATAATGATGTAATTGAACCAATGGATTATTTGGATAAAAATAAATTATATGATGATTATAAATATTATGAAAATATAGGAAAACATGCTATTCAAGAAGGAAAACTTGCTGCAGTTACTATGGCTGGTGGACAAGGAACAAGACTTGGACATAATGGACCAAAAGGTACTTATGATATTGGTTTAGACTCACATAAGTCATTGTTTGAATTATTAAGTGAAGGTTTAAAAGAAGCAGGAAGAAAATATGATGTTACTATACCATGGTTTATAATGACAAGTAGAGAAAATAATGAAGAAACAGTTAACTTCTTTGAAAAAAATAAATTTTTTGGATACCAAAAAGATAAAAATATATTTTTCTTTATTCAAGGTGAACTACCAATGGTAGATACAGAAGGAAAAATATTAATTGGTGAAGATGGTTTAATAAAACAAGCTGCTGATGGACATGGTGGAATTTATGAATCATTAGTAAAAAGTGGTATGACAGAAAAAATGAAACAACTTGGTGTAGAATGGGTATTTATAGGTGGTGTTGATAACTGCCTTGTTAAAATGGTAGACCCAGTACTTATGGGAATTGCTATTGATAAAGGTGTTACAGTCGCTTGTAAATCAATTGTTAAAGCAAACCCACATGAAAAAGTTGGTGTTTTCTGCAAAAGAAATGGAAAACCAGGTGTTATAGAATACTCAGAAATTACTGATGATATGGCAGAAGCAACAGATGAAAATGGTGAACTTTTATATGGTGAATCACATATTCTTTGTAATTTGTTTAGTATTGATGCAGTAGAAAGAATGGGTCAAACACCATTACCATATCATAGTGCTTTTAAAAAGGCTAAATATATTGATAAAGATGGAAATTTGGTAGTTCCAGATTCTCCAAATGCATATAAATTTGAGGCTTTCTTGTTTGATGCTTTTGGTGAGGTTGACGATATGGCAATTCTTAGAGTTAAGAGAGAAGAAGAATTTGCACCTGTTAAAAATGCTGATAGTGCTGGAGTTGATTGTCCAAGTACTGCAAGAAAATTATATGAGGATTTTTATCATTTGAGATAAAATAAAAATTGTAAAATAGTGAATATTTAATTCATTATTTTACAATTTTTTATTTTTAATAGTTTTAAATCCAAATATTGTCATACTTATATTTTGATATCCACTTGTATATGAACTACGGCAGCATATAGAATTATTAGTTGGAAAATAAATATATTTACAAATATAATAATAGGTGTTATCAGAATTTTGGTTAACAGAGAGAAATTTTTCATATGTGGTATGTTCAAAATCATAATCTAAAAATGTATTTAAAAAACCTGTTATATTCCACGAAAGAGAGTCATACCATTTATATCGGATTTGTAATTTTTATAGTTATCTATATTATCAGTTAAATTCTTTGTTTCATTATCTTCAAGTGAATCGTCAAATAAAATTGTATAGATGTCTTCATTGCTTCTAGTACTACATAGATGTTCTTGGATTTTATTTTCGTATTTTCCTAGTATTATAGTTTGATTTTGTTCTGCTTCTTTACTTTTTTTCTCTGCTAGTTTTGCTTTTTCAAATAATCCTGTTTGAGATAATGAAGAAATTGAAATTCCTGAGAGAATTAATAAAATTATGATAGTTACCACTAAGGCTACAAGTGTAATTCCTGACTTACTATTTTTAAAAATCATATAAAAACCTCCTTTATTTTTTTTGTAATAGACTTTTTATTTATTATACTGGCTATATAACCAATAGTCAAGTATCCTATATAAATTATATAATTTTTTTTATATTAAAGGATGTAGGAGAAGGCAATGGTTAAAGTAAAAATAGAAAATGGATATTATTTATTTAAACTTGGAGATATTTTAAATAAAAAAGAAATAAGTATTAATAAATTAATGAGAGATACAAATACTGATTTTAAAGTATTGAAAAGACTGATATCAGGAGAACTGGTTAGAATAGATATATTTGTTTTGGCAAGGTTATGTGATTATTTTAGTTGTTCTATTAATGATATTATTGAATATTTTCCGGAGAATAATATCATATGAAATTTTTTATAGAATAAAAAAAGCATGTGCATTTCCGGATACACATACAATTACATTTGGCCGTTGGAATCAAACACATTTATTCTGTACCTAAATAATATTATAATATTCCAAACTTGTCAAATATTTTTCTAAAAACTCTTTATTTATTTTGTAAATAGTGTTATTATAAGCATATCAAAAAAGTTGTCAAAAAGGGGCGTCCCTAATGACAGAAAAGAAAGGATTGATAAAATGAAAAATTATTTAGAAGAATACAAAAAATGGTGCGAAAGCCCAGATTTTGACGAAGAAACAAAAAAAGAATTATTAGGAATAAAAGATGATGAAAAAGAAATAGAAGACAGATTTTACAAAGAACTAGAATTTGGAACAGCGGGATTAAGAGGTGTAATTGGAGCCGGAACAAATAGAATGAATAAATACACAGTTGGAAAAGCAACACAAGGACTTGCAAATTACATAATAGAACAAGGAACACAAGATAAAGGCGTTGCTATAAGCTATGATTCAAGAAGAATGTCAAAAGAATTCAGTTTACAAACAGCATTAATTTTAAATGCAAATGGAATAAAAACATATTTATTTGAAAATTTAAGACCAGTACCAGAACTATCATTTGCAGTTAGAGAATTAAAATGTACAGCAGGTGTTATGATTACAGCAAGTCATAATCCTCCAAAATACAATGGATACAAAGTTTACTGGGATGATGGTGCACAAATAGTTGCTCCAAGAGATAAAGATATAATTGCAAAAGTAAGAGCAGTTGCAGAATATAGTGAAATTAAAGAAATTTCAAAAGAAGATGCAATTGAAAAAGGTTTATTTAATATTGTTGGAACAGAAATGGATGACAAATATATTAATACTTTAAAAGCTTTAATATTAAATCCTGAAATTGTAAAAGAACAAGGTAAGGACTTAAAAGTTGTGTATACACCATTACATGGAACAGGAGATACAGTTGCAGAAAGACTTTTAAAAGAAATAGGAATACAAAATTTATATGTTGTTCCAGAACAAAAAGAACCAGATGGAAACTTCCCAACTGTTGATTATCCAAATCCAGAAGATAAAAAAGCATTTAAATTAGCACTTGAATTGGCTAAGAAAGTAGATGCAGATGTAGTTTTAGCAACAGACCCTGATGCAGATAGATTAGGAATTTATGCTAAAGATACAAAAACAGGTGAATATATGACATATACAGGAAATATGTCAGCATTGTTAATTGCTGAATATAGAATTTCTCAAATGAAGGAAAAAGGAATTTTACCTGAAAAAGGAATGTTTATTACAACAATAGTTTCTTCTGATTTAGCAAAAGCAATTGCTTCAAACTACGGATTAGAATGTTTTGAAGTTTTAACAGGATTTAAAAATATTGGTGCTATCATGAAAAGAGAAGAAGAAAAAGCTGATGGTGATAAATATGTATTTGGATTTGAGGAAAGTTACGGTTGCTTAATTGGTGACTATGCAAGAGATAAAGATGGTATTGCTGCAGTAATGGCGCTATGTGAAGCTGCATGTTATTACAGAGCAAATAATGAAACTTTATGGGATCAAATGAATAATATTTATAAAAAATATGGATTCTACAAAGAAGATCAAGTTTCAATTGTTTTGGAAGGTGCTGAAGGTGCTGAAAAAATAAAAGAAATGATGACTGCTATGAGAAATAAAGATGTAGAAAATATTGGTGATTACAAAGTGTTAACTTTCAAGGATGTTGACAGAGATTATGTTAAAGATATGGTTACAGGTGCAGGAAGTAAAACTGGATTACCAAAATCAAATGTTTTGTATTATCAATTAGAAAATAATGCTTGGTGTTGTGTTCGTCCATCTGGTACAGAACCAAAAATTAAATTATATTTTGGTGTTAAAGGAAAAGATGAAGAAGATGCAACAAATAGTTTAGAGAATTTGAAAGAAGAAATGGTAAAATTAGTTAAAGAAAATTAGAAATTTGGGATTGGAGAAAAATCTTCAATCTCAAATTTTATAAAAAACGGGATTTTATGTGGTGGCCACATAATCCCGTTTTCTTAATTCCGAAAAAGTTAATATTTTATATTTTCCAATCTGGTAAATTCCTTTTTATAGCACCAAATAAGTTTGCTCTAATCATGGGAATATTTTTTTGAAGGGAAAAAATCATTTGTTTCATATCTTCTCTTTTTGAGGTACCGTCCATTGGACAAACTTTAGGCATAACAGTTAAATTATTTTTATTTATAAATCTTTTTGTTTCTTTTTCTGGAGTATAAATTAAAGGTCTAATTAAAGTTATTCCAGTTCTATCCATATAACTTACAGGTGAAAATGTTCCAATACTTCCTGTATAGAATAAATTAAGCAAAAATGTTTCTAAAACATCATCTTCATTATGTCCCAATGCTATTTTATTACATCCTTCTCGTACGGCTATGGAGTTTATGATTCCTCTGCGTAAATTTGCACATAGTGAACATGGATTTTTTTCTTTTCTAATATCAAATACAATTTCTTGTGCATGACTGTTTTCTATGAATAGTGGTATTTCTAATTTGTCACATATATTTTGTAATAGATTTGTGTCGAAAAATTTAAATCCTGGGTTTATGCTTATTGCTATTATATCAAATTTTTTTGGATAAAATCTTTGTAGTGATTTAAATGCGTGTAGCATTGTTATTGAGTCTTTTCCTCCTGAAAGGCATATTGCTATTTTGTCATTTTCTTCTATCATGTGGTAATCTTCTATGGCTTTTCTCATGTGGCTTAAAATTCTTTGCATATTTATTCCTCCTAAAATTTTGTAAGTTTTATTATATTATAACATGTGTTGTCAATATAATAATTTCTAAAATTTTTTTTTGGACTTCCTTCCACTAAAGTGAAATCTTGTCCAAAAAAAGATTTAATAAATTTTAATATTGTTTTAATCACATTCAGTTAATTTAAAAATATTATTAAATAGCAAACTACCATAAGTAAATCGTTATATACTAACATTGAATGTAACAAAAATGTAATAAAAATTTAAAATTATTGTGTAAAAATTTGCTAAATGAGCTTCCCTAGTAAGACAGAAGCTTTTTTTTGTAATATAAGAAGTATCAAAGATTTAAACTATTGAAATGTAAAAATATAATTATTACAATTATAATAAGGTAAATTGGCGAGATTGCTATAAATTGAACTTATGATATTAGGAGGTAAATTTGATGAAGGATATAGTTAGAAAAGTATTAGCAAGTTTTATTATTGTTTTGATGCTATGTAATAGTTCGATATTGACATTAATATCTGTTGCGACAGATGAAGTAGAAGATAATGTCGATACTTCAAAAGTTGAAGTTATTGGAAATGTTAATATTGAAAAATATGTCAATTATTCTGCAAAAGATAAAAAAGGGCTTTTAGTAAAACTAAAGTATAAAACAGGAATTGAATATAAAGAAAATCAACAATACAAAGCAGTAAAGGAAACACTATCTATTTTAAACACTCCTGAAATTGAAGGACATTATCCTGAAAAAATTGAAATAATAGGAGATTCTACTAATGATTTTTTACAGAAATATAATAACGAAAGTGGTAAGTTTGCTATTCAATCTGAAAATATGGATACGGCGGAATTTTCTATAAATTTATATTATAATTCTGATTGTTATAATGATAAAAATATAGAAAGAAACTTAGTTATTAGTGGATTTGTAAAAGAAAAGATAGATGATAGTGATAAAACTGAAATTGAAAAACAAATAGAATCAAATTTAAATGTTAAAGATAATATTTCAAATTTAATATCAGAAGATATATCAACAGATGAGATTTATAAGGGATTTATTAAATCAAATAAGGAAAATAATACAAATTATGATACTACTTTTAATGAAAATATAAAATTAAAATTTGATTACAATGATATTGGAAATGAAATTTTATTTGAAAATAAAACAAAATTAAAAGATAAAGAAAATAATGTTTTTGATACAAATGATGTTATATATAAAAATACAAAAATAAATAAGAATGAAATATTGGATATTTTGGGACAAGATGGTAAATTTCAGATATTAGATAAAGATGGAAATATTTTAGATGAAATAAATAAAAATACTGATGCTCAAGAAGATGGAAGTGTAGAAATAAATTATCAAGATGATATTACTGAAATAAGTATAAAAACAACAAGACCCGAAAAATACGGTGTAATTTCTATTACTAATGGGAAGGCAATAAAATCAAGCATGACAAATGTTAATGTTGATGCATTACATACAGAAATATCAATTAAAAGTAATGATGATAAAAATGAAATATATAGTTATAAAGATGAAAATGATGTTCAATTAAAAGATACAGAAACAAAAATAGACATGAATATTGATAATATCGATTGGACTAATTATATAACAAATGAAGTGAATTTCAATTTAACATTAGAAAATAATTCAGCTAAATATGATTTATTTAAAAATCCAGTTATTGAAATTAAATTACCGGAAGAGGTAGAAAAAGTAGTATTAGGTGATATATCACTATTGTATGATAATGGATTAAAAATAAAAAATGCAAAAGTTATAGACAAAGATAATTCTAAAGTTATAAAAATAGAATTAGAAGGAATACAAACGGAATATTTATTAAATTCAATTGTTGAGGGACCAAATATTATAATACCAGCTTCAATTATATTAAAAAAAGAAATTGATGAAAAACAAAGTAATGTAAGTTTAATATATTATAATGATAATGTGACATCAATTGATTATATAAATGAAGACAAACAATCAAAGGAATATAACATAAATATAAAATCAATAAATCAAGATGAACCAGAAAATGTAGAACAAAGTGAGCAGATATCAGAATATAATGGTGATATGCCTGTAAGTGAAGTAAACAATGTATCTTTTGACATAAAAGCAACAGTAGGTTCAAAACAACTGGAAGAAAATGATGAAGTTTATGAAAATCAAATAATAAAATATACTATTAAAATGAAAAATAATTCTGATAATAAAATAGAAAATATAAATGTTGTAGGTAATGTACCAGATGGAACGAGTTATGCAACAGTTGACTATGGTACGGATTATAAAGAATCAGATGATTATTATGACTTATACAAGTATGTTACAGATGATAGTAAAAAACAAGTTAATGAAAAAATTTCATTAGAAGCAGGGGAAGAAAAACAAGTATATTATGAAGTAAAAGTATCTAAGTTAAATAATGGAGAAACAGGAAAAAACATATCAAGCAATATATATGCTACTATGGGAAGTAAAAAAATAGTAGAATATTCATTAAACAATGTAGTAAAGAATGCTGAAATGTCAGTAGAATTGAAATCTTGGAGAACAGAAAGAGAAGATAATTTATGGGCATACGATATATATGTATATAATAATTTGAATACAGATATAAAAAATGCAAAATTTGAAATGCAATTACCAGAACAATTTAAATTTTCTGAAGTTTCTGAAGATTTTCCAGGGAAAATAGATATTGATAATGGTAAGGTATCTATTAGTCTTGATAATTTGGCGGCTAATACAAGAGAAGATTTGATATTTTTTGTTAAACTAAATGAAACTAATCAAAATGCAAATCAATATCATATATCTAATTGTGTTGTGGTTAAAGGTGATAATACAAATACATATTATTCAAATGAAAATAGATTAACAGCATATACTAGTGCAATAAGTGTTGTTCAAACATCTGATAAAGAGGGTATGGATGTAGCTTATGATAGTAATATAGAGTATGATTTTGTTATTTCAAATGTTTCAGATAAAAATTATTTTAGAGATTCTGTGTATGTTAACTTAAAAGATTTTTTGGATGAGAATGTAGAAGGAGTTAGTGCAGAATACGAAACTTTTGAACAGAATGATGATGGTTCTTTTGAAAAAAAATTGGAAAAAATAGATTTATCTGAATATACAGGAGAAGATGATGACGAAAGTAATGCTGATTTGGATGTAGATGTTGAAATTCCTACAGGTGAAAGTGTAAAATTAAAAATCATAGTAAAAGCAGGAGTTGTATATGAAAAAACAGCTATATCTAATAAAATAGATTTAGTTTATGATAATAAAACAAAAAGTTCGAATGTAATTAAAAATAATATTATTGCTTATAATGATAGTGACAATACAAACCCTAAACCAAATCCTTATCCAGGTAATGATAATAATAAAAAATATAGCATTAGTGGTGTGGCTTGGATAGATAAAAATTCAGATGGACAGATGAATTCAGGAGAAGAAAAATATTCTAATTTAAAAGTAAAATTATTTAATTCTGATACAGGAAATATTGTTAAAGATGAAAATAATAATGTATTTGAAACAACAACTAATAGTGATGGTGAATATAAATTTACAGATGTAGAAAAAGGAAATTATATAGTATTATTTGAATATGATAATTCACAATATTCTTTATCAGCATATAAAGCAACAAATGTTAATGAAAGTGTAAATTCTGATGTTATAGAAAAAGAGGCAAATATTGATGGAAATATATCAAAAGTTGCAGTTTCTGATATATTAAAAATAGAGAAAACAAATATAGAATACATTAATATAGGAGTAGTGCCTAAGCAGAAATTTGATTTTTCTTTAAATAAAACTATAACAAAGGTATCTATGACATATAATGGAAAAAATAGTGAAAAAGTTTATCAAAATACTAAATTGGCAAAAATAGAAATTCCTGCAAAGCAAATTACAGGGACAACAATAGTTGTAGAGTATAATATAGAAGTAGAAAATGAGGGTGAAATAGCAGGGTATATAAATGAAATTGTTGATTATATTCCTGAAGGATTAGAATTTAATAGTGAATTAAATAAAGATTGGTTTAAATCAAGTGATGGAAATTTGAGAACAGCTAGTCTTGCTGGAAAAAAGATTGAACCAGGAGAAACTCAAAGTGTTAAATTGTATTTGACTAAAAGTTTGACTTCAGATTCTATGGGAATAATTGATAATGGAGCAGAAATATCAAAAAGTAGTAATGAAAAAGATATTGTAGATATAGATTCAACTGCGGGAAATAAGGAATCAAATGAAGATGATTATTCAGAGGCTCAATTAATTCTTGCAGTAAAAACTGGTGCTGTTACATATACATTAATTATAATTGGTGCTATATTAATATTAATTGCATTAAAGATTTTAATTGATAAAAGAATAATAAAAGTTAATAGTATTAAAAGCATAAAATTATTTGTATTTTGTTTTACAGCTTTAAGTATAGTTGCTGTAATTACATGCAGTAATGCAGCCTTAACTAAAAAAGATGTTCAAGATAAACTTGAGGAAAAATATAAAAATACTACTTATAATTTAAGATATGGCGATGGAAAGTATGTACACCATTGGGATAAACATGGATTGGACCAATTATATTGTTCAGATGGTATGGCATTATGTGGACATGAAAATCATATATATAAATTTGCCGGAATTAAGAATTTTTCATCTAAAAAGAAAGAGTCTAAAAAGGAAGGAGAAAAAGCTTCTATAAAAGTTAATTCTGACAAACCAAAAATAACAGAATTGGATTCAAATTATAATAAAGTAGGACCATATAAAGTTGAATTTAAAGGGGATTTTAAAATAAAGACTGTATATGCAAATACTGGCAAAGTAGATGATTATAAGGTTATTGATGTAGATGGAAAAGTAACTACCATAAAATCAAATAAAGAGTTTTATATTAGAATTCCAAGTACTGTTAAAAAAATTATTAAAGTTGATGTGGTTGTAAAAACTGACGAAGCATTAACAATTACTGAAAAATATGAAACTAAGTATACAGAAATTTGGAAGTGTGATAAGCTTTGTAAGGGTAAAGGAACTAAAGCTATGGCAACTCAAGTAATGAATAGAGATAGAAAGGAAGAAACTGAAAAGAAAACGAAATCACCTAGTTCTGTAAAAGGAACATTGCCTGGAACAGGTAAAGTTGAAAAAAAAGGTGATTTGATTATACAAAAAGTTGATGATAGAGATGGAAATACTCCTTTAGAGGGTGTTGGATTTACTATTACTGCAGAAATAAAGGTATGGGAATATGAAGGTACATACTATCCTAGTTGTGGACATCCTGATGGAGTGGATGAAAATGGTAATACAACATATGAACATTCATCTGATTGGTATCAAAAATATAATCAATCTACTAAGACAATGTATTTAAATAGTAATGGAAGTTGGCAGAGTAGTGAGGTTATACTAACAACAGATGAAAATGGAATAATTTCTATATCGGGCATCTCTATAAGTGAATATGATAAAACTGGTTATAGTTATAGTGGTTCAACAATATACCCTGCTGAATATGCTAGTGATACTCTAATTGTAAATGAAGTTGTAAATAATTATTATGGATATGAGTACAATGTAGAATCAACAAGATTTGAAGTACAGCGAGGAAATTCTGATATACAGGTATTGCAAAACCATCAAAAACTTGTAAAATTATCAGGATATGTGTGGTTAGATGGACAAGAAGGAAAAGAATCATTAAGAAATGATGAATATGATGAAGAGGAAACAGGAGTAAATAATATACCTGTATATTTAGTAGATAAATCAGGTAATAGAATAAAACAGACAACAACTGGAACTTATAATGGATATTCAGAAATAAGTGGTGGACAATATCAGTTTGTAGATGTTGATTTGGATGAACTTGAAAAAGGAAGTTACCATATTGAATTTGAATATAATGGTTTTGTATATGAGGCAGTTGAACCGAATTTGTATGAAAATAATACTTCAAAAGCAGCAGATACCAATACAAGAGATATTTTGAATAGTAAATTCACTTCTATTGATGGAAATGGAAGTCAGTCGATTTACACCGGTGATGTTAGAATTGATTATAGTAATATAAATTCTCATCAAAGTTCAATAGAGAATACATATAATACAAATGTAATTGCTTCAACAGATGAGGCTGGATATACTATATATGATGACTTTGAACCTACAATAGAAGAAATAAGATACATAAATTTAGGAATATACAAAAAAGAGCAGGCAGATTATGCGTTAACAAAAGATTTATATAATGTAAGAGTTGAAGTAAATGGAAGATCACATGTATATAGATATGGTACAACAAGATATGATGAATATGGACAAGAGAAGGATTCATGGGGTGATATGAATGTTAAATTCCAAACTAATAATGGAACTTATAAAAGAGCTATATATAAATCAGATGCAAATTTTAAACAAGATGATTATTCAGAAAATTCAAAAGGATTAAGAGTGTATGCTACATACAAGATAGCTTTGAGAAATGAATCTGTATATTTAGGAAAAATAAATAGTATTGTTGATTATTGTGATAACAGGTTTAATTTGATAAATGCTGGTACAATACTTAATGATGATTCAGACGAAATTTATGGTAATATTAATAATAGAGGAAAAACATATTATGATGGAAATTATTCAAAATATATAGTTGATACAGATATGTTTGTTTATCCAGAAGAGACAACATATGTATATCTTCAATTCGAAGTTACAAATTATGGAGCCGGGGATAATTGGAGAATGACATTGGCTTCTGGTTCAGATATAGATTTAAATAATGTTGCGGAAATTTATTCGTATACAACATTTAAGGATTATGATACAAATTCATATTTAGCAGTAGCAGATAATGATTCTGTACCAGGAAATGCAATTCCGGGAAATATAGATACATATGAAGATGATACTGATGCGGCTCGTACATTTAAATTGGAACTTGGAAAACAAAGGTCAATTGAAGGGAATGTGTTTGTAGATGGAACATCTCCTGAAAAACAAGTTGCAAAAGTTAGACTAGGAAATGGAAAATTTGATGATGGAGAGACAACAGTAAAAGGTGTAAAAGTTGAACTTTGGAATATGGAAGCAAATGATGGAAAAGGTGAAATAGCTAAAATATATGATGAAGATACTGAAGGTAGAGAGGCTGTATATACAACAGGAAACGATGGGCATTTTGAATTTAGTGGATATGTACCAGGAAATTATGTAATAAAATATACTTGGGGAGATTCGACATATACAGTTCAATATTATAAAGGAACAATATATGACAAAGATAGAGTAAATAAATATGGAGAACCTACAAAAGATGCATATTGGTATAGGGGGAAAACAGATAGATTTGATAACGATTCTATTGGACCGGAGGAAAGAAAAACAGATGCTTGGGATGATAAAGATACGAGAATTAGAATAGATCAACAAATGGCTGATTTAAAATATAATACAATTGAAGATGAAATAGATAAAGCTTATAAAACCAGTTCTAATTACATTAAAGATAACAAAATGACTTCGACAACACCAAATATGGAAATGAGTGTTGAATATATTACAGATGTAACAGATAGTAGAGATGATGAAGGTACATTTGATGTTAATAATATTGATTTTGGTATTGTTGAAAGAGCTAAACAAGAATTAAACTTAAATAAGAGAGTATCAGGATATAAGATAACATTGGCAAATGGACAAGTTTTGGTTAATGCAAAAGTTAATGAAGATGGAAGTTTGTCTGGAACATACCCATATACAATTTGGTTGGCACCACAGATTGATGAAAATGGCAAACTTATTAACAAAGGATTAATAAAAACAGAAATGGATAATGAATTAATTGAAGGTGCTACATTAGAAGTTGAATATACTATGACAGTTAAAAATGTTGGAGAACTAGATTATACAACTTGGGATTACTATTATTATGGTATAGTACCAGATGATTCTAAGTTAGTTACTGTATCTGTAAAAGAACTTCTTGATTATGTTGATGGACGATTGTCTGTTGTTGATAATAAATGGAACTTAGTAGGTCAAGATTATTTACGAAAAGTTAATGCAAGTCAACAAAATATTAAAAATGAATTAAAGACTTATATAACAGAACAGGTAAAAGAACCAATGACACCTAAAGAACCTAATAATATAAGAACAGTAACATTACAAACTTCAAAATTATTGACAAGTACAGATGATAATGAATTTAATAATGTAGCGGAAATAACAACAGTAGGAAAACCAGATGAACCAGATATTCCAAAAGGTACGCCAGTTAAGGTTTCTGGAGATAGTGGTGGTATACGACATTTTAATAAATGGGAATCACAACCTATAACAATTATACCAAGTACTGGTGAAAACAGAGATTATGGAACACCAATTATTGTTGGTATTATCATAATTACTGTATTGGGAGTTGGAATAATTATTATAAAAAAATTCATTATAGATAAGTAATCATAAAATTTTATAGAAAGAAAAGAATGAAAATTCTTTTCTTTCTTTTCTTTACAAATAAGTATTTTATGTGTTAAAATATGTAAAGTATAATGTGCTCATAGCTCAGCAGGATAGAGTAGTCGCCTCCTAAGCGACAGATGGGGGTTCGAGTCCCTCTGGGCACACCATTTTTTAGGAGGCAAAATTGAAAGAAAAAATAAAACAATTAATAGATACAAAGCAATTTCATATATGCATGGTATTTTTAATAATTGTAGTAATATTATTTGTTGTTGGAATGATATCATTAAAATACAATGTAGAAGGAGAAGAAAATCCACCATTTAATTTATCAAAAATATCAATAATAAGCGGTGTAAATGGTATAGATACTGAAGATGAACAAAACAAATGGAATTTAAAAGTTGACCAAAATAATGACATATATTTATATATCAAAAAAAATGAGGAATATAAATATACAGAAACAATAAAAAGTGTTGTATTAAACAATTTTAATATTAGTCAATCTTCTAAAGTTGGACAGATAAAATTGTTAAAACCGGATACAAGTTTAGAAAATCTTATTTTCAAAAATAGTGCAGAAAATGAAGTTGATAGTATTGAATATAAAGGAGATACAGATTCAAGTATAAAAGATATGAAAATTTCTAATCAAGGTGGATTAGTTGTTTTTAGATATGCAATTGATGGAATAGGAAATTACATTTCAAATGATGATGGAGAAATAAATCATAATGAATTACTTAAAAAGTTGTCTATAAATAATGATGATTTAAAATTTAAAGTTTCATTCGATATTAATATTAATTTAGATTCTAATAAAAGTTATAGAGCTAATGTTAATTTAGAATTACCAATCGGAAATGTTGTTGATGATGGTATTCAAAGTAAAGAAAATACTGATTTGGAAAATATTATATTTAAAAGAATTTAAAAAGTACTTGATAATTTTTCTAAGTCAGTATATAATACTGATGGTATAAAATTTAATCTTTGTATAGAGGGCAATCCAATAGAGACCTATGAATCTTGTCAGGTCCGGAAGGAAGCAGCAATAAGTAGAAAATCTTTATGTGGAGTGCTCTCTATAGAGGGATTAAATTTTATACTATTATAGGAAAGCTCTCTGAACTTCCTATAATATAAATATTTTGTACAGAAATTTGCAAAAAGCGAATTTTGCGCGCGAAAAAAGACGCGGACTTAAAATTTTCTTATTTATATAAAGGATGTGATAATATGGGGTACACAGCTCTTTATAGAAAATTTAGACCAATCACATTTTCAGAACTAGTTGGACAAGAACATATTACGAGAACATTAAGAAATCAAATTATGGCAGATAGAGTGGGACATGCTTATTTATTTAATGGTGGTCGTGGTACTGGTAAAACATCATCTGCAAAAATTTTAGCAAGGGCGATAAATTGTTTGAATCCAAAAGATGGTGAGCCTTGTAATGAATGTGAAATTTGTAAGGGAGCTTTAAATGGCTCACTTACAGATATTGTGGAAATGGATGCTGCTTCAAATAATAGTGTTGAAGATATTAGAAGTATTCGTGAAGAGGTCAATTTTTTACCTACAAAAGCAAAATATAGAGTATATATAATAGATGAGGTACATATGCTTTCACCAGGGGCTTTTAATGCTTTATTAAAAACATTAGAAGAACCACCTGAACATGTTAAGTTTATTTTGGCTACAACAGAACCTCAAAAGTTACCTGCAACAATACTTTCAAGATGTCAAAGGTTTGATTTTAAAAGAATTTCAAATGAAGATATTATAAAAAGATTAGAAATTGTGTGCAAGGAAAGTAATATAGAAATTTCAGAGGGTGCCTTAAAAATAATTGCTGTTTTGGCAGAAGGTGCAATGAGAGATGCTTTGTCAATTTTGGAAAGATGTGTTCAAGATGGTGAAAATAAAATTGATGAAGATAAAATTAAGGATTTAGTTGGAATTCCTAAAATAACTTATGTACATAGTATAGTTGATGCTATTGTTGAATATGATATAGATAAGGCTATTGCTAGTATGGATGAGATTTTAAATCAAGGTAAAGATTTAAGTAATTTCTTATGGGAAATTATTAAATATGTAAAAGATGTCTTGATTTATAAATCTTCTGGTAAAGCGGAATTGCATAATGAAGATGAGGTTGCAAATATTAAGGCTTTATCTGATAAGGTTACAAAGGAAAAATTAGTAAATTTGATTTATGAATTTTCAAATTTGGAAAATGATATGAAATGGTCAACACAAAAAACCATTATGTTTCAAGCTGGAATTATTAAGTTATGTAGTAAAGAAATTGGTACTGGTGGAGATGTTGAAGAAAGACTTGAGAAAATAGAAAATTATTTGAAATCAGGAAAAGTTGTAATTTCTAATACTAATGTGGCATCTGTAGCTACGAATAATATAGCTTATAATAATTTGAGTACTGGAGTTGGTACTAATAATGTTGTTAGAAGTAGCATTCCTAAAACAAGAGGTGTTCAAAGTGCTCCTAATAATATTGTAAGTAGACAGACAACTTCTAAAACATATTCAAGTGATTTGAGTAAGAGTTGGCCTAAAATTGTAAATGATTTAAAGCAAAATGGCAAGATTGTTTTATATACTAATTTGATGAATACAAGTGCTGAACAGGTTGGAGATTCTGTTGTTGAAATTAAATTTCAAAAGGGTATGACTGCTTTTGGTAAGGCTGTTTTGGATAAACAGGAAAATATTAAGGAGATTTCTAATTTAGTTTCTTTGGCTTGTGGTAAGAATATGCAAATTAAGTATGTGTCTGGTGTTCAAATGCAGAATGTTGTGCATAATCCAGAGGATGATATTCAAAGGTTGGCGAATGAGTCAGATATTCCTTTTAATATTATGTAAAAAGAGTATATTATAAAAAAAGAGGAGGATTTTAAAATGGCAAAAAGAGGAGGATTCCCAGGTGGTATGGGAGGATTTGGCGGAATGAATATGAATAATTTAATGAAACAAGCCAAAAAGATGCAAGAAGAAATGCAAAAATCACAAGAGGAGTTATCAAGTAAAGAATTTGATGCAACAGCTGGTGGTGGAGCAATTAGTGTAAAAGTTACAGGTGAAAAGGTTATAAAAGAAATAAAAATTAAACCTGATGTTGTTGATCCAGATGATGTTGAAATGTTAGAAGATTTAATTTTAACATGTGTAAATGAAGCATTAAGAAAAGTTGATAGTGCTCAAAGTCAAGAATTTGGAAAATTCAATATTCCGGGACTAATGTAATAAAAAAATAAGAATTGGACATGTAATTATGTAAATTTTTAACCATGTCCTTTTTATAATATAAGATATAGTACAAGAAGGAGAAAAAGGATGTCATTATATTCACCATCAATTGAAAAATTAATAGAAAGTTTTGAAAAATTACCAAGTATTGGACATAAAACAGCAGCAAGGCTTGCTTTTTATATATTGAATTGTTCAGAAGAAGAAACAAATGAATTTATAAAATCAATCCAAGATGCAAAACATAATTTAAAATATTGTAGTAAATGTTTTAATATATCTGATACAGACCCATGTCCAATATGTTCTAGCCCTAAGAGAGACCAATCTTCAATATGTGTAGTGGAAGATGTAAGAGATATTGTGGCAATGGAAAAAACACATGAGTTTAAAGGTGTATATCATGTTTTACACGGTTCTATTTCACCTATGAATGGTGTTGGACCTGATGATATAAAAATTAAGGAATTACTTGCAAGGCTTATGGACGGAAGTGTAAAAGAAGTAATATTGGCAACAAATCCTAGAGTAGAGGGAGAGGCTACTGCTATGTATTTGTCTAAACTTATAAAGCCGTTAGGCGTTAAAGTTACTAGAATTGCTCATGGTATTCCTGTTGGTGGAGATTTGGAATATACTGATGAAATTACTTTAACTAAGGCTTTAGAGGGTAGAAGAGAAATTTAATTTAACATATAGTTATAAAAGTACATATAATACTTTTGAGGTGTGTTTTATGTGCTTTTCCGATTTTTCAAGTTGTAATTTAATAGGTTTGGCAAGTTCACTTGCAATTAGTATAGGAGAAGATATGGATGCGGATGAACTTGCTGTGCTGGCGTCTTTTTTTACTGCATTTGCTGATAATCTTGCTATAATTGCAACTAAAAAATCTTTGGAAGAAAATAAAAAATAGGTAGAAAAAATGGTAGTAATAATTATACAAATTATACAAGTAATATATTCAATTTATATCATGTTTTTGGATAAAAAAAGAATATGTTAATAAATATGTTTATAAGTAATTTAATATCTTTAATACTTTTTCAGGCTGCTGGATTAGGTGCGGCATCGCTTACTACGATATTTATAACTTTACGTTCTTTTTTGTTTATGTTTAAGGAAAAATATAAAACTAATATTGTTTTTTGCGTTTGTTTAGGATTACATGTAATGGCGGGTATATTAACATTTATAGGAATTTCAAGTTTATTACCATGTGTTACAGCTGTTATTTCTGTTGTAGTTCTATGGTTTGGAAACGAGCAACAAATTCGTATTGGTACTACAATTGCAAATTTGATTTGGGTTGTGTATTATTTGATAAATGGTATATATATTTCGGCTGTAACTAATATTATAATAATTTTATTTACTATATTAAGTTATATAAAAAATAATAAGAATAAATAGAAATCTTTTGAAATATGTCATAAATAAATTTTTTTCAAAAAATTTCTATTTATTTTTCCTAAAATGTTTTTTTTACAGTTGTTCCCAAAAGGATATTGCAAATATCGTCGGTAGAGTGCTTTTTTGCTAAATGTTCTGTATTTTTTTTCATTGTATTTAATTTATCAGGATTATCAATAACACTTCTTAATACTTCGCGAGAAGGATCGTTTTTTCTAAGCCAAATACCGGTACCTTTGCTTTCCAAAAACTTAGCATTTTCTTCTTCTTGACCAGGAATAGGATTTATTATAATCATAGGTAAATTTGAAGCTAAACTTTCTGAGGTTGTTAAGCCACCAGGTTTTGAAATAACCAAGTCAGAAATGGACATTAATTCAGGTACTTTATTTGTAAAAGCTAATACTTTTACAGATTCTTGTTTATTATTTTCTTCTACAATTTTTTCAAATTCAGATTTCATTTTTTCATTTTTTCCAGCGATAGCAATTACTTGAATATTATCAAAGTTTTTAACTAAATTATTAAAAATTTCAACAGTTCTTGCTTTTCCTAGTCCAAATTCACCGCCACCAAAAAATAAGATATTTTTTTGGTTTTCTTTTAAATCAAATTCTTTTAAGATTTCTTCTCTATTATATGTTTGTAAAAATCTAGAAGAAATAGGTATTCCGGTTACAAAAACTTTACTATCGGGAATGTTTTTTGAGATTAGATATTCTTTCATTTTATCATTTGCAACAAAGAAAAAATCTGTTGTTTTATTTCCAACAAGCCATTGGTCGTGTGGAGAAAAATCTGTCATTATTGTTGCAATTTGAGCTGATATTTTCCCCTTTCTTTTTAAGTATGTACACATTTGACTTCCAAATGGGTGTGTTGATATTATTAAGTCTGGTTGTTTTTTTCTTAGTAATTTTAAGAGTTTTATTGCTAGTATTTGATTTGATTTTGATGATATGTGTGCTAATGGGCCTTTTTGGGAGTCTGCATAAATTTTCCCCCATGCCCATGGCATTTTTTTGGCCATTTCTCTGTATGCTGCTGTTGTGACTATTTCTATTGGTTTGTTTACATATTTCATGCAGTCTATTAGTTCTGTTTCACAGTTATTATAGTTTTTATCTATGCATTCTTTTATGGATTTTGCAGCGTTTAAGTGGCCTCCTCCATATGATGCGTAAAAAATTAAAATTTTTTTCATTGATTACTCCTTATTTTTAATATATGTTATTGAATTGTATTTTAATTTTAGCATAAATTTTATTTAATTGGCAATGTTTTTTGTAAATTTGTTACAATTCACAGCCCTAGAATTTTTTTGTGTAAGTTACCACCTTAAGGTTTATATATTTGATATCATATCCGTTTGATTGAAGTGAAAAATAGAAAATTTTAAATATAAAACTGAGGAATGCTCACGGAAAAAATGTATATATGTATATGATTTTAAACATTTTCTCGGTTCAATACGCAATATAAGAATTTCTAAAATAAATTGATGGCACATTTCCACTTAGTCCTCGCTTCGCTCGACGTGAACTCTTTCCATAAATTTATTTAAGAAATTCTAATATTGCTCCAATCACATTCGAAAAGTTTAAAATCATATACATATATACATTTTTTGCCTGAGTGAGAGCGGCTCAGTTTTGTATTTTAGATTTTCTTTTTAAACGTAATGAACAGGATATGATATCAAATATATAACCCTTAATGTGGCAACTTAAACACAAAAATTTTTAAAGTTGTAAATTGTAACCAGAAAAAGAACACTCTTTTTCAAGAATGTCCTTTTACACTATTATTTATTTTTTCCTATAACAAATTTCTTAATAAGAAATACTCCGCCACCTAGTAAAACAATCATTGCAATTCCTATAACTATAGGTAATGTATAATTTCTATTTTCACCAGTACTTGGCATAATCGTAATTGTCTCAGAATTAGACTTATTGAAAGATTTCAAACCATCGGAATCAACTGTAATCCTAACCGGTGTACCAGTATTATCCCCTTTACCTTTCTTAACCTCTGTTGTCTCAACTTTATTATTAAACTCATTATCCTCTGTACTTGTTAACAATTTAGATGTTTGCATATAAACAGTTGCTGTCTTACCTGGTTCCAAATAAGTATTAGATAAATCTTTTGTTATATAAGCCTTTATTGTATTTAAGTAAGTAGCATCCTCTTTCTTAGAAACATTATAATCACTTGCATAATTATCAGATGCAATATCCCATTTTGTTCCATTATCATTTATTTGTGACAATCTACCATCTACATAATCAAGTATTTGTGTTGGAGATACTGTTACTAATTTAGCTCCTGTCGCATCACCATATTTATAATATTTTTCAGAAATATAATCTAATTCACCAACATTTTCTACTGTAATAGTATACTTAACCTCCAATGTAGCACCTTCGATTAATTCATTATCCATTTCAGTTTTGATTAATCCATCTGGTCCTAATTGTGGGAACATTGTATTAGCATATGTTCCTGTTACATTATATTTATCACCATCTTTATTAATTTCAGCATTTACAAGAACTTGACCATTTGCTAATGTTATTTTATATCCTGAAACTCTCTTTGATATATCTAATTGTTGTAACGGTCTTTGTACAATTCCAAAATCAATATTTGGTATTGTAAATCTTACCTCGTCCTTAGTTCCATCTGTAATTATTGTTGGATATTCAACACTTATTTCCATTGCTGGAGTTGCTGAATCCATTTCTGTTATAAATGAACCATCTTTATTTTTATAAGCATTAGCAATTCTGTCCTCTAATGTATTTTTTCCAGCATCTTTATCTTGGTCATAATTTGTCATTTGAGCATCTATTGCTTTTCTTGTATCAAAATTATCCATTGCATCATTTGCTCTATCATTCATACTAATTATATCACAATTATATTCTGAACCTCTATACCAAAATTCTTTTGAATTTGCATTTTCACCAATTTGTGATTTTGCATCTGTTCCTGTCACAGCTGTTCTATTTTGATTATAAATAGTTCCTTTGTAATATTGTACTTTATATGTTTCATTACCCCAAATATATCTTACTTCATATCTTCCTGGTACAAATCCTTGGAAACTAAAGTTTCCATTTTCATCAGTATATGTTACAGCATCTGTTGCTTCATTTTTCTTATTATACAATTTAGCAACATTTCCTGTTTCTAAGTCAATCAATTGCACTTTTACATCTTTTGTTTTTACAGGTTGCTCATTTGCTGTATCATATATTCCATCTCCTATTCTTGCTTCTTTAGAATATACTTTATCACTTTCTTTATTTGTACCATCAACAAATACAGTTCCTTCTACAGCTCTTGCATTTGTAAGCTCTAATTCAAATGTACGTGCTGCATCTGTATCATCTTCATATGAATCTATTGTTCCAGGTTTTGCATTTCCTGGTACAGAATCTGAATCTAACACAGCTAATGGATTCATAGTTTCACCTTTAAATGTCGTATATGAATTGATTTCAGCCACATTATTTATTAATACTGTTTGGTTATTATCTTTGCTATTAATTAAAGCTAATACACCTGTGTCATTTACTTTAAATTGTAAATAAACATATTTTGTTTCTCCTGAAGATAGTTGTGTATTTACATCAATTACATATTTTGTATATTCATTATATGCACTCTCTGAAGCTATATTTCCTCTATTTGACTCACTAACAATATCATCATTTGCTTTATATGTACTATTATCTATTGATGTTCCTACACTTATCAATGACATCTTATTGTCACAGTAATCAACTATACTGTTTATTCTACCATTATATGCTCCTTCATTTCTTAAAGCTATTTTATATGTTACATATATTGCTAATTTCTTTGATGGGTCTTTTGTATCATAATATGCATCAGATGTGTATATTGCTCTTTTATATGTTCCGCTATCACTTTGGAATTTTACACCCAAATTATAATAAGCCTCTTCATTTATTTCATCACCAGAATATCTCTTAGTTCCATATTCATAAACATGTGCTCTTCCATTTACTTCTGTTCTTACATTGTGTAAATCCTTTGTTAATGCATAATCTGCTTGTTCTTTTTCAAATAATCCTAAATTAATATATCTTATTTCTTCCATTGTTGGTTCAAAATCTTCATATAAGTTATATCCAGCTTCATCAGTTCTTGCACTAACATTACAATTTGTATGTCCTCCTAATGCATAATTATATTCAATTGGTCCACCAGATGTTTCACGACTTGTATCTTCATGACTACCTATTTTCTTCTTGTATTGTTCATTACTATTTTCGTATCTAACAGATACATCATTTGCAGATACTGTTCTATCCCCATCACTTGTTACATTTCCAAATTTGCTATCTAGAATATTTCTAGAATTTGTATCTATTGCTTTTGAACCTGTTTTCTTGTTTAAGTTAGGGTCTACAGATTGATATGTTATTCCACAATATTCATATTCAATATAATATCCTGGTAATTCATCTAGGTTAACATTTTCAAATCTATATTCTCCACCATTTATCTCACTATATAATCCTAATTCACTTGTTGTTGTTTGTGCTATTACTTGACCTGCAGAATTTTTCAAGTATACTGTTATTCCATTAACACCCTTTTCAACACCTTGGTCATATAAATTATTTCTTACTGTAGTTTTACCTTGATTTTCTTCTAGCCATACATAACCTGATAATTTTATGTATTTTTGATGGTTTTTAATAACTACTGGTGTAGATGTTGCTGATGTTGTATTAATTTTATTAACATCATATTCCTTACCAACATCTTCTTGATATCCATAATGTGAGTTAGATTTTTCAATTGCTTTTATCTCAGGATTAGTAGCATATTTATCAGATTCACTATATCCAGAATATCTACTATCTTTTACTATAGTTCTTTGCTTAAATGATATAGATCCTGTATCAACCATACCATCATCATCCGTTTTAAATATTTTTGCTTCACTTTCAGAAATTTCACTCCATTGATTATTATTGTCAACATACATTGTATGTTCAACCCAATCATAATCATATGTATACCATGATTCTGTCCATCCATTTTCAATAATTAATCCATTCACTTCTGTTGGTTCATGATATTTTGAATGATATTGTGAATTAACACATTCATAAGATAATACTTTAGCCTTAAATATAAATCCAACACCTTCTAGTGAAATTGTTTGGTCTCTATCATCAACTTTTTGAATTCCTTGTATTCCGACTTTTATAGAATCAGGTTTAACATTATAATCCTCACTAGCATCACCTGAACCATTAGTTGGTACTTCACTTGTTGTAACATGTACTAAATTTTGATATTCTTTAGCAGATTTTAAAAACCAAACTTTAGCTTTTATAACTTTGGCCTTTGCTACAGTATCTAAATCTAAATGTATAGTTGTTACATCTTTAGCATCTTTTATTTCTATCCAGAATTTATCTCCAGATTCTATGTCTTTTACATCTACTGTTTTAACTGTTGATCCTTTATACTTTACAAATTTAACATTTGAAACTTTTTTTCCATCAGCTTTTACTTTTATACTTTTTAAATTTCCTTCAAATTCCCATACAAATGGACCTATTCTATAATATCCATCACTAGCTTCAATTTTTTTAAGTTTTTCTTTATTTGGAGTTTTATCTTCCATTTTTAATTTTTTATTATCAGATTTTGATGTTAAATCTCCAATACTTTGTGCATATTCTCTCGCTTTTGTTGCAACACTATTACCAGAAACAGAAACACTATCATTTCCACTCCAACTATAATCATTTTTACTACCAAATAATACTTCTGCCCAATCATTTTCATAATGCCACAAAGCTTTTTGTCCATTAGTATAATTATTAACAGAACCATAACCTTGTTTTTCATTAAATATATATGCCATTATTGCATTATATTTGTTCTTTACTTCTTTTCCTGATGAAGAGGTTGAACCATAAACAGTTGCTTTTTTACCATCAATTTCTACATACTTATCTACTACAAATTTTTTTGTAGCACTTCTAAGTGTTTTATGATGTTGAACACAATATGTATTCATTTTATTTGCAATACTATTATATCCTAAATACAAAACATTACCAATAACTGATTTTCCTTTTCCTTCCACATCAGTAATATCTGAAAGTGTTTTAGCATTTACAACACTTACTGTAAAAACTGTTACAATTGTTGCAACTATAGCCATTACTCCAATTTTTATTTTATCTATTTTATTCATTTTTTCCCCTCCTTCCTCTATAAAATTCCTTTATTTGATGTAAATTTTCTTATTATAAATACTGCAGCTGTAAGTATTATTATTGTTGTTATAACTAACATTACTGTTGCTACAACTTGACCTGTTTTTATTGCTATAATAACATCTGCTGAACTCATATCATTTTCACCTTTAACTTTATTTCCCTCTGTTGAGTTTATATCAGTTAAACCTAATTCATTATAAGAACTTACAATTTCTGCTGTATTATTTACTAAACCTACATTGCTTTCTTTCATTTGTTTTATTACTGTTAGTTTAACATCTTTACTTTCACCTGGATTAATTTTTGTATCTGCAAGACTTGTGCAATATACATCACTTCCATCTTGATACCAATCTTTATTTAGTTCAGAACTAAATTTATAATCACTTGATAAGTAATCTGCTATTTTCTTAACATATCCAGCAACATCACCTTTGTTTGTTACTCTAATTGTATATTCTACAATTACAGTTGTTGAATTAACTTCTTTTCCGTTGATTTCTTGTTTTGCAAGTTTTTCATTGTCATAATCTTTTGATACAGTCTTACTGTTTTGAACTGTAATTTTGGTTACATATTTATCTAATTGCATATCATATTTCTTAGCTGGAACTAAACCAATATTAATTCCTGATACATTTTGTGTTAAATCTATTTTTTCAGTTGTTCCAACTTTTGTTTCTTTACCATCAATAGTCATTGTTTTTTCAATAACTTTTGAATTACTTTCGTTAGAAACTCCTTCTTTTTCAAATGCTGTTATACCATATGCTGTTATATCATATTCAAATATTACTAAATATTGTCCACTTACTACTTTAGTAAATGCATAAAATCCTTCTGAATTAGTTCTTGTTTCCATTACATTTCCATTTGAATCTTTTACATATTCATTTGTTTTTGCATTAAGTAGTTTAACTTTTATTCCCTCTAGTAATTTTTCATTTGAATCTTTTTGTCCATTTTCATTTTCATCTATCCAAGCTGTTCCAGATAACAAGTATGATGATGTTGAAGAATTATTTCCATTATTATTGTTATTTCCATTTTCTCCATTACCATTATTGTTATTATTATTATCATTATCTTGATTTTCTTCTGTTTTTAAAATATGTTCTACTCTTGCTGTTTGTGCTATTTTATATGAATGTTTCAAATTTGTTTCATTTATAATCTGAGCAACTTCTCCATCATTGTAAGAAACATCTGGCTCTACCTGTATAGCATAATTAATGCTTTGTCCTGCATCTATTGAATCTTCTGATAATGTTACAATTTTTTGTGTATTATTATCACTTGTTGATAAATCATATTCATCTTCTGACAATCTTTTTCCATCTTTAGAAACACTATCTAATGATACCTCTTTTGATAATAAATTTTCTACTTTAATATTATCAATTTTATTACCACCATTATTTTTAACAGTTATATTATATGTAATTTTATCTCCAGCTCTTACATAACTTCCACTATTATCTGAAGTTACTGTCATCTCTAATCTATTTGTATCATTTTCTATTTTTAAATCTAATTGATTTGAATTATACTCTTTATTATCAGCTGTAACTTTAGCAGTTAAAGCAACATCTTCAAAATCATTATTTGTTTTCATATCTGAAACTACATAAACAGCTATTGTTAAGTTTTCTTTACCGTTTAATTCTTTTATTGTTAATGTATTTGTATCTTCAATGCTTACAACCTCATCACTATCAGATACATAGAATAATTTTGTTATATCTATTCCATCTGGATTATTTATAGTTACATTTACATTATTTATCTTTTTATCTGTTTCATTTTTAACTGTTAATAAATATCTATAACCATATCCATCTTTTAAAGTTGTACTTTCTTCAGTATTTCTTAGTAATAAAGATATACTACCTTCTTCAATAGTTGATTTTACTTCATTTGAAGTTTTTGTTACATCACCATATTGAAGTTGTACACTACTTTGAATTGTTTTTCCTGCTGTTCCATTATTAACTTTTACTTCATAATATTTTGTAGTATTTTCACCTTTTGATAATTTATCAATAGTAAAATCAATATCTGTTTTATCTAATTCAATTTTGTCATAATCTTCACCAGAATCACCTTCTGTTTGTTTCATAGAACTTAATTTACCTGAATCAATAAGTACTGTATTTTCTGGTACTTTTGCTGTAATTTTTGCATTTGTCATATCTTCTGAACCAGTATTTGAAATTGTCACAGCATATCTTACTATTTCTCCCTCTTTCACTATATCAGTTTCTTTTCCAGCAACTAATCCTTTTAATGAAACATCTAAAGTTGCTCCTTTTTCAGTACTCATTGTTACAAAATCAGTTGTTGCTTGCTTTTCTGCTGTTACATTTGTGTAATAAACTTCATAACCTTGTTTAGCAGTTAAATTATAGTCTAAGTCTTGAGGAATTTGTATATCATAAGATATTTTCATACTCTCTCTAACAGCTAATTTATCAACTGTTATTAAATATTTTTTAACATTTTTAGAATCAGCTATATTTTCAGTCCATCCATTATCTTTATTTGTCAAATCTTTTGTTGCACTTGCATTTTCTGAATAATATACTTTTATTCTACTAGCATCTATTCCTTCAATTGAAACTTCACCGGCTAATATATCAAAATTATTTCCTTCAACAGCATCTTTTGTTGGATATATTCCCAATATACTAACATTTGATATTTCATTTTCTTCATTATTTATTATTTCATTTTCAACAGTTGTTGTTCTTGTCCCTCTTGCCTTTTGATTTATTGGAATTGTTATTTCTTTATTTCCTTGATTGTTAATTACTTCAATACCATAATCTGAAACTTTACTTATCGTTACTAATCCAGCATATGATACAAAATCAACTGTTTTTTGGTCTTGTACTGTTTTCTCTCCATTTGTACAATTTAATGTTATTTGTTCTTTACTACTTGGTGATTTTTTATCTAGTGTTATATCCATATTTAATATAACTATAGCACCTTCAATTGCTTTATCTTTATAATTTGTTTGCTCACCATTTAATTTTATTTCCAACACATTTCCAGCTAATAATTTTACAGATGAAATTTTTAATTCATCTTCATCAATTAATTGTGCTGATTTTACATCTACACTTTGTACTGTTGATGGTAATTGTATTCTTAATATTGGATTTTTATATAAATCATTATTTTCATCTCTTGAGTTTAAAACAACTCTCATTTCCACATTATTTGTACTCATTGTTGAAAAATCCGTTTTATTTAATTGTAATTGAGCCTTTGTTTCAGTTTCAGCTAATCCAATTTTAGAATTAGTTTCTTCAACTTCTACTGTTTTTGTATTTTCAACAACATTACCTGTTACTTTTGATGTTATTTCTGTTGCAGTTTTAACTATTGCTCCATCAACTTTTCCTATTGTTTTAGTTGTTGTAACTTTAATATCTCCTGTAGTTTGTGGAGCTGTTGTTTTTATTTTTATTTCTGAAATTCCAGTTTCATAATTAATCACAACATTTCCATTTTCATCAGTTTGAGAACCTGCATTTACTTTTGCAATTTCAGTATCGTTTGCAGCATTTAATATTGTTAATTCTCCATTATTTCCTAATACACTTAAAACATTTTCTTTATTAATTATTGTGCTTGCATATGTAGAATTTATATTTTTGTCATTAATTTGTTGCTCTTTTTCTGTTAGATTTATTTCATTTAAAACTCCAGCTAAATTTGAATTAATAACTGTTGTATATGTTATATCTCTTGAAATTCCAGCATATAATTTTCCTTTATAAATACTTCCTTCATTTTGAACCATTTCTGTTGTAATAATTGAATCTTTGTCTTCTTTGCTTAATTGCATTTCTGCTGAAGCATTTACCTTTGTATTTGTATTTTCATAAAGATATATTTCTGAAGTTGTACTTATTTTTTCTCCATTTATTTCTACATCTTTATCAAAAATATATGTAATTATGAATTTGTCTTCTCCATTTTTTGTCCATGTTACTTTATTATCTTCAGCTGTATTTTCTATTTGAATTGTTGTTAACCCTGTTGTTTTATCATAATTCCAATTTTCTTGCGTAAGCATTTTTCCATTTGTTGCTAAAGTTTTGTTTGAACTAACCAACACTTCTGGATATTTATCTGAAATTTTAGGAGCTTGTACTTTTACTAAAGAAGATTTTATAGGAACTAAATTATTATTTATTCCAGAATTTACCTCTACTTGTATAATTCTTTTATCTTCCCCATTATAGTTTAAAACTTTATTTGTAATTATTTCTTGTGATAATTTTATACACTCTTCTGCACTATCATATGGGCTAACCATATTTATTTCTATTGTTCTTGTTGCAGAAATAGCTATATCTTTTTGTTTACTATCTCTATATGTTCCTTCTATTCCAATTTTACTTTGTTTGTTTATTAATCTTAAATCAAATTGTAAATCTGTAATTAATTGAATTCCAACTTCTATTTCTTTTGTTTCACCAGCATTAATTTGATTTAAATAAACTTTGTTTTCTTCAATTTTGCTTATTGAATTGTCAGTAAAATCAGTTTTAAATTTAAAGTTAGCATCATTTAATACTATATCTCCATTGAATAATCCTTCTTGTTTTACTGAAATTTGGAAATATAATTTTAAATCTTCTGCATTCATTTTTGCATCAAAACTATCTACTTTTTCCCCTTTTTCATTTTTTAAATAAGCTACAAATTCAACATTTTTGTTGTTTGTACTTCTATCTGCATTAATAGTGTCAACAGCATATGACACTACATCAGCACATAACAACATAAAATTTGCCATTGTTAATGTAGCTATTAACATTAAAACTGTTATAACTTTTAAAATTTTTTGGTTCATTGTACTACCTCCTAATTTAAACCTTTTCATTCAACTTATATAATATATTTTATATAAATATATGTCAACACCTCATTTTTATTAACTTTATAAGTCTTTACGGAAGGTCCTTATATAAAATATTACATTTTTATTAAGTTTTTATTACCATTTTGTAACATTTTTTAAATAATTTTTTTACATAATGCTACCAATTTATATTATACAACAGAACTGCGTATTTTTCAATATTTTTTTTACTATATTTTCCTCTTTTTTTTAGTTTTTTTAGTTTACATTTGTTGTAATTCATATTTCAAATATTTTTTACCAGTAAAGGTTTCTAATTTTTTGTTACAATTAGCAGTCTTAGAAATTTTTGTGTGTAAGTTGCCACCTTAAGGATTATATATTTGATATTATATCCTGTTCATTACGTTCAAAAAAAATCTAAAATACAGTAACCTTTTTTAAGCAATAACATATAATACTATTAAGAATAAAAAATTACATATATAAAATTTATTTTAATATATTATACTAGAGGTGATATAATTGAATAATATGAATATCGATGAAAATACCATGAAAAACATTAAAAACATGGTAGACAATGGAAACCTATCTGACGCAATTTCACAAATTTCTCCTGAAATGATGCAAAACTTCTCAAAAATGCTATCAAATCCAAACACAAAAAACGAACAAGAAAACTCAAACACAACAAATAATCAAGCCCAAACTAAAAATAGCACAAGTAATAACTTTGATTTAAATAATATTGATATGGATACAATTATGAAATTTTCTTCTGCATTTGGAAAAATAAAAAATTCAAAAAACGACCCAAGATCAAATCTTTTAAACTCTCTAAAGCCATATTTAAGAGACGAAAAAAAAGAAAAAATAGACCAATACATGAATTTGCTAAATGTATCCAAAATTGCAGAAATAATGAAAGATAACAATAAAGGAAACAACAACAATGTTTAATTTTCCATACTTTGGATATCCATACCATAGGCCTTACTACCAATATTACAACAAACCAATAAATTATGTAGACATTCAAAAAAATATACCTGAACAAGAAAATTGTGAAGCAACTCAAACTTCAAAAAATATAGATGAAAAAAAAGTCCAAGGAGATTTAAACTCTTTGGACAATAACAGTAAAAATACTGATACTCCTATATTTGAGATATTTGGTTTTAAATTATATTCAGATGATTTAATTATACTTACTGTTCTATTTTTATTATATGAGCAAAATGTAAAAGATGAAATGCTTTATATTATACTATTTCTATTGTTGCTTTCATGACATCAATTATTCAATTATTATTTTATCATTTTCCACATATATATATGCCTGTGTATGTACAGGCTCTTCATCTCTATCTATTTCTTTAACTATATTAGAAATACGCAATTGAACAGCATCCAATCTTCCTGCAGCAATAATTGCCCTTTTATTTCCCTTAGCACCAGCATGTGCTAATCCTCTTAAATGACCTAATACAACAATATTATCAGATGCCATAACTTCAGCTCCTGAATTTACATCTCCCAAAATTACTAAACTACCCTCAGCTTCCAAAGTCTGTCCAGACCTTAAAGATCCTCTGTGAAATGTTGTTTCAGACACATCTATTTGTCTTTTAAATGTCCTTGTAATACTTGATAAACCTAATTCTTTCGGCATATCAAAATCAATATCTACATCTATTTTTTCTTTTATCAGATTTTGAATTTCATCTATTTCTTTATTTTTTAAAACTTTGCCAACAATCATAATTGGAGTCTTATCATCTTTATACAATTTCTTTAAATCTGGTAATTTTTTTGATAATGAAGCTATAATCTGTTTTTGTTCAGCATCTTCTGCTATTTTTATAACAATTTGATCTTTTTTTAAATTAATACTTACACAATTATTCATTTTTACATCCTTTCATTACTTTCTATTTTGGAATTTTTAAATAAATACTCAAAAGGGTCCTGTCTTCAGATATTATTCTTTATAAGTTGTAACATTTTATTATCTTAAGCTTTCAGTATAAGCTTCCGCTTGCATATTTTCCGTTACATTTTGAGTATTCATTCCAAAATATTCTGCCATAATATTTCTAACCGCCTCTGCAGTATAATTTCCATGACCACCATTTTCGACCATAACAACCACCGCAATTTCAGGGTCATCATATGGTGCAAACGCAGCAAACCAAGCATTTACAATATCTTTACCATTTGCATCTTTTCCAGCCTCTGCAGAACCAGTTTTTCCACCAACTTTTATATTAAAATCTCTAAATCTTACAGCAGCAGTTCCAGATTCACCACTTGTAACAGATTTCATTCCCTCTTTTACTGCGTTTACATAATCTTTATTTAAAGTAATATCTTCATTATTTTCTTCTGTAAGTCCTAATTTTTCTTTTACAAAATTATTAATTTCATCTTTTGATACTTCTGTTCCATCTGAATTTTGAATTGTTTTTACTATACTAACATCTACTTTATTTCCACCATTTGCTACCATACTTACATATTTAGTCATTTGTAATGGTGTAAACTTATTATAGCCTTGACCTATTGCCGCATTTATAGTATCACCAGGATTCCATGAACCCTTTATAGATTTTACATAATCTTTACTTGCTAAAGTTCCAGCAACCTCATTTGGTAATTCTATTCCTGTCTTATGTCCTAAGCCAAAATAATTTGCATATTTATCTAATGTATCTATTCCCATTCTATCAGCTGTCTCATAGAAGAAAAAGTTACATGATTTTTCAATAGCACCTATTACATTAAGATATCCATGTCCTCTATGATAATCTGTATAGTACCAACATTTCCATTCAGCTCCATATTTCTTATATACACCTGTATCATTTATTCTTTCTGTCAATGAAATATTTCCAGATTCCAAACCAGCAATTGCTGTAACCATTTTAAATATAGACCCCGGCTCATATGCACTTTGAATACATTTATTTAATAGTGGATACGATTTATTTTCATTATAACTTTTCCATTCTTCATTGCTTATTCCATCTGCAAATGATTGTGGATTATAATCCGGATAACTTGCCATAGCAAGTACTTCACCAGTTTTTACATTCATAACAACACATGAGCCACCTTTTGCATCATATGTTTTTCCAAATCCACCGTTTCTAATTTTTTCTATATTATCCTTTAATGCTTGCTCAGCAATTTTTTGCAATTTTGAATCAATTGTAAGAACAACATTTGAACCTGAAACAGCCTCATCTTCAACAACTTCTGCCGTTATAGTTCCATCAACAGCCATATCAATTTGTTTTGTTCCATTTTTTCCTTTTAAATATTTTTCAAAAAGAGCCTCTATTCCTGTTTTTCCAATAATATCATTTTGAGTATATGTATCTTTCTTCTCTTGATATTCTGAATCACTTATTTTTGATGCATAGCCTAAAATATGTGATGCCAATGTTCCCTCTTTATACTGTCTAACAGGTTGAACTGTAACATTTATTCCCGGAAATTCATCTCCTCTTTCAGAGAACTCCGCTATTGCCTCCCTTGGAATATCTTTTGCAATTGTTAAAGATTTTGTACTGCTATATCCTTCTTTAACTATTGCATATCTTATTGACATTATTTTTCTTGCCTCTGCTACATCTTCATTTTCTATTTTATATTTATCTTTAAATTTATAAAAAGCTTCTTCAGCAGTAGCATTTTCATCAATTCCATTATTTTTTTTCCAATTTGATAAATTTTCGTCTGATATTTTATATTCAAAAGGTTCTATACTAATTGGAAAAGAATCGACATAGCTAACATTATACTTTTCTAAAACTTGTATTATTTTTAATATTGAATTATTTAATGAATTTGTATCAATTTTACTTTTATAAAGCTCTAAATTAAATTTTTGACTTGAAGAAACTAAAACATTTCCTGACCTGTCTAAAATTTCTCCTCTATCCGCTTCCAATACACTTTCTCTTGTAAGTCTTGTATTAGATTCTTCTCTATATTTAGCACCATGGGCAATTTGAAGATTGAATAATTGGACAATCAAAATTACCCCTATTACATATGTGAAAATAGTTATCATATTATATCTAAAATTAATACTTCTTTTATTAATTCCTCTCGCCAATTCTTCACTTCCCTTCAAATAAAATTTAGAAATATCTTGTTAAAATTTTATTTCCTTTATATGTATTTTCTATATAATATCCAAATTTTTGCAACAATGGATAAATTATAATAGTTATTAATATATTATAAACGACTTCTACTATTAAAATTTTTATAAAACTTATTACCTCCACATTTGTACTATATAAAACATAATTTATAAAATAAGTTATAACCTCAAAAATTATAGTTGTACCAAAAACCATAAACATTATTGTAATTCTACTATCTTTAGAAAAATTTTTATTAAATAATATTGCCAAAATACCTATTAAAACTAAACCGGTTATATTAATTCCAACATTTGCTTCATATAATAAGTCAAGGAATATTCCACATACTGCCCCATAAATAATTCCCATGCTTCTATTTCCAAATAGCCCTATAAATAAAATATAAATCACAAAAAGATTTGGTTTTATCCCACTAATAGTGAACCAACTAAAAAAATCAGCTTGCAAAAAATATATAAAAAAACCTATTAATATCAATGTTAAATTAATAAAAAATTTTTTCACCAAATTCACCCCTAGTTCTCACTATTTTTTACCACCAATACTGTATTTAATTTATTGAAATCAACTGCTGTTTCCACTAATGCATATCTATCTGTCATATTTTTCGTAGTAACAATTTTTTTTATTGTACCTACATGTATTCCTTTTGGATAAATTCCACCTAATCCAGATGTATCAACACTATCACCTTGAACCAAATTTGCATCTGTTGGTATATACATAGCTTTCAATTCTGAATTATTGTCTAATGTTCCTTTACATACAATACTATCTTTACTTGTGCTCATCAAACAACTTATTGAACTAGATGTATCTACTATTGTTTGAACTTTTGCTGTATTATCTGTAACAGAAACAACATGTCCTACTAAACCTTCATCAGCAATTACTGTCATATTTTTTTCAATGCCATCTGCTTTTCCTATATTTATAATTATAGTTTTTGAGTAATTACTAATTTCTTTATTTATTACATATCCAGGTGTTGTTTTATATTCACCATATTTTTCTGTTAACCCTAAATATTCTTTTAATGTTTCATTTTCTGTTTTTATATTTTCAAGTTCTCTTAAAGACTGTTCTAATTTACTATTTTGATTTTTTAATTCTTCATTTTCTGTTTTCAAATTACTGATATCAGTAAAAAATGAAGAATTTCCACTAACTTTATTTTTTAAATAAGTCAATCCATTTTGTATAGGCATAACTAATTTATTAGCTACATTTTCAAAAAATGACGTGTTTGCTTCTCTATTAGAAAATATAACTACTAATATTAAAATTATTACAGTAATAAAAATTCCGAATAATCCGTTTTTTTTGTTTCTATACATATTTTCTCTCCTTCCTTAATGCAAAATCCAGTTGAAAAAGAATTAAATTTTTCAGTCTTTATCTCCTTTTCCTTGAATTTACCAAAACTGATTTTAATCTTTCCAAATCATCAAGAGTTTTTCCAGCCCCCCTAACAACACAATCCAATGGTTCTTCTGCAACATAAACAGGCATTCCAGTTTCTATACTCAATAGTTTGTCCAAATTTTTTATTAAAGCTCCTCCACCTGCTAGCACAATACCCTTTTCCATAATGTCTGATGCAAGTTCTGGTGGTGTTTTCTCCAATGTACTTTTTACAATATCAACTATTTTAGATATTGATTCCTTTATTGCTTCTTCAACTTGTGATGAAGTTATTTTTTCATTTCTAGGAAGTCCATCTGTTAAATCTCTTCCTCTTACTTCTACAGTCATCTCTGTCATTAGTGGCATTGCACAACCTATTTGCATTTTTATCTGTTCAGCAGTTGTTTCACCTATTGCTAAATTCATTTCTCTTTTAACATAATTTACTATATCCTCATCAAGTTCATCACCAGCAACTCTTAGGGAATGACTTACAACAATTCCTCCTAAAGAAATAACCGCAACTTCTGTAGTACCTCCACCAATATCTACAATTATACTTCCACTTGGTTCAGCAACATCTAAAGAAGCACCTATAGCAGCAGCCATTGGTTCTTCAATTAAATATACTTCCTTTGCCCCTGCTTGAAGTACAGATTCTTCAACAGCTCTTTCTTCAACTTCAGTTATTCCAGATGGTACACCAACAACAACTCTTGGTTTTCCAACATTATATTTTTTTTCAACCTTTTCTATTATATTTTTAAGCATTAATTGTGTAGCTGTAAAATCAGCAATAACACCATCTTTTAAAGGTCTAACGGCTTTTATTTGGTCTGGTGTTCTTCCTAGCATTTCTTTTGCTTCATTACCTGTAGCCATTATATTACCTGTTCTTCTATCTATAGCAACAACAGAAGGCTCTTTTAAAATTATACCTCTTCCTTTTAATGTCACTAAAATATTTGCTGTTCCTAAATCTATTCCAATATCTTTTGAACCAAATGTAAAAAACTTCATAATTTTCAATCCTTTCTAAATCTACATCCTTTTAACTTCATACAACTCAGTATTACCCTTGTTTTCTTATCTTTTCAGCCATCTTCTTTATCTCAGCAAAAACACTTCTGAATTTCATATCACCTATAACAATATGATCCATTAATTCAATATCAAACATTTTTGCAGCATTATATAATTTATCTGTAAAAGTAATATCCAACCTACTAGGTGTAGGGTCTCCTGTTGGATGGTTATGTACTAATATCATTTTAGGAGCTTTGATTTTTAATGCCTCACCTATAATTTCTTTCATATTAACATTTGCAAAATTAGCCCCACCAACAGCTGCATCCATACTTTTTAAAATTTCATTCTTATTATTAAGTAAAAACAATTTTACATATTCTCTTTTTTCAAACCTTAATTCTTCCATTACCAAATTAGCTAAGTCTTCTGTACTTTTTACTTGTATCTTTTTATAATTAGATGGTTTAGACATTCTAACAGCTAATTCACATACAGCTTTTAATTGTATTGCCTTAACTTTTCCTATCCCCTTTATTTGCATCAATTCTTCTAATGCAATACTTTTTAAAAAGTTCAAATTTCCCATTTGTGGATCATAATTAAGATTTAATATTTTTTGTGCTATTTGTACTGATGTTTCTTCTTTTGTTCCTGATTTTATTATTATTGCTAATAATTCTGCATTTGATAATGTTTTTTCTCCATATAACTCTAATTTTTCATATGGTCTTTCTGTTTCTGGTAATTCTTTTATTTTTAATGACAAATTAAAACTTCCTTTCATTTGTCCCACTTTTTTTATATTTTTTTGTATACAAATATTGCTAAAATCATTCCTATTATACTTGCAACATTTATTTTTACCATTAATCCAAATGTTATTTTTAAAACACTTAAATCTAATACAAATGGCGTTTCTAGTCCAAATTGTTGTTCATATGACAACCACCAAAGCCATGATACACTTGATGCTAATTTTCCAAGTAGCCCCCCTATTACCAAGCCTGCTAATAAAAATACTAACAATATCCATATATTTTTTTCTCTTGTAGCCATTTTTCTACCTCCATTTTTTCTTTTGTCCTTACGGATACACCTTTTTTTCATTTGTTATTATACCGTGATTTTGCTTTTTTTTCAAGTAATTTAACAAAATTTACTATAATAAATGTTAATATATGTTACAACTCACAGCCTTAGAAATTTTTGTGTTTAAGTTGCCACCTTAAGGGTTATATATTTGATACCATATCCTGTTCATTACGTTCAAAAAGAAAATCTAAAACACAAAAATTTCTAAGGCTGTAAGTTGTAACCACTGTATACTGTTGCTAATAAATACATTACCATATTTTGTGTCTTTTCATATACTAACAATAGTAGTATAATTAAATTACGAGTAACGGAGGGATTTTTTATGAAAATTGAAAAGCTAAGTGAAAACAAAATAAGAATAATATTAAAAAGAGACGATTTTAAAGACAAAAAAATCAACATAAATGAAGTTCTTCTAACAACCCAAGAATCACAAAAACTATTTTTAGAAATACTAAATAAAGCAGAAAAAGAAGTAAACTTTGATACAACAGGGCACAAATTATTAATAGATACATATGCAGAAAATGATGATATTTTTATATTCACAATTACAAAATATTTAGAAAAAGAGCTAAATAAAAATTTACATAATAAAAAAATTTTAACAATTAGAAAAAAAACACAAATTTTTAATACATCATCATTAATATACGAATTTAAAGAATTTGAAAATTTTTGTGAACTCTGCGATTTTGTACATAACAATCATAACCTAGATATTAAGAAGCTTTATAAAAGTTCAATCTTATACTTATACAACAACACATATTATTTAGTAATAGATGGAATAAACTTAACAAACAACTCTCTACCATCCTTTCATAATTTATTACTAGAATTTTCAAATGAAAAACACTTTACTAAAAACTTCAAATTCAAATTAAGAGAACATGGCAAAATAATTATAAAAAATAATGCAATTATTACTGGAATGCGCTATTTTTCTTATAAAAATTAAAATAATTCATTTCTTTATAATGTAAAAAACGATATATCAGAAATTATTTTTGAATATATCGTTTTTATATATATGTATTTTAATACAAATAATTTTGAGGATTGTATGCAACCCCATTAACTCTTATTTCAAAATGTAAATGTGGGCCAGTAGAATTTCCAGTTGAACCAACAGCTGCAATAGTTTGTCCTTGTGATACAGTATCTCCTGCACTACAATATAATTTACTACAGTGTCCATAATATGTTTGAACACCATTACTATGCGTTATAACCATCAAATTTCCATATGACCCTTTCCATCCAGCAAATGTAACTGTTCCAGATGCTGCTGCTCCAACAGGTGTTCCAGTTGATGTTGCAATATCAAGTCCCGTATGTGCTGAACTTCTTATTGAACTTCTTACCCCAAATCTTGAAGATATTATTCCCGAAACAGGTTTTGCAAGTGTTATTCCTAAAGCAACTTTAGTTCCTGAAATTGTCATAGCTGTATTTACCGTTCCCGTAGCTTTTACTGCCGTACTTTTTTTGCTAGTATTTTTTTTATTTGATGCAACTACTACATTTTTAGGTTCTACATATAAACTAGCAACAGCATCATCTATATTGTCCATTACTTTTAGTTCTGTATCATATTTCTCAGAAATAGTTATATTATCAATATTAGAACTATTTTTTTCTTTTAATCGATTCACTATTTCTTCAGCCTCCGTAAATTCAGGAACATATACCTTTTCCTCTTGATTTTCTAATACTGCATAATATCTATAATATGTAGTTCCTCCCGATTTTACAGTATTAAATATCTTCTCATCATCTGAATTAATATTTCTTTTCAATAAACATATTTTATATTGTGGTAAACTATCAACTTGTACAAATGCTGTATTTTGACTTTCACCATTTTCTATATATTCATTTATTTGTGTTTGTAACTTACTTTTATTATCTGTATATCCTAACATTTGTCCATCAAGACTAACACTATAACTTATTTTATAAAATGATGCTACAACTGCTAGTATAAATAAAACAGCCACTGATATCAATATTATTAATTTCATTGACCTTCTTGTGTGTATCAATACTTTTTTAAACATTACAATTACTCCTTATAATATTCTGTCAATATTTTATACTCTTTTTTTATTTTTTGCAATAGTCTATTTATACATTTTCCGTAGGTTTTGATACATTTTTTAACTGTTTCTCTTATTTCTTTATTTTTTCTAAAAATTTTAATTATTATAAATAGTTACAATTTAGTAGAGATAATATAAGAAATACCTATTGCTAATAGTTTAAATATATTTCGAATGCAACCAAAATAGTGTTACAAATTCTTAAATAAATACTCTAAAGGGTCCTATATTCGGATAGTGGTAGAGTATTTACTTAAGAATTTGTTAACATTATGAAGTAAAACTAAGAAAAATATAAAAACTATTAACATCAGGTATTTCATATATTATCACTACTAAAAATAACTTATTTTATTGTTGTAATTCAGTTTTTACTGTTTCAACTTCTGTTTGTGAAGCTTTTTGAGCTGGTTTATAATAACCCTTTGCTTGAGCAATCTTAAAAAGTTCATATTGAAAACTTTCATCACTATTTCTTATTTGTTGAAAAGCTTGTCTTAATCCCATATTTTCTGCCTCAGTTATAGCTGTTTGGTAAGCTGTTAAATCTGATTTAACTCCAGCTAAAATATCATTTACCATTGTTTTTTCGTCCATGATTTATCCTCCTCCTAATTATTTAAAAAAGACATTAATTTTTGTTTTGTGTTTAAAGCATCTTGAGCTGATTTTGTAAATAATTGTTTTATTTGTGGATCAACTGCTTGTGCTGAATATGTGTTTAATTTTTGATAAATTGTTTCGTGTGCTCCTATAAAATGTCTCAAATTTTGTAATTCCATTTGATTTAAATCTGCCATTTTTACCACCCTTTCACTCATATCATTCGCTCATAGTCATCCAAATTTTTTAAAATTTAACTTGAAATATGGAATAGTTATTTATTGCCGTAAAAGTTTTTAATAAAATTCATATATGAGCGTTATTCTGTAATTATTATTTGCAATTTTAAAATTTTTATACATTTATAATCAAAGAAAAAATGAGATTTGAAGTACTGTACTGTCCCTCAAATCCCATTTTTTAAATTATTTCTAATTTTGCAAATTTTGCCATCAAACGTTTATGTCCAACTTTATCAAATTGAATATCAACTTTTAAATCATCACCCTCTGGCTCAACATTACTAATAACCCCTTCACCAAATTTTTTATGATAAATTCTAACTCCTTCTTTATATTTTGATAAGTCCACATTTGTTCCTGAAGATTTTTTAGTTAAATTATTTAAGAAGCTTTCTGCTGTTCTAAACATAAATCCATTGTTATTTGTGCTACTACTTGCAGCTGCAACTTTTGGTTCATTTTTATCAATTTTATATGTTTTAATATTTCCGCTGTCTTTACTTCCATATGTCCAACTATATTTTGAATCTCCAAAAATATTACTATTACTTTCTTGTTTTTCACCTAAAGCCTCATCATATCCATCTAATAAATCACTTGGTATTTCTCTTAAAAATCTTGATACTTGGTTACAACTTGTTGAACCAAATATTGTACGTTGTTTACTACATGTTAAAAATAAGTGCTCTTTTGCTCTTGTGATTCCAACATAGCATAAACGTCTTTCTTCTTCTAATTCTTTTGGTTCTCCAATAGATTTATAACCTGGG
Organism: uncultured Clostridium sp.; assembly: GCA_900552555.1. Taxonomy (GTDB): domain Bacteria; phylum Bacillota; class Clostridia; order TANB77; family CAG-508; genus CAG-269. Next base: position 45,626 of record URZW01000010.1, read on the forward strand.
AATATTCCTTCTTCCATTCCTACCAAAAATACTACCGGAAACTCAAGTCCCTTTGCACTATGTAATGTCATAAGTGTTACGGTTTCTTCTGTTTCTTCCATATTATCAATATCACTTGATAATGTTATTCCCTCTAAGAAATCACTTAATTTATTATCTGCAGATTCGTCCTCAAATTCTATTGCAACAGTTAGGAACTCATCTAAGTTTTCTATTCTGTTTTCCGCTTCTATTGTATTTTCATTTTCCAAAGCCTGCGTATATCCTGATTTTTTAAGTGTTTCTTTTATTAAATCAGATATTTTTATATCATCTTTTTTTGCTCTCAATTCTTCTATCGCATTTACAAATTCTCTTGAATTTAAAAATACTCTATTTAATCCATATTGTTCCGCATTTTTAATAATTTCATACATTGGAACTCCACTGTTAATTGATAACTCTTCTATTTTGTCTAAACTTGTTTTTCCAATTCCTCTTTTTGGTTCATTAATTATTCTCTTCAAGCTCAAGTTGTCTGATGGATTTTGTATTAACCTTAAGTATGAAATTATGTCTTTAATTTCTTTTCTTTCATAGAATTTAAGACCACCTATAATTTTATATGGGATGCTCTCTCTTCTTAAAATTTCCTCTATTGCTCTTGATTGAGTATTCATTCTATATAAAATTGCAAAGTCTGAATATCTGTAATATTCTTCTCTTCTCAAATGTTCAATTTGTTGTGCAATATATGTTCCTTCATCATATTCATTTTTAGCAGAATACACTGCTGGTAAGTTTCCAACTTCATTTTCTGTCCATAATTCTTTTTTATATGTAACTTCATTATTCTTGATTACCGCATTAGCTGCTTTTAAGATATTTCCTGTACATCTATAGTTTTGTTCCAATTTGATTATTTTTGTTCCTGGAAAATCTCTTTCAAAATTTAAAATGTTTGAAATATCCGCTCCCCTAAAACTATAAATTCCTTGGTCATTATCTCCAACAACTGTTATGTTTCCATTTTTAGATGCAAGCATTGTTACCAATGTAAATTGAGCCTTGTTTGTATCTTGATATTCATCTACTAATACATAATGAAATTTGTCTGAATAATATTCTAATATATCAGGATTTTCCATTAATATTTTAATTGTATAATTTATGATATCGTCAAAGTCTATTGCATTGTTTTCTTTTAAACGTTTTTGATACATTTCATATACTAGTGCAATTTTTTCTTTTCTAAAGTCTCCATTTGCTCTTACTGTATATTGATCTGGTTCTAACATTTCATTTTTTGCATTACTTATTTCTGATAAAACACTTCTGTCCGTAAACATTTTATCATCTAACCCTATTGTTTTTATACAATTTTTTACTAGTGTCCTTTGGTCAGATGAGTCAAAAATTATAAATGAAGAATCAAAACCTATTCTATCTATAAATCTTCTTAATATACGCACACATATTGAGTGGAATGTTCCCATCCATATGTCTGCCGCAACATCTCCTACTAAATTTCCAATTCTCTCTTTCATTTCGTTTGCGGCTTTATTTGTAAATGTAATTGCTAGTATGTTCCATGGTTTTATTTGTTTTTCTCCTATTAAGTATGCAATTTTATGTGTTAATACTTTTGTTTTTCCGCTTCCTGCTCCAGCTATTACTAGGCATGGACCTTCTGTATTTACTACTGCTTCGTATTGTTTGTCATTTAATCCTTTTAATATATCTTGCATTTTTATTCCTACTTTCTAAATTATTTAATTGATATTTTCTCCAAATTTTCTTGTCCAATTATATAATTTTGAGTTTTAAAAGTCAATAGAATTTTAAATTTTTTCAAACATTTTTTCGCTATATAAAATGTAAAAATGAGGCAGCTATTTACCTCAGTTTTTACAATTGTGTAGCAAAAATTCCGATTAAAAACCCTATCATATTTCCAACAGCAGACATTCTACCTTTATATAATTTATTTGATTCAGGTATCAATTCACCAGAAACAATATACAACATTGCACCGGCTGCAAAACTTAGACAAACCGCAATTACACTTTGAGAAATTGACCCAACGATTGCTCCAAAAAAAGCACCTACTCCTGTTGTAACTCCTGATAATATTACATAAAAAATAACTTTAGTTTTTGGCATTCCTCCATTTTTCATAGGTACTGCCATTGATATTCCTTCTGGTATATCATGTAAACATATTGCAATTGCCAAGCCAAGTCCCAAACGCATTGATGCTTCAAAGCCTGAACCAATTGCTAATCCTTCTGGAAAGTTGTGTATTGCTAATCCTATTGATACAATGATTCCCGTTTTTAATAAATCATTACTTTCCACATATTTTTGTTGCTTTTTATTGAATTTTTTTTTGACTACTACGTCACAAAATATCATTGATATTATTCCTATTAATACACCGAATATCACTCCGTATATATTACTAATCCCTAAGGCTTCTGGTATTAAGTCAAAGCATATTACTGACATCATTAGTCCTGATGCAAATGATAGTATAAAACTTAGAAATTTGTTTGAATTTTTTTTTATTACTATTCCTAGTATTCCTCCTATTGTTGTTCCAAATGTACCAAAAAATAAACCTAGTAATGTTGTTTTCAAGATTTCATTCACAGCTATTTCCCCTTTTTACAATATTACTAGATTTATATGTATTATTTGTTATTTTATGATTGCTAATTTTTTATCAATTCTTTAGGAATCAAATCATAATCAAACATTACCATTGAATGATTGTCCCAAATAAGTTCCTTTTCTATAATATCTCCTGATTTCTTTTCAATTGTATTTCTATAAATTTGTGATATTCTATAATATTTATCACCCTCCTTTTCAAAATGATGATTTTCTTCAACCAATTCATATTTAAATGGAATTTCTTTTTCACTTCTCAATTCACCATACAACTTTTCATCATCACACCACAATAATAACTGCACATTTTGATCTGTGTTATTTTTAAATCTATAATCTATATAATTATAGCTTACCGATGTCCCATTAGCCAATGGTATTCTCTTTCCGTTATCTGGAGCTAAAGCATCTGAATGTTTATGAAACTCAACTATTTCCAAAGGACTATTCAAAACCAAATTATTTATTGTATTAGCAAGATTACACAACCCTCCACCTGTTCCAGGAATTAATTTATTATCTTTTATAACTCTACCCTCTTTATATCCTGTTCTTTTATTTACTTTCCCTATAGTTCTCCAAAAAGAAAATACCTCTCCTGGTTTAATTATTATTCCATTTATTTTGCTTGATGCCAATCGTATATTAACCGCCTTATTTTCTTGAAGTACTGGATCAACACCTTTTCCTTTTTTTATCAAATTAGAACTATAACTTGATATTAATTTATCTAATTTTTCTTTTTCTTTAAATTTTGCAAATTTTGTATCACTTATTAAATCATTTAAATTTCTCTGAACAATTCCCTTTTGTGTTGAAATTGCAAAAAATAATGGATTAATATCACAAAAATTTTTATTTTTATTAAATAACATCTTATTTCTTCCCCTTTTTCTCTATATTTCCTATCCTATTTTGAACTTTTTTGTTTTTTACATAAAATTTTAAAATGAAATTTTCAATTTGTCGCCTTTTTCCAAAATATTTTTCATTTTCTTTATGCATAAACTTCACCAAAATATTAGGTATTCCACATCTATTTGCCCCTAAAATATCTGTAAAAATCTGATCCCCTATAAAGACAACTTCACTCTTATTTAAATTTAACATATCAATAGCTTTTAAATAATTATATCTTTTAGGTTTTTGTGCATTACTTATATATAAAGAATTAATATTTTTAAGAAATTTTTTTATTCTATCTTCCCCATTATTTGATAACAATAATGTCTTAAATCCTAACTTTTGAATTTCTTTAAAAAGTTCATCAACCTCTTTTGTTGAATCTTCTCCATGATGAACCAATGTATTATCTATGTCAAAAATTAATCCTCTATATCCATTTTTATATAACTCATCAAAATCAATTGAAAATACACTATCAACATATTCATATGGATACAGTTTACTAAGCATTTTTATCATTTCCTTCGTTATTAATTTTTACATAATCATATACATTATTTATTTGTTCACAAAAATTATCACCAAATTTATTTTCAAAAAATGCACTTCCAATTGTGAACGCCCATGGTTTAATATTTTTCAATTTATCCAGTTGTTCATAACTTCCTATACTTCCTGCTATACATACTGGTGCATTTACATTTAAAACCACCTTTTCATTAAGTTTCTCCGCATTTCCAACATATCTATAACCTAATAAATCTATTCCATATACACCTTTTTTTATATATTCGTTTGCCTCATCTACCATTTTATCTATATTACCTCTTAAAATAGATGGACGTTCTTCAACTTGTCCTATAAATGGCATATATTTTAAATTATTAGCTTTACAAAATTCATTAATTGAATCATAAAACAATGTTCCCATTAAAATATCACATCCACATTCTAATGCCATTTTGGCACCTTCTAGTCCCTTTTCTTCCGTATATTCTACCACTTCTAAAAATGTTTTTTTTCCGCACTTTTTCATATATTGAAATAATTCTCTCATTTTTTCAATTGGAAGATTATGTTCTTTAAAGCCCCAATATTTTGCCTTTGAATTTTTACATTCTTCAAATATTTCATACGCATTATTTACTGTAAGATCATTATGTGTCAACATAACTATTAGATTTAAATTATTTTCCATCCTAATTCCCCTCTTTTCTTCAATATATTATCATGAATTACAAAAACAAACAACACTAAAGAACAAATTTATAATAGTTTACTTATAATAATAAAAAAGTTACAGTTCAGTAAGGTAATTTCTTGAAATACCTTACTGAACTGTAACATAAAAAAATCAATAGATAATGTTTAATATACCCTATCTATTGACTTTTCTATTATAAACTATTCATCTTCACCTTTTAATCTTTCTGCTCTATCTGCAGCAATTAAATTATCAACCATTTCATCAATATCCCCATTTAAAAAATTCTCCATTTGATAAATACTCATACCAATTCTATGGTCTGTAATTCTACCTTGAGGATAATTATAAGTTCTAATTTTTTCACTTCTATCACCAGAACCAACCTGAGATTTTCTAGCGCTAGAAATTTCACTATCTTGTTTTTGTTTTTCCATCTCATATAATTTAGTTCTAAGCATTCTCATAGCATTATCTCTATTTTGGAATTGAGACCTTTCTGTTTGACACTCAACAACTATACCTGTTGGTTCATGTATAAGTCTTACTGCAGATGATGTTTTGTTTATATGTTGTCCACCTGCACCTGAAGAACGAAAAACTTCCATTTTAATGTCTGCTGGATTTATTTCAATTTCAACATCTTCAACAACTGGAAGTACTGCAACTGTTGCAGTTGAGGTATGAATTCTACCACTGCTTTCTGTGTCTGGAACTCTTTGTACTCTATGAACTCCACTTTCAAATTTAAGTCTACTATAAACACCTTTTCCAGTAACCATGAATGTTATTTCTTTATAACCACCAAGTCCAGTTTCATTTTCATTTAAAACTTCCATTTTCCAATGTTTTCTTTCAGCATACATTGTGTACATTCTAAATAATGTTCCTGCAAATAATGCAGCTTCTTCTCCACCAGCTCCTGCTCTTATTTCACAAATGATGTTTTTATCATCGTCTGGGTCTTTTGGAATTAATAAGAATTTTAATTCTTCTTCTAATTTTGGTAATTTTTCTTTATTATCATAGTATTCCATTTCTGCTAATTCTTTTAATTCTTTGTCTTCCATCATTTCTTTTGCTTCATCCATTGCTTGCTTTGCTTTTTTGTATTCTCTAAATTTTAAAACTATATCTTCTATACTTGCATGTTCTTTCATTAACTTTTGCCATTCTGATTGGTTTGATATTACTTCTGGGTCACTAATCATTTTTGTTAATTCTTCATATCTTTTTTCTACTGCTTCTAATTTTTCAAACATAAATATTCTCCTTTCACTACGCTTCGCTCCGTTCATCGTCATCCAAAATTTTTTCAAATTTTGTCTGCCAATTTACATCCTTTTGGCATTATACTACAAATTTAGGAATTTTACAACTCTATATAATTAAAATCAATATTTTTATTTTCTAAAATATTTTTTTCCCTATTTGTACATGTGAAAATAATAATCTGTCTATTACTAAATTTTGTATTTAAATATTCCAAAATATTTTTTAATCTTTCATCATCATAAAATACAAAAGCCTCATCCAAGAAAATCGGAACAGTCTCATCAGAAAGTTCATTAATCATAGAAAGTCTTAATGACAAATATAATTGGTCAATAGTTCCAATGCTAAATCTATTTACCGGAATATAATCTCCATTTTGCAATTCAACAATTAAACCTTCTTCTTCATTAAACATTACTTTGTTATATTTACCATCTGTTATACTAGAGATATTATAAGATAAATTCTCTGTAAACTTAGGGGTTACTGAATTTTTCATTTTTTCATATGAGTTGCTTAAAATACTTTTTGCTAAATTCATACTCATATTTAATTTTTGTAAGGTTAACATTTTTTCATTATTGTTAACTAATTCTTCTTCAATTTTTGACAAATTATCTAACTGTGGTTCTATATTTTTTTTGTCTAAATTTAAAGTATGCAATTTTAATTTTTTATTATTTATTTCATTTTGAATTTTTTCAATTTCAAAATTTATTTTTTCTAAATTATTTAAATCCAAAAAAT
>URZW01000011.1 GCA_900552555.1 uncultured Clostridium sp.
CTTTCTCAAGATATATGCTATAGCATTTTTTAACATTTTTATCACTCTCCTTTATACATATTTAATAGATTCCAAATCAGGTGAATAGCATCTTCTTAAAAATTTCTTCACATACATTTTGTTCTGCTCTTACCTCCTGTAAGCAAATAATGTCTGCATCCTCTTGCTTTATCCAATTTAATACATTCAATTTGGTTGCTGTTCTTAGCCCATTCAAATTATAACTTATAATTTTCATTTTTAAGAACCCCTTTCTAAATTAGAATTTAACAAATTTACATATAAAGTATCACATTTTTTAAAATTTTTCAATGATTTTTATATTTTTTCAAAGTTCTTAAATATTTTTCTATTTTTACTTTTTAAATCATTGTATTCTTTATTTTTACTTAAAATTTTTAGTTTATGATTTTCAAAAAAATTCGTTAAATGATATATCATTTTCATCCATAAAACCTTTAATATACTCATCCATTATTTAATTCCTCCAATTCTTTTTTGCATTTAATCCGTGAAAAAATCCTAATTTGTAAAACTTTTTCTGTTGTTTTAACATTGTATTTGAATAATTTGTCTAATGTTTTTGTTATTTCATTTAATTTGTAAACTGCCACTTTTCCCTCCTTTATCAAAAAAAGAGGAACATTTTATATAAAATGAACCTCTCTTCTTTTATAATTTAAATATTCGTGTCTATAACCTTTTCCAAGTTAAATTATTATTTAATAAAATTAATTACTTGCCAATAATTCAGTAAGTCTTACATTTTTATATATTTTTTCTCTACCAATTTTTTCTGAAACCAAAAGTTCTGCATCTTCTAATTGATTTAAATATGAAGTAGCTGTAATTCTAGTTACATTACATGCTTTTTCAATATAAGAAATTTTAGTATATACTTCATAGAATAAACTTTCTAATAGTTCTTTAGAATAAATTTTAGGAAGTTTTTCCTTAAACTCTTTTTTATATTCCATCATCTCATTTTGTATATTTTTTATTAATTCAATAGTTTCTTTTGAAGTGATTTCTATCCCTTTTAAAATATATAATATCCACTCTTCAAAATTATTGTTTTCTCTAACTTCATTAAATAATTTATAGTATTCTTGCTTTGTTTTATTAATATATTTGCTTAAGTATAATATTGGACTATCAATTAAGTTGTTTAATACTAAATATAATATATTTAATATTCTGCCTGTTCTTCCATTTCCATCATAAAACGGATGAATGCTTTCAAATTGATAATGAATTAAACAGACTTTTATTAATGGATCAATTCCATCATCATTGTTATTTATAAAATCTTCCAAATTTTTTAAATAATTGCGTATTTCTTTTTCACCTTGAGGTGGAGTATAAATCGTTTTTCCGGTTACAGAATTTTTTAATTCTGTTCCAGGTAATTTTCTTATTCCTGCTCTATTATGTTCAATAGTTCCTTGTATTTTAACTAAAGTATTTGTGCTTATAAATCCATCTTTCTTTATTTGTTCATACCCTGTCCAAATAGCATTTCTATAATCAACAACTTCTTTTGCATTTTCTTCTTTATAGCCACTTTCAGTAAGAACTTTGTATATGTCATCATGTGTTGTTACAATATTTTCAATTGCACTACTGTCTTTTGCTTCATTTATTGTTACTGCATTTATTAAAATATGCATATTAGGAATTGTATTTGCATATCCTTTTAATTCTGCAAGTGCTCTTGATGATAAAGTTAACTGCTCTAAAATACGATTAGTTTTTAAATCTATGTTATTATATGGTAATAAATTTAAGCTCATTTTTGATACCTCCTTATATATAAATTACCATATTTTATATATATATTCAATAAATATGTATATAAAATTCAAAAAATTATACATATTTTTATTTAATATATAATTTTTTTAGAAATTTATATATTAATATTGCAAGTATTATGAAAGAAACTACAAATAAGCTTATCCATAATTTTAAATTACTTTCATTTCCTGTTTTTGGTGTTTCTACAATAGTTGGATGGTTTTCAAGTTCTTTTGTTATTGTATAAACTTTTGTCTTATTATCTTCTCGTACAAATGAAATATCGTAAATTTTATCATAATAGTACAAGTCCTTCAAGAGTTTTGGTTTCTTTTAATGAATATACACCCATTGGTATATTTTCTAATTTATAAGTTCCATATTTTTCAAGATTAATTGTCTTAACAACATCTCCTGAATTATAGATTATTTCTCCATCAGCGTAATCTTTTTATTTCAAGTGTTCCAGTAGGTTGTTCATTTTGTACTTTAACACTAATGTAAGCATCATAATCTTTATCATATTTTAATGTATCATTTGAACGATTAATATTAAATATGCAGTCTTCTTCTAATTCTAAATATCCTGTTCTATTAGTATTCTTTCTTTTATGTTTTCTTCTGTAACTGCAAACAAATTATTTTCAAATATTGTTTGTAATTTTGTTTCTAAAATTTTTATATTCATAACTTCTCCTCTCATTTGGAGGCACAACAAAAAGTTAGTATAAAATACTAATCAAGATTTAATCACATTACATTTTATCAAGAACACATAAATACTTTAATAGAATTTCATCAACATATTTGCACTACTCCCTTATTTTTATTAAATGGTGCTATTCTCTCATGTCTTCCCTTTTCAAAAACAAAAATTGATTTTTTTTATAGTGTTACTGTACATTTAGAAAAAATCAAAAAATAAAAAAGCCTTCTCTATTAAAGAATAGCTTTTTTATTTTCTATTTTATTTGACTTTTTACTTTTTATATTATTATCAATAAACATATACGTTGTTAATTTATCATTAAAATCCTTAATTTGACTATTTGAAAGAACAACTCCATACTTTTCATAATCTTTGTCTAAAGCATTTTGAAGTTAATTTCTTTTTATATTACCATCTTTCAATTATATGTAAAAAATTTTACAAAAAAACAACTAAAATTTGTTGTATTTTAGCTGTTTTATATAAATTCATTATTTAAATCTTCTAATATAATCATCAATATTATCTAAGAATTCTTGATTATTTTTAGTCTTAACCATCATAGAAATTACTTGTTCAGTAACATCAGCAACTGGCATGCTATTCATAGCTTTACGCAAAGCAAAAACAGTTTCTTTTTCCTTTGGAGTAAGCAATAAATCTTCACGTCTAGTACCAGATTTATTAATATCAATAGCTGGGAAAATACGTTTTTCTGATAATTTTCTATCTAGGTGAACTTCCATATTACCTGTACCTTTAAATTCCTCAAAAATAACGTCATCCATTCTACTTCCAGTATCAACTAAAGCAGTAGCAAGGATTGTAAGACTTCCACCAAATTCGATATTTCTTGCAGCACCAAAGAATTTTTTAGGTTTATGTAATGCAGCTGGGTCTAAACCACCTGACAATGTTCTTCCTGAAGATGGAATTGTTAGGTTATATGCTCTTGCAAGCCTTGTTATACTGTCTAATAAAATAACAACATCTTGTCCTTGTTCAACTAATCTTTTTGCTCTTTCAAGTACCATTTCGGCTACTTTAACATGATGTTCTGGTAATTCGTCAAATGTTGAATATATAACTTCACCGTTAATTGAACGTTTCATGTCTGTAACTTCTTCTGGTCTTTCATCTATTAATAATACGATTAGTTTTTCTTCAGGATTGTTTTTAGAAATACTATTTGCTATTTTCTTTAATAATGTAGTTTTACCAACTTTAGGTGGTGCTACTATCATTCCTCTTTGACCTTTTCCAATTGGTGACATTAAATCTATTATTCTCATTGCATATTCTTTGCTGTCTTCTGTTTCTAATCTAATTCTTTCATTTGGATATATTGGTGTTAATTCATCAAATCTTTTTCTTCTTGCAGCTTTTTCTGGTGATTCTCCATTAACTTCACCTACGAATATTAATGATGGGAATTTTTCACCTTCTTTAAATCTTGATATACCTTTTATTACATCACCTGTGTCTAATTTGAATCTTCTTATTTGAACTACTGAGATATAAACATCTTTTGGACTTGATAAATAGTTTTCACCTCTTAAAAATCCATAACCATCTGGTAAAATATCTAGTATTCCTTCAACTATTTCATCACCCTCATTTGTAAGTTTATATCCTGATAATTCTTGGTTATCATTTTTGGTATTTGATGTTGGTTCAGTTTTTTTGACTGTTTCAATATTGCTTTTCTCTGAATTTATTACCTGCTCTAAAACTTGTACTAATTCTTCTTTCTTTAATTTTGAAATATTTTTAATATTGTTTTCTTTAGCTAATTCTTTTAACTCTGTTAGAGTTTTTTCTTCTAAATTAATCATAATTCCTCCTAAAAATTAAAATTTGTATATTATTTTATATTTTATATTATTTTGATATATTGTGGGATTTTTTTTCGAATTAAATAAGATACAATCATATTATAACATATTTTTCCAGAAAAAGGAAGTACTTTTTCTAACAAAATATGAGCAAATCTGAAATAATATATAAAAAAGCGCTAAATCGCGCTTGATTACATTCCTTTATCCATATATACTTTTTCATTTGGATAATACATATCCAATTTTTCCCTTGCCATTTGTTCTATATATTCTTTTGAATTTACATTATCCTTTTCAGCAACTAATTGTTTATTTGTTGTCTGTTGTTCTTCTATTTTGCTAGCAAGTTCTTTACTATTTGAAACATATTGATTTATTACTTTTTGTTGATTTACTAATGTAAATATTGCATATATTAAAACTAATAAAATTAACAATTTTTTGTATAAATTTCTCTTTTTCATAAGTACTTTTCTCCACCTTTAAATAACATATAATATATATTTCTACATTTTATTTAAAAATCCTTCTTATTTTTTGAAAAAAATGTATTTTTTAAGTTTGACTTTTATTTTTTTGTATTTTGATTGGTTTTTTTATCATTTTTAGAAAATTAAAATTGAACTTTTTTATATTTATTGTTATTAAATTTATTGGCTTAAAAAATATCTTTTTGAAAAATTTTATAACTATTTTTATTGGTAAAATTATAACAGAAAAAACTGTAATGACAATTTTTTTAATAATTTCAATAATTTTTACATTTATTCCAATAAAATATTTGCTAAATAATAACATATATATAAGACATCCACAAAATACTGCTAAAAACATATAAAAGCGTACTTCCCCATTACTGAATGTAAATATCGAATATAATAGTAGAAAACCTGTTAATATCCAAAAAAGTAAATCTTCACAATATGTAATTATATCAGATGTTCTAAAGCTTTTTCTTAATATTCTAAAGATGTCAAATAATAATCCTATTAAAATGCCATTTATGGTGAATACTAAAAATAAATTTGCTTGATTTATTACCATTTCCATCAATCCTTTGTTTATTTAAAAATTTTGCTTATCAAGCTTCCTTTTGTTTTTTCTAATTCTTTGTCACTGTATGCTAAATATGATATATCTCCTTCTATTATTACTTCTGATGTATCTATGCTTAATTTATTTATTCTGAGATTTTCTCCTTTTACTGTTAGTAATCCTAATTCTGTTTCTACCATTACTACTTGGTCATCAAAACTTAGTACATCATTTACTCCTGATATGCTTAGCTTTCCCCTATTTTCTAGTATTAAATTTTGTATAACTCCTGTGTTTATTGTTTTTCTTTCATCTACTGTCATATATATCACATTCCTTTCAAAAATTCTTTTTTATAGTTCAGCAGTGATAAAGCATGAACTGTAACTATTTTTGCTTCTCTGATATTTATATATATTCATGGGTTGTCTTTTTTAGAACAAATTTTATATTATGACCTGTTAAAAAATACTATTTTAAAAGACACATTGCATTTGCAACGTGTCCTTTTGGAAGTTCAAAATTGTTCAATAAATAATTTTGACGTTTTTTGAATAATCTTTATTCTTTTTTCTGGTTAAAAATTTTCTCGAGGTCAGTCATTGACAGAATTCCTTTTTTCATTAGCTCTTCAACAAGTTTTTCTAATACCACCGTGCGCTCTTTAAGAATGGCATCAGCATATTTATATGCTTCTTCTAAAATTTTATCAATTTCGCCATTAATTTTTTCTTTGATACTTTCTGTATACATGAAATTTTCAGTATTTTTAAGATATACTCTATTTTGAGCAAAATCTTCATCCAGACCATATCGTGTTACCATATCTTTGGCAATTTTGGTTGCCTTTTCTAAATCAGATGATGCTCCTGCAGAAAGCTGTCCGGTATATTTCTTTTCAGCAATTCTACCGCCTAATAATCTAGCAATAGTTTGAATATAGAAATTTTTGTTGTCTGGAAGTGTTGAATTTTCATTTTGTTCAAAAACGTTAACACCAAGATAATTTTCAGCAGGCATAATTGATACTGCTAATACATTATAATATTCCCGCAACTCCGGCGCGTAATGTTGAATAATGCAATGACCAGCTTCATGATAGGCAGTAGCCATTTTTCTTTCTTTTGACATATATTTAAACTGTTTTTTTCTTATAGCAAAATTTTCTAATATGTCACTTTTGTCAACCTTACTCTTATTTTTTAGCTCTGCAAAAGTCATTGATTTATCTAATAAATCTAATGTCCTGTCTGGATTCCGAGTTTCATAATGGAAACATGAAGCATTAAGAATAATAAAGTCAACTAATTTTTTAGAAATTGTTGTATTGTGGAATCTCTCAAGCCTAGATATTTGGTTCTTAATCATATCATATACCTGATCAGCGTGAGGTTCATTTACAACAATTTTTTCAAAACGTCTTTTTAATGCTCCATCTTTAGAAAAATATTTTGTATATTCTTCTGAAGTTGTTGCCCCAATGACCTGAGTAGTTCCTCTAGCAAGAATAGGTTTTAAAGAATTAGCTAGATCTAAATCACCTTCCCTACAAGCGCCAGCACCTAGTATTGTATGTATTTCGTCGATAAACAAAATACATCCCGGATTGTATTCCAAAAAATCAATAAGTCCTTTAAATCTATCTTCTGCAGACCCTCTGTACTGCGTTCCTGCTAAAATAGCAGGTTACATCAAGTGATATTATTTTTGAATTTCTGAATTTTTGGTGACAATTGCCTGTAACTACTTGCCAGACAAATTTTTCTACAATTGCTGTTTTACCAACTCCTGGTTCTCCAACTAAAATCGCATTTCTTTTTGTGGCTTTAGCTAAAATTCTTATAAGCTGATTTGTTTCCTCTTCTCTTCCAAGAATATTGCATTCTTTTTCGTCAGGCTGATATTCAGCATTCAAAACTGTTAAAAAACTGGATAAGTTTTTGGGAATTACTAATTCATTTGAGCCATTTGCTGTTTTTGGCAATACTGCATCCCTACCAAAACATGATATTAAAAATTCTAAATATAAATCAGTAAATGTTTCAGTTAATGCTGCAAAAACATATTCGTTTGTTATAATGTTGGTATGGTATGATTTATTACCAATATTTACTGCAAGTTTGAGTGTTTCAAAAAACGAATTTTCAAGTATAAAACTTTCAATTTTGCTTTCTTTGGTGTTCGTGTCTTGATGAGAAATTGGAAAAACTCTAAGCTCTTCTTTATTAACAAATTCTTCTTTATGATTGTTCAATAAGTTGTTTGTCTTTGTTGCAATTTCAATTTCTGTCATACCTTGTTTTAATAAGTACCGATGTAATGGACTATCTTGCATTAGAGCCAAGGTTCCAAATGCAATTATTTTACTAATCCCTCTATAATTACATCTTTGATAAACCTGTTCTGAAATTTTTAATAGTTGAATTACATCCTTATCGAAAATAATTTGTTGATTATTCATAAATTGCCTCCTTTTTGTGCATCTTTGTTTGAGTAACATAATTATTTTACTTTCTAAAATCATATTTGTCAATATTTTGACCTGATAATTGTAAGATATTTTCTTAAACATAACTAAAGGGTAAGAAATCATCTTACCCTCTATAACTATAAAATCTTTACACTAAATGAATTTTGTACTTTGCTACCCGGTATCTTACGCCATATTTGTCTAAAACTTTCTTTTGTTTGTTATTAAGCTGGCGCTTGTAAATATGTTTATTTTGCTTGCTTTTAAAATGTATCTCTTTTATTAGATTACTTTCTATGTTACCGATTCTAAAAAAAGTTCTTGTTGTGATGTAATATAAATATGGTTCTATTTTATAGCCAAGCTCTTTTATAATTCTTTTTTGACTATATGATAGTTCCCATATTAATTCTTTCTTACCATCCTCCTTAAATTTTTCTAATTGTTTCCGTAGCTTTGCTGTCTGAAAATCTTTGTTTTTCATATTTTGCCTCCTTTATTTTATAGCTATTAAAGTACAAAAGATATAAATCTTTACATAATAATAACATATTTTCCATGTTTTTTAAAGATTTTATTACAAATTTTGTGATTAATTTTTAAATATATATTGAAAAATATACATATTTAGGATATAATCTTTATGAAACTAATTTATGTTTACTCATATTTATATGAGTATTATCTAAAAGTAAAGGAGAAAAATTATGGCAAAAAAATTTTTTATTTTAGGAATTCATTCATTAATTTCAAGTGAGAACAGTACTTTACGGTTTGGAAATGATAATACAATAATTATTCCATTTCCAGAGGGAATTGATGAATTGCACAAGCTTTCGATTCATTACAATGAAAAAGGAAAAATTGCTAAAAAACTTCTGGAATATTTTTCAACCTTTAAAATTAATGAATTACTTTCTGAAAATGGCGTTTTTCAGAAAAATGGTTCTTGTTTAAAGTTTGAAAATGGCTATCGCGGTATTAAAATTCCGGAAGAAAAACTTGGAAATATTTCGAAGTTTGAGAGACGGAGAATTGAAATTGCATTAGGAATGAAAGAGAAAAAAATCAATGCAATTATCATCTCTAAAAATCCAGCATTTAGAATGAAATTAAAGTCTATCAGTATTAATGCTCAGCCATTTAAAGATGATATATTTCCACCTTTAAATGAACAGTATACTGGAAGAATAACATGCAAAATGAGTGAAGAAAAATTTGAGTTGTTCAATTCTCAGGGATATATTTCTAAAAAGGATATTGCAGAAAATTCGAAAATTGAATGGGTTACAAATCTTTTTTTGAATATTCACTCTACAACAAACGATAAACATTCTATTTTGGCAAGATATGATGGAGATAAAATTGTTCCCCTTAAATTTGCAAACCATCATCCTTTCGGCATTTCAGCACAAAATGCTGGACAGCATATGGCTATAGAGGCATTATTAACAAATCCTAAAGATGCTCCAATTGTTGTAATTAAGGGTAGTGCTGGAACTGGAAAAACTATTTTGGCACTTGCCAGTGGCTTGCAGAATTCATATGCATTTCCATCATCCTCTGGAGAAAAATATTCTCAGATAATGATCACAACACCTACCGAAACACTTAGGGAAGAAAATTTAGGATTTCTTCCAGGTGAACTTGAAGAGAAATTTGATCCATATCTGGGTGGTATTATGGATAATTTAAATATCCTGATTGAAAAAAAATTTAAAACAAAAAAAAATACAAACTTTTATCTGAAGTCTTCTAATGACTCAAAGAAAAATGAAGAAAATGTACCTGCTAATACTAATCATAATGAAAAAAATTCTAAGAAAAAAGAAACTAAACAACAATCAAAAACATCAAATGAATTAACTACAAAGGTAATCGTAAATAAGTTATTTACATCAGGCATCATTGTAATGCAGGTGATTGGACATCTTAGAGGACGTAGTATCACAGATACAATTTTTATTATAGATGAAGCTCAGAATATTGAGCCTTCTGTAATTAAAAGTATTGTTACAAGAGCTGGAAAAGGATCAAAATTTGTATTTATCGGTGATCCTACACAGATTGACAATCCAGAACTTAATGAACAATATAACGGTCTTGTATATCTCTCTGAAAAATTTAAAAATGAACCATCATGCTGGCAGGTTGCTTTAGACGACAAAGAATCTGTAAGAAGTAAGCTTGCATATATAGCAGCACAAATCTTGTAGTTTATAATTTTTCACCAAAAATATCCCTCAAATTATAATGAGGGATATTTTTATATAAAGTTTTATTGAATATAAATTTCTAATTTTATTTTTTAAAAATTTTATTATGGATTTCTTTTAAAACTTTATCATCTACTATTCCTTTAAAATCAACCGAAATTTTAGACTCTGAAACATTAAATTCAAGCATTTCCAATTTATTTTTTTGAATCATATCCAACAGGTTCTTAATAAAATCATAATTTCTAATAATTCCATTGCCAACAACAGAAATTCTAGAAATATCCTTTTTAACAACGCTCTTAATAGTATTTTCCTCAATAATATCAGTAATAATAGTACCAGCCTTATTATTAAATGTAGACTTAGTTATAATAGGAATTTTAAACTTATCACCTATTTCAGCACACCTATTATGAAGAACTTTAGCCCCTTCACTAGAAATTTCCATCATTTCATTATATGAAAGAGCTGGAATTTTTTTAGCTTCAAGAACTTTATTAGGGTCTGTTGTGTACACTCCATCTACATCAGAAAAAATGTAACATTCTTTAGCTTTTAAAGCTGCGGCAATTGCAATGGCCGATGTATCTGAGCCTCCTCTCCCCAATGTCGTAATATCTAGATTTTCATTGTATCCTTGAAAACCAGCTATTATGACAATTTTTCTTTTTTTAAGTTCTTGTAAAATTCTTGTTGTATCTATGTTTTTAATAATTGCATTTTGATTTGTATTGTCTGTAAGTATTCCTGCTTGCCATCCTGTAAGTGATATTGATTTATATCCTAAATTATTTAGTAATATACTTAATTTTGAAATTGAAATTTGTTCTCCTGAACTAAGTAACATATCCATTTCTCGAAAAATTTCAAGATTTGTTGGTGTTTCTTTTTTAGAATTAGATAAGCGTTCATCAATATCAGAATATTTTGTGTTTTTATCATATTTTGTATTTTCTTCTATTATTTGAGAAGCTTCAGCTATTAATTTATCTGTTGTTTTCCCTTGAGCTGAAAGTATTACAACTATATTATTTTCTTTATTATACATTTCTATAATTTTTTGAGCTACTATTTTTAATTTTTCATTATCAGCTACTGAACTTCCTCCAAATTTCATTACTATTGTGTCCATATGGACCACCTCTTTAAAATAATATATAAAGCCTTATTTTAGTAAAAATATGGCTCTTTATATATTATGCAAAAAAAGAACTATGTTTCCATAATTCTTTTAACTGAACCTATTTTATATAGTGGAAATAATGTTATGTAGTTTTCCTAATATATAAATTAATTTAAATTTTTATATATTTTGTTTTAGGTAACTTTCCATGAATCCGTCTAAGTCTCCATCCATAACAGCTTGAACATTACCAACTTCATAATTTGTTCTATGGTCTTTAACCATTGTGTAAGGACAGAAGACATAAGAGCGAATTTGACTTCCCCATGCTATATCTCTTTGTTCGCCTTTCAAATCTTCAATTTTTTCTTTGTGTTCTTGTTCTTTTAAATCAAACAATTTAGATTTTAACATTCTCATAGCAGTTTCTCTATTTTGAATTTGTGAACGTTCTGATTGGCAGGCAACTACTGTATTTGTTGGTATATGTGTGATTCTTACAGCAGATGATGTTTTATTAATGTGTTGGCCACCTGCTCCTGATGCACGATATGTATCTATTCTTAAATCATCTGGATTGATATTTATTTCAATATCTTCTGTAATTTCTGGTAATACTTCGACTGATGCAAATGATGTATGCCTTCTTCCACCACTGTCAAATGGAGAAATTCTAACTAATCTATGTACTCCTTTTTCGCTTTTCATATATCCATAAGCATTTTGACCAATTATTTCAAATGTAACACTTTTTATTCCTGCCTCTTCCCCTTCAAGATAATCTAATTCTTTTACTTCATATTCATTTTTGGTGGCCCATCTTGTGTACATTCTATATAACATTTCTGCCCAATCTTGTGATTCTGTTCCACCTGCACCAGGGTGTATTGTGACAATAGCATTATTTGCGTCATATTTGCCTGATAAAAGAGTTTCTAGTTCTAGCCTTTCTAATTCCCTTTGTTCCTTTTTTGTGTTCTTTATTATGTCTTTTAAAAGTTCATCTTCAAAACTCTCTTTTACCAATTCTGATAATTCTAATGAATCATTAATTTCTTTTTCAAGTTCTCTATATTTTATAACTTTACTTTTTATTCTTTTTATTTCTGATAGTACTTTTTTTGTTTCTTCATTATTTGCTGTCCAAAAATCTGGGTTTGCTGTTTTTTCTTCAAGTTTATCAAGTTCTTTTTCTAATTTAGCAATGTCAAAGAGACTCACCTAAATTCTGTAATTTTGCTTTTAACTCTTCTAGTAATCTATAATTTTCTTCAAGTTCTAACATTTTAAATTTCATCCCTTTCATAAAATTTTCTATGCAATGTGGTAAAATACGTGGAGATATACTCTCCCCGTTTGAGTCTTCTTATGATTCATTGTTTAAATGTTTTAACAATGAGTCAATTCTTGTTGGTTCACCACTGAAGGTTATAATCAGCTCTTTGCCAATATGGTATGTAGTCTGTGTTACACCAGCTAAAATTCCAGCTTGCCAAAATTTGTCTAAACTTTCTTTTAAGCTTTCATTATAATATTCCTCGTCAATTTTTTCATTGACCCCATCTATAATGATGGCTACATTCCTCTCTGTGGTTCGTTTAATTATTGAATTAATTGTCATTACAGACTCCTTTCATGATGCATTGTTTTTAAGTATCTTCTTCTATAATACCACAAAATTTAGTTGTTTTCAAGAATAACATTATGCATTTCTTGTTTTTGAGCTTTCCACCATTGTTTGTAGCCATCCATTTTATTATTAATAATTTTTATTGTTTGTGGTGTTGTATCTGCTAAGTCTAAAATATATATTAAATTTCTTTTATAATTTGCCTTTTCAAAATTGATAGTATTACTTTCAAAAGTTACAAGATGATTATTTAAAGTTCCACCATTAAACATCAATAAATTTGAAGTTTTACCAGTTGATATTTCATCATAAAAACATTCTACAGTATTATCTTTTATATTGCTTTCATAATTTAGATTTCCATTATGATATTGGGCAAATGTATCAAATTTTGAATTAAATGTAATGTTATTTTTATTGAATTCTTTAGGTTTATTTAACAAAATTCTTACATATTTATTAAATATCATATTGTTATTAGACATACTTGCAACTTCACCTGTAAATGCCTCATTTATCTCACTATTTGATGTTATTTTGTTATTATCAAATGTGATATTTTCTGCACTTGATGATAATATTCCTCTAATATCATATGAAGTTGCATTATTTAATTCAATATTGTTGTTCTCAATTGTTATATTTTTTGAATTATTGTCTTCATTATCTTTTGGAAAATACATTATAAAGGTATTTGTTGAACCATTTATAACATCTACTTTTTCAAATTTTATATTGTTATTTTTTATACTTAAATTATCTGCATTTCTTGAGTGTAATAAGCTCATTGTTGCTTTTGCATCAACTTTGTTTCCTTCAAATCTTATATTTTTAGCTTTTTTAGTTGAATTAGAACCAAATGTAAAACTCATTGTGCTTGGGTCTGTGCTATTTGGCATTGTAAATGTGTTATTTAGAATGTTAACATTTTCAATACTTCCCATAAATACCGCTAAAATTTCATCATGGCATTTTTTATAGCATCTATTATTAGTAAACGTTACATCACTTGCACCTCTGTTAAATAAATCTCTTATCCAAATACATCCGCCTTCTTTTGCATCATTTGCTATATACAAATCACAATTTTCTATTAAAACATTGTGCCAACCTGTGTACAAATCTATATTGCTATATGAATGTTCATTACTTGCTGTTTCTGGAACTTTAAACGAGCATCCAACAATTTTAATGTTTGTGGCTCCAACATAAACTTGTGCTTTATACAAGTTTTCAAGGTTTTCTGTTTCTCTTGCTTCGATATTTAAATTGCTGATATTACAGTCGTTAGACTGCATAACAAATAAAAATTCACTATATTTTTCTGGTTTATAATCATTATCTGTAAAAATTGTACTTCCATTCCCAATTATATTAGTTGATGCTGTGTCTAGATTTATTTTATCTGTTATTTTATATTCACCTTTTGGTATATCTATATTTGCTATACCGGAGTTAAAAGCTGTTCTTAAACATTGAGTATCATCATCTGTTGCATTTCCTTTTGCTCCAAATTGTTTAATATTTACAGTTTCATTTATAATTGCAAGTTTTGCTAATAAACCATTATTCAATTCAATATATAGTCCGTTGTCAATTTTGATGTTTGAATCTTTTTCTATAATGTCATATCTTCCTGCTCCGCCGTCATTTTCTGTGTAATATCCTAATGTTTTATACTTGTCCCCCACTTTTGCATCTAAATTTCTAAGTTTTTCTACATTTTTTACAGCTGTATATCTGTCTTGTGCTGGCTCTAAAGGTGTTGTACTTGGAGTTACAATTAAATTTTCATTAAATTCTTCGTATCCATTTGGTATATCACTGTAATTTTTAAATTCTTCTTTTTTAATAATAAAATTACAAAACTCTTCAATTGCTGATATATCCATGTTTTTTTTGCTTAAAAGTTCAAAAATATCACCTGAATTTACATATCCATTATTGTTTTCGTCTGCTAATATTTTTATCGTATATTTCTCGTTGTTTTTGAATGTTGCAATTGCTCCAGAGAGTATGTTTTGATTAAGTTCTGTAGCTTTAGTTTTATCTTTAAAATCTTGAGTTGTCATACTTCGTGGTTTATTTGATGTTGATAATACAACTAAAATATTTTTATCTTTTTTATTTATATAAATTTTATCATCATTTGAGGCTGAAATATATTTGCTAAGAAATGTTAATGTTCCTATTAATATTATTGCAATTGATAATATTATTTTTGATTTTTTAGCTAATTGGTCATTTTTTATTACTATAATTAAAAATATACATGTAATAATAATTATAGCAAAATCTATAAATTTTAAATCTATTCCTGCTTTTGGTAAAGGTTTTATTGATTTTGTATTATCTTCACATGATGTATTATTTTTTTTCGAAATTTCAATATTTGAATTGCTGCTTGTATCATTAATGTCATTATCAAATGAACTATTATCTTTGCTGACTGAATTATTTTCTTCATTTAGGTTTTTCTTTTCTATTTTTATGTTTTCACTTACTATATTGTCAATTTGTTTTTCTTCTGAATTAGTATGAACTGTTATATTTTCTATTTTAATATTAGTTTTATTTGTTTCTGCTTTTGCTTTGAATTTTAATGTTATTCTGTCTGCTCCAATTTTATTTAAATCATAATAACAGCAAATTAATTCTGCATTTTTTTGAATATAATTTGTTTTTAATTCAGTTGTATTTGCTCCTATATATGTTATTTTTTGATTATCATAATAAACGGAAAAATCAGCTGTTTGTACTTTTTCATCGAATTCTATTGTAAATTCTATTTGGTCCCCTATTTCTACTTTGCTAGAATTTATGTTGCTATGTATTGCTGATACTATATTTACTAATATTAATATTGTTAATATAAATATTAGTATTATTTTTCTTCTGATTTTTTTCATATTTATTCCCCTTATTTTTCATTTCATTTTTTTAATTTTTCTTCTAATAATTAAAATGTGAAAATGATTACTATTAATATAAAATCTTTAAAATACTTTTTGCAATATTTTCTAATACTACTTGTTTTTGATTTTTTCTTGTATCATCTGGCACATGAAGTTCTTCCACATAAATTTCTGAAGTGTTACTGGCTATTGCAAACCAGACACAATTCAATTTATCTACCGGATTATTAGGATCAATTCTTCCAAGTTGTCCTGTAACTCCAATTCCAATATCTGAATTTGCTTTTTGTTTAACGGCTCTTGCCATTTCGATTGCTGTTTCTTGACTATATACTGTATATTTTTCAATAATTTTACTTGAAACTCCTTGTTTTATTTTTGCTTCATTACTATATGTGACATAGCTTTCTTTTATAACTGCTGAGGCTCCTGAAATGTTTGTTATTTCATTTGCAATTCCTCCTCCTGTACAACTTTCCATTGTTGCTATTGTCATGTTTTTTTCTATTAATTTTTTTACAATTTTTTCCCAAGTTTTTCCTTGTGTTTCCATATAAACTTCAATTCCTTTCCTATTTTAACAATTTTTAATTTATAAAAATTATATATTTTATTACTATAATTATGCTAGCATTATTATATTTGAAAGTCAAGAAAAATAATATTCTTTAATACTTTTTTATGATGTTACAATTCAGTAATAAATTTTATAAATTTACTTAAATAAACCATCAATTTTATTTTTTATAATTAATAAGTTGTGCTTTGTAAAGATCTTTTTGATTTTTATAAAAAAATTAAAAAGATAATTGACTATATTTGGGAATAATACGATAATCATTTTGTCAACAAATATTACATATAATATATGTAGATACACATTAACCATTGTATACAAAAATAATATATTTAATAATATTTTATTTTGTATACACGTTGCTTAAAGCTTAAGGAGGTAAGCGCTATGAAGCAAAAAAAGAAACGGTATTTAATTCCAGTGCTTTCAATGTTCTTATTAGGAATATTGATTGCAGCACAAGTTGTAACTGCTACACCTTTAAAGGAAACAAAAGTTGTAGTAAAATCAGGGTCTACTTTGAAAGGAACATCAGATAATTCAAATTATTTTGATGTGACTGGAAAAGCACTTTCTGTTACCGAAGCTGAGAAAATTCAAAAACTTTTGAACTCTATTAAGTCAACCGAAAAATTTGGAGTTTATGCAAATAAAATTGATCGGACGAACCATATAGAGGGAAATGTTTATGCGAATGAAGTTGCTGATTCTAGTAATTTTGTTCTGACTAGAGTTTCGGAAAAACAGGAAGGTGATTTTAGTTATATCGGTAAATCTGATGAATCTATCCAGTTAAGTGATGGAGAAAAGATTTTACTTGGCCCAGGAATTAAGGTTAGTAAACCAAATGGAAATCAGACAATTATTAATGGTGGGTATTCTAATAATATTACTGCTATCAGTCTGACCGATGAGGAAACTAACAAAAGATCTTTGGAACTTTCAAATAAGCTTGAG
The DNA here is from genome assembly GCA_900552555.1 of uncultured Clostridium sp. Lineage (GTDB taxonomy): Bacteria > Bacillota > Clostridia > TANB77 > CAG-508 > CAG-269. The sequence goes on from URZW01000011.1 coordinate 17,271, forward strand.
GAAATTGCTCAACTTGGAGAGGCTGCTAAAAACAAAATTGATACATCATTTTATGGTGACAGTACAAATGCTTTTGAAAGTGTTAATAATTTGCTTAAAAAGCCAACTGTTACTACCGGTGATGCAATTACCATTACTGGAGGTGCAATATCAATAAATGTTGATTATAAGCAGCTCCTTAATAATGAAGGTGCTTTTGGAAATTTAATTAATAATAATCCTGGTGTTAGAATTATTGTTAATGTAATATTTACAGATGCACCAAGTGACATTAATATTATGAAAGCATTTAGTAAAAATACCAATGTTGGTACGGAATTCCATAGGCTTTCACCTTATATCATTTGGAATTTTGGTAATTATTCTGGAAATATTACAATTTCCGAAGAAATGTTAGGTATTATTGTTGCTCCAAAAGCAACAGTTTATCAGGCTGCTGGTAATTTGAATGGTCAAATTATTTCTAATGTTGCCGGTAATAATGGAGAATTGCATCAGGTTACTGTAACACCAGATGTACCTTCTATACCAGGAGTACCTGATGAGCCACAAAAACCTGATACTCCAGATAAGCCTAAGCCGTCTGAAGAACCGGAAAAACCTGATACTCCAGATAAGCCTAAGTCGTCTGAAGAACCGGAAAAACCTGATACTCCGGATAAACCTAAGCCGTCTGAAGAATCGGGAAAACCTGATACTCCGGATAAACCTAAGCCATCCGAGAAGCCGGAGGAACCAAAAACTCCGGATAATCCAAAACCATCTGAGAAGCCGGAGGAACCAAAAACTCCGGATAATCCAAAACCGTCTGAGAAACCGGAGGAACCAAAAACTCCGGATAATCCAGAAACTACTTCAGAAACAAAAAATGAAGTAAAAAATGGTTCTAAACCTCAGAGCCAGGAAACTAGTAAAAATGGCACAATTAATGAAAAGACACCTGAGCAGTATGCTCCAAAAACTGGAGATGACAGTTATGTATTTTATTCATGTGCATTAGTTATAGCTTTCTTAGTGTTGGCTGGATTAATTTATTGTATTTTTGCGACAAAAAATAAAAAAAATAAGTAACCAAAAAGGCAACTCTTATTAGAGTTGCCTTTTGAAATCTATTAACTTTGATCCTACTTATTTTTTCCACAACAATTTTTATATTTCTTACCTGAACCGGCAAATGCAAGGGTCGTTACGACCTATCTTTGGACCTTCATTTACAACAGTTTGACTATTTTCTGGAGTATTAATTTTTTTACCACCATCAACACTTTGGATGGCCTCCAAAGCAGCGCCTGTGATTTTAGCAGCCTCTTGTCTCTTAACCTCGCCATTTTGTCTTCTGATATTCATAAGAATCTTAACAACATCAACTTTTATGTTTGCAATCATTTCTTCAAACATATCCATACCTTCCATTCTGTACTTAACAACTGGATCTTGTTGTCCATAAGCTCTTAAACCAATACCATTTTTTAATTCGTCCATATTATCAATGTGGTTCATCCATTTTTCATCAACAACTTTAAGCATTACAACTCTTTCAAGTTCTCTCATTTTTTCAGAAGTAATTTCTTCTTCTTTTACTTGATATTTGTCAGCTGCTTGTTTTTCTAATTCTTCTATAATTGCATTTGAATCATTTTCATGTTCTTTAATAAAGTTATGCATATCTAATCCAAATTCATTTGTTATTTCCGTATTTAAAGCTTCTACATTAACAGCTTTTCCATCTTCACCTTCAACAAACATTGCTACAGTTTCTTCTGCTACTGAATTTATCATGTTTAATATATTGCTATGAATGTCTTCTCCGTCAAGAACTTCTCTTCTTTGTTTGTAAATGATTTCTCTTTGTGCGTTCATAACATCATCATATTTTAATACATTTTTACGAATACTGAAGTTTCTACCTTCAACTTTCTTTTGAGCATTTTCAACTGCTCTTGAAATTAATCTTGAAGCTATTGGCATATCTTCGTCTGCACCTAATGTATTGTAAACTTTTGTTATTGCATCTCCACCAAAGATTTTCATTAAATCATCATCTAGGCCGATAAAGAATCTTGATTCTCCGACATCACCTTGACGTCCAGAACGTCCTCTTAATTGGTTATCAATTCTTCTTGATTCGTGTCTTTCTGTACCAATTATTTTTAGACCTCCAGCATCTATAACTTTTTGTTTTTCTTCTTTTATTTTTTCATCATATTTTTCAACTAATTTGTTGAATTGTTCTCTTGCTCTTAATATGTCTTGGTCATCTGTTTCATAATATGTGTTTGATTCTTCTATTAAGTTTTCTGGTACTTTATTTTTTCTCATTTCTTCTTTTGCTAAGTATTCGCTATTTCCACCTAGCATAATGTCGGTACCACGTCCTGCCATGTTTGTAGCAATTGTAACTGCTCCAAATTTACCAGCTTGGGCAACTATCATAGCTTCTTTTTCATGTGATTTTGCGTTTAATACTTCATGTGGTATTCTTTCTTGATCAAGTAATTTGCTTAATTTTTCTGATTTTTCAATTGATACTGTACCAATTAGAACTGGTTGTCCTTTTTCATGGCTTTCTTTAACACTTTCAACAACAGCTTTAAATTTTGCTCTTTCATTTTTGTATATAACATCATTTTCGTCTTTTCTAACCATAGGTTTATTTGTTGGTATTTCAACAACGTCTAAGTTATATATTTCTTCAAATTCTGCCTCTTCTGTCATTGCTGTACCAGTCATACCAGATAATTTATCATACATTCTAAAGAAGTTTTGGAATGTTATTGTTGCAAGTGTTTTTGATTCGTCTGCAATTTTGACTTTTTCTTTTGCTTCAATTGCTTGATGTAATCCATTGTTGTATCTTCTTCCATACATGATACGTCCTGTAAATTCGTCTACAATTAAAACTTCTCCATCTTTTACGATGTAGTCTATATCTTTCTTCATTACTCCATTTGCTCTTAATGCTTGGTTTACATGGTGTACTATTGTAGAGTTTTCTAGGTCATTGAAGTTTTCTAGATTAAAGAATTCTTCTGCTTTTTTAATACCTTTTTGTGTTAATGATGCAGATTTTGCTTTTAAGTCTACAATGTAATCATATTTTTCGTTGTCTTCTGCTTGTTCAAAATCTTTTACATCTTCTTCTACTATAACTTTTGCTTCTAATTTTTTTACGAAGTTATCTGCTCTTTTATATAAATCTGAAGATTCGTTTGCTCTACCAGATATGATAAGTGGTGTTCTTGCTTCATCTATTAAAATACTATCAATTTCATCGACAATTGCATAGTGTAATCCTCTTTGTACTAATTGATTTTGATAAATTACCATGTTATCTCTTAGATAATCAAATCCAAATTCGTTATTTGTACCATATGTGATATCTGCTGCATATGCTTTTTGTTTTGCTTGTGGGTCCATTCCTGCAATTACTAATCCTACTGAAAGTCCTAAAAATTTATATAATTTTCCCATCCATTCACTATCTCTTTTTGCTAGGTAGTCATTTACTGTAATTACATGAACTCCTTTTCCTTCTAGTGCATTTAAGTATACTGGTAACGTTGCAACTAATGTTTTTCCTTCACCAGTTTTCATTTCGGCAATTCTTCCTTGGTGTAATATAATTCCACCTATTAATTGGACATCAAAGTGTCTCATTCCTAATGCTCTTTTTGATGCTTCTCTTACAACTGCAAATGCTTCTGGTAATATGTCATCTAATGTTTTTCCTTCTGCTAGTTGTTTTTTGAAATATTCTGTTTTTCCTTTTAATTCATGGTCTGTTAATTTTTTCATTTCTGGTTCTAAACTGTTGATTTTGTTTACTATTGGCATTACTCTTTTTACTTCTTTTTCACTATATGTTTTGAATATTTTCATTTGGTACATTCCTCCTAAGTTTATTTTTTATATTGTGGGAATTTTTCTGCTGTTAATTTTCCCTTTTGTACTTTGTTACTATATCACTAAAAACTTTTTTTAGCAAGTAGTTTTAACAAAAAAATAAGCATAATTTTTTTATTGTTAAATACATTTTAGTATGTACTATAAGAATTTGTCTTTTACATGTTAAATTATTGTAAATTGGAACTTGAAAAGGGGTTTTTGTATGTTTGTATTTAATGTTAAAATTAATGGAAGTAAGATTTTTAAATATTTTTTTATTGGTGTAATTGTTTTATTAATTATTATTTTAGGAATTGTAATGTATAGAGTTTTTGGCGGTGCTAATAATGCATATAAATCTCAGCGTTGTTTTCCTCAAAATGGTGTTTCTGAAATCCTGCCAAGAAATTATACAAATATTTTAAAGACTGTTCATGAAAATATCGATTCTTATGTTGGTAAAAAGATTTGCTTTACAGGCTATGTTTATAGGGTTTTAGATTTGCAAGATAATCAATTTGTTCTGGCTCGTGACATGATTGTTAGTTCTAATTCCCAGTCTGTTGTTGTTGGCTTTTTGTGTGAGTGCGATAATGCTAAAAATTTTACTGATAATTCGTGGGTTAAGGTTACTGGTACTATTGTGAAAGGTGATTATCACGGTGATATGCCTATTGTTAAAATTACTGATATAAAAAGTGTTGATAAGCCTTCTTCTGATGAGTATGTTTATCCTCCTGATGATAGTTATATTCCTACGGCTGGGATATTATAAAAGATAAAAATTGAGAAAATTCTCAATCTTTATCTTTGTAATTCATTTTTAGCTAATTCTTGTAGGAAATCGCTTTGAAGTTCATTTAATCCATTTAACGAATTTTGTGTTAATTGTTCATTAACTCCATAATTTACTATTGTGTTTTTGGCATTTTTAATTCTAGATAAATAATTTTCAGGATCTTCTAATAATTTTTGTCTTTGCTTTGCTCTTTCTTTAATTAGTGCTTCATTAAAATTATTGTATGTATTATTCATTGTTTTTGAAAATTTTAATATTGGTGGTTTATTAATATTTTCACCACGAATATAAACATTTATATCATCACATAATCCGAAATCATCTAATTTTTTTATTTCTGGTACAAATGCATCATACATTCTAATTTGTGTTTCTTTTGAACATCCTCTTGGTGTAAGCGAAGCTAATAGCATTGCTGCTTCCCTTTCATAACATGATAGTCTGCTTTCAAACAAGTCTGTTGCTATTACATTTACTATTATTTTGTATCCATGTTCTTTAAATTTTCTTGTTAATTCAATATCTGAATCTCCTTTATCTAAAGTATTTTCATTTATAATATTGATTTTATTATTCATTAATTCTTCATATATTTTGGGCGCTGCTGGTCTTACAAACTGTCTTGTAATTCTATAACATTCTTCTGGTAATTCTTCTAATGCATCTTCATAATTCGGATGAAATTCGGCTATTTTATCTGAATTTATTGAATATGCCTTTTCACCTTTATCTTTAAATTCCTTTTTAAAATGCATTTCTATTGCTGTTTTTCCTGCACCAGGACCTGCTGAAATATATATCAAACTTGGATTATTTGAAATTGTTGATGATGCATATGCATCTGTTAATAATCTGTTTATCCCCATTTGAATGTCTATTGGTGTTAAATTATATTTTTCCATTTTTTCACTCCTTGCTATTTTTTATTTCTTCTAAATATACATTATATACTTTATTTATAGTTTTTTCATCTAATTCGTAAATTTTATCTCTTTCTTCAACTAATGTATTTAATTTTTCTTTAAATACTGAAAAATCCTTATCCTTATTGTCTTTTATTGTATGAAGAATCTTTAGTTCAATAATTTCTAAAGCAACCTCTACTTTTAATTCATCCATTTCATTTCTCCTTAAATCCAATCTTGAATAATTTTTTTATCTATATTCAAATTCCCATATCCTGTTGCCAAACTAATTTTTTCCTTATTTAATCCGTGATAATCGCTTCCACCACTCTTATACAATTTTTTTCTGTTACATAAATTTATAAGATATTGTGTTTGTTCTTCACTAAAATCTGTGTAAAAACATTCGATTCCATCAATTTCATAATTTTCAACTAATGTTTCAATAAATTCTTTTTTATTTTCTACCCATTTATATATAAATAGATGTGGCATAAATACCAATCCACTTGCTTTTTTGATGGCATTTATTGTTTGTTTTAATGTTGGATAGTCTTCACTTTTATCAATATATAATATATGCTCGGGGTTGTTACAATACTTTCTATTAAAACCTGAAAATTCTGTCCACATATCTTCTGGCATTATATTTTGATTTTCTGGATGCTTTTTTAGTTCTGAATAAATTGTAAAACTAGCCCAGTCATTTTTTGGATTCCATATAATTTTATCTTTATCACTTAAACTTAATCCCATCTTTTTACATTTTTCATATAACAAATTAAAATATTTAATTTGTAATGTGTCTCTTTGCTTGTCTTTATAAAATTCTTGCATCCATCTGTTCATTACATCTGTATTAATTTTATATCCTAGTACTTCTATGGTTCTTTTTTGATATGTACATTTAATTTCTATTCCAGGTATTATTTTTCCTGAAAAGATGTTAGAAATATTTATTCTTTTTAGCTTATCATATCCATTACAGTTGTCATGATCAGTTATAGATATGTATTCTAAATTTAAAGTCTCTGCTTTTTTTAACAGTTCTTCTACTGTATCAGTTCCATCTGAATTATTTGTATGTATATGTAAATCTATCATAAAATACTCCTCTCTTAAAATATAATTTTATTTATTTTATCATATTTATTAAATTATGTATATATTTTTATAAAATTTAGCAAACCATAGTAGAATGGTCTACTTATTTTAACTAATTAAATGTAGGAATATAAACTTTTTAAGATATTTCTTAAAAAGTTTATAAAAACAATACCTAATCTTATTATAATATACTTTCCATTTTATGTCAAACAATATAAATGAAAAATCCTATATAAATTGTAACAGAACATTATTTACTATCCATAATACTTTTAAATACTCCTTCATCTATTAAAGTTGCAAAAACATTTTTTATTATAATCAAAATAATAGGACCAACAAGCATACCTAAAACACCAATAAACTTAAAACCTGTATACATAGCAATTAGTGTAAAAATCGGATGTGTACCAATATGCTTACTAACTAACTTAGGTTCTAAAAATTGTCTTACCATTGACATTATAATTAACAAAACAATAATTGCAATACCTAATTTTAAATCACCATTTAAACCAGAAATAATAGCCCATGGGACCATAACTGTTCCAGAACCTAAAATTGGTAAAGCATCAACAAAACCGATAAATAAAGCCATTAATAACGGAAATTCTATGTTGAAATTTGCAAATTTTAAAATATATAACCCTACTAAAGAAATTATAAAAGACACTAAAATAAGCGTAGCTTCTGCTTTTAAATATCCGCCTAATGTTTTGGTCAAATCTTTTATGTGTGTCCCAACTTTAAATACCCATCTTTTGGGAAAATGGTGTTCTATTTGATCTAAAATATATACTTTATCAACACATATTAAATATAAAGCCATAATTGTTACTACAAAATATATTATAATTGATGGCATAGATGTAATAACATTTAATAAACCTGTCAAAAAGTTTCTAACCCATCCTGATACAGAGGTTAATACATCGCCTGTTGAATTTTGGATTATTGATGTTATTTCGGTTGGTAAATGTATTTTATTGAAATCAAACCTTCCTGTAAAATTTTGAAATAATATGTATGCTTTTTCTACATATCTATTTAAATCTTGCAATAAGTTTGATGCTTCTGAAATTAGTGCTACTATCCCCCACACCATTGCTCCTATTATTATTGCTGATACTATTATAAATATAATTATTGAGCTAGCTTTTCTTGTGAATTTACATTTTTTCATTATAAATCTTATTGCTGGTTCTATCATTAATGATATTATAAATGCTATTAAAAATGGTGTGTAAAATATTGCTAGTTTGAATGCAAAAAATAAACCAACTAATATTAGTATAACATATAAAAATCTCTTAAGAACTCTTGTCCAATATGACATGTCTATGATCATTTTTTCTTATCTCCTATGTAATTAGTATATGTTAATTTTTGGTTAGTATACACTATAATAAGAAAAGTCCATGCAAGGAATGTAAATATTTTATTTTAGACAAATTCTTGCGTTAAAAATAAAAATATTTACCATCAACAGGACTTTTCTTATTAATATATTAGTGAAGCTATGCAATTTTTCTAATATAATACACTTTCTAATAATTATTTTTATTAGAATTACAATTGCAAATATCACTTATTGTGTCACAAACTTGTTGTCTACCAAGTTGAATATCTTTTTGTGCTAAATCTCCTAAAGTTAAGATTCCTATAACATGATTATCCTCATCACATACTGGTAATCTTCTTATTTGATTATTTGCCATTTTACTTTCTGCATTCGTCATATCATCATCTTGTTTACAAGTACATAAATTTGTAGACATTATATCACTTGCTGTTGTTTGTGAACAATCTTTGTCACATGCAACAGTTCTTAATAAAATGTCTCTATCTGTTAATATTCCACATATACAGTTGTTGTTGTCACATACTGGTATACATCCTATATGGTTTTCTCTCATTAATTTGGCTACTTCTGTTATTTTTGTTTCTGGTTTTACACAACATACATCATCACACATACAGTCTTTTACTTTCATTTTATAATTCTCCTTTCAAATAATAATGTTTGAAAAATTAAAATTATAAATTTTTTGCCTAATTTTTATATTGCAATTTTCTTTTACTTTTAATTTTCATTTATTATTATTTGTTAAAAAGAAAAAAATATACAAAATTTAATTTGCATATTTACTATATTTTTCCAATTTTAAAAGAGTGCCAAAGCACTCTTATTTTTGGGAATTTATTATGAGATAATCATAAATTTTGTTTATAATTTCTTTGTCATTATCAGAAATTTTTTCAAACTCTTCAGTCCCTCTCATCTCTGCTAATGTATAGTCTACTGCTCTTGCAATAGACCAGCATTCATTCCGCAAAATTCTTTCTGGAAGCTCTGTTTCGTTTTCCGCAGAAGAATATAGTTTCCACTCTTCCAAAAATTTTTTTAATTTTTCGTACATAATGATTTCCTCCTGTACTTTACTACATCTACAACTTGCATCTATATTAATATAGCGCTTTTAAAAGATTATGTCAATCAAAATTACTCATATAAATCGTTGAAATTCCCAAAAACCCTATTGAACGGTGACCTTCCTGACCCCGGCCCAAATGGAGGACTCATTGGTGGACGTGGTCCCGGTCCTGGAGGATTTGGCATAGGCGGTCTGAATGGTGGTCTACGTCTATTTAGTAATTCTCGTATCAATAAAATTTGAATTAAATCTCTTAATCCACCATTTATTTGTCTTTTTTCACTGTTAGTTCCTGTTACCTCAGAAACTTTAACATCTGTTTTCCTATTGTCCACTTTTGTTATATTTGTAGATACTGAAGAATTAGAATTGTTTGCTTTTCTTATTCCATTTACATCATTTGTTAAATTAATATTAACTTGCGTTTCATTTCTTGATTCTAAAGCATAATAAATTTCATCTGTCATATTTTCAATTTCATCTTTTGTAATGTTCTCTCCTCTCATGTTTTCACACTTTTTTGCTACCATTGGGTACACAATTTTGTATATTTCAGGATAACTATTTTCTAATTCAACATTGTTCCCAGATATATTTATGTTAGTATTAAATGTTGGATTTCGATATTCTTGATAACTTTGATATTCTTGTGGTTCTTGATTATATTGTTCAAATTGGTTCCTTGTTGGATATCCTAAAATACTTCTTATGTAATCATCATATGTTTCGTTATACATAATAATAAACCTCCCTCATTTTTGCTAATTTGGTATTTTCTACAAATTAGTTTTATATATCGTATGAGAAAGGTTTTATTTTTGTTAAAATAATTATATTTTATAATGTTATAATTTACAGTCTTAGAAATTTTTTATTTAAAAAATACTACTAAATCTTGTTTACTAAATCCTTAAATTGATGACCTCTATCTGCAAAATTTTTAAACATATCAAAACTTGCACTTGCTGGTGAGAATAATACAATATCACCTTTTTTAGCTGCCTTTTTTGCAATATCTATTGTTTGTTCTAATGTATCACACATATTTATATTGATTTTTTTATTTTCTTTCTCTGCTTCATTTTTAACAACATCATATATCTTTTCAGCTGTTTGACCAATTAAAATAAGTGTTGAAACCTTATCAACAACCGGTTTTGCAAGTGGTTCATATTCTAAGTTTTTGTCATATCCACCTGCAATTAAAATTATGTTTTCTTTAAATGCATTTAGTCCTGAGATTGTTCTTGTTGGTGAAGAACTTGCAGAGTCATTGTACCATTTTACTCCATCTATTTCTTTTACAAACTCAATTCTATGTTCAACTGGTTTGAATTTTTTAATTGCTTCAACTGCAACATCTGTATCAACCAATGTTTTTGTTGCTGCAAGAGCTGTTGCTATATTTTGGAAATTATGATTTCCCCTTAAAATAACTTCATCAGTATTCAAAATATGTTTTCTAACTCCATCATTGCATTCTTTTATTATATCTTCATCAACTATAAATCCGTTATCTAATTTTTCTTTACTACTAAAGAATATTACTTTTCCTTTAGCTTCTTTGCTACATTCTCTTGTTATATCATTATCATAATTTAAAATTAATATTCCATTTTCATTTTGATTTTTAAATATGCATTTTTTGGCATCAATATACTCTTGATAATCTTTGTGTATGTTTAAATGATTTGGTGTTATATTGGTAATAACTGCGATGTCTGGACTTACATGCATATTCATTAATTGAAAACTGCTTAATTCTAGAACCACTATATCATTTGGCTCCATTTCTGGCAATTTTGTGAATAATGGTGTTCCAATGTTTCCACCCAAAAATGTTTTATAACCAGCATGTTGTAAAATTGCATTTATTAAGCTTGTTGTAGTTGTTTTTCCATCACTACCTGTTACACCTATTATTTTGCATGGGCACATTTCCATAAGCATTTCTACTTCTGTTGTCACAATCGCTCCTTTTTCTGCTTCTTGTTGTAATTCTGTTCTTGTTGGTAAACAACTTGGTGATCTGAAAATTATATTAAATCCTTTTAGTTTTTCAAGACAATTTTTACCAAAAGCTGTCTCAAATTCATATGTATTTACTTTTTTGATTGTGTCGGCTGGTATTTCCTCTTTTGTTCTTTCATCAAATACTGTTACTTGCGCGTTTTTATCATGTAAGTATTCTAATAATGGCAAATTACTTACTCCTAATCCAATTACTGCTACTTTTCTAAATCTTATATACTCGTTAAATTCTTCTAATTTTTTGTTTTCAAAACTCATTTTTACTCCTTCTTTCCTTTTTTGTCCTTTTGGGGACGGTTCTTTTTGGGACATTTTTCCAATTTTTGTAATTTCTTCTAAATGCTAAAATATAAAAGATTTTTTAAGATAACCTTGTTAAAGACAATGTCCCAAAAAGAACCGTCCCCAAAAGGACATTTTTTATTTTTTATTATATCTCTTTTTTTTTAAAAAAACAATTTTATTAGAATATTTTTTTATTTTTCGGAGAGAATATTTTTAGATATCGATTGGAGGTGCATTTTAATGTCAAAATCTAATAAGAAAAATAATAAAGACAATAAAAATAATCAATCTCAAAATGAAGAAAGACAAAATAATAACAATAATTCATGTAGATAATTAAATAGCTCTTTTTAGAGCTATTTTTTATACTTAATTCTATATTATTTTATATTTATTCTTGTTTTACTTGAATATACATAATATTTCTGGTATAATCTTATTATCTTAAAGCACTTTGAAATTAAAAATCATTTTTCAAAATAAGGAGGGCGTCATTATGGAAAACAAATTTAAAAAGTTTTTATATTTTTTTATTGCCATGTATGCAATAGTTCACTTAATAATTGTATGTATCATTTCACCTTTGCCACGGATTCCAATATCTTTTTTATACATTTTATTATTGATCATCATAGGTATTATATTTTTCCTAAAATATGAATATGAAAAAAACAATATCTATATTGAAAATTCGATGTCTCAAATTCATGAGATTGCTGAAAAGTACCCTAATGTTAAAAAAGCTGTTGATTACATGACGGATATTATATATGATAACTTGCCAAATAGTTTTAAATCATATATGGTTGTTACAATCGATTATAATGACTTTTATCTTTTGGATTTTTATTTTAATCTTCAGGCTTTTGCTAAAAACAAAAATCTGGAGTTAAATGAATTATCTAATTTGCAACAAAGTGCTTGCTTAATTGATGCTTTGTCTGGTTCAACATCATGGATATTGCAGTCATCTAATATTGAAGATTTTGAAAATAATAAAAAAATGACTTTTTTGAATATTGAATTAGCCATAAAATCTAGTTTATTATTTTTGGATTTTACAATAGATGAAATAAATAATATGAATTCTTGTATACAATATATTGCAATTTTAATATTTGAAGCAATTGCTTATGATTCATTAGGTGATACTATGGTACTAAGTATGATTACAGATTTGCTTGAAACATTAAAGTAAAGAAAATGAATATGTGATTTTTAGTTTCAAAAAAGGCAGGTATTTTTATAATATCTGCCTTTTTTTTCATTTTCACAATTAGATCATTTGAAATAACTGTGCATGATATTTTGAATATATTTCGAATGTGACCAAAATAGTGTTACAAATTCTTAAGTAAATGCTCAAAAGGGTCCTGTCTTCGGGTATTGTTTGAGTATTTACATTAGAATTTGTTAACGTTATGTCGGGAACCTGAGAAAAATATGAAAAATATCATGCACAGTTATTTCAAATGATCTAATTGTGAAAATGAAATATTTTATTTATACCCCTACAACTGAAAATCCATTATCTACATGAATCACTTCACCAGTAATAGCCTTAGACATGTCACTAAACAAAAATGTACAACAATCTCCAACTTCTTTAGCAGTAACATTTCTATGTAAAGGAGACTTTTCTTCAACAACATCTAAAATAGTTCCAAAATCTTTTATTCCTTTTGCAGAAAGAGTTTTTATAGGTCCTGCAGAAATAGCATTTATACGTATACCGCTTCTGCCTAAATCCTTTGTCAAATATCTAACACTTGATTCCAATGCTGCTTTTGCAACACCCATAACATTATAACCATCAATTGCTTTTTCTGCACCATAATATGTTAAAGTAACAATACTTGAATTGTCATTTAATAATTCTAATTCTGTAGCAATTTTTGATATGGCAATTAAAGAATAACTGCTAACATCACATGCATGTGAAAATCCATCTCTTGATGTATTTATAAAATCATTTCTTAAATCTTCTGTATTTGCATGAGCAATTGCATGTAACATTCCATCAATTTTTCCATTCTCTTTTAAGATTGTTTCAAAACATGTTTTTATAGATTCATCACTTGAAACATTACAAGAATATGCCTTTGAACCTGGTATTTCTTCCATTAGCTTTTCTACTTTAGGTTTATTTGCTTCTGAATTATATGTAAAAATAATTTGTGCACCTTGCTCATATGCAGATACTGCTGCTCCCCATGCTATACTCCATTTATTTCTTATTCCCATTATTAAGATTTTCTTCCCTTGTAATAACATTGCCTAAATACCTCCAATTTTTCTATACTTTTCGTATCTTTGTTTTATCAATTTTTCTTGTGATTTTTTAGATAAACAATTAATATCTTTTAATATCATATTTTTTAAATCTTTGCAAACTTTTTCAAAATCCTCTTGTGCACCACCTTCTGGTTCTTTTACTATACTATCAATAACACCTAATTTTTTCAATTCTTTTGAAGTTATTTTCATTTTTTCAGCCGCTTCTTGTGATTTATTTGTATCTTTATACAAAATACTTGCAAATCCCTCTGGTGACAATATAGAATAAACAGCATTTTCGAACATTATTATGATATCTGTTACACCTAATGCCAAAGCACCTCCGCTTGAGCCTTCCCCTATTACAATTGAAATTGTTGGAACTTTCAACTTTGACATTTCAAAAAGATTTCTAGCAATTGCTTCTCCTTGCCCTCTCTCTTCTGCTCCCATTCCTGGATATGCACCTGGTGTATCTATAAATGTTATTATAGGTCTATCAAATTTTTCCGCTTGTTTCATTAATCTTAGTGCTTTTCTGTATCCTTCTGGATTTGGCATACCAAAATTTCTTTCTATATTTTCTTTTGCATTTTTGCCTTTTTGCTCCCCTATAACAGTTACTGGCATTCCATCTAATTCTGCAATTCCACCTATAATAGATTTATCATCTCCAAATTTTCTATCTCCATGTAATTCTATAAAATTTGTAAATATATTATTTATATAATCTAATGATTTTGGTCTTTCTGCTTTTCTTGCAAGCACTACTCGCTCCCATGCAGATATTGTATTTTCTTTCATTTTTATTTTCCTTTCACTGTGCATTTAGGAACAATACACAAAAACCTTCTAAATTTTTATGGATTAAAAATCATATTCAAAAAATTTTTTTATAAAATCCATTCAGCGAACATTGTTCGTTTTAATATTTTTGATGTAATTTTACAATATTATATAATGCATTTTTCATATCTTTTCTTTCAACTATTTTATCAATAAAGCCATGTTCTAATAAAAATTCTGCACTTTGAAATCCTTTTGGTAATTTTTGTTTTATTGTTTGTTCTATTACTCTTGGACCTGCAAAACCTATTAAAGCTCCCGGCTCTGCTAAAATGATATCGCCTAAACTTGCAAAACTTGCTGTTACTCCTCCTGTAGTAGGGTCTGTTAATACAGATATATATAATAAACCTGCTTCATCTAGTTTGGCTATTGCAGATGATGTTTTTGCCATTTGCATTAATGATATTATCCCTTCTTGCATTCTTGCACCACCTGATACACAAAATAGGATAACTGGTAATTTTTCTTCTATTGCTTTTTCTACTAACCTGGTTATTTTTTCACCAACAACACTTCCCATACTTCCCATCATAAAATTACTGTCCATAACTCCTATTGCAACTTTTAAACCATTTATATTTCCTATTCCTGTTTGTATTGCTTCTTGTATTTTTGTCTTTTCTTGTAAGGTTTGAATCTTTTCTTTGTAACCTTCAAATTTTAGTAAATCACTTGTTTGCATGTCTTTATCTAGTTCTTCAAAAGTTCCTTCATCTATTATTTGCTTTATTCTTCTTCTAGCTGATAGCCTAAAGTATTGTCCACAATTCGGACATATGCTGTAATTGTTTTTTAGGTCTTCTTTGTATAGTATTTCTTTACACTTATTACATTTTACCCATTTTCCTACCAGCATGTCTGAGGCTTTTTCGTTTTTTTTGTCTGGTTCTTTTGGATTTATTTTTTTGATTTTTTCTATTACCATCGTTTTTCTCCTCGTATATAGTTTTCTATATTTTTTGCTTATATAGATATGTAATAGTTTTCATATATTTTTTCGACTTAACTTACATAACGTTAACAAATTCTAATGTAAAAACTATAACAATACCAGAAAACAGGATCCTTTATAGCTTTTACCTAAGAACTTGTAACACTAGTAAGTAGTATCAAAATATATTCAAACTATTACATATCCATATAAGCATAAATAAAATTATAAAAATCTTATAATCCACTTTTTAGATTATTAGCAAATTTTTTAGCAATAAAAGAAGTATCATAATTATTACTAATAAAATCTTCATCTTCTAAAATCTTATACAAAAAATCAATATTAGTACTAATACCATCAATAACAAACTCTCCTAGCGCACTCTTCATTTTAGCAATTGATTCATTTCTATTTTTTCCATGAACAATAACCTTTGCAATCATAGAGTCATATGTAGGAGGTATTTTATAACCTGAATAAATTGCTGTGTCGATTCTTATACCATTTCCGCCTGGTATATGTAGCTCTTTTATTTCTCCGGGGCATGGCATAAAGTTTTTACACGGATTTTCTGCATTTATTCTGGCTTCTAAACTATGTCCTGTAAATTTGATATCATCTTGCTTATATTGTAACTTTTCACCTGATGCAATTCTTAGTTGTTCTTTTATAATATCTACACCTGTAATTGCTTCTGTTATTGGGTGTTCAACTTGAACTCTTGTATTCATTTCCATAAAATAAAAATCTTTGTTCTTATCCAATAAATACTCAATTGTTCCTACATTGCTATATCCAATTTCTTTTAATGCATTTACAGTAATTTTTCCCATTTTTTGTCTTAACTTATCTGTTATTACTCCTGATGGTGTTTCTTCTAGCATTTTTTGATTATTTCTTTGTACTGTACAGTCTCTTTCACCTAAATGTATAACATTTCCATGTTCATCTGCCATTACTTGAACTTCTATGTGTCTAGGGTTTTCTATAAATTTTTCTATGTATACAGAGTCATCATTAAAAGATATTTTTGCTTCTTGTCTTACTAAATCATAGAATTGTACAAGTTCTTTTTCATTGTAGGCGATTCGTATTCCTTTGCCACCACCACCACTTGATGCTTTTAAAATAACAGGGTATCCTATTTTTAATGCTACCTTTATTGCCTCTAATACATTATCAACTAATCCATCAGAACCAGGGACAACAGGTACACCTGCATTTTTCATTGTTTCTTTTGCCTTTGATTTATTTCCCATTAATTCTATCATTTTATAATTCGGCCCTATAAATTTAATACCAATTTCATCACACATTTTGGCAAAACTACTATTTTCAGACAAAAAACCATAACCAGGATGTACTCCGTCACATCCAGTTAAACACGCAGCTTCAATTATTGATTTTACATTCAAATAGCTTTTATTAGATGGTGCAGGTCCTATACATACCGCTTCATCTGCCAGTTCTTTGTGTAATGAGTTTTTGTCTATTTCTGAATATACTGCTACTGTTCTTATTCCTAATTCTCTACAGGCTCTTATTATTCTTACCGCAATTTCTCCTCGGTTTGCTATTAATATCTTTTTGAGCATTTTCTTTTCCTTTCATATTTTAAATTTGAGGGTTAAGGATTCAATGTAGTCCCCCCTTAATCCGGGTTTTTTAATTATTGTTTACAATTGCAAATGTTAGTTCTCCTTTTACTGCAATTTTTCCATCTACTGTTGCAATTGCTTCTCCAATACCTACTGGTCCTTTTTGTTTAATGATTTTTACTTCTAATTTTAATCTATCACCTGGCACTACTTGCTTTTTGAATTTTAAATTATTTATTCCTCCAAATAACGCATTTTTATTTTTGTTTTCTTCTAATGATAGTATCGCAACTGCTCCTGTTTGTGCTAGTGATTCTACCATTAATACTCCTGGCATAATTGGATTTCCAGGAAAGTGTCCTTTAAAATAGTATTCGTCTGCTGATACATGTTTATATGCTGTACAACTTTCACCTGGTATGTATTCTTCTACTTCATCAATCATTAAAAATGGATCTCTTTGTGGTATTATTTTTTTAATTTCTTCTTTATTTAACATTTTAATTTTCTCTCCCACTTTTTTATTTATCTATATTTTTTTACAAAAATTTTTAATACCAAATCTTTTCTATTTTACTTTGAATAATGGTGTTCCATATTCTACTACTTCTCCGTCTTTTAAACATATTTCAGCAATTTTTCCATCAAATTCTGATTCTATTTCATTCATTAGTTTCATTGCTTCTACTATGCATATAACTTGACCTTTTTTTACAATATCGCCTACTTTTGTAAATGCATCTTTATTTGGTGCAGGTCTAGAGTAAAATGTTCCTACCATAGGTGATTTTATAATTTTATAATTTTCTTCTTGTATGTTTTCTTTACCAGTAGTCCTGTTTATTGGTAATTCTGTATTATTTTGATTGTTCATTATTGTAGATGATACAGTATCTGCTGTAGGAATTATTGCTGATGGTATTGTGTTTGATTGCATTTGTGTTCCATTTGTTACTACAATTTCTTTTTCTGCATTTTTCTTCATACTTATTTTCATACCTTCTGGGAATTCTATTTCTAGTTCATCTATTTTGGCATTTCCCATATCATCAATTAATTTTTTGATTTCTTCGTAATCCATGTTTTATCTTATCCTTTCTCTTGCATAATTTTCAAATCATATGACCTTTTGGGAAAATATGTCCCAAAAAGAACCGTCCCCAAAAGGACATTTTAGATTTTTTTAAATATTATAGAACTGTTATGTCCTCCAAAACCTAAAGAATTTGACATTGCATATTTTACTTCTACATTTCTACCTTCATTTGGTACTATATCTAAATCACATTCTTCATCTGGTACTTTGTAATTTATTGTAGGTGGTACAAAGTTGTCTTCTATTGCTTTTATACAAACAACTGCTTCTACTCCTCCTGCTGCACCTAATAAATGTCCTGTGTTTCCTTTTGTTGAGCTTACCATTATTTTTTTACTTGCTTCTCCAAATGCTAGTTTTATTGCTGATGTTTCTCCAGCGTCATTTAGGTGTGTAGATGTTCCGTGTGCATTTATATATGTAATATCTTCCGGTTTTATATTATTTTCTTCTAAGGCTCTTTTCATAGCTCTAGCAGCACCTTCTCCGTCTGGTGCAGGAGATGTAATATGATATGCATCTGATGTTGCTCCATATCCTACTATTTCTGCATATATTTTTGCATTTCTTGCTTTAGCATGTTCTAATTCTTCTAGAACAATAACACCTGATCCTTCTCCCATTATAAATCCGCTTCTTTCTTTGTCAAATGGAATACTTGCTCTATTTATATCTGTTGCTTGTGTTAATGCTTTTATATTTGTGAACCCTGCTATACCTGTAGGTGTAATTGACGCTTCTGTTCCTCCTGCTAAAATTGCATCTTCATATCCGTTTTTTATCATTCTGTATGCTTCACCTATTGAATGAGTTCCACCTGCGCATGCAGTTACAACAGATATAGATTCGCCTTTTGTTCCTAACTCAATTGCTACATTTCCAGCGGCCATATTGCATATACTCATAGGAATGTACATTGGTGATACTCTGTCTGGTCCTTTTTCAATATAGTGTTCATTTTCTCTTTCTATTGTAGAAAGTCCACCTATCCCTGAACTGATTACTACTCCAACTCTGTTCATATCTGTATTTTCTGGTGTTATTCCACTGTCTTTCATTGCTTCTCTTGATGCTATTATTGCAAATTGTGAGAATTTATCTAGTCTTTTGCAACTTCTTTTGTCAAAGTGTTCTTCAGGATTATATTCTTTTACTTCTCCTGCTAATTTTACTTTGAATTTTTCTGTGTTAAATTCTGTTATTGGTGCTATACCGCATTTGTTTGTCTTTATTCCTTTCCAGAATTCTTCTACATTGTTTCCTATAGGAGTTATGGCTCCTAATCCCGTTACTACAACTCTTCTTTCCATTTTGATTTTCCTTTCTATAAAATTAATTTTAAGTTTATGTATGTATGTTACAATTCAGTGAGAATAATTCTTGGAATACCTGTGAATGATATTTTGAATATATTTCGAATGCGACCAAAATAGTGTTACAAATTCTTAAGTAAATACTCTAAAGGGTCCTGTCTTCGGGTATTGTTAGAGTATTTACATTAGAATTTGTTAACGTCATGTAGGAAGCCTGAGAAAAATATGAAAAATATCATTCACAGGTATTCCAAAAATTATTCTCACTGAATTGTAATTATATATTTTTCATTACTATATAATAGTTTTTATTTAAAAAGTAATATTTTTTTGCAATTTATAATACTATATGGTATAATATTTTTTATAAAGCTTAAGGAGGTAAAGCATATGAATGAAAAACGGTCTACTGAAGATGTTATAAAGGACCAATTAAAAATTATTAGGAACAGTGGGTTAAAAGGCCAACTAGTTACTATCTCTATTCCAATAGTAACCCAAGATAAGAGAATAAAGTCTCTTAATCTTGATGCCATTAATTCTGAGATTGCCTCTTCATTGACGACTCTTACTAATATTTTGGGTTATCGGCCAACCGATCTGAATAGTACTCCATACTATTCAGATACTATGGTTACACTAATTGTTACCTTTTTATTTTCTAAATAATTTTCATTCATAGGGAGAGGTTCTATATCTCTCCCTTCTTTTTTACTTTTTATATTATTAATCTTGATTAATTGTATAAAACATTATTAATACCAGTGTTTTTATTACATCAACATACCACCATCAACATTTAAAACTTGCCCTGTTACATAAGTATTTTCTTCACCAGCTAAGAAATAAACTGAGTTTGCAACTTCTTCACTGCTTCCCATTCTTTTTAAAGGAATTTGTGTATTTATATTTTCTTTAACACTATCACTTAAAACTGATGTCATATCTGTATCTATAAAACCAGGTGCCACACAGTTTGCTAATATATTTCTACTTGCTAATTCTTTTGCAATACTTTTTGTAAAGCCTATAATTCCAGCTTTAGAAGCTGCATAATTACATTGACCTACATTTCCAGATACACCAACTACTGAACTGATATTTACAATTTTTCCTGTTCTTTTTTTCATCATATATGGAACTACACTTTTTGTAACATTAAATGTACCTTTTAAATTGATATTTATTACTTTTTCAAAATCTTCTGGAGTCATTCTTAGTAATAAACAATCTTTTGTAATTCCTGCATTATTTACTAAAACATCTATTTTTCCAAACTCTTCTATTGCTTTTTTAGTCATATTCTCGCAGTCTTCAAAATTAGAAACATCTGTTTTTATGAATAAAGTCTCTATATTATATTCTTTGAATTCATTTTCTAAATCTTCCAAATTTGTTCTATCTGATACATAATTTAATACTAAATTGTATCCATTTTTTGCGAATTTAATTGCTATTGCTTTTCCTATTCCTCTTGTACCACCTGTTATTAAAGCTATTTTTTTGTCTTTCATTTTTTCTTCCTCCAACATCTAAATTGATACGACACCTCATTTTTAAGGATTATAAAACACCATAAATTTTTCTTTTTAGTTTATTGCTTTAATTCTTTTATTGCTTTTTCTAAAGTTTCATCATCATAAATATTTATTGTGTCAATATCACTAAGTTCTTTTTTTACAAAACCTGTTAAAGTCTTTCCAGGTCCAATTTCTACAAATGTATCTATATTTTCGTCTTTCATCAATTTGATAGCTTTGTCAAACCTAACTGGACTAACAATATGGTTTGACAGTATTTCTACCATGTTATCTGTGTCTTTATAAAAAGTTCCGTCAATATTTTTTATAACTTTTGCTGTACCTTTTTGAAAATGAACCTTTTCTAAGTCTTTTGTGTATTCGTTTTTTGCGTCTTCCAATACTTTTGTATGAAATGGTCCACTTGTTTTTAGTGTTACTACTTTTTTTGCTCCACTTTCTTTAAATAAATTACTAGCTGACTCAATCGCCTCTTTGGTTCCAGAAACCACAGTTTGATTTGAATAATTGTAATTTGCAGGTACTATAAACATTCCTTTATCTTGTAAACTTTTGCATATTTCTTCTATTTTTCTTGAATCTAATCCAATTATTGCAAGCATTGAATATTCTCCTTTTGGCAATTTATGTTGCATTAAATATCCTCTTTGCTTTAAAAGTTTTATTCCATCTTTAAATTTTAGTTTTCCACTATATATCAACGCTGGATATTCTCCTAAACTTAATCCAACTGATATATCTGCTCTTATTCCATTTTTCTCTAAAATTGCTAATACTGCCAAACTCATTGTTGCAATTGCAATTTGTGTATTCTCTGTATTATTTAAATCATCTAGTATAATTTCTTTGTTTGCATCTTTTTGTATTTCGTCTTTACAATAATCAGTTCCATTATATTCTTTTCTTATACCTTCGAAACACAACTTTGCAACATCTATATTTGTGATTTCAGATACTTTTTTGTATACTTCTCTTACTTCTTCATATTTTTCATATAAATCCTTTCCCATGCCAACTTTTTGACTTCCTTGACCTGGAAATAAAAATGCTATTTTCATTTTTTATCCCTTCTGAAACAAATTTGCTTCTCATTTTTAATTTGTTCAGTATTTTAAATTTCCATTAAAATACTTCCTGTGTTCAAGCCTCCACCATAGCCCAAAAGAATAACCTTATCTCCTTTTTTTAGTAATTTTTTTTCAAGCATCTCATCTAGTGCTATTGGTATACTTGCGCAAAATGTATTTCCTACATTTTCTATATTTGTATATATCTTATTAATATCAATTTTTAATCTATTTGCAATTGATTTCATTATTTTTAAATTTGATTGATGTGGTATTATATAATTTATTTCGTTTTTACTAATTTGATTTTTATCTAATAATTCATTTATATTTTTCACTGTTTCTGTAACGGCATATTTATAAACTTCTTTACCATTCATAAATAATTTTTCATTTGTATTTTTTGTAAGTATTTCTCCTTGTTGCCCTTGGCTTTTTATGTTGCTATTATAAATTGTATTTCTTTTTGATTCTTGTATAATTATTGAACCTGCACCATCTGATAGCAATATTGATGTTGATACATCTTTTTTGTCTATACATTTTGATAGTAAATCTACTCCAACTACTAATGGCATTGTTGCTTTTCTTGTTGTTATATAACTTTGTGCTATGTCAAGAGCATTTATAAAACCTGCGCATCCTGCTAAAATATCTAAGCACATACAATTTTTTATATCAAAGTGTTTTTGTATTTTGTACGATATGCCTGGCATTAGCATGTTTGTTGATGTTGTTGCAACTATAATCATATCTACATTTTTTATATTTATTTTTGAATTTTTTTCTTTTAAATTTTCAACACTTTTTATAGCTAGTTTGTCAATGCTTTCATCTTTTGAATAATATCTTGTTTGTATCCCTGTTCGTTTGTATATAAAATCTTCTGATGTATTTAATTTTTTTGATAAATATGTATTATCTATTTTTGTACTGGGCAGATACATTCCTGTTGCTATTATTTCTATATTTTTCATTTTCACCTCTAAATTATATTTTCTAAAGTCTGAATAAAATCTTCTATGATTTTTTGTTTATCAAATTCTTTTCCTGTTTCTTTATATAATGATGTTGCTATATTTTCTAATTCCTTTGGAAAGTTGTTTTCGTTTACATTGAATCCTATACTTATTATTACATAGTTGATCTTAGTTCCTATTGTATTACTTTCTGTTAATATTCCACATATTTTCTTTTCATTTAACATCAAGTCATTTGGTTTTTTTATTGTTAATTTTATATTATAATTTTTATTGATGCTTTTTTGAATCCTTTTTGCTATTTCTAATGTTAGTCCTTCTAATTCTTTTACCTCTTTTTGTGGTCTATATATTATGCTCATTGCTATATTTTTTTTTGAACCTGTATGCCAACTTCTTCCTTTTGTTCCTATTCCTCCTGTTTGTTCATCTGCTAAAATCACTGTTGTTTCTGCATATTTATTGTTGTTTTCTTTCAAATATGTGTGCGTTGATTTGATTTGTTTAAATTTTTCTATTTTCATTTTGTATTCCTTTTTGTTTTTTTAGATTTTATATCATTTTTTATTTTTTCTCTATTATTCTGAACGGTCAGTTTTTTATTATGATTAACACAAAACACATAAAATAGTTGGAGTATAAAGGTGATTACTTCTTAGGTATATATATTTGATATTGTATCTGTTTGATTGAAGTGAAAAATAGAAAATTTTAAATAAAAAATTGAGGGATGTTCACGGAAAAATGTATATATGTATATGGTTTGATAATTTTTTTGTGGTTTGTAAATTGTAACCATTTTTGTGAATTTTTTATGAATTTTTTAAAAAATCTAGACTGATTAAATAATTTGTGCTATCATTATTTAGTGAAACTAGTGAAAATTTTTAGGAGGTATATTATGACAAAATTAGCAAAAACTTTAATAATTTTTTTAATTTTTATAGTAACAATATCAATTAGTTATAACTTTGTAAAAGCTGTTGACTTAAATTTAAGTGAATCTTCTGAATCTTCTGATTCTTCAAGTTCTGCATATTCAAATTCGACAAATTCTAATAACAGTGGTAACGCTAATTACGAAGATGATAATGATAGCTCATATACAACATCAAATTCAAGTAGAAGCTCAACATCTAATACTTCAAGTTCTTCTACTAATACCAATTCATCTCTTAGCGCTCCTTCAGCAACAGTAAAATCAACAACTTCTACAGAATCAGGTTTAGGCTTTTCTAGTTATTTAAGCATTTTTTTAATTGTTATTGGTATACTTTTAATATTTTTAGCTATTGCAATTTTAATTAAATTAAAAAATTAAAAATAAAATGTCAAGATTTTTAAAATTTTGACATTTTTTCATGTATATTTTCTCCAAATTTTAAAATAATATTATTAGATTTAAAAAATCAAATTTACTTTTAAAATTTTAAAGGAGGATATTAACATGAATAAAAAATTTTTTCTTTCTTTAGCTATTATACTTTTTATTATCTTTTCTTTTTCTATATGTTTAGCTACTGACGGTAAGTCAGGTATGGGTACTGCTGCTAATGATGTAAGAAATTTTGTTGGTGGTGTTGAAGATACTGTAGAGAATGCAGCTAGAGATGTTTCTAATACTTCAAAAGGTGTAACAGGTGGAGCTGAAAATGATATGAATAGAAATTATGCTTCTGGTATGACTAATTTTAATGGTATGATTGGTTCAAATAGAAATAATAATTATACTGTAACTAGAACAAGTACTAATATTGGTATGTCTCAAAATACTTGGACATGGCTCATAATTGGCGTTGCTGCTATTGCAATAATTGCTGTTGTTTGGTATTATTCTATGCAGTTTACAAATGGCCGTCGTAACAATAATGATAATGATGATGACGAATAAATTCTAATGTAGATGCTCTAATCAACTTAATTGCTGTTTTTTAGAGTATTTAATATGCTGTTGCTATATGTTTTACTTATAATAGGGAGATATAGAATGGCATTTGTAATTGATTGAATGTGATTGAAACAATATTAAAATTTATTAAATCTTTTTTGGACAAGAGTTCACTTCAGTGGAAGGGAGTCTAAAAAATATTTTAAAAATTGTTATATTGTGTAATGAACCGAAGGCAATTAGAAATGCCATTCTATATCTCCCTATTATAAGTAAAACATATAGCAATATATAAATTTTTCTATAATATTTTGTGTTGCAGTTTATTTTTTTTCATGTTATACTTGTTATAACAAAAAGTAAGAAAGGAATGAATCTTATTATGCCTAATGATAAATTAATTGCAAAAAATCCTACAGCTTTTCATAATTATACTATTGAAAATAAATTAGAAGCGGGAATTGTACTTTCTGGTACTGAGATTAAATCTATAAGAAGCGGAAAGGCAAATTTAAAAGATAGTTATGCTATAATAAAAAATAATGAAGTTTTTATTGTTGGTTTACATATTAGTCCTTATGAACATGGGAATATTTTTAATAAAGATCCTTTGCGAGACAGAAAATTATTATTAAATAGACGTGAAATTAACAAATTGATTGTTATGACTAAACAAAAGGGATATAGTATTGTTCCTTTAAATATGTATTTTAAGGGTAGTTTGGTTAAAATTGAACTTGGTATTGGTAAAGGTAAAAAACTTTATGATAAACGTGAAGATATTGCTAAAAAAGATGCTGAAAGAAGAATGTTACAACATTTAAAAAATCAGTAATATCGTTGTAAATAAAGATTAATAGTAAAAAGCAAAAAATATTATGTTTTTCATATTTTTCTCGGCTTCCATACATAACGTCAACATAATATTTTTTGTTTTTTGCATTATTAATACTAAAATTTAACAACTTTTAATTATTTTTAATCTCACCAATTAAATCATAATTACTTACATCAACAATTTTACAATCCACAAAATTATTTAAAATTTTTTCTTCATTTAAATTTCCATTATTTTTAATATATACCAATCCATCTTCCTCTGGAACATCTTGCATAGTTCTTCCTATAAAATATTTACCATCAAAAGACATATCTTCTACTAAAACTTTATAAACTTTTCCAATTTTACTTTCTAAGATTTGTTTTGATATTTCTTGTTGTGCTTCCATAATTTTGTTATATCTTGCCTTTTTAGTATTTCCATGTATCTGGTCAGGAAGCTTTGCTGCTGGTGTTCCCTCTTCTCTTGAATACATAAATGTTCCTAATTTATCAAACTTTGTATTTTTTACAAATTCCAAAAGTTCTTCAAAGTCTTTCCTTGTTTCACCTGGAAATCCAACAATTAAACTAGTTCTTAATGTTACATCTGGTATTTTATTTCTAATTTTTTCAATTATTTTTATAATGTTTTCTTTGCTAGTTCTTCTGTTCATTTTTTTCAATATTGGATTTGATATATGTTGAATTGGAATATCAAAATATTTTGCAATTTTATTATTAGATGCAACAACTTCTATCAATTCATCTGTAATTCCTTCAGGATATGAATATAAAAATCTTATCCATTCAATTCCTTTTATTTTACTTAGTTTATCTAATAATTCTGCAAGCTTGCTTTCACCATATATATCAACACCATACTTTGTTGTATCTTGTGCAATTACTATTAATTCTTTTATTCCTTTTTTAGCAAGCATCTTAGCTTCGTCTAAAATTTCTTCAATTTTTCTACTAACAAATGGTCCTCTTATATAAGGAATTGCACAATATGTACATTTGTTACTACATCCTTCTCCTATTTTTAGATATGCATAATTTTTGCCTGTTGTAACTATTCTTTCCATAAATTCATTATATGTAGGCATTGGAAGTGGCTTGATTTCTGATATTTTTGTGCTTGTTTTTGTTTTTGATTTTTCTACAATGTCTCTTTTTAATAAGTCTTCTATTTTATCCCATAGTTTGTTGTATTCATCTATTTTTACAAACAAATCCACTTCTGGTAATAATTTTACTAAATCATCATAATATCTTTGTACAAGGCATCCCATTGCTATTAAATATTTACATCTCTTCTTTTTATATTCTGCCATTTCTAAAATAGTGTTGATTGCTTCTTCTTTTGCTGATTCTATAAATCCACATGTGTTTATTACTAATATGTCTGCTTCATCTGGATTGTTTACTATTTTATAGTTGTTGTTTTTGAATAGTCCTATTGCTACTTCAGTGTCTATCAAGTTTTTGCTACATCCTAGCGATATAAATCCTACGTTCATTGTTTCCTCCATTATTTTTAATTTTAATTCATAAAGGACGTTTCAATTTGTTTTAACAAATATTGAAGAACGCCCTTATCATTTAAAAGATGATTTTTATTATTCTTTATGACTGCATATGTGTTTTCTTGTCATTTCCATTAAGTCTAATTTTGTAAAGCCTTCAACTTGTGTTTTTGCTCTATCATTCCTTAATTTTTCTTTTAATAATTCTTCTATTTTTTCTTTATTACTTTTGTCTTTCATATCAATATAATCAATAATAATAATTCCACCAATATCTCTAAGTCTTAGTTGCTTAGCTATTTCTATTGTTGCCTCTTGATTTACTTTGAAAATTGTTTGCTCTAAATTTTGATTTCCTGTATATTTACCTGTATTTACATCTATTGCTGTTAATGCTTCAGTTTTATCAATAGTTATAAATCCACCACAGTTTAACCAAATTTTTCTATTTTCTATTTTTCCTATCTCGTTTTTTAAATTATATTTTTCGAAAACATCTGAGTTTTCTTTTAATTCTAGAACAGTTTTTGAAAAATAATTATTTTGATTTTTAAATTCTTGAATTTTTTTATAATCTTTTTGACTATTTACTATTATTTTATCAATTGAATTTTCTGGCAAATCAATTATCATTTTTTCAACAATACTTTGCGACTTTTCTATTAATATAGGATTATTTTCTTTATATTCATTATATGATTTTTTTATTTTTTGCCATTTTCTTTCTACATTTTTTATGTCTTTTA
>URZW01000012.1 GCA_900552555.1 uncultured Clostridium sp.
ATTCTTTCCCTTCTTTCTAATACTATTTCTTATCTTTTATATAACTCTCTTTCAAATTACTAATTCTTGTTAGGATTATATAATAAAAGGTAGATAATTTCAACTGGTTATCTACCCTACTTATTGTAATTTGTCTTTTTTATTTTCTTTAATATTTTCTTTACAATACTCTTTTATTCTATTTATTTTATTTTCACTCAAATTTGTACTCCCTTTAATATAATGTAATTTTATATTTTGTTTGTAATTATAATATGTTACATATATTTTTGATTTATATGATTTTAATTTATTTTAAGCCTATAATATAGTTGTTTATTTTTTCAGATTGTTCCTGAATATCTGCAATGTATTTATCAAATATATCTGTTCTTATATTACATTTAGACTTTTTTTCTAAAATTTTTCTTAATAGTTCAAATGAGTCTATGATATGATGCCTAAATTCATAACTATCTTCTATTCTATTAAACTCTAATGATTCTATAATCGCAAAAGATTTATCAAATGCATCTAATATTTCGTTCAAGAGTTCTTGGCTTATTTGAGAGTTGTTACTTTTGTAGTAAATGCTTAAATACATTCTATATTTTGAATATACTTCATCAAAGTTTAGACTAATATTTTCTTTGTCTAAAATAACTTTGGCAATATGAATGTAAAATGCTTTTATAAAAACATAAGTTAATGTTTTATCAATGTTTTGGTTTTCATTAAATTCCTCTAATATGTTATAAATACTATCTTCACTTAAGTCAAATAGCTCACTTGCAAAATCATTTGTTAAAATATTCTTCATTTCTATCTCTCCCTTATAACTAACCATTCTCATAACTTAAATTATGAGTACCTAATTTTCCCATTCTCCTGAACTTTCTTTTTAGCAAAGTAAAATATTTTCTAAAATTAATTTTATTTATAATATATCCTAATACACATCCAAATATAATTAATAAAATTCTCAATTCTATTGCAGTACTTGTATCAAATAAAGCCGAAGCAGAACTAATTGCATTTACAGTAATAAATATTACTTGATACTTATAATCATTTATAAACGTATAAATATAATTTAAAATTATTGTAACAATCACATCATATTTTTCTGGTACCAATGCTTGGAATAATATAGCAAAAACAATTGAACCAATTATTGTTGAAATTATTCTACTTATAAATCTTTTTTGAGTATTAGAAAAATCAATTTGTGTTAAAGACATAACAGACATTGAAATCCACATAGTCTTTTTAACACCAAACAATGTACCAATCAACATCGCAATACTTACACCAATAGCCATCTTTAAAGCTATAATAAACCTATTTGATGTTATACTCATACTCTTAAATGCTTGCTTAATTGTATCATGCTCCTTATTTGAATTTTTATTTTTAAAATAATATACTAATGACACTATTACTCCACCTATAAGCAAACTTAACATTCTAGTTACAAAATCATGACCCTCTGCGGGATTTGACTGATTAAAAATGTAACATAAAAGAAATGGCATATACGCCTTATATTCTGGTTTTGCTGATGGAATGTACATAATTAAGAATATTGTAATAAAGTTTACAATCAAACCTATTACTGGATTTATTTGAGCCAACTTATTTGAAAATCCTATTTGTAAAAACATCAAAACAATAACAAATGGTGCTTGTTTTATATTAATTCCTATATCCATATACCAATACATCATAGTTCCAATTAATACACATACCCATGTCAAAGAATTATTTGTACCAAATATTTGTGAAAATACGCCTACAAATAATGTAATAAAAACCAACTTTAATAAATTAGAAAATATACTTTTACGTGTTATTTTTTGCATAAAATACCTTCTTTCTCGCAAAAATTATGGCTAATATTTACAAAAAAAATTAGCGCTCTGTAAAAACGACTGCTAATATTTTATACCTATTTTTAGCAGTTGTCAATTCAAAGTGCTAAATATTCACATAAATTTCACATTTAACTTTTCTATTTTCCCATTCACCATTAACATATCTTTCCATATTATTGATTAATCAAATTTATCCCTTTGATTGTTGGATACAGTAACTTTATAAAATCTGTTGCATCTTGTTTTGAGCCAACAACACTCCCATAATGAACTGGTATAGCAAATTTAGGTTTTATAATATTTATTAATTGTGCTGCCTCTTTAAAATCCATTGTATATGTCCCACCAACTGGAACAAATGCAACATCACATTTTACTTTTTTATTTTCTTCAGTAATATCAGTATCTCCTGCTATATAATACCTAACACCATTTATTTCTATAATATAGCCTAGCCAATTATTTTCTTTTGGGTGAAAAGGCTTATTTGTATTATATGCTGGAACTGCCTCAACTTTTATTCCATCAATAATTTCTGTATCTCCTGAATCAAGCGTAAAAATGTTTTCTTGATTTATTCCTTTTTCAAGTAATTTAGGTAATAAATCATCAGGAATAACAAAAATAGAATTAAATTTTCTTACTTTATCTATATCATCTTCAGAATAATGGTCATAATGGTCATGTGTTATAAAAATTATATCTGCATCATTATAATTTTTATCTATATGATATGGATCTATATAAATAATTTTTTCTTTATTTATTTTTATACAACTATGGTATAAAACCTCTATATTATCAAGAATATTTATCATTTCTACTACCTCCATTTTTAGATATTATAATATAAATAAATATACAAAACAAATTATTCTTCTTTTATAGCTATTATCAATTCATTTGGTTGTACCATCATATTTGCATTTTTATATGTAAATCTTGCATGAGAAAAATAAACTTTATAATTTTTTATTTTCTAATTTAGTACGTGTCAAAGATAAAAATTTATCAGTATCTTGTTCAGATAAATTATTTTTTACTCTTATTGAGTTTGATAATTCTATTCTTTTAAAATTTGCTTCTTTTAATTTTCCCAGTTGTTTCTCTGTCTTTTCTAAATTTTCTGATATTGGATAAACTGGTGTAAGAACGCAATTACCTTCTAAAGCCAATTTTCTGCTACTATCATCATTTCTTTTTGAAATTTTAAACTTCCACATATTGTTATTACTTTCATTTTTTATATCTTCCCTACAACTTACTATTTATCATTACGATTATACAAAAAAGACCACTATATTTCAAGTATCCTTAAAGTAATATCTTACTATTTTATTAACTTTGTTTTTCCTTATACATTTTAATAATATCTTTAATACTCATCTTTGTACCATAGTTCAGTATTGCATTTGAATATATCTTTATAGCAACATTAGCAATAACAATTATTGTAATAACTAAAATCACAATTGACATTATTACATCTGTAGAATTTGCAAGTCCCATCATAATTCTAAACGGCATGCAAAATGGTGATGATATTGGAAACAATGAAGCAAATAAATTAAGTTTGCTTGTAGGATTCATCATAGTAAAATATGATAAATAAAATCCAATTACCGCTAGTATTGCAACAGGCGAATTAGCAGATTGTATATCTTCTGGTTTGCTTACTGTAGAGCCTGTTAATGCATATAATAAAGCATAAGCCAAATATCCTAATATAAAATAAATCGCAGTCATTATTCCTAAATATGGTGTTATATTAGACATATCCAAAACAGAATCTAATACCCCTGGTTCTAAAAATGTTTTTGCACTTATTAAAGCTGTTGCAACTATTAATATCATTTGAGCTAAACCAACTAGCCCTATTCCAATTGTTTTTCCAAGTACTATTGTCTTAGGGCTTGTAGACGTTACAAGTGTTTCAATTATTTTTGAAGTTTTTTCTGTTGTTATTGAACTTGATACTTGATATGCACAAAAGTATATCGCATAAAATAACACCATTGACATTAGCATCATTACAAAAATATTTCCGCTCGCACTTTTTTCTTCTGTTTGTTCTATGCTAAATTCAAAGTTTGGAGTAATTGATTGTAATTGTTGTTCTGTTAATCCTAATTTTGATATTTTTAAGTTAGAGTATAGTGATGTTAATGCATTCATGCATCCTTCTGGTACTTCGCTCATCATTGTTTTATTTTCTACAATATATGATACTTTTATTTTTTCATTTTCTGGATTTATAATTATTGCTTCTTTTATTTCTTTATCTTCTATTTTTTCCTTTACATCTTCAAATTTTAAATCCTCATTTGTTATTTCAACCTCATAACCTAAATCCATCTTTTTTAAGTTTTCTAATGTTCCTTCAAATACATTTTTACTGTCTATTACTAATAGTTTATCTCCAGAATTTTCTCCGTTAAGGCTTTTTATTAATTGGGGTATATTAAAACCAATTACTATAAAAATCAAAATAATTAATGTTGATATTATAAATGACTTTCTTTTAACCATATCTCTCATTGTAAATTTCATTACTGTTAAAATATCTCTCATCATTATTCACCTACCTTTTCTATAAAAATATCGTTTAGTGTAGGTTTCTTAATTTCAAATTTGTCAATATTAATTCCATCTGCAACAAGTTTATTTAATAATTTATGTGCTTTTTCTTCATCTGATATTTTTATAACATAGTTATTATTTGTTTCAGTTTCTACACTTAAGTTAAGCTCTTCAATATATTTTTTTATATCTTGCTTTACATCTATTTCTACTCTATTTGCCGGATATTTTTCTTTTATTTCTTTTAGATTTCCTTGTAGCACAGTTTTTCCTTTATTTAATATTAAAATATCGCTACAAAATTCTTCAATTGTTGCCATTTGGTGTGCAGACATTATTATGTATTTTCCATTTCTTATTAAATCAATTATAATATTTTTTAATATTTCAGTATTAACTGGATCTAATCCACTGAAAGGTTCATCTAATACAACTAATTCTGGATCATGTATAATTGCTGTCATAAATTGTATTTTTTGTTGATTTCCTTTTGATAATTTCTCAGCAGGCATTTGTAGATATTCTTCCACTTTTAGTTCTTTGGCCCATTTTTTTATTGACCTTATTGTCTCGTCTTTTTGCATTCCTTTTAATTCTGCAAAATACATTAATTGATCAAATATTTTAGTTTTTGGATATACTCCTCTTTCTTCTGGTAGGTAGCCAAACCTGACAGATTTTCTATCTACGCTTTTTCCCTTCCAAGTAATTTCTCCACTATCCTTTTTAATAATTCCAAGTAACATTCTAATTGTCGTTGTCTTTCCGGCTCCATTAGTTCCAAGCAAACCATATACTCCTGGTTCTGTTAAAGTAAAGGAAATATTGTCTACAGCTTTCTTTCCCACAAATGACTTGGATACATTTTTTAATACTAAGCTCATTGCTCTTTCCCCTTCCTTTATTTTCAATTATATTGTAATATTATTCTGTTTGATAAACAGTCTCTGTAATCCCTTCTCCTACATTAGGATTTTTAGACGAATATATATTATCAATAACAATTAATGACAACAATATTGTGCAAATAACTATTTTTGTCTTTGTATTAATTTTCTGAATCATTCTTTCTAAAAAAGGTGCAACTATATATACACATAAAGATCCGCCTAGTCCAAAAAATATACTACATTCTAAACATATTCTTCCATTGATATTTAAAAAGTTTCCTGTATAATCCCAATATCTTAATCCTTTTGTTTGTTCTAGATACCAAGATGTTATATATTCAATAATGCTACATAGACTCATTATAACAAAAAAAGTTAGCATAGGGTTTTTTAACATTTCTCTAAACTTTTTAAATCTTGTTAGCATAACAATTATTGTACATCCCCACCCATAAATAGGTAGCCATGGGCCGTGTAAAACACCTCTATTAACAAGTTTTCCATCTCTAAACAAGAATAAGTTAACTTCCCATAACCATCCCAAAAAAGAAAAGATAAAGAAAAATAATATAATTGATGTTATTTCATATTTTTTATTATAATCAATTTTAATTTTTTTTCGTTCAATTTCATATATATCTGGGTACTTGTCTAAATCATTTATTTCAAATAATTTGTCATCATTTAATAATTCAAATTTATATTTCTTATTTTTTATATACTCGTTTCTTAAATCTTTATATAATATTGTATATGTTGATGTATAATAAGGAGATACATAAATTCCTAAAATTCCAAAAGTAATGTACTGTAAAATACACCATCCTAAAAATGACACATCTAATTTAAAGGCTTGGAATTTATTTCCATTCATCATCTCTTCTGATATTTTTATTGCATCTTTAGCTGTTATATTTGGATTTTCTGCAATTACATAAGTAACCATTTTATAAGAATAATTTTTTATAATTCCACCAACTATTGTAAGATTCCATAAAAATTTCTTTATTTCCATTAATAACAGTGCTTTTACTGAACCTAAATATCTTCCTTTTTTAAATGCATATGTCAGTCTTTTTATTCTTGTTTTTTTATAATTGATACTTTCTAAATATATTCTTGTTTCACCGACTCTTATTGGATATACTATAAATATTCGTATCAATATTCCTATAATTGATGCAGCTATTACAACTATACTTTTAATTATGTGACTATTTTCATAATGCATAATAGCATTAAATGTATTTTGCAATTGTTGTTGTCCTTTTGTAATAATATTAAAAGTTGTATAAATTGCACCTTTTGTTACATTATGTCTTTCATTGTATTCATTTATCAAATTAGTTACATTTCCTGTAAATAATTGAGATAGCATTTTGTCTGTCCAATCATTTATTATAAAATTTTGTGAAGTATTTTTATTTTCATTATTTATAATATGGTTATATATTATTTTTAAATTGGAAAATCCATCGTTATTTATCATATATCTTCCAATTATTATAGACATAAACATACCTAAGAATAATAATGTCCATAAATTGTTTTTTAGCATCTTTCTTGCATTCTTTTTTATTTCTTTTATATTCCACATGTTATCACCTTTTATTTTTATTTATAATTACTTTTCTAACCTCATATACAAAATTGGATATGGATTTCCTTGTTCGGCAAGTTCTGCTCTTTTGTACGTTTTAAATCCCATATGCTCATAAAATCCTTTCGCATTTGGATTTTGTTCATTTACTGTAAGTTCATTAACATCATATTTTTCTATACCGTATTTTAATAATTGCTTTCCTAGTCCTTTTCCTCTTTCACTGTTTTTAATAAATAGCATTTCAAGTTTTGCTCCTTCAATTCCCATAAAAGCAATTGGTGTATGATTTTCATTTTCCATAATTATTAAATGTTCTATTTCTTTTAATGCTTGTGGCACATATTCTTTTATGTTTTTTATTTTTTCAAATTATATACTAAAAGACAGATAATTGCAATCAATTATCTGCCACATTTTTAATCTTTTTCAATAATGAACTTATTAACTGTACTTATAAATAAAATCAAATAAGAAATTGATACTAAAAATCCACCTAAAACATCACTTGTATAATGCACGCCTAAATAAATTCTACTTACACCGATGGTGCAAATCAAAATGCTCAAAAGTACAATCGAAATCCATTTAATGTATTTATTTTTTACATATTTATAAATCAAATATATAAGATATCCATAAAATGCCATACTTACCATAGAATGGCCTGATGGAAAACTGTATCCCGTTTCTTCGATTATTCTAAATTCAGTAGGACGTGGTCTTTGTAATATTCTTTTTAACAATTGATTTAATACAGTAATTATTACTAAATTCGAAAATATGGATAATCCTATTTTTTTATTTTTTATTAATATAATCAATATTACTGTCAATGTTATTAAAAATATTGCTCCACCAAAGTTTGTGATAAATTTGGCTATAGGTGTTGCAAAATCTGATATTAAAAGTGTTGATATTATTTTGTATCCAATTATATCTCCATTCATTATTTCTTTATTGAATACATCTTCTGCTAATGCTAAAAATCCGATTAATGCTATAAATAACACAAGCCATTTAAAGTTTTTCTTCATAAATTCTTTTGTTTTTTCTTTCATTTTTTAATAATTTCCTCCTAATATTTATATATATATTAATTAGACTTTCTGTAAAAATTAATGTTAATGTAGAACCTTTACTTTATTTTTTTGACAAACAGTTATATTTTACTTACATCGATTCTTAATTTTTTATAGTTTTCATTAATTTTGGTCATATCCCTATATCTTCCTTTTGTTATTTCACATCTATATGATTCTTTTTCTATATTTTTATCTTCGTCTTTTAACTCTTTTTCTATATCGTAGGGAACTCTTACAAACTGAAATGAAATCTCTGAGTTGTATTTTTTACTTCCATAATCTCCCTAAATAATTAGGTAATATGCTCTTGTTGTTTCAAGAACATTGCTGTCCTTACTGTCATTTCTTATTGTGTCAAATGAATTTCCTACACTTCCAACATTTATCAATGTTTTGTTATAGAGTTTGTCCATATATGGATGATGAATATGACCATATATCACTACATCTGCAATATTATTTGATATAGTGTATTCACTTGGTAAAAACATTTTATATTTTGTTTCTATGTCATCAACATTTAAAACTGCTTTATGTCTATTCATCTGTATTTCCTTGAATTACTATATCGCATTTTTCTTTTATTAGTTTTATACATTCATGTGGATGTATTCCTTTTGCAATTGTATCTCCCAAACATATTATTTGGTCCACTTGTTTTTTCTCTATGTCTTTTAGTATTGCTTTTAATGCTTCTAAATTACCATGTATATCAGAAATTATTGCAATTTTCATCTTTTCTTATAGATTTATATTTTTTTAATTCATCAGTAGTATATTTGAAATCTCTTTCTTCAAACTTATTACTTAATTCTTCTAATTCTAATTTTAAGGCTTTTAATCTATTATTAAAAACATTATATTCTTTTGAATATTCATCATCTACAATATTCAAACCGTATATTAAATCTTTTTTTATAAATTTATCTATTACTGAACAAATCATATTACAACCCGGATTACTTCTTTCAACTTCTAAATATTCATTTAATTTTTTAGAAAATTCTAAATCCTTATTTGACATCTTTTTATACATTAGCATTTTATCCCATTCAATAACTCCATCATAAAAGCCAAATCCTGTAAAAAATGTTACATCTTTTTGCAGTTTTCCTTTTGACATTTCAAATAACATCTTTAATCTTAATTCTTCTATTTTGTTGTCATCTACAAATAATATGGAATCATATCCAAAAGTAGTTATAGGTTTCATAGTTTCTAAATTAATATTTTCATTTTGAGCCTTATTTTCAAGTGGGTATATATCCTTATTATAATATCTCCATTCGTCTTCATTATCACGAGAGTATATTTTATCAAATACATTTTTAAATTCTGGTGCTAATTTTAAAAATCTATCTATCCAATTATTTCTTGCTGTTGTGCATAGTATAATATCAATATCTTGCTTTTTTAATTCATATAATTTTTCAAGTAATATATCTAGATTAGGTCTTAATACCATTGTTATTTGATTTCCTACATCATATCTATTTGATATATTCCATGTTCTAAAGTTTCGTCTAAATCTAATATAATGGCTTTTTTTGTTTTTTTCATATATCTCCTTTAATAGAATATGTTACTTATCTTTCAGAATCCATAAACATTTTTTCAAATAAATTTTTTTCTTCAACATTTTCTTTTATATTCTCACTAACAAATTCTTCTATTGCATTTTGTATCTTTAAAGAAGAATCAAGATATTGTTTTAAAATATCTAGATTATATATAATATCTTTTTTCTGTTTTTCCTTTATGAAAAATTGAACAATTTGTCTAAACATATATGGATTATACTTTGAAGAAAAAAGCAATTCATCTAATAAAGTATTTATTTTGTTATAATTCCATGTTTTTATATTTTCATTTGATATGTTCATATCAATTTCGTAATTTCCTGGATCTACCATATACAAACCACCATTATATATAGTATTACTTTTATTTATATCTAATAATCTTACTCCTTTATCTAATAACGTTTCTATATCGCCTTTTATAATTGTTAATTCCCTAAAAAAATCCGCTACATAATCTTCACCAATAATTCTATTACCAGATACATATTTCATTTTATAACCTATCAAATTATTATCTTGGTCTTTTATAAATCCTGTTGGCATTAATATCCTTTTTGTTTCAATTCCTTTAAGATATTCTATTGTTTTTTTAGATATATGTTCTAATTTATAATCTTTTTTAAATATTTTTATGACATCATTATTATATTTAAAAACTCTACATTCTTGCCCTATATCAGATAAAAACTCTAACTTGTTAATGGTTATTAAATTATTTTCATCATCATATATTTTTCTCATAATTAGTACCCCTTTTAAGTGTTATTAGCACATATGCCAATAATAATCCCCCAAAATGTGAAAGATTGAGTTATTCTTATCAACCAACTTATGTTTAATATTAATGCAAATTCAGTAATACTTCCTAATATTATCCCAATAATTATTGATATAATTATATTTTTTATTATTTGTTTTATTTTCATAATTTTTCTCCATAAATATTAGCTAAAGTTTGATATTTAAAAATTAATCTGTTGCATAATTTATTTTTCCACCAATTATTTTCCCTGTATTAGCATCAATATATAAAATTGCAGAAGTACAAGGATCTTCTTCAGAATATGATAATACTTTCCAAACAGTATATTTTTTATTAGTATCTTCTTTTGGATTTTCTTTATCTTCTATGTTTAAGAAATTGTTTTCATAAGCTTTTGCAACTCTAATATAATTCAAATCTAAAAAGTTAGTACACCCTTTATATTTCAAATTTTTTAAATAAGATTTTGCTATGTTTAATGCTGTTTCTTTATTTACTTTTATCTTTTCATTTTGTACTATAACATTAAAATAGCCATTACTCATCATATAATTTGGAAGATACGCTATTACACAAGAATATTTAAAAGGTTCTGATGTATCAACTATTCCACCTTTTGATACAGGCAAAGTATAATTTACTTTACTGTCAGACATAAATTCTTCTCCTTTTATTACATCATCATATTTTATTAAACTATCAGAATCTTTCATAACAATAATTTGTGCAAAAATATTATCAAAATCACTTTCGTTTAGTTTTTTTAAATTATATTTTTCTGCAAATTCATTGTAAATTTTATTGTCAGATATCTTTAAAGTATAAAAATTATCTTCTAATTCTTCAAATTGCGATAACTCAATATCAGGCATAGTTGTTAAAATTGTTTTATTTTCCAATATGTATTCATTCCATTTATAATCATTTTTATTATTATCATTCAAATATATAAATGTACTATTTTCTTTATCATTTTCGTTTTGATAAGCAATTTTAGCATCACTACTATAGTTTTTTGTATGTTTTTCTTCTGCTTCTTTTGTTACATCATTATTATTAATATTTTCGTATTGATTAGTTTCTATATTATCTTTTGTATTTTCTCTCTTACCACTATCTTTTAGATAATTAAAAAACACAAAATATGCTCCTAATAAAATTAAAAGTATAAAAACACTTAAAATTACATAATACATACTTCTTTGTTTACAATTCTTTAACATCTTAATTTATCCCTTCTATTTATATATTTGTATCAATCATTTTTCCAAGCTCCAACTATTACCATAGTCTTTTGAATAATAGACCTTATAATCACCACCATTATAATCTCCATCTGAACCTTGTGTTATTTTTATACTTAATATTCCATCTTCAAATGTTGGCAAATTATAATAATCATAAATATCACTATTTATAATTTCTAATTTATTAAAACTATTTCCTCCATCTTTTGTAATATACATTTCAGAAGTTTCTCCCCCGGCAGAAGGCATTGTTAAAAAGCCTACATTTTCATTAATAAATTTTATTTGACTAGATGCCTTAAATATTTTCTTTTCATCTCCCATTCCAAAATATATATCTTTCCAAGTTTTTCCTCCATCAACAGTTTTGCTAATTTTACCAAATGCTATTCCCATTGCAACATCTTCAAATTTAAGCATAAATCCTATATTTGAATTTATAAAATGCATATTTTGTATTGAAGACTCATTTTCTATCTCTACAGTATTCCAATTATTTCCCATATCATCAGAATAAACTAAATATCTTTTTGAATCTTTTATATAATAAAAAATTGTTTTTTCGTTTGATATTTGATAATTGTATTCATTATAACTATCTACCATTTTTGAAAAATCTCCAGGTACTTCTACTGTATTTTTTCCATCAAAACTTATATACATTATTCCATCTTGAATTTTATAACTATCTTTTGCAACACTTACAACACTATAATTACCTAAATCTTTTTCGTCTTTATATGTCATACAATATAATGATTCAGAAATTGTTTTATCCATCGAAATTTCAGCCAATGTTATTGTTCCACCTTTTTTTATGATATATGTTTTTTCATCAATTTCACAATTTTTATCTAATGCAATTATATATCTAGGTATATAATTCTTATACAATACCAATGCCGTTGTTCCATACTGTTTGCAATTTTCATAGGTAAAAAGTTCACTTTTTCCATTCTTTTTTATTGTTATCCCTTTACTATCAACTAACATTTGTGTTGGATTACCATATTGTGTAAATACTTGCCAATCACCTATTAATGCTGATGTTACATAATAATATGATATTCCATTGCCTCTATCTCCATATGTAACAACATATTCTTGTAATATACCATTTTTATCTTTATAAGTTATTCCACATATATCATTTGTTAGCCATTGTTTTTTTATTTTTCCATCTAATTCGTAATCTAGTTGCTTTTTTTCTTTTGCAAATAAAAAGAATTTTTGGTTTCTATATATTTTTATTGCTCCTGTATTTTTATTTGTTTTAACAACAAGTTCATTTGAAAAATCATTTGAAAAACTTATTATACATTTATTTTTGAATCCATTGTTACACATAAATGAAATATTAATTACAGAAAACATTATACAGAGAATATATATAATTATATTCTTAATTTTTTCTTTTTTAGTTAATAAAATCAAACTCATTGTAGCTGAAATTATAATTATTTGATTAATTATGTATTCTAAAATATCAATTACATACTCATAATTATGTCTTTTCAATACAAATAAATATGCAATTTGTATTAATAATGAAATAATTAATATAATAGTTGATATTACTCCTATTGTTTTCTTTATTTTGTTAATTTTCTTTTTTCTTTTTTCTTCAATATTTTTATATTTTTCTATTGCTTCAGAAATTTCTTTATCTATATCAATATCTTTTTTTGCTCCTTTTTCTCCATTTAATAATTCTGATACATCAATTTCAAAAAATTCTGCTAATATATTTAGCATTGTTATATCTGGAAAACTTAATCCTCTTTCCCATTTGGATATTGCTTTATCTGTAATATTTAATTTTTCTCCTAATTCTTTTTGTGTTATTCCTTTTTCTTTTCTTAATTTTTTTATGAATTTTCCAAATTTTTCGTTGTCCATTTTAAAACCTCCTTTGAATTTTTTGTATCTTATCACTTTATATCTTTTTTAGCAATCGACTGTTAGTAGAATTGTTTATTTTTCTATGATATCAGCCAATAAGATTTAATTCAAAAGTACTTTCTAGCAGTTATTGTTTACTTTATTTTTGCTCATAAATGTAACTTCAACTTTCACCTTTTTTTATTACTTTTCTGACTTCTTTTAGCAATATACTGTTTCATATAAATCTACTTTTAATATTTTTTATTAACTTTTTTACATACAGCATCATACCATAATTTATTTCTATCATTTTCATTAACAAAATATGGTTTATATATTTCAAATCCACATTCATTTAATAATTTCTCATAAGTTTCTTTAGTATACTTATGTCTAAATCTTTTTACTTTAATATTATAATCTTCTTTTTCATAATAGCCTTCCATATCTTTTTCATTAATAGTAGTTCCTATAATTAAATATCCATCTTCTTTTAAAGATTTCTTAACATTTTTTAATACAATTTTAGCATCTTCTATTGGAAATAAATGGATAACAGCTATCATTTGAATAATATCAAATTGGTCATTTTCAAAACTATAATTTAAAATGTTATCGTTTATAATTTGTACATCTGGATTATCTTTTTTTATAATATTACACATATTTTTAGAAATTTCTAATGCAGTTATTTTAAATTTATTATTATATTGTTTAAAAAATTTAATATTTCTTCCATGTCCTGGACCAATTTCTAATATTTTAATATTCTCTTTATTTTTTAAATTCAAATCATCATATATATTATTCCAAAAATCATAGCCAATTTTATAATTTCTAGTATTATACTCATTTGCTAAAATTTCATATGCTTTTTTATTAATTTCTATATATTCTTTATTCACAATAATAAAATCTCCTCTACAACTTAATATTGACTAAACATTTCTTTTAAAATTTTTATCGACTAATATTTAATTTTATGGCTCTTATTCCTCAAGAACTTCTCTAATTTGTTCTATTGTAATTGGTCCCTCTCTTAAAATCTTTAATTCTTTTGAAACACAGTCAATTATTGTACTTCCTTTTCCAAATTTGACAGTGCCTTCCATCATTCCGTCTAGATTTGGACATTCATTTTCTATTTCATCCAGGTTTGTACATGTTGGCTCTCCACTTTGATTGGCACTGCTCATAAATATTGGACATCCTGTTTTTATAATTAATTCTTTTACTTCTTTTGATGTTGCCATTCGTACTGCAATTGTTGGTTTTCCATTATTTACATATTCTGGCATTTCTGGTCTTTTCTCTAAAATTAGCGTTATTGGACCTGGCATAAATTCTTTTATTAATTTTTCTGCTTTTTCATTTATTATTGCTATACTTTTTATTTGTTCTTCATCTGAACACATTATTGGAAATGGTTTTGTAATTGGTCTGTTTTTTGCTTTTACTAAATTGTCATGTGCTTTTTTTGAGTTTATTCTGGCACATACTCCATATACTGTGTCTGTTGGAACACTTATTACTCCATCTTTTTTTAATATTTCAGCTAATTTTTCTATTTCTGTTTGTTTATATCTTTTTATCATAATTTTCCTCTTAAAATTTTTTAACATTTATTATTTAAAAATTCAGCAATCTGATCTAAATTTTCAAGAATTAGTCCACCATTATTTTTTATTATATCTTCAACATAATTAATACTTTCTAATTGGTGACCTTCAAATTTTTCATTTTCATATTCTTTTAAAATACAAAATATAACCTTTTTAGGAACTTTATTGCTATAATCAACGGCTGATGCAATTGAACTAAAACCTTTTTGTTTTGGTGTTATTACATAAACTAAATAATCACATTCTTTCATATCATTTTCTTTCTTTAATTTTATCGTTTTGTTATATTTCCATGTTCCGTTTTTTACAATTGGATTTCTATATTCAATTTTTTTATCTAATTTTTCAATTAATTCATTTCTCCACTTACTATTCCCGCAAGTTCCACCTAAATTTATTTTTAACATAAATATTTCCTCTCTTTTTTTCATAATATGTCATTTATTTTTCATTTTCTATAATTCCATATGCCATTGCTAAATTTTTAATTATTTTATTCATTTATTTCACCTCTATGTTTTATTACATTTTATATATCTATAAATTTCTCCCCAATTATTAACTTCTTTGATGTACTGATTTTCTTCTAATTTCATCAAGTTTGTATCCCTAAAATATAATGTTTTTACTTCATTATCTGCTAGTCTTTTTATAATTTTCCAATCATCATCAATCATAATGTCTACTTTTTCATTTTTACAAATTTCTAATTTATCTTCAACATTCCAATAGTATTTATCAAACTTAATATTATTTTCGTCTAATAATCTTATTGCATCATCTTTCATTTCTTTTATAAAACCACCTCTTGCCGTAATAACCACAAATTCGTGTCCTTGTTCTTTTAATAAATTGTATATGCCTATAAATCCTGACATCATATTGCTCTCTTTTGATACTGTCATGAAATATTTTTCAATAAATTCTTTTTCTTGCTCGTTTGTCCAATTATATCTAGCTTGAAATTTTGGTTCTTTTTTATTTATTAAATTATTACCTTTTAAAACATCTATATCAAAAATTTCCTCATAAGTTCTAAATGTTGTTTCACTATCTATGACTACGCCATCTAAATCTATTCCTATTTTCATAAATATATCCTCCTATATTTTTTATTTATCTTGTTGTTTCCTCTTTATATCTTTTTATAATAATCTTCAAATTCTTCTTTTTTGCTTTAAAAAAAGTTATGTTTTTAGATATATCATTTTTTATCTCCAAATTATTTCTTTCCAAAAATTATTATCACTAAATTCTAAACCTCTTTCACTCTCATTATACCAAAATTTATCCTCTTCAGAGGTTTCGCTCTGATTGGCTAGATAACTTATTTGCAAAATTCCCATTGCATTAGCAATATCAAAAAATATTGGAAATACTTCTTTTTCATAATTAGTCAATTTATTATATTTTTCATATTCTTTTATTAACATTTTTATTTTACTTGTTGTTTCTTTTATACTTTCTGGATTAAAACATAAATTACAAGAACTTACTGCTAAATCTACAATTCTAGGCAAATAATTAGATACTGCAAAATCTATTATCCATAATTTTCCATCGTTATCTTTCATAACATTAGTACTTATTATATCTCCATGTGTAAAGGTATGTGGTAATTTTTTCATATCTACATTTTTAAATTTAATTAATAACTCTCTTAATCTTTTATAATTTTTTTCGTTTAAATATTGTTTTTTATCTTCAAACTCTTTTATAAAATTTACAATTGCCCATTTATCATATATGAACTCTGAATTTAATTGTTGTTTATGTATATTTGCCATTTGCCTTAT
Organism: uncultured Clostridium sp.; assembly: GCA_900552555.1. Lineage (GTDB taxonomy): Bacteria > Bacillota > Clostridia > TANB77 > CAG-508 > CAG-269. The sequence goes on from URZW01000012.1 coordinate 16,904, forward strand.
AATTTCTTTTATTTCACTTTCATTTGGGGCCATTTTTAAATCAAAAAAACTTTTACCATTTATGTACTCAAACAAACATAATCTATATTTTACGTCATCTACTTCAATTATACATTCGCTTTCATTATTTATTTTGTATAACTTTGGTGTGTTTATATTAGTTGATGATGCTAATTCAATTCTTTCAATATATTTTTTGCAATCTTTATCAGTTCTGTCTTTATGAAATATTTTTACATAGTATTTTCCTGTTGATGTTTCTAATATATAATTAAAGTCTTCATAACCTACAGTAATAACTGTTTCAGAAATATATTCTCCTAAATCGTATTTGTTGCATATTTGTTTTGAAATTGTGCTTAATTCGGTGTTTAGGTTGATTCTGTCTTTAAATTCTTGTTCCATTAGATTTCATACCTCCATATATAATTGTTTTATTTATTAGTATATAAATTTTATTAGTTATATAAAAATTACATTACAGCACTTTAACTATTTATGAAAAATTGAATTATTGCAAATATTCCAATATCAGTAATTGTCTTTATTGCTTCTACATTTGCAATAACTTTATATGGATGATGGATTACTAAATCTAAATAATTTTTTATTCCTTCATTATCAAAGAATGTCTCCCATGCCCTTAAAATAGTATCATCAATTTTTAATTCCTTTGGCTCTTTCATTACTGTATTTTAGTTTGCTACAATTAATATTTTTAAATAAAATGCTATTGTCTTTTCTTGTTAATCTAATTTTATTATATGATATACTTTCATTTATTTTATTTTTAGTCAATTCACTTTTGTTTGCATTACTATGTTTTTCTTCTATATTATTAGAATCTATCTCCATTTGTTCATTTCTGCTTTTCGTGTTTTCATTTATTTTATCTCTATTTGCAAACCTTTTATCAGAGACTTTTTCGATATTACCATACAAATATTTTTCTATATTAGCTTTATTTTTTATTGTATTACTTGTAATTTTTCCATTTGCAATGTCTTGAACAATTCTCAATACTTTCTTGTCCAATTCATTTATTGGAGATAATGGTATTAAAACATTATTGTCAAAAGAAATATTAAGATATTCTTTTCCAATTTTTGAAGAAACAATCTTTTCAAATTTATTTACTGAAAAATTATTGTCAATTCCCTCAAATGCTTTCTTACAGAATCCCTGTAATTGGGAAAACATATTTAATTTTCATATTACGAAAATTTGCAATTTTTTTGTAATATAACCTTTATAAGTAACTTACTATTTCTTCAAATGTATCATATCCACTCTCACTATTGATGTGTCCACCATTATGTATTAAAACTTGCTCTGTTGCAACAATATCTGCAAAGTTCCTTTCTACATCAAATCTTACATATGGATCATTATCTGAATAGAAACAAACTATTTCTTTAGCATACTGTTTTACATCTTCCAAATTATCAAAATACATCGATTTATTAACATTATCATATTCTTCATTTATCCCTAAATAATTATTAAATCCACATACGAATATTAATTTCTTAACTTTCACTTTATTTTCGACTAGGAATTTTGATATGAATATTGGTGCAATACTATGTCCTATAATTGTAGTATTTTCATTTATAAGTCCTAAGTCTAAATAATATTTTAACAATTTGCTCCAATTTTCATAGTTTTGATATCCTACTCCAATCGGGAAGCTTGGAACATATACTTGCTTCCCATCATCTTCTATAAAATCATGTAACCAACTAAACCAATTTCCAAATGGACTTCCAAATGAGCCATGTATTATAAAATAATTTTCCATTTATTATACCTCCTAAATTAACTATTTTTCAATCTCTCTATCATATGTATCTTTGTATTGTTCAAACTTAGCTTTTGCTCTTGGCAATCCTGCATTAACTGCCATCTTTAAATAATATTCAGATAGTTTTAAGTTTTTCTTTGTTCCAACACCATTATAATAAAAATTTGCCCCTAAATCATAAATTGCTGGAAGATGCCCTTGCATTGCACAATCATGTATTAATTCAAATGCTTTATTTTCATTTCTTTCAATATTTCCGAATCCAAAATAGTAATAAGCACCTAAACAAAATTTAGAAAATGCTTGTCTTCTCGGACTTTCTTGTTCTTCATTTATAAGACTTAATAGAGATTCATAAGTCTCATTATGTATCTGTTTTGCTTTTTCTTTATCTTGTTCTACTCCGTCTCCAAAATAATAACAAGCGCCAACTCCGTAAGCACAACGAGGATCTCCTAATTCTTTTCCTTTTTCATACCAGTGCATCGCTTTTTCAAAACTTTGCTCTGCTCCATTTTCTTCACTATCATAACTTCTGCCTAAAATATAGCATGCAAATTTGTCTCCATTTTCAGCCTTGCTTCTTACTTCATCTAAATCAAATATTATTGGTTTAATATTATTATTCATTTTCAACTTCTCCTAATTTTTTTAACAAAATATATCTTTTAATATTTTTATCTTTTTGATACCAAGTCTGTTCCTCATAGCCTAAATCATTTAAATTTCTTAAACTATAAACATTACCAAAAGTTACTTCTGCAATAATATTTTTTATTTCTTTTTCTTTCGCTATCTTCTCAAGATGTTTTACTAATATTTTTTGTAGTCCATATCCTCTATATTCTGGTAATACAATAACTCCATCTATATCAGCACAACTTCCTTCTAAATTCGGAATCATTTGTTTTAATTCTTTCATTCTGTTTGAAACTGATAAGAATATCCATGCAATCATTTTGTCATCTAAAAAAGCACCATATATTTCGCCATCATTTATAGGTTCATTAACTATTCTTAAATATGTTTCTTTTTTAAAAGGTAAAAAATATCCTTTTTCTTCTTCTTTAAAATTATCTATTACAATATTTTGAATGTTGTAAATTGAATCAACATCACTAGTAGTACATGTCCTTATATTTATGTTTTTAATTGTACCTTTCAAAATAAATTTTAACAACCTATAATCCACCTTTCCAAAATTTTTCTATCTCTTAATACAACAAATTTTGTAGAATATACAGAACCGTATTTTGAAGCAATTAATTCATTATAAGACTTTGTTATAAGCTTTATTGCATTTTCAGGAGTTTCCCATAGTAATTTTGCTCCTTCTTCCTTTTCTTTTTGTGTTACATGTAATTGCTTAGTATCTTTTAAAACTTTTCCTACGAAAATATAAGAAATTTGTTTAAAATTATTTAATGATTTATATTCTTCTGCTGTTCCTAGGCATTCTAAAATCTCTATTTCACAACCAGTTTCTTCTAATACCTCTCTTCTGAATGCTTCTTCTGGTTTTTCTTCACCTTCTAATCCTCCGCCAGGTAATTTATACTCATTTTTGCTACTTTTATTGAATATTGCAATTTTTCCGTCTTCTCTTATAACTATTCCTCTTGCACCTATTCTTAATTGTGGATTTGTCATTTCTACAGGTGTTTCTCCTATATCTCTGTCTGTTATTTTGCATATTAATTCTTTTTTCAAATTTTTACCTCCTATAACTATTAACAATCTTATCGCATCATCCTTCATATCTTTTATAAAACCACTTTTTACTGTAATGATTATAAATTCCTTTTTCTCGTTTGTCTGTACAACTATTTGATTAATGCCAAAATTAAAACGCATATAAATATTCCTAATATCATTAAATATTTTTTTAATGTTATCTTTTCTTTTAATATAAACCTTGATGCCATAATTGTAATTGCAATAGAACTTGTACTTATTACAGAAATTACAGATACATTCCCATCTAATAATGAAATCCTATCAAAAATTGATGACGATGCATCTAATAATGATTGTAAAATAAAAAATTTTTTAGTGTTTATTTTTCTAATATCTATATAATTCCATTGTTTTGTTATTAAGCAATATATCAATATACCTATAATCGTTATTACTGCATAATTAAATACAACATATACTGGATTTTGATATTCTGTAACATATATTTTATTTATGAAATTTGATATACCATTAAATATTACGAATCCATAAGAATACAAAATTGCTTTTTGTTCAAGCTTTTTATCTATTTTTTCTTTATTATTTTTACTTTTTGCTACTAACATAGACAATATTACTAAAATAATTGAAATTATTAACTGTAATATTGTACAATTTTCTTTAAGTATAACAATACCTAATAAAAATGTTACTACAACTTTAGCTTTTTGTATTGAAGATGTTATTGCAACTTTACCATATTTTGTTGCAGAAATTGCACAATAAAATCCTATAGATTGAATTATAATTCCTGGTAGCATTTTCAATATATCGACAATCTTTAAATTTGTAATAAATTCTGGATTAGTAATTAAACTAATTAAAATCATAATAGAATGATACAAAAATAACCCCATTATTGCTATACGTTTTGGTTCATTATTAGAACACTTTTTCAAAGCTATTGGAATAAATCCACTAATAATTGTTGATAGTAAACACCAATATAACCACATTTTTTTCTCCTAATTTTCATATATATCATCATTTATTTTTAGTATCATTTTTCTATAATGTGTTTTAAATCCTAATCTTTCATATAAATCTCTTGCAATGTTTTCACCAATTACTTCTAATGACATATCCTTATTTTGTTCTTTTGCCATATCAATAATTTGATTTAATGCTATTGTTCCAATTCCATTGTTTCTATACTTATCACTTATAAAAAATCTATATAAATAGATTTCTTTTTCATAATTCTTTATTCCAATAAATCCCACCATTTTATCTTTAAACATAATCTTAAAATACTCTTCATTTTCTTGAAATTTTAGTTCTTCAGGTTTTATTATCCTTAATTGATATATTGGATCAACAGTATTATGGTGTTTCCATTCTTCTATAATCCATTCTCTAAAAAAGTCATTATTTTCTTTTTCTAGTTTAACATCTAAATTATTCATTTTACTACCTCTATCTGTTTTATTCTATATTTTTTCAAACTGTAGCTTGGTTTCCTTATGTATATTTGAATATCCTATTCCATATTTAATTGAAAAGATTTTCCATCATAATAACTATATATTTGAATTTCTTTGGTTTTACTGTCAAATAAAAATGTTGCTACAGTAGGATATTTATCTTCGTTAATTTTTCTATATATATACTCATTTTTGCTCTTATTGAATTGTAAAATATTTTTTACGTCTTTTATACTAGTTTTTTTAATATTTATCTTATTTAATAATTTATTTCCTATATCTAATCTAGTTAATGTTGAATCCGTTTTTATGCATATATTGTCATTCATATTTGGATGAATAATATGATTTGTATGTATATATTTTTCTTTAATTTCTAAAACATCAAATTTGTCTAAAGCTTTTTCTATTGAATATGCTTTATTTTTGTTACTATCTATAATATTTAAACTAAATGCTGAAGCACAATCCTTTACATTAATTTTTTCAATTACCTCTTCTATACTACCACATTGTACAATATCTCTTAGAATAAACCATACAGGTATACCAGTTTCATTGTTTTTATTTATTATTACTGTATTAACACTATATACTATTCCTTTATTATTCCAACCAAATGTAGTACCTTGTGGGCAGTTATAGGTTGAAAGTTCATAAAAATATCCATTGTTATTGTTATATTTTACTAAAGCCATTTCATCTAAATTTTCTGATAAATCTTCATTATGTCCTGATACTATATGTGTATCATCTATTTTTACAATAACGTCCGTGCATGATTCTCTTGAAGAATATGTTTCAAAACAAATATTCAATAGATATTCATCTCTATTAATATTCAATCCATCGGCTCTTCCATATGTTTCTGCTAAATAACTAGGATATTTGATTTCTAATTTTTCTTTTACTTTTTCTAAATTTTTTCTGACTTTTTCGTTTTTTAGTAACTCTTTAAAATATGTAAAGTCATTTTTTATTGTATTAGTGAATAATTGCGAAAATTGTATTCCTAATTCATATCCTTTTCCATTTATATTTGCTATCTTCAAATCTCTCATTATTTTATTTTTCTCTCCTTATTAAGTTTCTATCTTTGTTTCATTTGTAACACTGCCACGCACTCAACATGCCATGTTCATTAATTATGAATAGTTGCTTTTTATATGTTTGGGGATAACTGACTATGTTCTGACATGCAAACTGAAATAATATAATGTGTATTATACATATATCAATTTTTATTTAAATTAATTAAAACTATATTCTCTTATTTCACAATTATCTGGCAAATATTTTTCCACCTGTCCATCTTCTGGCAATTCATTAAAATAAAAATGGATTGCCCTAGCTACGCCACCATGTGTTACTAAAAGTATATTTTGACCACTATATTTTTTCTTGATTTCATCTAAAAATAAATTAACCCTTTTAAATAATTCTGGAACTGTTTCTAATTTATCGATTTTAACTTTAGAATAATAATTCCAATATTCCGTATAATAAAAATCATCTATTTTCGTATTTGTTAAAACTCCACAATTTCTTTCTTCTATTCGATCATCATATATTACTTTTATCTTATTAGAATTTATAATATCACAGGTATGTCTTGTTCTTAAAAGTGGTGAACAAATAATCAAATCTAAATTTAAATTTTTAATTTTTTTAGATGCTTCCTGTGCTTGTTTTATTCCAATATTATTTATATCTTCATTTAATAATTTTCCATTATATATATCTAATCTATTACTATCTGTGTTTCCATGTCTAATTACATATAACTTCATTGTTACTTTTCCTCCTTATATCATTTTTGCAAAGTGTGTATATTCCTGTAAGTAATAAAATAAAATCACCTAATACCATGAACCAACTATGGTAATAAATATAATAAGAGCCGTATAAAATTCCTGTTGTTATTCCAGATATTCTAACTAATTTCATATTTGATTGCCATAGACAATATGATCTAATCATTGAACCAATTGTTGGTAATAGCGAAACCCACCCTGTCCATGAAAAATAACAATTTATCATAATTATTCCTTCAAAAATAAATAGTATTATTAAATATACAGATTTACTAAATTTATTTTTATTTATAAATATAAAAGTCCTTATTAAATTTATTATACTTAAAATTGCACCTGTAAAAGCAGATATTAAAAAATCATATATTGCTTCAAAAAAGCAGTTTAATGATTGAACATATAATGATTTTTTTCTATCTTTAATACATATACTAATACACACTGCTAATAATGCTAAAATACTAAATACCATTTTTTATTTCTCCTATAATCTCTACTTTTTATTTTGTTTAGTTAAACCCATACCACCTAATATGGTATGAGTATAAGGTTTTATTTAAGATTTAGAACACATACACACTCCACATGCCATGTATATCGATGGTTGCAATGATTTTTTAAAGTTGCATATTCACTATTGAGTGGTATTGTCAGAGTTTAGTTCTACCTTAACTCTAATTTTAGTTTCTAATTTTTTCCTTAAACTTCCATCAGCTTGCTTTTCAAAAGACACATAATTTTGCCAACTATAAAAATCCAAAATAAGATTTTCTTTATTTAATATATTTTCAATAACCTTGCTTTCAATTTTGTCTTTGACATTTTCGATTCCACTTTTTACTATAAATCTTATTACATATGGATCTTTATTTCCATTTGAGTCATAATCGCCTATAACGACCTTATAAATTAATGCTTCGAATATATCCTTATCAAACACTCTAATATCTTTTGCTTCTTTATCAAACACTTTTCTAATTTTTTCAACACCAAAATCAAAACTATTCTCATCGTCAAGTTGGCATTTGAATAGTTCTTGATCTTTTTCAATCTTTTTAATCTTCTTATTTAATTCTATTTTCTTTTTATTAAACGTTTCCTTGTCTATTGTACCATCAATCATTAAATTTATCAATGAATTTATCTTATTTTCAATCCCCTGCTTTTTTACTTCTAATTTTTGTAATATACTTTTTGTGTTATTTTCTCTTAAAAAGCCATCTATTCTATTTAAAAAGTTATTTATTACTTCTTTGTTATCTTGGCACAACAGCTCATAAGCTTCGATAAAACAATCTTCAATTACTTTTTCTCTTATTGCTTTTGTTTCAGGACAAAATTTTTTACCATTTTTTACATAGTTCATACACTGCCATACTTTTGTTTCATGTTTTGTATTTTTATATAAATTTCTTCTTACAAATACACTACCACAAAAACCACAAAAAATTCTGCTGCTAAATGTATATTTTCTACTGTAATTTCCTTTTCTTCTTCCAGTTTCAACTGCTCCGGATCTTTTTTCTAATATCTTTTGTGCTTTTTCATATGTTTCAGCTGATACTATTGCTTCATGATTATTTTCTATATAATATTTATCTTCTTCGCCCTTATTAACCATTCTTTTATGAGTAATTGGGTCTATTGTAAATGTCTTTCCTTGTAGTACATCGCCTTTGTATTTTTCATTTTTTATAATTCCTCTAATTGTTGACTCTGCCCATTTTTCTCCACCTTTAGGTGGAATATATCCAGCTTCAGTAAGTTCTCTTGCTATAATTGTAGAACCTGCTCCCTCACAATATCTATTAAAAATTTGTCTTACAATTTCTGCCTCATCTTGTTGTATTTTAATTTCATGGCTATCTTTATCATAATCATATCCCAAGCAATGTTTAAATCCTACAATTTCCCCCCTTTCTTTTTTCATTTTTAATCCTAACTTAACATTTCCTGAAATACTTTCACTTTCTTGTTGAGCAATTGAACTTAATATTGTAAGTAAAAACTCTCCAGACATTTCTAATGTATTTATATTCTCTTTTTCAAATATTACTGCTATCTTTCTCTCTTTCAATTTTCTTACATATTTTAATGTATCAAGTGTATTACGAGCAAATCTTGAAATAGATTTTGTTATTATAACATCAAACTTTCCTTCCATTGCGTCTGTGATCATTCTCATAAATTCATTTCTTTTATAATCTAATGTACCTGTAATCGCCTCATCCGCATAAATTCCAGCAAATACCCATAGTGAATTAGAATTAATTTTTTCATCATAATATTTTTTTTGAGATTCATAACTATTTATTTGTTCTTCATCTCCTGTACTTACTCTACAATAAGCACATACCCTTAATCTATCAGTTATTACTTTTCCTGTCCTTCTGTCTAACTTTCCATCAATTTTCTTGATTACTTTTACTTGCATATCAATCTCCTAACCCAACTGATATATTTTCCAGTTGATATGTTAACTCTGTTGTAATATTAAGTCAAATCATTTCAAAAAATTTTATATTCTTTTATAATTTTATCTTTTAAATAATAATATGAATTTTCAGTTATAACATTTTTTTCTAATGCTTCTTTTAAAAGATTTAATTCTATTGTACCTTTTATATAGCCATTACTATTATTAGTGTTGTTTACTAATATTTTTACAAGCATTATAAGTTCCTCCTTTAATAACTTTTCCAGTTTATTTTTTTAGGCACATCAAAACCAGTTACTATTCCCTTTTTCAAATAATATGATTTTGTCTTATCATTATATTTATAAATAGAAGAATTCCAATTTCTAAATGCTCGATTGCTAATATTTTTTCCCCCAGATAATTCTCTACTTGCCTGTATATGCATTTGCTTTAATTTTTCATATTCAGTATTCATATTTAATTTTCTTTTATTTTTTATATAGTCAATTGTTTTTTGTCTATGCCTATTTTGTGATAATAGTTTTCTTTTTTCTTTTTCTTCTTTATATCTACTATCTTCTAGCAAAACCTTGCTGACATATTTATTTGAAATTTCTAATGTTTCAGCAATTTCTTTTTGATTATATTTACATTCAAAATATAATTTTTTTATCGCCTCTTGTCTATTCATACACACTCCTAATTAGTAGATTTTTTGCTAACAAATTTTAAATATGGAGAAACTAATAGAGCTTATATTAAAACTCTATTTAATTTCTAAATCTTCCATTGCTTTTTTAAAATTTTGTTCACTTAATTTTTTTACAGTTTTATATCTTTTATTTCTTTCTAATATTTCTATGATCTCTCTAGCAAATATTCCTAAACTGAAAGAGATTATAGAAAAAATCAAATATTTTAGCATTTTATTTTTTCTCCTTTTTCTCTTTCATTATTATATTAGCTAATCTCTTTACTTCTGTATTTCCAAATTTTTCATAAAACATTGTTACTTCTTCTTTTATTGACTTGGCTGTTATGTCTGTATTGCTATTTTTTAATGTATGGAATGCCAACTGTGCATAAGCAGTAATAAGTTCTATTTCCGTTTTAGAATTATTTTTGCTTATTACATCTTTTGTTTTACTAAAATTTTTAGTTTCTTTTAAATTCTTTACTTCTGCAACTTGATTTGTATTTTCTTTTTCATCCATATTGTTACCTCCTTCTAATATTAGGAGTCCTATTTTTTTTATTCGATGTTGCATTTTTTATAATTTTTTTCTATTTTTTGTTAAAGTTTTATAAATCATATATTTTATTTCTTGCATTAAGTCTTCATCAATTCCATTCCTTAGCTTACTCATACTTGTAATTAGTGGATTATAATCATCTAAAATTTTCAATATTTCTACATCATCTAAATTAAAGTTATTAAACATTGTTTTTTCCTCCTAGTAATTTTTTTGTAATCTTTTCTTGTGCCTTATTTCTTATTCTCCATATTGTTGTTCTTTCTACATTCATTTCTTTAGCTATTTGATTTATACTTTTTTCTTCTTTATATAAAGCAAAAAGCACCATCTTTTCTTTTCCAGACAATGCTTTCGCTACATTATATAATTTTTCATCACAAAAAAGTCTCTCGAATTCAAGAGCGGACTTTAACTCATCGACACATTTATTAAGAACAGCATCAAATAAACTGCTACTTTCCATATCCTCACAAATATCCAAATTGATTTCTTTACTGTTTAAATATTCATAATTATTTTTTATGTATTTTTTTCTAACATTTATAATCAACTTTTTTAAATATGATTTTTCTTCTTTTGATAATTCTTCTTGTAAATAATTTTTTCTTTCCATTTATTATCTCTCCAATTTCTAAAAATTGGACAAATATCTAAAAGAGAAAGAAAAACAAATATTAATTTACTTTTTTCTTATTCTTTATGGTTTACTTTTACATATTTTTATCACTCCTAACAAATAATCTTTAATTGATATAAAAAATCTCTTGTACTTTATTATTTTTTCTAATGTATTATTTTTCTAACTCTTAAAGACTATTTGTCCTATTGGAGATTATACTTATTAATATTAATCCATTGTAAAAACGGCGATAAATGGCTAATAAACGGCGAAAAATGGTTAAAATTATTCTTAATCAGTTATATTTTTAGTTTTATTTGTAAAAATCTTCCATTTTATATTGTGTTTACATAATTTAAGTGATATAATATTGTTGATTTATAAAATTGTTAGGAGAAGTTATCATGGTAAAGATTCTTGCAGTCATTCAAAATATTGAGCAAAATTCTCAACTTTGCCAATACCTTACACAAGATAACAATATTGATTTTAAAATTACTAGTGATGAAGTTTCTGTTTTGAAACAGTATTATGATTTTAGACCTGACATTTTTATATTGGACACCAGTTTTAAAAATATAAAATATAGTGATGTAATCAACGAGCTTTCATTAGATGATACTGAACAATTTAAATGTAATACTATATTACTTTATAACTCTACTGCTGAATTATTAAATCTTGCAAATTGGTCTAAAATATATAAAATATTTTTAAAACCTACAGATTATAAAAATATTTTAAAAGCTATATATGAAATGTCTAATTACACTTTAGAAAGAAAAATTGATAGGCTATTTTTAAAGTTACATATTCCATTAGAAAGTAGCCCTTCAAATCGTGTTAGAAAAACATTAATTAAATGTTGTAATTCGCCTAATTTACTTGGCAATTTAAACACTTTATTTAATACAGTTGGCAAGGAACTTGGAACAACCGGTGAAGGTATTCGTTCTTCTTTTAGAACTGCATTAAAGCCTTTAAATGAATTTAAAGATAAAGAAGATTTGCCTTTTGCAATTTATAAATTCTTTCCAAAAGGCGAAGAAGTTACTCCAAAATTATTTTTAGATATTAGCATATATTATTTGAAAAACACAAAAAAATAACAGATAAGTTTTAGTATGATCAAAAACTTATCTGTTATTTTTTATTTATTATTTTTATAATCATTATATTGATTAATAATATCCACTACACTATTACTTATGTTATCTGAACTTGATATTACTGAATTTAACTTTCTTCCTATAATATCATACATCTCATCTATTTCATTTTCTTGTACCTTATTATCTATTATCATATTGAATATAGGAATATTATTTTCTAATTTTTCTTTTGAAGATTTTACAAGATCTAATCCGTTCATATTATCCATAGCATATTTTGTAAATATCATTTCTGGTTTTAAATCTACAATTTTATGATATGTTTCTGTTCCATCTTTTGCTGTACCAACTATATCAACAAAATCAAGTTTTTTTATTGCATCAACTATCTTGTTTGTTATATTTATATCATTATGTGCAATTAAAGTTCTAATTTTTCCATTTGAATATATTTTATCAAAATCTATTATTTCTTCTTTTAAAGCATTTCCAAAATAATGATCCTTTCCATTTTGTGTTTGAATTATATCTGCATTTGGAACAATTACTATACTTTTTTCAAATTCACTTTGTTTTTTATATTCTACAGTTTTGATATTCTCAAATTTTCTTAATCTTTTTACACTATTTTCTAATTCTTTTTCTTCTATTTCAAATAGTTTTTCATTTTTTTCTGCCCTTTCTCTAATAGGCATAAACTTCAAAAATTTCCATTTTTCTATTTGATAGTTATTTAAAAATTCTCCTAATTCATCTAATTTATCAACATTAAGCCTGCTAACAACCGTGTTTATTCTTACTTTTATATTCTTGTTTTTAGTTTTTTCTAAAAGATTTTTTATAATATCTAAATGATTATTTTCTTTACCTAATGCTAAATTGATATCATTTTCAATTGAATCAATAGATAAATTGATTTCATCAAGTGTATTTAAAATATCTTCTACATATTCGTTATCGTTCTTTGATAAGTAAATTCCGTTCGTTACTAATTTATTATATAATCCTCTTTCTTTTGATTCTCTCATTAATTCATTTACTCTTGGATATAATACCGCTTCTCCACCAGTCCAAGTAATATGGTTTATCCCACTTGCAATTAAATGATTTAATACTCTTTCATTTTCTTCAAAAGATAGATTTGGTATATTGTTAAATCCAAAACAATATTTACAGCCTTGATTACATTTAGTTGTTATTTTCCAACAAACTTTTTTCTTAATCATATACATCCTCTTTTCATATATAAAATCTCTTTTTACACATTTATATTATATATGAAAAGCAATTGGAAAACTATTCCTAATATTTGAATATCGCTTAAAAATCATTGAAAGCAAAAAACATCCTATTTCTAGGACATTTTTACTTTATATATTTTTTAAATATTCTTTAATAAATTTTTTATCTACCTTTGTCAATTCACCTTTTAGATAAATTAAATTTAGTTTTAGGCTTGGTAATTCTATCGGCAGTTCAACTTCATATAATTCTTTATTGTTTAATTCATTTTTTACAGCCTCTTTTATAACATATGCTATTCCCATATTTTTCTTAACTGCTTCAACTCTTACCTCAGTTGCATCACACATTATATCAGCATTAATATTAACATTGTATTCTTTTAAAAGTTCCTTTAATCTTTTTGTTGCTTTTGTATTTTCAAGGTTTAAAATACAATTTAATTTTTCAATTTCTTTTATATCTGCAATTTTTAGTGGTGCTTTTGAAACAAATATATTATTAATTTTTAATAGTTCTTCTATTTCAATATTGCTATTTTCAATCTCTGTATCTATTATCGCAAAATCAATCTCATGATTTTGTAATAAACTCATCATCTTATTTATATCAACTTCACATATTATTTTTATATTAAGATCTGGATAATCCTTCTTAACTTTTTCTATTTTTTCCATTAGTAAATAACTTGTAAAATGCGATGGGCATCCTATTTTTATGCAACCACTTGATATATCATTCTTATCCTTTGCTAATTTTTCTGCAAAATCAAATCCTGATATTGATTTATTTACTATTTCATATAATTCTTTACCATCTTCTGTTAGAGTTACACCTTTGTTTTCCCTATTAAATAGTTTTAAATTTAATTGTTCCTCTAAATTTGCTATTTGTGTACTAACATTAGCAACTGATAAATCTAATTTTTCTGCTGCTTCTGAATAACTTTTTGACTGTGCAACTTTGCAAAAAATTTTATACAAATTCAAGTTTATATTTGACATACAATCACGCTCCTATAAAATCTTTCTTAATTCTATTTCAGCTTTTTTTATAAAATAATCATTTGTATTTACTGGAAGATTTAATCTTTCCAATTCTTGTTTTATTTTATCTATTGTATCTAATTGTTCATTTTCTTCGATTTCAATTAGCTTATCACCTTTTAGCACATCTTTTATACATATTTGTAATTCGTTTTTCTTATAAAGATAATCTATTTCCTTAATTTGCATAATTGCTTTATAATCAATTGCTTCTAAAAATTTTTTTCCATCATTTGAATCTATAATTTTACAATCAACTTTACTTTGTTTTACTATATTTCCTTCTTGATCAATTTCTTTTTTCTTATATGTTAGTTTACTTTCTCTATATTTGTTTGGAATGTATCCTTCAACATTTCGTAAAATTATTGCTTTACTTAATATATCTCGTTCTGACATATTCTTTATATTAATTGTATTCGGTATATAATAAATATCGTCCAGTAAATATCTTTCTGCAAATTGAAATCCTTTGCTTTCTAATATTTTGCATATTTCTTCTACAGTACATTTTAATTTGACTGTTATTTCATTACTCAACTTCATATATCTCCTTTACAGTATCACTCTTAAATTATAACATATTATGTAAATTTTGTAAAGTTTTAACCAGTCTCTTTTTCTCCTTTAGCCCTTAATATATTGCTTTTTATAAAACAAAAAAGATTAGCACTATGCTAACCTACTTTTCCTCTTTTAAAAAGTCATCTAACTTTTTATCAAATAAAATACTAAATTTAATTAACAATTTTAATGAACATGTTTTTACTTCATCATTTAATGATTCAATTCTTCTTAAATAATCGTGGGACATATCCAATATTTCTGCTACTTCCATTAATGACATTCCACTTTCTTTTCTATACTTTTTTATATTTTTGTATATAATAGGCATATAATCTTTTGACAATAATGCCTTTAACTTTTCGTTATTCTCCATTTAAAACACCTCTTAACAAACTTATTTTTCCATAAATTAGATAAAAAATATGTAACTTATTTGTCCCATTTAGTGTTTTTATGGTATAATACTGAATAGTAATAAAAAAGTGGCGATTTTTGACAAGTTTTGTCGATTGTATTGATTATTTGTAAAAAAGTATTACTATATACTTATAGCAATTACTTTTTTCGATGAATATCGACTCTTGGCTCTAGTTTATTTGCTTTTGGATTGGCAGTAAAAAGCAAATAAGGCTCTACATCAAGTGCTTTTGCTATGTTCTCAATAGTAGGAATTGATGGACTGTATTTTCCTTGTTCAATATCTGATATATAATGTGTACTTAAACCAGACAACTCTCCTAACTTTTCTTGTGAGTAGTCTTGCATAAATCTATAATACTTTACATTTTTGCGAAAAATATCTATTAACTTCATTATATATCACCACACTTTCTAATACCATTCTTTTTTAGTATGGTATAATTTTGTAGCAATATTCACAATGAAGTATATAGCCCAAATATTTTTCTATTATAATAAAATACTTAAAAATCCCAGTATTTTTATTAAAATTTATAGAAAGGAATTTATGAAAAATGTTGTATCTTTTTATTAGTCTTAGTATTGTATTTTTTGTGCTTATCATCATATTATTTTATAAAATAAATACCTATAATAATAAATTGACTAAACTAAATAACGCTATTTCACAAAAGGAAAGTAAAATTTCTTTTCTTAATAATGAAATTACAAGGCTAAAAAATTCAGTACAAATATTAGAAGAAAAAGAATTTGAATCTTTAAAACTAAATCCTTTTAAATTCTCTGAAATTCCAGAAGAATATAATGGAAAATTTGAAGGTAAAAAAGCTTTAATTGGTAATTATGATAGTTTTTCTTCAAAATTAACTCGCACAATGTTAATGAATTTGGGAATCTCAGCAGATATTGTTACTACAGGTATTGATGTCTATGATAGAATAAAAAATGGTTGTAAATATGATATTATTTTTACAAACAATATTTATCAAAAAGGTTATGGTGGTCCAGAATTATTGCATAAATTAAGAAATCTTAATAATTTTAATACTCCAATAGTTATACATACAATTACTAAAAATGCTAGAAAACATTTTGTTGATGATTTGGGTTTTGATGATTATTTAGAAAAACCTATAAAATATTCTGAACTTGAAAAAGTTTTAGATAAGTTTTTAAAAAATTAGTTCTTGTAAAAAAAACTTGCTCTGTTTCAAGCAGAGCAGGTCTTTTTATGATTTTAATAACTTCTTTTTGATTATAAAAATTTTTCTTGATAGCATTGTTTTATTATTTCATTCTTTTCTTCCTCAGTTAATTCTCTCTTAAATTCTTTTATTTTTAAATTTATTTTATCAACAACATTTTCCATTGTTTTATCTAATTTAGGAGTTGAATATATTTGTTGATCTAACACAATCCTCTTCTCTATCTTTTCTTCCCTATTCATAAAATAATAAACTGCTAAACTAATTCCTAATACTATACCTAATGCAAAATATGTGTATTGATTCATTTCATTTTCCTCTCATTCTTTAAAAGCTATCATATATTCATTAATTTCTACTTTTCTTTTGGCATTTTGATATTCAAATTCTGCATTTGTAAAATAAACTTTATATCCTTTGTTTTCAAAATAATCTCTACTTATTCTTAATACCTCATCAATTTCTCCTTCTGACAAGTTGTCTTTTACTTTTAGCTCATAATATGAATATCTTATATAATCTTCGTTTTCTTTTTCTTTGCTTTTAATTAGACTAATAGTAAATCTTTTTAATTCTGTTTCTGTCATTTGTTTCACTTCCTAAAATTTGTTTTCTATTGATTTTACCACACTTTTTGAAAAATTACATTAGTTTTTAGAAATTTTTATTCTAATAAAGAGCCTACATTTTCATATAGACTCTCGAAAATAAAAGGGGATGTGTGCTAATTGTAGTTAAACAATTAGCACTATAATTATTGCTCCAATATTTTATCTGCCTCACTTTGTGTAAGATAGTTATATTCTATCATTTTATTTATTACCTGTTTCTGTCTTTGTTTTGCAAGTTTTGGATTCTTGGTTAGAGAATATACTGATGGTGCATTAGGTATTCCTGCAAGCATAATTGCTTCATAATCTGTCATTTTTTTGGGTTCTTTTCCAAAATATTTTCTACTTGCTTCTTTTACTGTATAACACCCCTCTCCAAAATAGCTTGTATTCAAATATAATTCCAGTATTTCATCTTTATTATAGTTCTTTTCTATTTCAAAAGACATAAATACTTCAGCAATTTTTCTTGTTATTTTCTTTTCTTGTGTAAAATAGATATTTTTTGATAATTGTTGTGTAATAGTACTTCCACCTTCTACAAAGCTCATTGCTTTTATATCATTTATAGTGGCTCTACCAATTGCTATTATATCTATTCCGTTATGTTTATAAAATCTATGATCTTCAACCGAAATTACTGCTTTTATATATATTTCTGGTACTTCTTCAATTTTAGTATAGTTTTCTTTTTCTTTAATAGTTTCTACTTTTTCTGTAAGAGGTATTTTAGAAATTGCATCCTTATACATATCATATCCATTACCTACTACTAATAATCCTATACTTATTAAAAATACTATTGCTACAAATATTATATTTTTTATTACTTTCATTTTAACCACCTCTTTTTTTGTGGCATTACTTATTTTGTATAATTTGTTTGAACTTTTTTAGGAAGTTCATCATATTGCACTTCTTCCCAAGAATGTACTCCTAGAGTTTTTACTTCTAACTTTAGAAAAGCATCTTCTTTTAGTTCTCTACTTGTTTTAAATTTTAATTCTTTTTTCTTTCCTTTTTCATTATAGCACTCTAAAGTATATTTATATTTCATATCATCTGTACTAGATAGTTTTTCTATTTTAGTATTGTCTATTTGAGTAAAGTAAGCTGATTCATAATTTTCAAAAAAGTACAATATTGCTACACAAATTGCTATTGCTACAACTACTGCTATAATCATAGGTATTTTTTCTTTTAAACTTTCCATATCATTTTCTCCTATTCTGATATAATATCAATATTTCCTTTGAAATTATCTAATTTTATAGTTAAATAATAGCTCACACCTTCAATATAAATATTATCTTCATATTCTCCTGTATCATCTATTAAAGTTTTTTCATTATCTCCTAGTTTAGCAATTACATTGATGTTACCACTTTGTTTTTCTACTTTTATTTTTAATCTTATATGATCTCCATTTTTTCGGTTTAATGCTGTTCCTCCAAATATAGTTTCTTCGGATGTTATATTATCATATTCTGCTTTATATGTTCCAATATATTTGTCTGTTCCAAAAACTCTTTTTCCTTCTATATCTTTGTCTTTTGATAATCCTGCTACACAAAAACTTTGTAAAAATGTATTATAAGCATTTATAATTTCATCTTTTGGAAAGTTCCAATCGCTTGTACGAATACTTGACATTATAACTATGATAAATGCTATAATTCCAATTATAATCCATTTAAAGAATCCGAATATAAACATAGGCTATTCCTCCTCTTTAATGATATTTTTGCTACCCAAGTATGTAGCCAAGAAATATGCACCATAAATTATGCCAATAATAATAACTGTTGCTATAATAGATGGTAATAAATCTTCTGATTTTGCTAGTCCTGCCATTATTGTCATGGCAAATTGTATTCCAAATATTGAGTGAATAATTGCTAAAATTAATGGTAATCCAAAGAATATTGCTATTTGACTAAATAATGCTTTATTTATCATTTTTTCATCACAACCAATTTTCCTTAAAACCAAATATCTCTGTTTGTTGTCTGAACTTTCTGTCAATTGTTTTAGTGCTAAAATAGCTGCACTTGCAATTAAGAATATTATTCCTAAATATATTGCTATAAAGGTTACTATTGATGCCACTCCTACACTTGATTGTATAATAACAATTTTTGTAATTCCATCTAAGTCTATTCCTTTGTTATCTAAATTTTGTAAAAGAATAGAATTATTGTTATCAGCAAAAATTTTTTCGATTTCTTCTTTTTCTTCATCTGTTTCTACATTGTAATTTGCTACAAAAACTGTTTTTTCTTTCATATCTTCTGTTAATGGGCAATTATCTGGAACTAAAATAATACCTGTATTTATATGGCTTGCTGCCATTTCTATATATCCATTTTTACAGTTTGCATATTTAGATTTATATTCTTTTCCTGCTATTGTTAGTTTATGTCCTCCTTCATTTAATACTTGATTTCTTATTTCTGCCATATTATCATAATCACAAAGAACTATATATTCATCATCTTTTAATTCATATTGCTCTGTTCCATATAATTTTGCGATTTTATTATAATCTGATATTTTCACTATTGCTTCTGCTGCACCATAGTCAAGCTTTGGAAATTGTGCTTTTACTTTTCCATAATCTTCTCCAAAAAAATCTTCCCAAGTTAAATCATTTGAAGTATATATTGGTATTTCTACCACATCTTTTAATACACTCATATCTAATCCATTATTTTTTAAAGTTTCTTCTATTGATATTTTAGAATCTTCTATCTGCTCTTTTGTATAATTGATTACTTTACCTTGCCTGTTAGTATAGCTTTCTGGTAAATTAGCTGTTTTAGATAAGTTCAAATCTACTGGTGTCATATCTGCTAATTCTCTTTGCATTGTATTTCTTAATGATAAACTAACTGATAAAATACTGATTGTCATAAATAGCATTAGACATATAACACTCATACTAATAATTGTTGTATTAATCTTGTTATTAATTTGTCTTAATACAAACATATTTGTATCTTTTAAATATGTACTTTTCATTTTCTGAGCTACTTGTATTACAAATCCTGATAAAGACCAGAATATTGAGATTGTACCTACAATTCCCATTAAAATTGGTGGTAATATTTTATCTGCTGTTGTAAGAGAATTGACATCTCCTGTTACTTTCCAATAAGCATATCCTAATATCCCTGCTCCAAATAAGAAAACTAATATTGAAATTACAGGTTTTTTTATTTTTATGGATTCATTCTTCTTAGTTGCATTTAATAAGTTAATTAATTTGTATCTTGATATTGTAAATGTGTTAAAGAACATTACAGCTACATACATTACTGCAAAGTAGATACAAGTTTTTATACAAGCATCTTTTGAAAATACAAATTGAAACTTGCTCATGTCTGCTTCAAACATTTTAGCAACTAATACCGACATAAATTGCGATGCAAATATACCAATTATTAATCCTACAATTAGTGAAATAATTCCTACTAATATTGTTTCCATCAAAATTATTTTAGATATTTGCCTTTTTCCCATTCCAAGTGTCATATATATACCAAATTCTTTTTTTCTTCGATTAATCAAGAAATTATTTGCATATACAATTAGTAATCCCAATACTACTGCCACAAATACAGATACATAACCAAGCATATTTACCATAAGTTTGATGATGTCCCTTGTTGAACTAGATACTTGTAGCATTGCTTCTTGACTATCTAATGAGTTGAACATATAGAATATTGCAACTCCTAACACTAATGTTAAAAAATATATAGCATAATCCTTAAAGCTCTTTTTCATATTTTTAATTGATAACTTAAATAACATCGTTCAAATCACCTCCAAGAAGTGTTTGCACCTCAATTATCTTCTCAAAGAATTGTTTTCTTGTATCATTTCCTTTAACTAATTCATTAAAGATTTTTCCGTCTTTTATAAATATAATTCTATCTGCATAACTTGCTGTAAAAGCATCGTGCGTTACCATTAAAATAGTTGCATTTAATTTTTGATGTAAGTAATCAAATGTCATCAATAGTTGTTTTGCTGATTTACTATCTAATGCACCTGTTGGCTCATCTGCCAATACTATTTTAGGATTTGTTATTATTGCTCTTGCAGCTGCACATCTTTGCTTTTGTCCTCCAGATACTTGATATGGATATTTGTTCATTATTCCTAAAATATCTAATTTTTTTGCTATTTCGTTAACTCTATTGTTAATTTCAGTAGCATTTACTTTTTGAATTGTTAATGCTAAAGCTATATTTTCATAAATTGTTAATGTATCTAATAAATTAAAGTCTTGGAATATAAAGCCTAGTTCCTCTCTCCTAAATTTGTTTAATTTATTTCCTTTAAGCTTTGTAATATCTTCTCCGTTTATAATGATATGTCCTGCTGTTACTCTATCAATAGTAGATACACAATTCAAAAGTGTAGTTTTACCAGAGCCACTTGCTCCCATAATTCCTACAAACTCTCCATTTTTTACATTAAAGCTAATATTGTCTATTGCTTTTGTTAAATTAGATTTGTTTCCATAGTATTTCTCTATGTTTTTAACCTCTAATACATTTTCCATCTAAAAAACTCCTTTCAATTCTTTGTATATCTACATTATAAATTCATTTTAAAATAGATGCCATCGATTTATCTTACAATAACATTACATTTTTTGTAAGATTTCTCATTTATAAAATAAAGCCCATAACTAATATGGACTTACAAATTCATAAAACTGCTTTTAGGGAATATAATTCTTACTTCTGTTCCTATACCTTTTTCTGAATTTAATTCTATTCCTAAACCTAATTTATCGCATAATTTCTTACATAGATATAACCCTATACCAGTAGATTTCTTGTTTATTGTTCTACCATTTTCTCCTGTAAAACCTTTTTCAAAAACTCTTGTTATTTCTCCTTTTTTTATTCCAATTCCATTATCTTTTATATATAAAACAACATTTTCTCTTTTTGAAATAGCATATATTTCTATCTTTCTATCTTTAATTTTTGAATACTTAATTGCATTTTGTATAATTTGATTTATTATAAAAACTGCCCATTTGCTATCTGTATATACTTCTCGTTCTAAATCGTGTAATTCTATACTTGTCTTACTTGAAAGTAATGCACTTTTATTTTTCAAAATTGCTCCATTTACTATTTCTTGCAAATTTGATTTTGTAACAACATAATCTTTATTTACTGTATTACTTCTAGCATAAAACAATGCTTGCTCTGTATAATTTTCAATTTCATCTAGTTCTTCATCAATACTTTTAGTTATTTCATTTTTATTATTTTCAATAATTAGTTTGCTAGTAGCAATAGGAATTTTTATTTCATGAATCCATAATTCTATATATTCCTTATAATCTTCTTGTAATCTCTTATAAGTATTTACATTTTCTAGCATAGATTTTCCAGTTTCTTGTATAGTGTTTTTTAATATTTTACCTTCAATAAAATCTGGAGTGTTTATTATTTCTGATATTAGATACTTAGTATCTAATTTTTCTAAATTATTTTTTAATTCATTATAAAAATTGCTCTTTTTTCTATATTCTAAAACAATATCAATACCTATAATTATTACTGGACATATTGCAATATAAAGCCTCACAAATATTTCTATTTGTGGATATGGTAATAATAATATTTCCGAACTTGCTATTATAAATAATACTAAAAAAATCAATAATATTTTCTCTTTTATAAATTCTCCAAACTTCATTTTAATATATACCCTTGTCCCCTTCTTGTTTCAATTTGATTTATTATTCCTAGTTCTTCTAGTTTTGTCCTTAGTCTTTTAATATTAACATTTAAAGTATTATCATCGACAAATTCTTCACTTTCCCATAAGTAGTCCATTATTTCATCTCTTGATATTACTTGTTGTCTATGTAATACTAAATATTCTAATATTTTATATTCATTTTTTGTTAATTCTATTTTCTTATCTTCTTTTTCTATAATTCTTCCTGCTGTATTTAATATAAAGCTCCCACAGTCTATTTTATCTGGATTATTTCCTGCATTTTGATTTCTTTTTAATAGTCCGACAATTTTGGCAAGAAGTATTTGAATGTTATATGGTTTTGTTACATATTGATCTGCACCATAATTTAACGAAAGTAATTCATCCATTTCATTATCTCTGCTAGTTACCATTATAATAGGCACATTAGATGTTTTTCTTATTTCTTTGCAGATAAATTCTCCATCTGTATATGGTAAATTTATATCTAGTAATAATAAATCTGCTTTTTCATTAAGTATATCTTCTACTGCATTATCAAACTTGTTTAGACTTGTTGCAACAAATCCATTTTTATTTAAAAATGTTTCTAATTCGCATCGCAATTTTTCATCATCTTCAATTATTAGTATTCTTTTCATTTTGTTAACCTCCATTAGCATTATATCATATTTTGTTTAATATGTATCTTACATTTCTTGTAAGATTTCTATAAAAAATAAGATTAGTTATGTTTCAAACTAATCTAACTAACAGCCTATAATTTATTTTTCACCTTATAATATTATTTTTTCAATTCAATTTGAAATTCTATAAATTCATCATTACTTTTTACACAAATTTTTCCATTATGTAATTCTATTATTTCTTTTGTAATAGCAAGTCCTAATCCTGCTCCACCATTATTTGTTTGTCTTGATTCATCTGCTCTGTAAAATTTATCAAATATTCTTTCCAGTTTATATTCAGGAATTGTAGCTCCCTTATTTTTAAATGTAATTTCAATATTTTCTTCATTTTCTATCATATTTATTGTAATAGTAGTATTTTCATAACTATAGCTAATTGCATTTTTCAGTAAATTTCCAAAAGCTCTTGCCAATTTATCTCCATCGGCATTATACATTAAAATATTAGGTTTAGTTATATTTAATTTTAAATTTCTTTCTTCTAACATTGGATAAAATTCTTCTACTAATTGGTCTAATAGCATTACCAAATCAATATTTGTTTTATTTAGAGGTATATCATTCAAATTATATCTAGTAATTTCAAAAAATTGATTAGTAAGTTCTTCAACTCTTAATGCTTTATCAAGTGCTATTTTTATATACTTATTTTGTAATTTTTTTGATATTTCTTGTTCTTCATTTAATAACGATAAATATCCTATTACTGACGTAAGCGGTGTTTTTAAGTCATGTGCCATATACATAATTAAATCATTTTTCTTTTGTTCAGCTTCTTTTGCTCTTTTTGTACTTAAAATATACTCATATTTAATTTTATTTAATTTTTCTGAAAATCTTGTCATCTCATTTGGTAATTCTATGTTTTGAGTTTCTTCATTTAAAATGTTATCAAATGATTTATATAATTTTTCTATATTATCAACTTTTTTAGAAAAAAATCGATATAAAGCAATTACTAGAATAATTATCATATAAAATAAAAAAATAGGTTCTTTATTATAAACACACCACTCATATAAGTTATAATTAAACCTATATAAAGTATTTCCTAAAAAGTTTCCTAAAAGATTATCTAAAACTACAATGTAAAAAATTACTGCTACAATGTAGTAGATGATAATTCTAAGGATCAGACTACCTATCAATTTCATTTTTTCATTAAACAATTCTTTATTTTTCAATTTTATATCCAACTCCCCATACTGTTTTTATAAATTTTGGCTTTTTTGTGTCTTCATTTAATTTCTCTCGTATTCTCCTTATATGTACCATTACCGTATTATTATTTTCTAAATATTTTTCTTTCCATACTTTTTCAAATAATTCTTCTG